>NZ_JBCNUN010000004.1:27633-289517 GCF_039605615.1 Microbacterium rhizophilum | reverse complement strand
TGTCACCGATGTCCTGATGCAGGAACCGTCACCGATGTCCTGATGCAGTTCCGTCACCGATGTCCTGAGACATCACACGCGGTTTCTGGCGCGAAAAGGCGTGTCCTCGCTGAGAGCACGTGTTCTCAGGGAAGAGAAGCCCGCGCGGGGGTCAGTCCTCTTCGACGTCGTTCTGGTTGCGCAGGGCCTCGTCGTCGAGGAGGGCGAGGTCGGCGCGCGTGACGAGCTGGGACGTCACGGCGTACTCCACGAGCCGCGCGCGGCGGTTCGTGGCGAGCTTGCCGGGGCCGCCGCGCAGGCCCTGCACGCCCATCCGGTCGAGCTTGTCGCACACGTTGTCGAGCTTGCGGTTGAACTTGCTCATGGTCCAGCCGAGGCGCTGCGCCGCGGCGCTCGACGACGGCAGCTCGCTCATGCTGACACCCTCGCGGCGCAGCATGGGCTCGGCGAGCGCGACGATCAGCAGCTTCTGCAGCGGCGTGAAGCTCACGGGCATGACCGTGGTCTCGCCGCTCATGGACGCCTCGATCTGGCTCGAGACGGCGTACTGCGCCTCCTCCGTGTAGAGCGTCAGCTCGTACGTCGTGGGGCCGGCGGTGAAGACGATCACGCTCTGCGCGAAGACGATCGGCATGCGCGCGCCGGGCGAGAGCCACGACTGCACGGCGCCGCCGGCGCTGGAGATCGTGGCGGCCAGGCGCGATCCGACGTTCGCGAGCCACCACAGGCCGTCGTGGTACTGCAGCTCGAGGAACTGGCGGTGGAGGTACTGGTTGTCGTCGATCTCGAGGTCACCCTCGCGGCCGATGACGAACGGGCGCCCCATGGGCACCTCGATCCACTCGCCCGCGAATTCGACGCGCAGCGGCGCGATCCTGCCCGGCATGGTGTTGACCTCGACCTCGTCGAACTCCCCCGTCGACGAATTCACATCTGCCAAGATTCGACCCCCTCCCCGGGACATATTGTCATGCCCGGCGTGTCACCGCCCGCTCCGGGGTCAGGGTCAGAGCACGTCGGCGACGCGATCGCCGAACAGGATGCGGTCTCCCGCGGTCACGCGGACGGCCGCGCCGGGCGGGACGGGGATGGTCGCGCCGCCGCGCAGGATGCTCGTGCCGTTCGTCGAGCCGCGGTCGCTCACGAACAGTCCGTGCGCGTCGACCGCGAACGCGAAGTGCGTCTTGGAGATCGAGCGGGCCTCGTCGGCGATCGGCACCACGTGCATGACGACCTCCTCGGCTGCGGCGACGGGCGCGCGGCCCGCGAGGCCCGGGCCGTGGACGTCGACGAGCTCCCCGGTGTCGAAGCGCAGGCGCACGGTCTGCGGGGTCGGGGCGACGGGCGCGGGCGCGGCCTGAGCCGGCGGCACGGCGCTCGGCGCAGGCGCCGCCTGGGCCGGGGCGCCCGCGGCGACGCTGCGGACGCGGGCGCGGCCCCGCGCGGCCTCGAACGCGACCGGATCGGCGGGGTCGACCGCGTCCAGGTCGATCAGCCACGCGCGCGCCGCGTGGTCGTGCCAGCCGCGGCCGCGCTGCTCGATGTCGAGCAGCGGCGAGATCAGCATCACGGCGGATCCGACGAGCGGCACGATGCCCGATGCCGCGACGATCAGCGCGCGCAGCAGCGCGCGTGCGAAGCCGATCGGCTTCAGCGTGGCGGGGTCGAGCGTGCGCAGCCGCGTCAGCTGCTTCCCGAAGGTCTGCCCGCGCCGTCCGTTCGAGGCCAGCTGGATCAGCCCGTACACGACCAGCAGCACGACGCAGATCGCGCCGACCAGGATCGCCCACAGCTCGCCCGTGAGGAGGAGCGGCAGCGTGAACGGCAGCGGCAGGAGGAACAGGATCGCGGGGATCGCGTCGATGATCGCGGCGATCACCCGGCGGCCCGTGGGCGCGGGCGCGATGCCGAGCAGAGCGGCGCGCTCGATGCTCACGGGCGCGGGCTCGGGCGCCGCCTCGCGCTCGTTGATGATCGCCCAGCCGCTCACTCGATCCCTCCCACGGTCGTCATCCTGTCACGCGCGCGGGGGCCGCGCGGGAGACGCGGGCGTCACCACCCCGGCATGCCGGCGCAGGCGATCGAGAGCTGCTGCAGGCCGAGGCGGGGGTCGCTCAGGATCGCGCGGGCGGCGGGGACGTCGCCGTTCTCGAGCTCGCGCGCGACCGAGGCGAGCATGTCGTCCGCGGTCGCATGCCACTGCAGGTATGCCGCCGAGGCGATGCCGTCGGTGCCCTCGGCAAGGATGTCCCGCAGCCTCTGCACGGCTCGTAGCGCGGGCTGCGCGGCCGAGGCGTCGAAGCCCGCGCTGACCGCGGCGCCCATGAGCTCGAGCACCGGCCGCACCAGGTCGCCGCAGCGCTGTTCGATCGTCGTCACGTCGTCTCCGATGCGCTCAGGCCGTTGCGAGATCGCCCGTGAACCGGTCGATCCGGATGGACACGGGCGCCGCCGCCGTGAGCCGCTCGCGCGCGTCCCGCTCGAGCGCGGCGGTCTGCTCGGGGCCGACCTTCTCGTCCGGCGCGATCTCGAACACGGCGCGCACGGTGCGGCCGTCGACGTCGAACGAGTGCCACAGGGCGAACGTCGTCCCGGGCAGGAACACGACCTCCTGCTCCTCCCGCGCGGCGGAGAACAGCGACACGTCGCGGCCGTTCCGCGACGCGATGGCGTAGACGTCGGGCGACTGCGCGAGAGCCCCCTCCCTCTTCGTCGCCGACACGAGGCCCCGCGCGACGGCGACCTGCCCGTCGCGCACGAACTCGGCGCCGTCGGGGCAGGCCCGGAACACGAGGCCCTCGTACGCCGGGAGCTTCTCCAGGCCGGCGATCAGGTTCTGCACCTGCGAACCGCTCATGAGGTCTCCTCGCTGGTCATCGGTCCATCCTCTCCGTCGGCCGCGAACGGCGCGAGCGCCGCGGTGCGCGCCTCCTCGCCCAGCCGGTCGCCGGCGAGGATCGCGGTGCCCGCTCGCGCAACGGCGCCGGAGAACGCCTGCCACGCCTCGCCCCGACCGACCTCATCGAGTATGCCCGGGGTGTCCGAGACCCGGCGGGTGAACATGCGCAGCCGCATCAGGTCCTCGTCCTGCAGGCGCAGCTCCTGCCACTCGCCTCGCGCCTCGGCCGACAGGTCCGCCGGCCAGGCCGCCGCCCGCCGGACGGCGAGCTGCCGCTCGGCCGGCGACTGCGCCACCAGCCGCCGCCCGAGCCGGTCGAGCAGGACCTCCCGGTCGTCGTCCGCCGTCACTGCGCGGGCCCCTCGGGGATCTCGCGGACCGTGAGGTGCCGGATGCCGTCGGCATCGGGCCCGTGCCAGTCGAGCACCTCGAATCGCTCGCCCGGAGCCAGCAGGATCTCCGCCTCGCCGCCGCGGTACGCCGAGAACGGATCCACGTTCGCCCCCGTCGCGGACTCGTACGTGATGATCGTCGGGTACTCCGGGTCGTACTTCAGCCCGCCCTTGAACCGGTCGGCGACCGCCGGATCGGTGGAGGTGCTCGAGAACGCCAGGTCTCGATAGGTCGGATCGCCGGCGTCCAGCGCGACGACGACGTGCTCGGGCAGGTCCGTGCCGCGGTACAGCGGGCCGGTGTACTGCGGCAGCGCCTCGCGGCCCGACATCGCGTTCGTGAGGCGGTCCAGCATGGCCTCGTCGACGACGCGCGGATTGCGGAGCGCATCGTTGATCTCCCGGTACGCGCCGGTCGTGTACTCCCACATGCCGCGGATCTGCTCCTTGGACAGCTCCGGGTGCAGCGCGTGGGTCTCATCGATCCACTGCTGCACCGAGGGGTCGTCGAGCGGGGTGCCGTCCGCGGGAGGCTGGGGCACGTCGTCGTAGCGATGCAGCGCCTCGTGGTTCGGATCCGCCGGCGGCACGCCGTCGGAATCGGCGGCGCCGTCCGGATCAGCGGCGCCGTCCGGATCGGCATCGCCGTCGGGCGCGGAGGCGTCCTCGGCCGGGCCGCCGGGCTGGTCGGCGTCACCGGGGCCGTCGGGCTGGGTGTCGTTCGCGGCGGCGTCGGCCACCTCGTCGGCGATCGCGTCGTCCATCCGGTCGCCGAGGCGGTCGATCGCGCTCGCGTCGGGCACGTCGATGTCGGCGACCGGCACGATCCCGGGAGCCGCCGCGCCCGCCCCCGCGGGCGTCGGCGTGTCGTCCGCGCCGTGATCCGGCGTCGGATCCGTGCCGTGCGGCGCGGAGTCGGGGCTCGGCTGGACGCGATCGGCACCCTGCGGCGTCGGATCGGCCTGGTCGGCGCCCGGCGCGTCGCCGCCGCCGGCCGGCGCATCGCCGTCCACACCGGCGGGCGAGACCGGGGCGTCGCCCGGCAGGTCGGATGCGGCCGGAAGGTCCGATCCCGCCGGAGCATCGGGCGAGGCCGGAGCATCGGGCGAGGCCGGAGCATCGGGCGCGGCCGGAGCGTCGGGCGCGACCGGAGCGTCGGGCGCGGCCGGGGCACCCGAGGAGTCCGGCGCGTCGCCGCCGCCCGGCAGATCGCCGTCGCCCACGGGGCTGACACCCGGCACGTCGACGCCGCCGCTGTCGCCGCCGAGACCGCCGGCATCGCCCGCGCCGGCGGGGGTCGGGGCGTCGATGTCCGGGGTGGTGGCACCACCCGCGTTCCCGGCGGGGGAACCCGAGGGACCGCCGGCACCGCCGGGCGCCGGCGGGTCGAGCGGACTGCCCGGGCCGCCGGGTCCGCCCGCGCCGCCGCCGGGCGTCGAGCTCGGGGACGGTCCGCTGCCGCCGAAGTGCAGGCCGAGCGGATTCAGCGTGTTCGGCAGGAGGCCGCCGAGCTTCGTCGCGCCCATGGCGCCGCCCGACATCACCCCGCCCGTCAGGACGCCCATCACGGCCGCGTTCAGCGGGTTGAACCCGCCGCCGTCGACCGCGTCGGCGGTCACCTCTCCCGCGACGCTGCCGGCGACGTCGCCGCCGAACGTCCGGAACGGCGAGCTCCCGCCCGGGTCTCCCGTCACGCCGCGTGTGATGGGACCGGATCCGCCCCCGACGTACCGCGTGACGGTCGACGAGACCGACGAGCTCAGTCCGCCGACGATCGCGGCCTGGAACACGCTCTGCTGCTGGTAGTAGGGGTCGTTCCTGTTGGTCGCGTTCATGATCAGCGTCGAGCCGCTCGAGGCCACCGCGCCGATCGCGCCCTGCTTGAGGGCGCTCGTGATGTACTTCAGCTTGCGCAGATCGCTCGCCGAGCTGCCGAGGCGGAAGAGCGTGCGCAGCAGGTCGCGCAGGTCGTCGATCAGCTTCTTGATCTTGTTCACGAAGCGGACGATCGTCAGCATGATCTTGCCCGCGCCGGCCGCCGCGCCGAGGCCGGCGGTGAAGATCGACACGACGACCGTGGCGCCGATCTCGATGCCGACCTCGATCACCATCTGACGCATCGTGTCGGCGATCTGCTCGCGCGTCGCCTTCAGCTGCTCCTTGTAGTTGCGGCACTTGCCGAGCAGGTAGACGGCGGTGCCGCGCGCGGACTGGATGATGTCGAACAGCGCGTCGATCGCCTGACCGATGTCCGTCTTCTGGGGCAGGTCGGCGCCCGGAAGCGGATCGAAGCCCAGCAGCTCCGCGTTCGCGCTGTTGAGGGCGATGCCGAGGTCGCGCCAGGCCGACTCGGCCGTCTCGAGCAGGTCGGGGTCGCCCGAGGGCAGCTTGACGCCCACCTTGTCGAGGCCGTCCTGGATCCAGTTGTCGAACCCCCCGAGGTCGAACGGCATCGCGGTCCCGCCGTCGCCGAAGGCGCTCGGCACGAAGACCGATCCGCCGGCCGTGGTCGCCGGCACGGGGGTGATCGTCGGCTTCTCCCCGGCGCCGGGCTTCTGGGCGGCGTCGTACGTGTGGGCGGTGTTGGTGATCGCCGCCTCGAGCATGTAGACGAGGTCGGCGGCGGCCAGCGCGCCCTCGAGCGCCTTCCGCGAGAGGTCGTCATAGCCGGAGCTCTCTCCTCCGACGGACTCGTGGCAGAACAGCTGCCCGAGGTCGGAGTCGCCCGCCATGCTGCCGGTGCCGGACAGGGCCGCCTGCGCGGTCCCCACGGCCGTCTCGATCCGGTTGGCGATGCCCCGCAGCTGGGCGGCCTGCCCGATCACGGTCGCGGGATCGATCTCGATCGTCGTCATGTCAGCCCCCCAGCTGGCCCAGGATCCGGGTCCAGCGCTGATCCTCCGCCTCGATCGCGGAGGTGTACGCCGCCTCGGCCGCGCCGGCCTGGCCCCACAGCGACTCGGCCACGGTCCGCATCCCCTGCGCGCCGACCGCCCAGGCCTCGAACTGCGCCATGAAGCGCTGCGACGCCGGGCCCTGCCAGTCGTTCGGCAGCATGTAGGCGAAGCCCGAGGCCCCCAGGCGCAGCGCCTCGCAGTACTCCATGAGCGACTGCAGCGTCTGCTTCAGCGCGCGCAGCTCATCCGTGTCCGCCCTCTGCTCGGCCATCAGCCGCGCTCCCCTTCGAACGTGAGGCGCGCATCGCGCCCGCCGCGGCGGTCGCCGTCACCCCGGTCGCCGTCGTGCGCCGCCTCGTTCTTCTCCGTGGAGGGTCCGGGCTCGCCGCCGTCGGCGCCCGGCACGCCGTTCAGCTCGTCCACGCTGTCCTGCAGCAGGAACGGCCCCGCGCCGATGCCGTCCGAGTCGCCGTCGCCGTCCGTGTCCTCCGTGCCGCCGCCCGAGTAGCGCCCGGCGCCTGCGCGCACCGCGCCGCCGCCGAACTGCTCCCTTTCGCGGTCGCCCGCGTAGTCGCGGCCGAAGAACTCGGCCATGTCCTCCGCGCGCGCCTCGCCCGCGCCGACCGCCCTGCCGTGCGCCGCGCTGTATCTGCGGACCGCCGAGACCGTCGGGCGGGCGGTCGCGAAGCCGCGGCTGACGCCCGCCTCCGTCGTGTCATAGCCGGCGCTCGCGGCCATCAGACCGCCCTGCAGCGCGGTCAACGACATCCGCACGGCGTCGGCCATCGCCGTGAACGCCTTCCAGTGCTCGGCGAACGACTCCTGGTCATCGCCCTTCCATGTCGGCAGGACGCCGTTCACCTGGGACTCGACGGCCGCGAGATTGCCGTCGAACGTCGCGATGACCGACCCGAGGTGGGCGGCCACCTCGGTGAGCGACTCCGCCCTGACCCTGAACTGCACCATCAGATCCCCCCTGACACGCGAGAAGCCGCGCCGATTCCGGAGCCCGCGACCGCCTCAGGCGAGGCGGCCCGCCGGGCCTTCCGCTGCTGCGGCTCAGCCGTTGAAGGTCGAGGCGATCGCGGTCTCGCTGTCCTCGTACGACAGCGACGCCTGGTTCAGCAGGTCGCTGATGCCCTGCAGCGACTCCTTGAGCTGCTGACCGGCCTGGTCCCACTGCGAGTACAGCTCGTTGAACGCGACCGATGCCGAGCTCGTGACCCAGTCGCCCGAGACGAGGCCGTCGACGAGCGACTTCAGGTTGGCCAGCTGCGACTCGATCGACTGCGATCCGCTCGAGAGCTGACCGGCGACGCTGGCGAGCGACTCCGATGTGACCTTGATGTCTGCCATTTCCCTACCTCCGTGTGTGAGCGGTGCCGTCGAGGCCCGCACGTTCGGTGAAAGCGATCGGATCCTGCGCTCCGCACCTCACGGATCCCCCCGATCGACGACAACGCTAACCGCGACTGAGATATCTGTCTGTGGGGATCGCTCCCCCGGGCACCGCGACCGGGGGAACCTCGACCCCGGGGAGCGCTGCCCATCCCGCTCACCGGCGCTCAGCCGAGCCCCTGCACCAGGAACGCGACCACGGCGACCACCGCGCCGAGGATCAGCAGGCAGCCGAGCCCCGACCAGTCGCGCGAGCGGCGCAGCCTCGGCGAAGCCGGCACCCCGTCCGCCGCGGCGGCGTCGTCTGAGGTCACGCCGCGCCAGCCATCCCACTGGTCGAGCTTGGCGGTCACCGCCTGCACGATCGACCCGACCTGCTCCCAGCGCCCCGGGTTCAGGGTCGAGAACCGCTTCGGCGCGTAGACCAACAGCCACGGACCGACGATCTCGACGTAGTGACCCTCGGCGCCATCCACGAACCGCGCCATGACGTCCGGGGTGAACAGGTACAGCGCATCGCGCTCGGCGCCCGCGGGGCAGTACAGCGTGTACCAGCGGTCGAAGTCGCCCTCCAGGGAGAGGTGCTGGCTGCCGATCAGCGGATCGGGGAACGCGACGCCGTTGCCGACGCGCGGCTCGAGCACGATGTGGGGCAGGCTCGTGCGCAGACGCACCGCGATGTAGCCGAACACCTCTCCCGCGTTCGCGCCCTTCCCGCCGGCGGTGACGATCGCGTTGCCGACCTCGACGTGCCGCGGCGCGTCCACCGAGTACACCTCGACGGCGCGCACGCCGAGGGGGCCGTCGAACAGCGCGCCCGGCGGTCGCTCGCCCTGCCGCTCGGCATCGAAGCGCAGGCCGTTGGCGGCCGCGAACCGCGTGCGCGCATCCGGCGCCGCGAGCACCATCCGCCCGCCCGGCGCCACCAGCTGCCACACCACGATCGCGACGAACGGCAGCGCGAACACCGCGAGCCACCATCCCCCGAACGACAGCGCCAGGATGTACCCCACGACGCCGAAGGTGGGCAGGTACAGCAGGCCGAACAGACCGAGGATCCTCGGGAGCTGGCGGATCCGCTCGCCCCAGCCGGGGACGTCGTGCGTGCGCTCGACCAGGCGGTCGTGGCCGAACTCGTCCTCGGCGCCGGCGAGCGCCGACGTGTCGAGCCGCCCCGGGGCGAAGGGCGAGCTCACAGCGGAGCCGCCTCGACGCGCACGTCGCCGACCCACAGCACGTCGCCGCGCAGCACCGTGACCCGCTCGCCCGTGCCGGGGAGCGGGATCCGCCGGCCGCCGCGCTCGATCGCGGATCCGTTGCTCGATCCGGCGTCGCCCACGCGCAGCTCGCCGTCGCCGAGGTCGAGGAACAGGTGCACGCGGGACATCGAGCGCGTGTCGTCGGCGACCTCGATCGCCTGAGCGCCCATGTTCACGGCCGTCTGCTCGGGCTTGCGGCCGATGACGGCCGCGCCCGCCACCGCGATGCGCTGCCCCGTCGAGAACGTCAGCTGCACGCGATCCGGCCACCCCTTCGCGACGGGCACGGGGGCGGACACGTGTGCCGCCGGGGCCGCGGGGCGCGGCGGCCGGGGCGGCGGCGCCCAGCCGGTCGCGGCCTCGTCGCGCGCGGCGCCGGGCAGGATCAGCTGCCCGCAGCCCAGGCAGTACATCGTGTTGGGTTCGAGCGTCGCGCCGCAGTGGGCGCAGCGTGCGGAGGCCAAGAGTCGCTCCTCGGTCGGGATCGGATCGTCAGGATCGGATCGGGCGGGTCATTGACGGAGATCCGGCACCCGCACCTGGATCCATCCGGCGGGGGTCATGAGCACGCCGCCGCCCGCGGGGACGGCGCCGAGCATGAACTTCGGGATGGGCATGCCGGCGGTCTGCGTGCCGTACATGGCGGACTGGGGCTGCAGCACGAGGGCGCGGCGGGCGCGCTTGGCCTCGACGAACGGGCCGCCGAACAGCGTGGAGACCGACTCGATGTCGGCCGCCACGATGAACCGCGCGCGGTGCTTGACGCCCGTCAGCGCGTGCTCGATGGCCGCGTTCTTGAACTGCTCCGCGTCGTCCACCACGACCGTGACGACCTGCTCGCCGAACGGCGCGAGCAGCTCGTCGAGCTCGGGCGGGGTGAGCGTGCCGTTCTCGATCACGGGCACGCCGGACGCCCGCGCGGTCTCCGTCAGCACCGACGGACGCGGGGCCGCCACCACGACCGGCGCGCGACGCGCCGCGAGCTGCGCGACGACCAGCGCGAGCGTCGACGAGCGCCCGGACCGGCGGCCGCCCACGGCGATGAAGCCGCCGTCCTCGGGCCACTCGAGCGTGTACCGCTCGAGGCGATCGCCGCCCACGCCCACCACGACGCCGTGCGGGGCGCTGTCGTGCGCGACCGGCAGGTCCGCCGCCGTGCTCATCGCCACGTACTTGGGCATCGGGTCCACGCGGAACGGCGCGGGCGCCGTCGACGGCTGGGACAGCTCCTCCGCCGCCTGATCCCACGCGTCGCGCACCGCCTCGACGATCCGGCGCAGCGCGGTCGTCTGGGCCTCGCCGCTCGTGTCGCGGCCGAGCACCGCGAGCTGCGCCTCGGCGGCGTCGGCGCCGAACAGCACACGACCGGCGGGCAGGTTCGTGGGGATGTCCTTGGCGTAGATGCCCGCGGCGCGGTAGTCGCCCACGTCGCGCACGGGCAGCACGTACTGCGTGTCGATGAAGGTGGCGATCTTGTCTCCCGGGACACCGCGGTCCGCCGTCATCACCACGCGCACGCCGACCGCCGGGCCCTCCCGCAGCAGGCGCAGGAACTGGTCGCGGAACGCGATGAGCTGGTCCGGGTTCATGGTCGAGAGCATCCGCTCCCAGCCGTCGACCGCGACGATCGCGAACGGCAGCGCGCCGCCGGGCGCCGCGCCGCGGCGCTGCTCGGCGATGTTGCCGACGCCCGCGTCCGACAGCACCGCCTGCCGGCTCGCGAGGTCCTCGAGCAGCCGCCGCATCAGGCGCGGCAGCCGCTCGGAGTCGAGCTGCGTGACGACCGCGCCGCAGTGCGGCGCGTCGGCCAGCGGCAGCAGCGCGCCGTTGCCGAAGTCGGCGGCGTAGACGTGCACATCCGCGGGGCGGAAGCGCTGCACGACCTGCGCGAGCACGGTGCGCACGGCGCTCGTGCGGCCGGACATGGCGCCGCCGAAGAAGAGCAGGTGCGATCCCGTCGCGAGATCCCAGGTGAGCGTGCGCTGCGCCTGATCCTCCGGCACGTCCTCGAGGCCCAGCACCAGCTCGGTCTCCCCGCGCTCCTCCACCTCGAAGCGCTCCAGCGGCAGCGTGGCGGGCAGCGGCATGAGCCAGGGGCTCGGGTTCTTCGGGATGCCGAGCTGCTCGGTCGCCGCGGCGACGAGGTTCACGAGGGCCCGCAGGTCCGTGTCGTCGTGGTCGTGGTTCTCGGCCTTGGCCGATTGCGGGTACTTGGGCGGGAAGCCCAGCGAGTCCCACTCGAGGGGCGCCTTGGGCGGCAGCACCTTGACGGCGCGCTGCACGCCCGGCCGGATGCCCGCCACGCGCGCCGTCTGGAACGGCGACGGCGCGGACGACGGGCTGAGTCGCGCGAAGCCGCGACCGGGCGTGGAGGGCGCGATGAGCGCCGCCTCGCCCGAGCCGAGGACATCGCTCGAGTCGCTGCGGTCCACCACGCGCAGCGCGATGCGCAGGTTGATGTTCGACTGCATCTCGGGTGTCACCACGCCCGAGGGGCGCTGCGTCGCGAGCACCAGGTTGACGCCCAGCGACCGGCCCACGCGGGCGATCCGCACGAGGCCGTCGATGAACTCCGGCAGCTCCGTGCGCAGCTCGGCGAACTCGTCGATCACGAGCATCAGGCGCGCGAGCCCGCGCTGCGCGGCGGTCTCGGCGTCCTTCGCCCAGGCCGCGTCGATGTCCTTGGCGCCCATCTCGCGCAGCACCTGCTCGCGGCGCTTCAGCTCCGCGTCGAGCGACGCCAGGGCGCGCTCGGTCTCGCGCGCGTCGAGGTTCGTGACCATGCCGACCGTGTGCGGCAGGCGCTCGCAGTCGGCGAAGGCCGATCCGCCCTTGTAGTCGATCAGCACGAAGTTGAGCGCATCCGGCCGGTTCGCCATCGCCAGGCCGATCACGAGCGCCTGCAGGAACTCGGACTTGCCGGATCCGGTCGTGCCGGCCACGAGCGCGTGCGGCCCGTCGCGCGAGATGTCGAGCGCGAACTCGCCGTCCGCGTTCGCGCCGACGACCACGTAGGTGTTGCGCGGCTGCTGGGTCCACCGGCGCACGAGCGGCGAGGGGTCGTCGAGATCGATGCCGAGCAGGTCGACCATCCGGACGCTCGTGGGGAGCATGGCCTCGTCGCCGACGCCCGACACGTGCTGGATGGAGCACAGGCTGCGGGCGATCCGCTCGCACTCCGGCACCGACAGCCCGTCGAGCAGGACCGCCGGGAAGTAGCCCGCCGGCGTCTCGAGCGTGGCGAGCGACGCATCGGCGGGATCGACCACGACCAGGCTCTTGGCCTCCTCCGGCAGGCGCGAGCGGTCGCTGTCGAGCGCGATCACGTGGATGCCGTGCGCGGGGCCGTGCTCGAGCAGCGGCACCATGCCGGGCAGCATGCGGAACCGGCGCGCGCCGTCCACGACCACGAGCACATCCGTCGGCGCCTCGTACCCGCGCTGCCCGGACATCCTCATCCGCAGGTCGAGCGCGACGGCGATCTCGCGCAGCCGCTCGCGACGCGTGTCGTCGTCGTTGCCGACCATGGCCGGCACCTCGTCGGCCAGGTGCGTGTGCGGCAGCCAGGCGGTCCAGCCCCACTCCGCGTCCTGCGCCTCGTCGCACAGCACGATCAGCTCGGCGTCGCGGGGGCTCCGCAGCGTCGCGAACGACGCGACCATGGCGCGCGCGGTCGCCCGCACGGCGTCGGCGGGTCCCGCGAGGCCCACGACGCCCTGGCGCAGGTCCACCGCGACGGGCGCGGGCGACACCCCCACGCGCTGTTCCGTGCCGCGGTCCCGGCCGCCGCCCTCGAAGCGCACGTCCAGGTCGATCTCCGTCACGCCCACGCGCAGCTGCGCCGCGTCCGCGTCCCGGCGGCGGCGCTCCCACAGGCGCGACAGCGGCCGCAGCGCGATGTCGCGGATCACCACCGGATCCGGGAAGCGGTACCAGGCCTCCAGGCGCTGTCGCTTCACGAGCTCCCGGATGCGCTCGCCCGCGCGGCCGATCTCCTCGATCCACTGCGCCTCGGTCTTCAGGCCCTTCTTCCTGGCCTGGCGCTGCTGGGTGACGAAGGAGCCGACCACCATGATCGGGCTCGCGGCCGCCATCAGCAGCATGACGGGACGCTGGAAGACCATGGCCATCGTCACTCCGAGGATCACCGGGATCAGCGCCGACAGCCACGGCAGCGGCGAGGCGTCCTGATCGTCCGGCTTGTCTCCCGGCAGCGGGATCATGGGCTGCGGCCGCTGCGGCTGGATGCGCGAGGGCCGGTTGAAACCGCGCGCGCCGAGGGCGTCGGTGAGGTCGGCGTCGGAGCCCGGCGCGATGCCGATCCGGATGAGCATGCTGCCCAGCTGCACGAGGTCGGCGGGCACGATGCGCTCGGCCGTCCGGATCTCGATCCCGTTCACCAGGACGACGGCGCCCGGGGCCGGCGTGACGGTCGCCAGGAGCGGATCGGCGGGTCCGCCGAGGGAGATCTGCATCGTGAGGTGCCCCGCGCCGAGCGACGGATCCGCGACACGCACGTCGTCGCCCTCGCCCGCCCCGATCGTGATCGCCTGGCCGCGCTCGAGCGGCACGGTCGCGCCCGCGAACGGGCCGCCGATGACCTCCAGCCGCACCGTGCCGGGCGCCGGCTCGGGCGCCGAGACGGGCGGGATGATCGACCCGGAGAGCAGACCGGCCTCGGTGAGCGGCGTGGCGGGCTCGGCGTCGCGCACGAGCAGCTGCGGGCTCACGCCGAGCGACTCGGCGACCTCGCCGACCGTGGTGGCCTCGTCGACCCTCAGCAGCCACGACCTGCCGTCGCGCTCCGCCGGCGAATCCCGCAGCGTCAGCCGCACGCTCATCGGCTCCTCCTCGTCATCGATCCTGTCCTCATCGTGCCCCGACGCGGTCGAGCAGCTCCACGAGCGGCGCGAAGACGCCGGTCTGCGCGCCGCGGTCCTCGGGGGGCGCGGGCGGCGCGATCGCGGTGGCCACGCGCAGCAGCACGTACTCCTGGGGCTGCTCCTCCTCTTCGGGCTCGCCCTCGCCCGATCCGTCCGGACCGGCGGAGGCCGATGCGTCCGCCGGCTCCTCGCTCTCCCGCGCGTCCGGGTCCGGGGAGGGTGCCGGGCGCGGCGTCGTGCGCGGCTCCGCAGGCGCGAGGCCGGGGGCGGGCAGGTGCACGTCGGCGCCGTCCGCGACGAGCGTGACGGATCCGGTGACGAGGTCCCCGCCGCGCGCGACGTGGAAGGAGAACTGGTCGACGGCGGCCCTCTCGAACGGCCGGTAGGTCGCGACGCCGGCCGCGTCGCACACGACCGTGCCGTGGATCGCGCCGCCGCACAGCACGTGCGACTCCGCCTCGGCGGCGCCCGCCGGCACGTGGATCAGCTCGCGCAGGTCGATCTCGCCGCCCTTCGCGGGCAGGGGCCGCTGCACGTGCTGGGCGAGCGGCGCATCGCCGCCCTGCCGCGACACCGGCACCGTCAGCGCGGTCGGCTGCGACCAGCCGTCGTACCCGTCGCCGAAGCGGATCGTGATCTCGAGCGGGCCCTCGAACGACGGCTTGGGCCGCACCACGAGGTGCGTCTCGGTGGGCAGCACGGTCGCGACGCCCTCGGGGGCGAAGGACGTGACCTCGAGGCCGCCGCCGTCGGCGCACGCGGTGCACTGCACGCCCAGGTCGCTGATCGGGATGAGCAGCACGCCGCCCGCCGGCGCCGGGAACGGGTACGTCGCGGTCGGCAGCTCGGGCGCGGCGGGCGGCTCCAGCCCGAGGACGTAGTCGATCGTCGTGCTCGAGCGGCCGTTCGACATCGCCACGGGCACGACGACGTCCTCGAACTCCGGGTCGTAGCCGGGCGAGACCACCGTGAACCCCTCGGCGGGGTCGCACGCCGCGACGAGCGGCGCGCCCGCGGCGAGCACCGCCGGGCAGTCGCGGAGGCTCCAGCCCTCGGCGGGCTTGACGACCTTCTCGCCCGTGTAGGGGACGGCGATCGCGTTGGGCCCCGCGTAGCCGGCGGCGTTCGCGGGAGCGCCCGGGGCACCCGCGCCGCCGAGCACCAGGAACGCGGCCGCGGCGAACGCGCCGAGGACGACCGCGATCCGCGCGCGCATCCGATCCCCCTCCCGGCGGCCGCCCCCGCAGCCGACGCGCTCCATGCTAGGCCGCACGGCGGGCGCGGCCGGGGTGGAGGCCTCCCCGGCCGTCGGCATGCGGTCTCGCGGCGATCCGTGCAGGATGGGATCCGGGGCCGCGTCCGCGGTCCGGACGACCGAGGGGGATCGGGCATGGCGGACTCGCGACGCGCGCTGCGCGACCGCAGCGCGCCCGCCCCGGCTCACGCCCCCGCGCCGGCTCCGACCCCCGCCCCGCGGCCCGCGCCCCGGCCCGGCCCCGGCACCCTGCTCGGCGTCGAGCCGGGACAGCCGGCCCTGCGCTCGGTCGTGCCGAAGCCGCCCCTCGGGCGCGGCGGCTGGCCGCTCCCGACGCTGAGCGCGCGCGAGCAGCGGCCTCGCCGCTGGTGGGCGCATCCGGCGTTCATCGTGTCGGCGGTGCTCACGTTCCTCTCGATGGCGGGCATGGCGGCCTGGATGATCGTGGCCGCGGTGACCGCGACGGACGTCGTCGTGTCGAGCCTGGCCGTGACGGAGGCCGGCGGGGCGCTGCACCTCGACTGGGAGGGCCCCGACGCGTCCTACAGCCTGTACGCGCTGCACGGCGACGGGCAGGTCGTCGACGTCTCGACGGCGATCCGCGGCGGCACGGACGCATGGCTGCCGTCGGCCGCGGGCCTGTACGACCCCGAGACGTGCTTCGTCGTGCGCGAGGCGGGCCTGGAGGCCGAGGTGACCCTGAACGCCGCCGACCTGGAGGCGCAGGGCGGACGCAGCGCGTGCGTCGCGGACGCGCGCGCCGAGGGATGATGCGGGTCGCGCGTCCGGCCGCCGTCGCGGCGGGGATCCTGGCGCTCGCGCTGGCGCTCGCGGGCTGCCGCGGCGACGACGGCGAGACGCCCCCGCCGCCGGCCGCGCCCGAGGCCGACGCATCGCGGTGGGATCCGGACAGCGGCGACAACGGCCTGTGGCTGCTGAGCGGGCCCTCCGCCATCGCGCAGATCGTGCGGGCCATGCGCGACGCCGGACCCGTGACGGTGAAGGGCGAGGTCACCGAGCTCGTCACGCCGGAGGACGCCCAGCAGGACCCGTTCCCCGGCCGCCGGATCGCGGTCGACTACGCGGGCGAGTACGGGCACCTGCGCGCCGCGGTCGACGCGGGCGACGTGTCGATCGAGGTCGTGATGACGGATGGGCGCGCCTACGTGCGCGGCAACGCGGCGCTCGCGGAGCGCACGGGCGTCGCGGCGTTCCGCAAGGGCTGGGTGTGCACGACCTCGCCCGACGTCCTGCTCGGAGACTGGGCGCCGCTGCTGGAACCCGCGGCGCTCGTCGAGACCCTGGCGTCCGGCGCCGAGGAGTTCGCGGTCATGGAGCCCGAGCCCGGGGCCGAGACGACCGAGGCCGTGATCGGGGCGAGCGAGAGCCCGTTCGGCACCCTGACGGTCGCGTCCGTCGGCCCTCCGCTGCCGCAGGCGTTCCTCGCGGGAGACGTGTCGGGCGACGGATCCTTCACGTTCGGCGACTGGGGGACGTCCCCCGAGATCGCCGTCCCGACGGACGTGTCCCAGCCCTGCGACTGACCCGGATCAGCCCCGCGGCTCGTCCTCGCCCGTGTTGTCCTTGGGAAGCAGCACGGGGCGGTCGATCGTCTTCTCGCGATCGGCGGGGTCCACGACGAGCAGCAGCAGCGACAGGCCCAGCAGCACCACGATGAACGCCACGCCCGCCACGATGCCCGCGGTCGACCACGCGCGCGCGATCTGATCGGCAGGAAGCGCCTGGAACGCGCCCATCACCATGGCCGTCACGAAGCCCCCGAACAGGGCGGCGGCGAACGCGATGCCCAGCAGCTGGGCGGGGCGCATCAGGTCGCGGCGGGTGGGCTTGTCGGTCACGGGCGGTCCTCCTGCGCCGTCGCGGCGCTCGCGGTCTCGGCGGCGGCTGGCTGCGGGGAGAGCCCCGCGATGCCCAGGTACACCGCGACGACGGCGGCGTACCCGCCGAGCAGGCCGACCGCGATGATCGTCCCGGTCAGCGTGAAGCCGCGTCCGGCGTCCTCGATGAAGTAGTTCAGCGTGTAGTCCGCCGGGACGAACAGCAGGGCGACTCCCAGCAGGATCGTCAGCGCGCCGACCACGACGGCGTCGCGCGACTCGCTGCGGCCGAGGCGCGCGCGCTGCCGGATGCCGACGAGCAGCTCCGTCAGGCCCGCGATCAGCGCCCACGCGATCGTCACGACGAAGAACAGCGTCCCCGAGCGCAGGGTGACGGCGCTGGCCGCCATGCCGGCGACGAGATACAGCGAGCCGAGCAGGATCGCGGCGCCCCGGTGCCCCGCGGGAGACACGAGCCACGCGGACACGGCGAACACGAGGGCGGTCGCGATGCCGAACCCGCCGAACACCGCGAGTCCGACCTCGGCCGAGTGATCGGGCGAGAACGTGACCATCAGCGCCGCGAGCGCCGCGAACAGCGCACGCAGCAGCTGGATGTGACGCGCGGTCACTCGCAGGGGGGCGCTGGGCATGGTGGATCCGGGATCAGGCTCGAAGGGACGGATCCAGTCTAGGCGCGCGAGTCTGTGCGCTTTCTCTGGTCTGCCCGCTTCGCGGGGTAGAGCATCACGCGTCATCGATCGCTCGACTGTTCCTCTCCCGCTTCGCGGGGGTAGTGCAGTGAACGTCATCGATCGCTCGTCGGACGCTTCGCGCCGGAACTCGGGATCGATCGCTGTCGCTTCGCTCCATCGAGGGCGGATCTCGCGTTTCGAGATGGCCGGCAGTCGGTGCGCTCCACGCTCCGCGCTGGGCGCGTCGCACAGGGGCACACGTTCTGGAGGCGTCGCGGCCCGTGAGCCGGAGCGAGCCCCAGGCGGGCCCTGCTACAGCGCGGCGAGAGCCTGGTCGAGGTCGGCGAGCAGGTCGTCGACGTGCTCGATGCCGACGGACAGGCGCACGACGTCGTCGGGCACCGCGAGCTCGGTGCCGCGCACCGACGCGTGCGTCATCTCGTCGGGGTAGTTGACGAGCGACTCCACGCCGCCGAGCGACTCGGCCAGCGTGAACAGGTGCGTGGACTCCGCGAAGCGGCGCGCCGACGCGGCGTCGCCCAGCGCGACCGAGACGATGCCGCCGAAGCCGGTCATCTGCGCGGCCGCGATGTCGTGGCCGGGGTGCGACGCGAGGCCCGGGTAGTAGACGCGCGCGACGCGGTCGTGGCCCTCGAGGAACCCGGCGACGGCCTGGCCGTTCGAGGAGTGCCGCTCCATCCGGATCGCGAGGGTCTTGATGCCGCGCGTGGTGAGCCACGCGTCGAGCGGCCCCGAGACCGCGCCGGCCGCGAACTGCAGGAACTGCGGCTGCTCGGCGAGCGCCGCGTCGGCGAACACGAGCGCGCCGCCGACGACGTCCGAGTGGCCGCCGAGGTACTTGGTGGTGGAGTGCACGACGACGTCGGCGCCGAGCGCGATCGGCTGCTGCAGCGCGGGCGAGGCGAACGTGTTGTCGACGACCACGACGGATCCGGCCGCGTGCGCCTTGTCGGCGAGCGCGCGGATGTCGGTGATCCGCAGCAGGGGGTTGCTGGGCGTCTCGACCCACACGATCTGCGGCGCGCGCTCGGCGAGCGCGGCGTCCACGGCGGCGGGGTCGCTCAGGTCGACCACGCGCAGCTTCACGCCCCACGGGCCGAGCACGCGGGCGAGGAGGCGGTGGGTGCCGCCGTAGACGTCGTTGCCGAGCAGCACCTCGTCGCCGGGGCGAAGCAGGCCGCGCAGCAGCGCGTCCTCGGCGGCCAGGCCCGACGCGAACGACAGCGCGCGGGCGCCGCCCTCGAGCGCGGCCAGCTGCGTCTCGAGCGCGGTGCGCGTCGGGTTGCCCGCGCGGCCGTACTCGTACCCGTTTCGCAGCCCGCCGATGCCGTCCTGCGCGTACGTCGTCGAGAAGTGCACGGGCGGGATCACCGCTCCCGTCGTCTCGTCCGGCGTCTGCCCCGCGTGGACGGCAGCGGTGTCGAACTTGCGCGAACTGGTCATGCGATGCTCCCTGCGGTTGCCTCATCGGTCGGAATCGGGGCGGCGGCGGCCGCGAGCTCGGCGTGCAGCGACGCGGGCACGAGCGGCGCCGGACCGTCGACCTCGAAGCCGTGCGCACGCATCCAGTCGTCGTCGAACACCTTGCCGAGATACCCGCGGCCGTGGTCGGGCAGCAGCACGACCACCACCGCCTCGGCGGGCAGGTCGCGCGCGGCGCGAAGCGCGGCGACCACGGCCATGCCGCTCGAGCCGCCGACCAGCAGGCCCTCCTCGCGCGCGAGCCGCCGGGTCATCGCGAACGACTCGGCGTCGCCGATCCGGTGGATCTCATCGACCACGGTGGGATCGTAGGCGCCGGGCCAGAAGTCCTCGCCGACGCCCTCGACGAGGTAGCCGTGCACGCCCGAGGCGTCGTCCGCCGAGTAGATGGATCCGACCGGATCCGCTCCGACGATGCGCACGCGCCCCTCGGACGCCTGCTTCAGGAAGCGGCCGGTGCCGGTGATGGTGCCGCCGGTGCCGACGCCCGCGACGAAGTGCGTCACGCGCCGGTCGGTGTCCCGCCAGATCTCGGGGCCGGTCGAGCCGAAGTGGCTGCGCGGCGCGTTCTGGTTCGAGTACTGGTCGGGCTTGTAGGCGCCCGGGATCTCGCGCACGAGCCGGTCGGACACGCTGTAGTACGAGTGCGGGTCGTCCGGCTCGACGTTCGTCGGGGTCACCACGACCTCGGCGCCGTACGCGCGCAGCACGTTGCGCTTGTCCTCGGAGACCTTGTCGGGCACGACGAACACCGTGCGATAGCCGCGCTGCTGGGCCACGAGCGCGAGCCCGACGCCCGTGTTGCCGCTGGTCGGCTCGACGATCACGCCGCCGGGGGCGAGCTTCCCCTCCCGCTCGGCCGCGTCGATGATGCTGCCGGCGATGCGGTCCTTGGAGGAGCCGCCGGGGTTGAAGTACTCGACCTTGGCGAGCACGGTGGCGGCGATGCCCTCCGTGACGCGATTCAGGCGGACGAGCGGGGTGGAGCCGACGAGGCCGTCGACCGAGTGTGCGTAACGCAAGAGTGTGTCCTCAGGGGTGATGCACGGCGGAATGGTCGTCGCCGTGGAAGCTGTCGATGGTCGTTCTGGGGCGCGCTCGAAGAGGGAGCGCGCGGGCCTCAGCGACAACAGCGACAGGTGTGCACGCGACCACGGTAACGCGCGTCCCCCGCATCCGCCAATCCCCCGGCCTCCCCGCCGCCCGTCGTTGACCCGATCGGCCCGGATTCCAGGCCGAATTCGGGCCGATCGGGTCAACGGGCGGCCCGGGGTGCGCGTCGTGCGGGCCAGACTGGAGGCATGACAAGCGCCAAGGTCTACGCGATCCACGAGAACCCCGAGTGGTGGCCGCCGTTCGCGGCCGCGTTCGAGGCGCAGGGCGTTCCGGCCGAGCAGTGGCTGCTGACGGACGGGTCGATCGACCTGTCGTCCGAGCCGCCGGAGGGCGTGTTCTGGTCGCGCCTGTCGGCCTCCGCGCACACGCGCGACCACGCGGCGTCCAAGGAGTACGGGCGCGCCGTGCTGCGCTGGCTCGAGTCATGGGGGCGCACGGTGATCGGCGGCAGCGGCACGCTCGAGTTCGAGATGAGCAAGGTCGCGCAGCACGCCGGGCTGCGCGCCGCGGGCGTGGACGTGCCGCGCACCGTCGCGGTGTTCGGCGCGGGAGACCTGAAGCGGCGGGCGCGCGAGTTCCCGGTGCCGTTCATCAGCAAGCACAACCAGGGCGGCAAGGGCCTGGGCGTGCGCCGCTGGGACGCGCACGCCGACTTCGAGGCGTGGGTGGACGGCCCCGGCTTCGAGCCCTCGCCGGACGGCATCACCCTGATCCAGGAGTTCCTCGCGACGCGCGAGCCGTTCGTCACGCGCGCGGAGTACGTCGACGGCGAGTTCGTCTACGCCGTGCGGGTCGACACCAGCGCGGGCAGCTTCGAGCTGTGTCCGGCCGACGCGTGCGCGATCGACGGCGAGGCGCTGCCGCCCTTCGCGCTGCGCGCCGAGGTCGGGGCGGATCATCCGCTCGTCGCCCGGCACCGCGCGTTCCTCGCGGCATCCGGCATCCGGATCGCCGGCATCGAGTTCGCCGAGACGGTCGACGGGCGCCTGGTCACGTACGACGTCAACACCAACACGAACTACAACCCCGATGTGGAGGCGACCGCGCCCCGCTCGGGGCCGGGCGAGATCGCCCGCTTCCTCGGCGGGCTGCTCGCGGCCGAGGCGGCGGTCCCGGCCTGAGAGAAGGCGGGCCGCGCGGGGACGTTCACCACAAGCGTCCCCGCGCGACCCCGTGTTCTCGCCTCACCACCGCAGAGGAGTGAAGGAGCAGCGGCCAGGCGAGAGTCTCAGGCGGTGATCTCGAACTCCGCGCGCAGCAGGTCGTCGTCGCGCGAGGACGGGCCGATCCGCAGCTCGAACCGCCCGGGTTCCACCACGCGGCGAGCGCGCGCGTCGACGATCGTGCAGGCCGAGGCCGGCAGCTCGAGCCCGACCACGCGCTCCTCGCCGGGGGCGAGCGGCACCTGCGTGAAGTGCTTGAGCTCCTTGTCGGCCCAGCTCACGGACGTCACGATGTCGCTCACGTAGACCTGCACGGTCTCCAGCGCGGGGCGCGATCCGGTGTTGCGCACCGTCACCTCGGCGCGGACCGTGCCGTCCGCCGTCACGGTCGGCGTCAGGATCCGGGCGTCCGCGTACTCCACGGTCGTGTACGACAGCCCCTCGCCGAACACCCAGGCCGGGGCCTGCGTCAGGTCGGCGTACCGGTCGCCGTGCTGGCCGCGGATCTGGTTGTAGTACGTCGGCTGCTGGCCCACGTGCCGCGCGAACGACAGCGGCAGGCGGCCGCTCGGCTCGATCAGCCCCAGCAGCAGCTCGGCGATCGCCCGCCCGCCCCGCATGCCCGGGTTCGCGACCCACAGGATCGCGGACGCGCCCAGAGCGGACGGCGGCAGCACGAGCGGCTTCGACGCGAGCAGCACCACGATCAGCGGCTTCCCGGTCGCGGCCAGCGCGTCCAGCAGCGCGACCTGGGCGCCGACCAGCTCGAGCGTCGCGGTCGAGCGCGCCTCGCCGACCAGCTCGATCCGGTCGCCCACGACCGCGACGACGTAGTCCGCGTCGGACGCGCGCTCCACCGCCTCGGCGATCATGGCGGCGTCCGGCTCCGCGGGCTCCACGACGAACGGCCGCGGCTGCCCGTCCGGGAACAGCGCGCCCGCGGGATCCGGCACGAGCGAGAGGATCTCCGCGCCCTCCGCGAACGAGACGTCCCAGTCCGCCGGCGCGTGCGCGCGCAGACCGTCGAGCACGGTCGTGATCATGTCGCGCGGCTGACCGTCGGGCAGCCATCCCGCCTGTCCCGAGCTGCCGGCCCAGTCGCCGAGCTGCGTCTGCGCGGCGTCCGCGAGCGGCCCGACCACGGCGATCCGGCGCTTCCCGGACCCGCCCGTGGCGCGCCCGTGCGCATCGGCGGCGAGCCCGCCCTCCAGCGGCAGCACCCCGTCGTTGCGCAGCAGCACGAGCGAGCGGCGCGCGATCTCGAGGTTCAGGTCGGCGTGCTCTGCCGCGCCGAGCACCTCGGTCATCCGCCCGAGGTCGGGGTGGCGCGGCCGCTCGAACAGCCCCAGCTCGAATTTGAGCGTCAGGATGCGCGCGACCGCGTCATCCAGATCCGACTCCGCGAGCATCCCGCGCTCGAGTGCCTCGAGCGCGCCCTCGAAGAACGTCGGCGTGGTCATGATCATGTCGTTGCCGGCCTTCACCGCCGCGGCCGCGGCGTGCGCGATGTCGGGCTGCACCTTCTGCTCCCACACCATCCGGCCGACGTTGTCCCAGTCGGTGATGAGCGTGCCGGTGTAGCCCCACTCGCCGCGCAGCACGTCGCTGAGCAGCCACTCGTTGATCGTGATCGGGATGCCGTCCGTGGTCTGGTAGCCCAGCATGAACGTGCGGCAGCCCTCGCGCGCGACGCGCTCGAACGGCGGCAGGAACCACGAGCGCATCTTGCGCCGCGAGATGTCGGCCTCGCTCGCGTCGCGCCCGCCCTGTGTCTCGGAGTAGCCCGCGAAGTGCTTGGCGGACGCGAGGATCGCCGTCTGGTCCGTGAGCCCGTCGCCCTGGTAGCCGCGCACCATGGCGCTGGCGAGCTCGCCGATCAGGTGCGGATCCTCGCCGAACGTCTCGTTCACGCGGCCCCAGCGCAGATCGCGCGTGATGCACAGCACGGGCGAGAAGGTCCAGTGCACGCCGGTCGCGGCCACCTCCACGGCGGTCGCGCGCGCGGCCCGCTCGAGCAGCGAGGCGTCCCACGTCGCCGCCATGCCGAGCTGGGTCGGGAAGATCGTCGCGCCCTCGCAGAACGAGTGCCCGTGGATGCAGTCCTCCGCGACGACCAGGGGGATCCGCAGGCGCGTCCGAGCGGTGAGCGCGTGCGCGCGCTCGAGCCGCTCGGGCGACGTGTGCAGGATGGACCCCGCCTGCCGGCGCAGGATGTGGTCGTCGAGGTCGTCGCGCGCGTCGAGCTGCAGCATCTGCCCGATCTTCTCCTCGACCGTCATGCGGGCCAGCAGGTCGGCGACGCGCTCCGCGACCGGCAGCGACGCGTCGAGGTAGGCGGCGGTCGCGGTGTCGGTCGTCGTCATGAGGATTCCTTGCTCGCGGGGCGGACCGCGGTGACGGCGGAGGTCGCGCTCAGGCCCCGCTTCTTCAGGGCGCGGGCGCGCTCGCCGGCCGAACGGAGGCGGGGGTTCACGTACTCGTCGATGCCGAAGTTCACGAGCGACAGCGCCACGCCCAGGATGGCGATGCACAGGCCGGCCGGGACGTACCACCACCAGTACGCCGGGAAGGCGCCGTTCTGCTGGGCCCAGAACAGGATGGTGCCCCAGTTCAGGTTGGTGATCGGGATCACGCCGATGAAGGCGAGCGTGGTCAGGCCGAGCACGGCGGCCGTCACCGTGCCGACGAAGCTCGACGCGATGATGGCGAGCAGGTTCGGCAGCATCTCGACCAGGATCAGCCGCGGCAGCGACTCGCCGTTGGCGCGCGCGGCCTGGATGAAGTCGCGGTTGCGCAGCGACATGGTCTGCGCGCGCAGCACGCGCGCGCCCCACGCCCAGCCCGTCACGGCGAGCGTGAGCGCGATGATCCACAGCGGCGGGTCCTCGAACGACGACGCGACGATGATGATGAGCGGCAGGCCCGGGATCACGAGGAACACGTTCGTGAGCGCCGACAGCGACTCGCTGCGCCAGCCGCGCGTGTAGCCGGCGACGACGCCGACGAGCACCGCGATGATCGTGCCCATCAGCCCCGCGAGGAAGCCGACGACGAGCACGCCGCGCGTGCCGAACACGATCTGGCTGAAGATGTCCTCCCCCATGTGGGTCGTGCCGAGCAGGTGCGTCGCGGAGGGCGCCTGGCGCAGCGCCTGGTAGTCCTTCTCCATCGGGCCGAACGGCGCGATCAGGTCGCCGAACAGGGCGACCAGCACGAACACGCCGATGATGATCAGGCCCGCGAGCGACTTCGGGTTGCGGAACATCGCGAACGACGCGGCGATCTGCCCCGCGAACGTCTTGCGCCGGGGCGGCTCGCCGCCCGCGGTCGAGCGGATGGTCGCCGTCTCGGGCACGCCGATCCCGGCGGCCGGGACCTCTGCGGCAGCGGTGTTGGTCATCTCAGGCCTCCGACTGACGGGTGCGGGGATCGAGGATCGCGTGCGCGATGTCCGCGAGGATGTTCGCGCACAGCACGGCGAGCGTGATGATGAGGAACAGGCCCTGCATCAGCGGGTAGTCCTTCGCGGCGGTCGCGTCGAGCAGCATCTTGCCGACGCCCGGGTACGAGAACACGAGCTCCATCACGATCGTGCCGCTGACGATGAAGCCGATCGACAGCGCGAAGCTCGACAGCTGCGGCAGCACGGCGTTGCGGGCGGCGTAGCGCCACAGCACACGCCGGTTCGGCATGCCCTTGGCCTGCGCGACCGTGATGTAGTCCTCGTCGAGCACCGTCAGCATCATGTTGCGCATGCCGAGGATCCATCCGCCGAGAGACGCGATCAGGATCGTGATGAGCGGCAGCGCGCCGTGCGCGATCACCTGCCCGATGAAGTCGAGCGTGAACTCCGGGGCGGACCCCTTGTCGTACGCGTGCGACGCGGGGAACAGCCCGAGCGTGGACGAGAACACCGCGATCGCGATGAGGCCCAGCCAGAAGTACGGCACGGTCGAGAAGAACGTCGTGATCGGCACGATGACGTCGGCGCGGCTGCCGCGCTTCCACCCGACCACCGCGCCGAGCACGGTGCCGGTCAGGAACGACAGCACCGTCGCGAGCCCCACCAGGCCGATCGTCCACGGCAGCGCGACGGCGATGACGTCGCCCACGGGGGCGAGGCCGTTCGAGAACGACCGCCCGAGGTCGCCCCGCAGCAGCAGCCCCCAGTAGTCGGCGTACTGCTGCCAGAGCGAGGTGTCCTCGTCCAGGCCGAACAGCGTGCGGATGGCGTGCTCGGCCTCCGGCGTGATCTGGCCGCGGTACTTGTTCATGTACGCGCTGACCGGGTCGCCCTTCATCATGCGCGGCACGAGGAAGTTGATCGTGATCGCTGCCCAGAGGGTGAACAGGTAGAACGCGGCGCGGTTCAGGATGAACCGGAGCGGGATCCTCACGCGATGCCTCCGTCCGTGTGGTCGGCTGCGAGCCCGGGCGCCGACGCGAAGTGCTTCTCCGGGTCGGGCGAGGCCGCGCGCAGCTCGCGCGTGTACTCGTGCTGGGGATTCAGGATGACGTCGTCGGCGGGCCCCGACTCGACCACGCGGCCGTGGTGCAGCACCATGATCTCGTCGGAGAAGTGGCGCGCGGTCGCGAGATCGTGCGTGATGTAGAGCACGCCGAGACCCTCGTCGCGCTGCAGCTCGGCGAGCAGGTTCAGCACGCCGACGCGGATCGACACGTCGAGCATCGACACGGGCTCGTCGGCCACGAGCAGGCTCGGCCGGGATGCCAGCGCGCGGGCGATCGCCACGCGCTGCCGCTGGCCGCCGGACAGCTCGTGCGGGCGGCGGTCGATCACAGCGTCGGCATCCAGACGCACGCGCTCGAGCAGGCGCCGCACCTCGGCCTCGGTCTCGGCCTTCGGCACGACGGCGTCGAGGCGCAGCGGCCGCTCGAGGTGATAGCGGATGGAGTGGTAGGGGTTCAGCGAGGCGAACGGGTCCTGGAACACCATCCGGAGCTTCTGGCGATAGGCGCGCAGCCCGCGGCCGCGCTGCGGGATCGGCTTGCCGTCGAGCAGCACCTCGCCGCTCGTCGGTGTCTCCAGCTGCGTGAGGATCTTCGCGATCGTGGACTTGCCGGATCCGGACTGGCCGACGAGCGCGATCGTGCGGCGCTCGCGCAGCGTGAAGCTGACGTCGTCGAGCGCGAGGATCGGATCCGCGCCGCGGACCCGGTAGCGCTTCGTGACGTTGCGGAACTCGAGCGTGGTCATCGCGTGAGCACCCCCCGGGCGCCGGTGAGGCGCGGGAAGGAGCTGAGCAGCTTGCGCGTGTACTCGTGCTGCGGGCGCTCCCAGATGTCGCGGGAGGCGGCGAGCTCCACGATCTCGCCCTCGCGCATGATCGCGATCCGGTCGCTGATCTCCAGCAGCAGCGGCAGGTCGTGCGTGATGAAGATGACCGAGAAGCCGAACTCGTGGCGCAGCTCGGAGATCTGACGGAGGATCTCGCGCTGCACGAGCACATCGAGCGCGGTGGTCGGCTCGTCCATCACCATCAGCTGCGGCCGCAGGGCCAGCGCCATCGCGATCATGACGCGCTGGCGCATGCCGCCCGACAGCTCGTGCGGATAGGAGCGGTAGCGCTCTCGCCCCACGGCGACGATCTCGAGCAGCTCCTCGCACTCGCGCCGCCGGGCCGCCTTGGTCATTCCGGGGCGGTGCACGACGAACACGTCGTCCAATTGGGATCCGATCGTGGCGACGGGGTTGAGCGCGTTCATCGCGCCCTGGAACACCATCGACACCTTGTCCCAGCGGAAGCGCTGCATATCGTGCACGTCGAGGCCGTTGATGTCGATGTCGCCTTCGGCGGCGTCGTGGAACACGACGCCGCCGCCGGTGATGACGGCCGGCGCGCGCAGCAGCCGCTGCACGCCGTAGGCGAGCGTCGTCTTGCCGCAGCCGCTCTCGCCGGCGAGACCCAGGATCTCGCCGCGCTGCAGCTCGAGGGACACGTTCTTCACCGCCTCGACGGGAGGGGTGACGTCGTACACGACCGAGAAGTCGCGCACGGTGAGCAGGGGGTCTGGCATCGGGATCGCTTTCATCACGGCGCACGCGCGCAGGAGGTGCCCGCGCGGGCACCGGTGGCTGGGGACGCGGGAGGCGGGGGCCCGGCGCACGCCGGGCCCCCGCCGGGAGATCACTCCGCGGGCTTCAGGTGCATCAGCACCTGGACCGCGGCGACCTGCAGCGGGTCGCCGGGCGCGTACGGGTCCTCGTCGCTCGGCCAGCCGACGTAGTTGCGCGTGTTGAACTCGGCCAGGATCGGGTGCGTGCCGACCGGGATGACCGGGACGTCCTCGACGAAGGCCTTCTGCACCTGCTCGATGGCCGCCGTGCGGTCGTCGTCGCTGGACGCGTTCGCGTACGTGTTCAGCAGCTCCGTGACCTCGGGGTTGTCGTAGCGGCCGAAGTTGTAGTCGACGAGCTCGCCCGCCTTGAGCCAGCGGCCGTCCATCGTGTCGGAGTACAGGTCGTACGGCGTCGTGCCCGAGTCGGTCCAGTGCATGATCGCGTCGAACGTGCCGGCGCGCTTGTTCTGCGTCCACGTGTCGACGTCGGGGGTGTCGACCTTGGCGTCGGCGCCGAGGGTCTTCTTGACCTGGTCGGCGATCAGGCTGATGCCGGTGACGTAGTCGTTCCAGCCCTGCGGGACCTGGAGCGTGAACTCGACGGGCTCTCCGTCGGGGTCGACCAGGGCCTCGCCCTCCCACGTGTAGCCGGCGTCCTCGAGCACGGCCTTGGCGCCGTCCACGTCGATCTCGAACTCCTCGCCCTGGTACTCGGGGGCGATGTACTGCTCGCCGACCGGGGTGGGCAGGCCCGTCACGCTCGTGAGCTGCGATCCGGCGTTCTCGCGCGCGATCGTGGTGTGCGCCTCGCGGTCGATGACCATGTTGACGGCCTTGCGGAACGCGACGTCGTCGAACGGCTTCTCCTGCGTGTTGAGGAACAGCACATCGGGGGCCATCACGTTGGCCGGCCAGAAGATGTTGTTCTCGTCCTTCGACAGGTACTGGTTGTCGATGTCCGAGATGAACGCCTGGGCCCAGTCGGCCTCGCCGCTCGCGAGCGCGGTGGTCAGCGCGGTGTTGTCGTTGTACGAGACGTAGTACAGCGTCGGGACGGCGGGCTCGCCGCCCCAGTAGTCGTCGCGCGCGGTCAGCGTGACCGACTGCGAGCTGAAGCTGTCGAGCACGTACGGGCCGGTGCCGACGGGGTTCTCGTTCGTGAACGTGGTCGGGTCCTCGACGTCCTTCCAGATGTGCTCCGGCACCATCTGGATGTTCAGGACCTGGGCCTGCTTGACGAACTTCGACTCGGCGAACGACAGCACGACGTTCTCGCCGTCCTTCTGGATGTCGGTGAGCTGGATGTTGCCGGTGTCGAACGCGGGGGTGTTCCGGATCAGATCGAACGTGAAGACGATGTCGTCGGCGGTGAAGTCCTCGCCGTCGTTCCACGTCACGCCCGTGCGGGGCGTGATCGTGAGCTGCGTGTAGTCCTCGTTCCACTCGACCTTCTCGGCCAGCCACGGCGTGGTCTCGTTGCTGCCGGTCGGGTTCACGATCGCGAGCGGCTCGAACACGACGTTCTTGTAGCCGAGCTTGTTGGCCGACGAGTCGCCGACCCACGGGTTGTTCGACTCGGTGGTGATGGCACCGTCGGGCTTCGCGATCGTGAGTGCGGCGCCGCTCTCGGGCGCGCCCGATGACGACTCCTTCGGTCCCGAGCCGCCGGCGGCGCATCCGCTGAGGGCCAACGCGGTGACCAGGCCGACCGCGAAGACCAGTGACTTCTTCTTCATCGCTTCTCCTTCGAAGAGACGTTTTCCTGTGATTGCAGGGTTGGCTCCCGGGACGTTCCGGAGGCGCTTCCATGAACTTACTCAGCAGTAAGTAACTTGTAAAGCAGAGGATGATGTAGACAGGCCCGACGAGAAGGAATCGTGATCATGGCGAAGAGGCAGGCGAGGTCTCGACCGGAGACGCTGCGCAAGCGCGCGGAGATCCTGCACGCCGCGATGGAGATCTTCGGCGCCAAGGGGTTCGCGAACGGCACGCTCGCCGACATCGCGGACCAGGTCGACATGACCCACGCGGGCGTGCTGCACCACTTCGGCTCCAAGACGCAGCTGCTGCTGGAGGTGCTCACCTACCGCGACGAGACGGATGTCGCGGATCTCGTCGAGCAGCACATCCCGGGCGGGCTCGAGCTGTTCCGCCACCTCGTGCGCACGGCGTTCGTGAACGCGCACCGCGCGGGCATCGTGCAGACGTTCGCGGTGCTGTCGGGCGAGTCGGTGACGGACGATCATCCGGCCCGCGCGTACTTTCAGG
This sequence comes from Microbacterium rhizophilum, assembly GCF_039605615.1. Lineage (NCBI taxonomy): Bacteria > Bacillati > Actinomycetota > Actinomycetes > Micrococcales > Microbacteriaceae > Microbacterium > Microbacterium rhizophilum. Next base: position 259,870 of record NZ_JBCNUN010000004.1, on the reverse strand, counting down.
AGCGCTATCGCAACCTGCGCGCCGAGGTCGGCCGGGCGTTCGAGACGGTGTGCGCCGAACGCGGCGTGACCGCGCCCGACACGGTCGGGCACGCGTCGGCCGCCATCCTCGCGGTGATGGACGGCCTGCAGGTGCAGTGGCTGCTGGATCCCGAGGCGGTGGACCTGGGACCCGCGAGCGAGTTCGCGATCGAGGCGATCGTCTCGGCGGTGCTCGACCCCCGGCCGCCCGCGATCGCGACGCCGGATCTGCCGCGCTGAGACCGCGGCGCGCCGGTATGTTGCGCTGGACGACGGGATTCTGCCCTCGGCCCCCGCACGTGAGTATCGTCGAGTCATGACCGAGACGAATGCGCAGCGGATCCCGGACGGCTACGACGAGTCGCGCGGCCGCCTCGCCGGCGACCTCCTGACCGTGCCCGGCGCGCTCGATGCCGACGGCTTCAAGTCGCTGTTCCGCGGCCACCCCGGCGGCGTCTCCGTGATCACGGCCGAGGGGCCCGACGGACCCGTCGCTCTCACCGCGACGTCCGTGGCGTCGGTCAGCGTCGATCCGCCGATCCTGATCTTCTCGGTGTCGTCGCTGTCTTCGGCCACGCCCGCGATCCTCGCCGCCGACTCGATCGTCGTGCACCTGCTGGATGCGGAGGACATCGACCTCGCGAAGCTCGCATCGACCAGCGGCGTCGACCGCTTCGCCGACACGTCGGCATGGACGCGCCTGCCCACGGGCGAGCCGCTCTTCCCCGGCGTGCGCGCCTGGACGCGCTGCGCGATCGTCAGCCGCCTCGAGGCCGGCGGATCGACCGTGATCGCCGCGCACGCGCTGCAGGGTCAGACCAACCGCGGCCCCGCCGACGACACCCCGCTGGTGTACCACAACCGCGCCTGGCACGCGCTAGGAGAGCACTCGAAGCTCCCCTAGCCGCGCGAGTCGATCGCTCGGCCGACGCTCCGCGCCGATCAGCGGGGGCTGACGGGGATGGTGCCGGTGTAGCCCTCGCGGGTGGCGGCGGCCTCCATGATCTTCCTGCGGGCGGCATACCAGCCCGCGATCAGCATGGGGATCCAGACGACGAGCGACGCGAGCACCCAGCGCCCGGTCTCCGAGAAGCCCATCGTCACGAGCACGAACGCGAGGAATGCGAGCGTCAGGTACGACGTGAACGGCGCCCCGAACAGCCGGAACGACGGGCGCCGGGCGAGGCCCTGACGCGTCCACCGCACGAACCTGATGTGGCAGATCATGATCGTGGCCCAGCCGCCGACGATGCCGAGCGCCGACACCTCGAGCACGATCTCGAAGGCCTGCGACGGCCACAGCGCGTTGATCCCCACACCGAGCAGCGTGACCGCACCGGTGAGCAGGATGCCGCCGAACGGCACGCCCGAGCGGCTCATGGAGCCCGTGAACGCCGGGGCCGATCCGTTCACCGACATCGAGCGCAGGATGCGGCCGGTGGAGTACAGGCCGGCGTTCAGGCTCGACAGCGCCGCGGTCAGCACGACGAAGTTCATGACGGATCCCGCGATCGCACCCGCCTCGGGCGACCCGATGTTCGCGAAGAACGTCACGAACGGCGACTCGCCCTCCTGGTACGCCGTGAACGGCATCAGCAGCGACAGCAGCAGCACGGAGCCGACGTAGAACACCGCGATCCGGATCACGACGGTGTTGATCGCGCGCGGCATCACCTTGGCGGGGTTCTTCGTCTCGCCCGCGGCGGTGCCGACGAGCTCGATCGCTGCGTACGCGAACACGACGCCGGAGATCGCGAGGATCGGCGCGAGGCCGCCCGCCGGGAACAGGCCGCCGTTGCCCGCGATCACCCCGAAGCCCGTGTCACCGGCGCGCGTGGCGCCGCCGAAGATCAGGAAGCAGATGCCGAAGACGAGGAACAGCACGAGCGCGCCGACCTTGATCGCGGCGAACCAGAACTCCATCTCGCCGAACACCTTCACCGACACGAGGTTGAGCGACAGCACGACCACGAGCGCGATGAGGGCGACGAGCCACTGCGGGATCTCCGCCAGCGGCGGCCAGTACCGGCCCCAGAACCTCACGTACAGCGCGGCCGCGGTGACGTCCACGATCGCGGTCATGGCCCAGTTGACGACGTACATCCAGCCGGAGGCGAACGCGAGCTTCTCTCCGAAGAACTCCCGTGCGTACGACACGAAGGATCCCGACGACGGGCGGTGCAGCACGAGCTCGCCGAGCGCGCGCAGGATCAGGAACGCGAAGAAGCCGCACACGGCGTAGACGAGGATGAGCGACGGGCCCGAGCTCTCCAGGCGCCCGCCGGCGCCCATGAACAGTCCGGTGCCGATCGCGCCGCCGATGGCGATCATCTGGATCTGCCGCGGGCGCAGCGACTTGTGGTAGCCGGCGTCCTCGTCGGAGAAGTCCTGCGCCGCCATCAGGCGGTCGCCGGTCAGCTCGCGATCCGACTCCAGATCGTCCGCCAGGTCGCGGCGGTGCGTGGGCTCGGTCATGGGGGTCCCCTCCCGGAAGCAGGGCGAGGCTCGCCCTTGGCCGAAGGGTGCAACCCTTGCGCACTCGGATCAAGGTCGTGTGCGAGTCCCCTGGCAACGTGCGTGTCGGGTTGCGGGGCCGCGGGCGCACCGGTATTTCGCGCGGGGATCCCGCTAGATCCGGCCGAACAGCGACAGCGGCGACTCGATCGCGTCGACCACCTGGCGCAGGAACCGCGCCGCGTAGCCGCCGTCGCACACGCGGTGGTCGAACACCAGCGAGAGCTGCGCGATCCGGCGCGGCGTCATGACGCCGTCCACGACCCACGGCCGTTCGAGCACCCGCCCGACGCCCAGGATCGCGACCTCCGGGTGGTTGATGATCGCGGCGGACCCGTCGACCCCGAACGCGCCGTAGTTGTTGAGCGTGAACGTGGATCCGGACAGCCGCGCGGGCGGGAGCGATCCGGCTCGCGCGTCCTCGGCGAGCGCGCGCAGCGACGCGTCGAGCTCGGCCACGGACATCCGGTCGGCGCGCGGCAGGACGGGCACCATCAGGCCGCGCGGGGTGTCGGTCGCGACGCCGAGATTCACTCCCTCGAACGTGACGAGCTCCTCGCCCTCCACGCGCCCGGCCAGGAGCGGATGATCCTGCAGCGCGAGCAGGACGAAGCGCGCCAGCAGGGCCGTGAAGGACGGCGGCCGCTCCCCCATCGCGGGGCGCAGGGTCCACAGCTCGGTCGCGTCGACGTCGACCCACACCGTCGCCTCGGGGATCTCGGAGCGGCTGCGCACGTAGGTCGCCGACGCGGCGCGATGCAGCATCGACATCCGCTCGCGCGAGGCCTCGGCGAGGCCGGGCTGCGGGAGCGCGGTCTGACGGGCCGGAGGGGCGGATGTGCGCGTGTCGGCCCCGGGAGGCGCCTGCCGTCCCGCGGGCCCGTCAGTCGGCACGGCGGCGCGCAGCACGTCGTCGCGCGTCACGTCGCCGTCCGGTCCGGTGGGGGTGATGGCGGCGACGTCGACGCCCAGGTCGCGGGCCAGCCGCCGCACCAGCGGCGAGCGCACGGTCGGCTTCTCCGGTGCCGTCTGACGGGCCGGCGGTGCGGCCGTGCGCGTGTCGGCCACGGCAGCGGTCCGTGGCCCCACGGGCCCGGCAGGCCGCTCGGGCCGGGGCCGCCGGCGGCGCACGCCGGACGACGCGGACGTGCCGTAGCCGATCAGGACGTTGCCGGATCCGGCCCGCTCCTCGGTCCGGTGCGCCTCGAGCTCGGTGGTGTCGGACGCGGCCTCCGCGGGCTCGGCTCCGGTCGGCTCCGCATCGCTCCGCTCGCCCACCGGGGCATCCGCACCCGCGACCTCGAGCACCGGCTCGCCCACCGCGAGGGCGGATCCGGGCTCGCCGTGCAGCGCGACGACCGTCCCGGCGAACGGCGAGGGCAGCTCGACCACGCTCTTGGCGGTCTCGACCTCGGCGATGGCCTGGTCCACGCGCACGACGTCGCCGACCCGTACGAGCCACTGCACGAGCTCGGCCTCCGTGAGCCCCTCGCCGAGATCCGGCAGCCGGAACACCTGCCTGGTCGCGGTCGTCATCGGTCCTCCCAGTTCAGGGTGTCGATCGCGTCGAGCACGCGATCGAGGTCGGGCAGGTGGAAGCGCTCGAGCTTCGGCGGCGCGTACGGGATGTCGAACCCGGTCACGCGGCGGACGGGCGCCTCGAGGTGCGCGAAGCAGTGCTCGGAGATGCGCGCCGCCAGCTCCGACGCGACGCTCGCGAAGCCGGGGGCCTCGGCGATCACGACCGCTCGCCCCGTCCCGCGCACGGCCGCGAACAGCGTCTCGTCGTCCAGCGGCGCCAGCGTCCGGACGTCCACGACCTGCACGCTGCGACCCTCCGACGCGGCGACCTCGGCCGCGTCCAGCGCGACGCCGACGGAGTTGCCGTACGCGACGAGCGTGACGTCCGTCCCGGGCCGCGCGACGCGCGCGTGGCCGAGCGCGGCCGGGGCGGTCACGTCGACCGGCGCCTTCGTCCAGTAGAGCTTCTTGGGCTCGAGGAAGATGACCGGATCCGGGTGCTCGATCGCGGCGCGCAGCAGGCCGTAGGCGTCCTGCGGGGTCGCGGGGCAGACGACCGTGAGGCCCGGCGTGTGCGCGTAGTAGGCCTCGGACGAGTCGCAGTGGTGCTCCACCCCGCCGATGCCGCCGCCCGTCGGGATCCGGATCACCATCGGCAGGCGGACGGCGCCGCGGGTGCGGTTCGCCGTCTTCGCCACGTGACTGACGATCTGCTCGAACGCGGGGAACGCGAACGCGTCGAACTGCATCTCGACGACCGGGCGCATCCCGTTCATGGCCATGCCGACGGCCGTGCCGACGATGCCCGACTCGGCGAGCGGGGTGTCGAAGCAGCGGTCGGCGCCGAAACGGGCCGCGAGCCCGTCGGTGACGCGGAACACGCCCCCGAGCGCGCCGACGTCCTCCCCGAAGACGAGGACGGACGGATCCGCCTCCATCGCATCGGCGAGCGCGCGGTTGATCGCGGCGGCCATCGTGAGGGTCGGCGCCTCGGTCGCCGTCGGGGCGGGCTCGAGCATGGTCATGATGTCGCCTCCCGGCTCAGTTCGTCCTGCAGCAGACGCCGCTGCGCGTCCAGCTGCGGCGAGCGCGCCGCGTGGACGAAGCGGAAGAGGTCGTCGGGGTCGGGCCGCACGTCGCGGTTCATCGCGTCGCGCAGGGCCGCGGCGGTCTCCTCCGCCTCGGCCGCGAAGCGCGCCTCGGTCTCGACGTCGAGCGCTCCCGACTCGGTCAGGTGCGCGCGCATCCGGAGCAGCGGATCGCGATCCGCCCACGCCTGCACCTCGGCGCGCTCGCGGTAGCGCGTGTCGTCGTCCGCGTTGGTGTGGGCCTGCATGCGGTAGGTGTGAGCCTCGATCAGCGCGGGGCCGCCGCCCTCGCGCGCGTTCTCCACCGCATCGCCGAGCACCGCCAGCAGCGCCGCGGCGTCGTTGCCGTCCACGCGCTGCCCGGGCATGCCGTAGCCGATCGCCTTGTGCGCGAGCGACGGCGCCGCGGTCTGGCGCGAGAGCGGCACCGAGATCGCGAACTCGTTGTTCTGCACGAAGAACACGACCGGCAGGTGGAACACGGCCGCGAAGTTCAGCGCCTCGTGGAAGTCGCCCTCGCTCGTCGCGCCGTCGCCGCACATCGCCACGACCACGGTGTCCTCGCCGCGCAGCCTGGCCGCGTGCGCGAGCCCGACGGCATGCAGCAGCTGGGTCGCGAGCGGCGTCGCCTGGGGCGCGACGCGGTATCGATGGGGGTCGTAGCCCGAGTGCCAGTCGCCGCGCAGCAGGACGAGCGCCTCCTCCGGGTCGACGCCGCGCGTGATGACCGAGACCGAGTCGCGGTACGTGGGGAAGAGCCAGTCGCCCTCGCGCAGCACGAGCGCCGCGGCGACCTGACAGGCCTCCTGCCCGTGCGAGGAGGGGTAGACCGCGAGCCGGCCCTGGCGCACGAGCGCGCCTGCCTGCTCGTTGATGCGGCGGCCGCGCACGAGCGCGCGGTATGCGTCCAGCAGGCGCTCGGCCGAGGGCGCCGGGTACCGGTCGTCGGCGGTGAGCCGGCCGGTCTCGTCGATGAGCCGCACCGGGTGCTCGCGCGGCAGCAGGTCGTCGTGCATCTCGTCTCCACGTCGTCGGGGATGCCTTCAGGATGCCCGCCGTGGATCAATCCGTCTTCCCCGGCCGCGGATGCTTCGGACGATCCGACGCTCGAGCGCTACATTGAGTGCATATCGTCCAGCGTCCACCGGAAGGATCGCCATGGAGTTGGATCAGACGGATCGCGCGATCCTGGCCGCGCTGCGCCGCGACGGCCGCGCGTCCATCAGCGACATCGCCGCCACCGTGAAGGTCTCGCGCGCGAGCGCGTACGCGCGCGTGAAGCGGATGGAGGACACGGGCGTCATCCAGGGCTTCACGGTGCGCACCGACCCCGTGCTGGAGGGCATGCACGCGAGCGCGTACGTCGGCCTCAACGTCGAGCAGGCCGACTGGCAGGATCTGCGCGAGCGGCTCACGCGGATCCCGGAGGTGCATCACGCGGCGCTGCTGGGTGGCGACTTCGACGTGCTGCTGCTCGTGCGGGCGCGGGACAGCCGCGACCTGCGCCGCGTCGTCCTGGAGGAGCTGCAGGGCATCCCCGCCGTCCGCTCGACCCGCACGTTCATCGTGTTCGAGGACCTGCCGACCATCTCGTGACCCCGGTCGATCCGGTGGTTCACCCGGCCCGGCGAGCGACGACAGCGGCGTGAGGGCGCGCCTCCGCCGTGCGACGACGGACAACCTCCTCGATGCGGAAGCCGGCGCGGTCCAGCTCCTCGCCGAGCCGCTCCGGCGGCCAGAACCAGGCGGGAGCGACCGCGTGGGCGAACTGCTCCACCTCCCCGCCGTCGAAGAAGCCGACGAGCAGCGCGCCGCCCGGGCGCAGGACGCGCGCGATCTCGGCGAGCGCCGCGGTCAGTTCGTCGGGTGCCAGATGGATCAGCGAGTACCAGGCGAGGACTCCTGCCACGGAGCCGCCCGGCAGGTCGAGTCGGCGCGCATCGCCGGCACGGAACTCGAGTTGCGGATGACGCGACCGCGCGATCGCGACGAACTCGGGCGTCGGGTCGACGCCCGAGATCTCCGCACCGTGCGCGTGGAGGAAGTCGGTCCACTGACCGGGGCCGCAGCCGAGATCGACGACGGGACCGTCGAGGCCGCGTGCCCACTCGGCGACGAGCGCGCGGTCGTCGGGGTGCGCCGAGGCGATGTCGCCGAACAGCGAGGTGTACTCGTCGGACCGTGCGCCGTAGGCGGCGGTGACCGTGCTCTCGGGCACGGGCTCAGCCGCGGAGGGAGTCGAGGATCTTCGCGATGCGGCGGTCGCGCGTCGCGTCCTGCTTCGCCTCGGCGACGGAGCGGGCGGCCTCCTTGCGATTCGTGAAGGAGAGCCTGTCGAACGCCGCGCGGGCGGCGGGGTCCGCATCGAGTGCGGCGCGCAGCGCCTCCGGGATCTCCACGGTGCGCTCGGCCGCGTCGAGCTCGATGAGCACCTCGATCTCGTCGCCCGCCTCGATGCCGAGCTCGCGGCGCGCGGCCTTGCTGAGGCCGATCAGGATGTCGTCGCCCATCCGCCCCACGCGCAGACGCGCGGAGCGGTCGCCGACCGTCACGATGACCGGCGGGGTCTTCGCCGGACCCAGCACCGCGACCTGCTCGGCCGTGAGCGGGATCGCGGCGGCGGGTCCGTACTCCACGACGGTGGTCTCGAGCGACAGCGACGTCATGCGCTCAGCGTAGGCGCCCCGCGGATGCCTCGGCAGACCCGCACAGCGCGCGTCCGGCGCCGCGATGCGCCATCTGGGATGCTGAGCGCATGAGGCGGACCGGCGCATGGGGACTCGTGGCGATCGCGGCGGCGCTGACCGCGTGCACGCCGGCGCCCGCCGGCGCCGCGGACGTCGAGGCGCGCTTCCTCGAGGCGCTGCCCGCGTCCGCGACAGGGGCGAGGTGCGGGTGTCGGACATCCTGCCCGACGCGCGCTGGGACCGCCTCACGCTCGTCTGCTCCTACGAGGAGTCCTGGCTGATCCACGACCGCCTGCAGGCGTGGGCGGGGCCGGTCGTGCCGGAGCTGCGGGACCGCGACGACCGGCAGGCCCTCGTGCTCGCGCGCGGCGACGAGATCGCGCAGGTGTGGACGTTCGGCCGCGACCGCATCGACCTGTGCGGTCGGAGCACGCGCGGCGAGGTGCTCGTGCGCGACGACAGCGGGATCTCGTTCACGCGCGAGCCGGACGGCCGCTGGGCCGCCGACTGACACCGCGGCCCGGCGCCCTGCTTCGCGCGCGGTCTTCGCGTCGGCGACGATCGCGCTTGCATGACCGTGCCCGAGCCCGTTCGCGCCCTTGAGCCAGGCGACCCGCCGGCGCCGCGGCGGCGGGCGGTGGCTTAGCCTTGGATGTCGCGGCCGAAGGGAGAGGGATGTCGGGCAGTCCGCTCTCCGCCTCGGCGTACGAGGTACTCGGCGTCGCGCCGACCGCGACCGACGAGGAGCTGCGGCGCGCGTATCGCCTGCGGCTGCGGCAGACGCACCCCGACACCGGCGGCGACGCGGCCGCGTTCATCCGGGTCCGGCACGCGTGGGGGCTCGTGGGCGACCCCGTCGCGCGCGCCGCGTACGACCGCGGGCAGGGCGTCTCCCCCGCCGAGGCCGAGTGGCGCGTCGCCACGCCCGCCGCGCCGGCGCGCGATTCGCGGCCGCGCGCCCGCTCGTACGGGCATCCGGGCGGCTGGCACCGGGCGCGCTACCTCGAGCTCGTGCGCGAGTGGGCCGGCCGCGGCGCCGACCTCCGCGATCCGTACGCGCCGGAGATCGTGCGCGCGGCGCCGCTCGAACTGCGCGAGCTGCTCGCGCAGGCGCTGGCGGAGGAGGCCACGGCGCGGACGGTCGCCGAGCTCGGGATGGGCTACACCGCCTGGCACGATGTCGCGACCGGTGGGCGACCCGAGCACAAGCTCGACCACATCGTCCTGAGCCCGTCGGGTCTGTACGGCATGTCGTCGTCGGACTTCGGCGAGGAGGCGCGCTTCCGGCGCGGCGAGATCATCGGCGAGCGGGTCGCCCCGCGGGCCCCCGTCGCGACGCTGATGTCCGGCATGCGGGCGGTCGCGCGCGAGGCCAAGGTGCGCTTCGGCGGCGCGATCATCGTGCTGCCGGACGAGGACCTGATGCAGCCGATCAACGCGCTCGGCAGCGTGCGCGGCGTCCCCGTCGTTGTCGTGCGCCGCGGCGTGCTGGGCCATCTGCTGCGCACCGGCGTCCCGGGCGCGCGCGACATCGGCGGCAACGAGCTGTTCGACGTGCGCACGCGCCTGCAGCAGGCCGTCCGCTTCGTCTGACCCGGCTCCGCGCCTCGCTCGCCCGGCCCTAGGCGAGGTGATCTCCCCGATCGAGGACGGATCCGGATCGGACGCCCTCGACCGCGGAGAATTCCTCGGTGGGTGGCGGCGCCGTCAGTGCTCGTGCTCGCCCTCGCCCTCGCCCTCGCCCTCGCCCTCGCCCTCGAGCAGCATCCCGACCGACGTGGCGCACGCGTCGCCGCGCCATGCCTCGACGCCCTCGCGCACCGCGAATCCCGCGATCACGAGGCCCGCGACCGCGTCCGCCCACCACCATCCGAGCAGGCTGTCGAGCATCAGCCCAGCGAGCACGGCGGCCGACAGGTACGCGCAGATCAGCGTCTGCGTCGAGTCGGCGACCGCCGTCGCCGAGCCCAGCTCACGGCCGGCGACGCGCTCCGCGCGCGACAGGAACGGCATCACGACCAGGCTGAGCGAGGTCAGGACGATGCCGACGGGCGAGTGCGCGGCATCCGACCCGGTCAGCAGGGCGATCGCCGACGACGCGGTGACATACCCGGCGAGCGCGAAGAAGGCCGCGGCGATCACCCGGAGCGTGTCCCTCTCCCAGCGCTCGGGGTCGCGTCGCGTGAACTGCCAGGCCACCGCGGCAGCGGACAGCACCTCGACCGTCGAGTCCAACCCGAAGCCGATGAGCGCGCCGGAGGACGCGGCGGCTCCCGCGGCCAGCGCGACGACCGCCTCCACCACGTTGTACGCGATGGTGCCCGCGACGATCCAGCGGATCCGACGGTGCAGCAGATCGCGCCGCTCGACGGAGACGGCGGTCACGCGCAGCACTCGCACGCGTCGTCGCCGCACGGCGCGCCCTCGTCGACCGCGACCACAGCCTCGAGCAGCTGCCGCAGCCCGCGCGTCAGGTGCGGATCGGAGATGTCGTAGCGGGTGCGGCGGCCCTCGGCAGTGGCGACGATCAGGCCGCATCCGCGCAGGCAGGTCAGATGGTTCGACACGTTGGTGCGCGTGAGCCCGAGGTCGCGCGCGATCTCGCCGGGATAGCCGGGCCCCTCGAGGAGGGCGAGCAGGATGCGCGCGCGCGTCGGATCCGCCATCGCCCGGCCCAGCCGGTGCATGACATCGAGGCGCGAGGCGATGGTCAGCATCTGCTGACCATACAGCAAGCGCTGACCAATTGACGACCGCCGACCCGCCGCTGCGCGAGGAGATCTCCCGGTTCGAGGACGGATCCGGATTCGGCGGCCCTCGGCGGAGGATATCTCCTCGCCCGACGGTGCGTCGGCGCTCCCGGGCTCAGCCCCGCACAGCCTCCACCGCGAGCTCGGCCATCCGGTATCCGCCCGCGTGGTCGTCGGCCGTGACCGTGACGACCGCGTCGCCCGCGAACACGACGAGCTGGCCGTGCGCGCCGTGCAGGCGCCAGGCGTCGCCCGGCCCCGCCCAGCCCGACAGCGCGTAGCGGTCGTAGCCCGGCGAGCCGCCCGTGGCGATCCAGTCGGTGTGCATCGCATCGGTCCACGCGGCGCCGACGACCCGGCGGCCGTGCCACACGCCTCGGTCGCGGATCAGCCGGCCGATGCGGGCGAGCTCCTCGGTCCGCAGGCGCAGACCGTCGCCGGCGCGGATCCACCCGAGCGGGCAGCGATCCCACTCCGGCGCGTCGATGCCGAGCGGCGCGAACAGACGCGGGACGAGGTACTCGCGGACGTCGCCGACCGCCGCGGCGAGCGCCCGCATCGCCGTGTAGGTGCTGGCGTTGGAGTAGTCCATGACCCGACCCGAGGAGGGGCGACGCAGGAACTCGCGCGCGAGATCCGGCCATTCCTCGAACATGGTCTCCGACCACGGCAGGTCGATGCCGCTCGTCATGGCGAGCAGATGCCGCGTCGTCACGTCTCCCACGCCGTCGCCGAGCTCGAAGCCGGGCAGGTACCGGGCCACGGGCGCGTCGACGTCGAACAGGCGCTCGTCCGAGGCGATGCCCGCGGCGAGGACGCAGACCCCCTTGGCGACCGAGTGGACGTCGGCGCGCACGTCGTCGGCCCAGCGGTGGGACGCGGCGTCGTCGCCGATCAGGACGTGCGCGCCGAGCGCCCCGAGGCCCTCCTCGTCGACGCGGCAGGCGAAGCGGTCGACGGCGGCCCGGGCGGAGATCATCCGCTCAGTCTTCCAGGCCCCCGCGCACCCGCCGACGTGCACGTTTGCCCGGCGTCGCGGATCGACTCTTGCCACGCGCCGCGCGCGGGGCCAGCATGCGAGGAGGAGCCCCCCGAAGATCCTCGGCGAAGAGGGTCTGGCCCCACCCCGAGTCGAAGGAGACCCGCGCATGAAGAAGCTCATCAACTCCCCGGACACCGTGCTGGCGGACGCCCTGCGAGGCGTCGCGGCCGCGCACCCCGAGCTCACGGTGGATCTGGAGAACCGCGTCGTCGCCGCCCCGCGCACGAGCGAGCCCCACGTCGCGCTCGTCTCGGGCGGCGGATCCGGACACGAGCCGCTGCACAGCGGGTTCGTCGGCGAGGGGATGCTCGACGCGGCCTGCGCGGGCGAGATCTTCACGTCGCCGACGCCGGATCAGATGCTCGCCGCCGCGCAGCTGGTCCACTCGGACCAGGGCGTGCTCTTCATCGTCAAGAACTACACGGGCGACGTCCTGAACTTCGAGATGGCCGCGGACCTCGCACGCGAGGAGGGCATCGAGGTCGAGTCGGTGCTCGTCGCCGACGACGTCTCGGTCGAGGACTCGACGTGGACCGCGGGGCGCCGCGGCGTCGGAACGACCGTGATCGTGGAGAAGATCGCGGGCGCCGCCGCGGCCGAGGGGCGCTCGCTCGCGGACGTGAAGGCGATCGCCGAGAAGGTCAGCAGGGCCGGACGCTCCATGGGCGTCGCCCTCACGAGCTGCACCGTGCCCGCCGTCGGCAAGCCCAGCTTCGACCTGCCCGAGGACGAGATGGAGGTGGGCGTCGGCATCCACGGCGAGCCGGGCCGCCACCGCGAGCCGCTGGCCTCGGTGCACGACATCGCCGAGACGATCGTCGACGCGATCGCGGCCGACCTCGACTTCACGGGAGCGCCCGTGATCGCGCTGCTGTCGGGGCTCGGCGGCACACCCCTGATCGAGCTCTACGCGGCGTACGGCGAGATCGCGGCGGCGCTCGAGCAGCGCGGCATCACGGTCGCCCGCTCGCTCGTGGGCGACTACATCACGAGCCTCGACATGGCGGGCGCCTCGCTGACCCTGGTGCGCGCGGACGACGAGATCCTGCGGCTGTGGGACGCGCCGGTCGTCACCCCCGGCCTGCGGTGGGGCCGCTGACATGGCGGGAGCGTTCACGACCGACGCCGCCGTCGCCTGGCTGCACGGTTTCGGCGAGAAGGTGGCGGCGCAGGCCGAGTACCTGACGCAGCTCGATTCGGCGATCGGCGATGCGGACCACGGCACGAACCTCAAGCGCGGGATGGCCGCCGTCGAGCCGAAGCTGGAGGGCGCCGAGAGCCTGCAGGCGCTGGTGAAGGCGGTCGGCATGACGTTCATCTCGAAGGTGGGCGGGGCGAGCGGCTCGCTGTACGGCTCGTTCTTCCTCGAGGTCGCCAAGGCGCTGCCCGACGGCGCGGAGGCGGAGGCATCCGACGTCGAGGCCGCCCTGCGCGCCGGGCTCGGCAGCATCGTCGCGCGCGGCAAGGCGGAGCCGGGCGACAAGACGATGGTCGACGCGCTGCGGCCCGCGCTCGAGGCGCTCGGCGCCTCGCTCGCGGGCGGCGGCTCGCTCGCCGACGCGGCCGCCGCCGCCGCCGCGGCCGCCGCCGAGGGACGCGATGCCACCGAGCCGCTCGTGGCCCGCAAGGGACGGGCGTCGTACCTCGGCGAGCGCAGCGCCGGGCACATCGACCCGGGCGCGGCCTCGTCCGCTCTCCTGCTCGAGGCGCTGGCGGAGGCCGTCGCGGCATGATCGGGCTGGTGATCGTCTCCCACAGCGAGCCGCTCGCCCGGGCGACGGTCGACCTCGCGATGCAGATGGCGCAGGGCGAGCGGCCGGAGGTGCGGATCGCGGCGGGCGCCGACGGCGGCTTCGGCACCGACGCGGCCGCGATCGCCGCGGCGATCGACGAGCTGGCGGATCTCGAGGGCGTGCTGGTGATGACGGACCTCGGCTCCGCCGCGCTCAGCACGGATCTCGCGCTCGACCTGCGCGAGAGCACGCAGCCGGTCCGGATCAGCGACGGCCCGCTCGTCGAGGGCACGACGGCCGCGTTCGTGCGCGCGGCCACGGGCGGCACGCTCGACGAGGTCGCCGCGGAGGCGGCGAACGCCCTCGCGGCCAAGCGGCGGGAGGAGGAGCCCTCGACGCCGGCGCCCGAGCCGGCGCCAGAGCCCGCGGCCGCCGAGGCGAGCGCCGAGGCCACGCTGGTCAACCCGCTCGGCGTGCACTCGCGCCCCGCCGCGGCCCTCGCGCGCACCGCGGGCGGCTACGACGCGCGGATCCGGATCCGCAACGTCACCGCGGACCGCGGGCCGGTCAACGGCGCGAGCCTCGTCGGGCTGCTCTCGCTCGCGGCGGCAAAGGACCACGTACTGCGGATCGACGCGCAGGGCCCGGATGCCGCGACCGCGGTCGAGGAGCTGCGGAAGCTGATCGCCGACGGCCTCGGCGAGGCCTGAGCCCCGGCGCGAGGAGATATCCACGCTCGAGGACGGATCCGGCCGGATCCGTCCTCGATTGCGGATATCTCCTGCCCGCGCGGCGAGCGGACGGATCAGCGCGCGGGCGCGATCCAGATCGTCGTCTCGGCGGGGACGGATCCAGCCGTCCCGCCGTCGCTCGACAGCACGACCTCGCCGTCGCCGGACGCGAGCTCGGACGGCCCCAACTCGTAGGGCTCGGTGCCGAAGTTCGTCACGACCTGCCAGCCGTTGGGGCGCCGGAAGCGGAGCACGTCGTCGCGGCCGGTCTCGATCCAGTCGAGCTGCTCGCCGCTCTGCAGGTCGTGGCGCAGCCCCAGCGCGCGGCGGTAGAGCGACAGGGTCGACGCGGCGTCGGCCTCCTGGCTCTCGACCGCGTACTGCGCGAACCACCCCGGCTGCGGCAGGTGCGCACCCTCCGGGCCGAAGCCGAACGAGGGCCCCGACGCGGTCCACGGCAGAGGCACGCGGCATCCGTCGCGCCCGATCTCCGCTCCCCCGGTGCGGAAGAACGTCGGGTCCTGACGCTCCTCCTCGGGGATGTCGGCCACCTCGTGCAGGCCGAGCTCCTCGCCCTGGTACAGGTAGGCCGAGCCGGGCAGGCCGAGCAGGAACAGCGTGGCCGCCCTCGCGCGTCGCGCGCCGCGCTCGCGGTCGAGCAGCGCCTCGTCCCCGCCGCCCAGCAGCCACTCGCCGCCGTGCCGCGCGGGCGCCGTCGAGTCGGCCGGCGCGGGCGGCAGGCCGTAGCGGGTCGCGTGGCGCACGACGTCGTGGTTCGACAGCACCCAGGTGCTGGACGAGCCGGACTGCGCCGCGAGCGCGAGGTTGTCGGTCACGATCCGCCGGAACGACGGCGCGTCGAAGTCGGCCTCGAGCAGGTCGAAGTTGAACGACTGGCCGAGGCTCTCCGGGCTCGCATAGCGCGGCACGCGGTCGGAGGCCACCCACGCCTCGGCGACCGCCGTGCGCGGCGGGTCGTACGAGTTGAACAGCTGCCGCCACTCGGCGTAGATCTCGTGGACGTCGTCGCGGTCGATCAGCGGGTGGTTGCCGTCGATCGGGATCCGCGTGAGCTCCTCGCGCGAGGGCAGCGGCTCGGTGAGGTCCTTCGTGAGCATGTGGGCGACGTCGATGCGGAAGCCGTCGACGCCGCGGTCCGACCAGAACCGCAGGGTCGTCAGGAAGTCCTGGCGCACCTCCGGGTTGTCCCAGTTCAGGTCGGGCTGCTCCTTGGCGAAGTTGTGGAAGTACCACTGGCCGTCCTCCACGCGGTGCCACGCGGGACCGCCGAACACGGACAGCCAGTCGGTCGGCGGCTCGGCGCCATCCGGTCCCGTGCCCTCGCGGAAGATGTACCGCTCGCGCGCGGCGGATCCGCGGCCCGCGGCGAGCGCCTCCTGGAACCACTCGTGCAGGTCGGACGTGTGGTTCGGCACGATGTCCACGACGACCTTGATGCCGCGCGCGTGCAGCGCCGCGACCATCGCGTCGAAGTCGTCGAGCGTGCCCAGGCGCGGGTCGACGTCGCGGTAGTCGGCCACGTCGTATCCGCCGTCCGCGAGGGCCGACGGGTAGAACGGGCTCAGCCACACGGCGTCCACGCCGAGCTCGGCGAGGTAGTCGACGCGGGTCAGGATGCCGGGCAGGTCGCCCAGCCCGTCGCCGTTCGCGTCGGCGAAGCTGCGCGGGTAGATCTGGTAGACGACGGCCTGGCGCCACCAGACGGCGGCGGGGTCGGCTTCACGGGTCTCGGCGGGCAGCACTTCGGTCATGAAGCGGGAGCTCCTTCTGTGTCGGGTTCGGTGCGTGCGACGTGCGGGTTCAGCCCTTGACGGCGCCCTGCGTGACGCCCTCCATCACCCAGCGCTGTGTGAACAGATAGGCGACGATCGCGGGCGCCATGGCCATCAGGTACGAGGCGAAGGCGACGTTGTAGTTGTTGCTGAACTGATTCTGGAACAGGTTCTGCCGCACGGGCAGGGTCTGCAGGGCCGGATCCGAGATGATCAGCGACGGCATCATGAAGTCGTTCCAGGCGTACAGGAACGCGAAGATGCCGACCGTCGCGCTCATCGGCGCGAGCAGCGGGAAGATCAGCTTCCAGAACGTCTGCCACGTGGTCGCGCCGTCGATCCGGGCGCTCTCCTCCAGCTCGAGCGGGATCGAGCGCAGGAACGCCGTGAACAGCAGCACGCTGAAGCTCAGCTGGAACATCGTGGCCAGCAGGATGACGCCCACGGGGTTGTCGAGGCCCACGCGGCCGGTCAGCTGGATCTGCGGGAGCGCCACCACCGGGAACGGGATGAACATCGCCGCCAGCAGGTAGAAGAACGAGTACCGGAACAGGCGGCGGTCCCAGTTGCGCACGATCGCGTAGGACGCGAACGCGGCCAGCAGGATCGTCAGGACGACGGTGCCGGCGGTGACGAACAGCGAGATGCCGGCGCCGACGGGGAACCGCGTCAGGTTCCACGCCTCGACGAAGCCGTCGACGCTGAACGGCGCGGGCAGCGAGAACGCGTTGCCGTCGACCGCCTGGCTCGAGGTCTTGAACGCCATGGAGATCGTGACGTACAGCGGCAGCACCACGGTGACCGCGCACAGCAGGAGCAGGATCGTGCCGGACCAGTTGATCCGCTCGGCGCCGACGCGCGAGGTGCGCGGCGACGTGGCGATGTCCGCGGTGGAGGGCGAGGTGGAGGTGTCGGTGGACATCAGAACGTGTTCCTTCCGCGGGTCAGCGACAGCTGGAGGAGGGAGATGAGCACCGCGACGACGAAGAAGATCGTCGCGTTGGCCATCTGGTAGGCGTAGTCACCGCCGAAGAAGCCCTGCACGATCGTCATCGCGACGCTGCGGGTGGCGGTTCCTGGGCCGCCGTTCGTCAGGCCGACGATGATGTCGTACGAGTTCAGGAAGTTCTTGAAGCCGAGGATCACATTGATCACGACGTAGCCGGCGACGAGCGGGACCGTGATCCGGAACAGCTGCTGCGTCCTGCTGGCGCCGTCGATGTCGGCCGCCTCGTACACGTCGCCCGGCACGGAGAGCAGGCCGGCGATGTAGATGAGCAGCGTGCCCGGCACGGCCTGCCACGCGGTCACGATCACGATCGCCACCCACGCGAGATCCGGATTCGCCAGCAGGCTCTCCGCGAGCCACGGCACGCCGATCGCCGATCCCGCGGCCGGGAGCGAGTTCGAGAACAGGAAGTTGAAGACGTAGGCGATGATGATGCCCGAGATCACCATGGGGATCACGAACACCGTCCGCAGGCCCGTCTTCAGCCGGATCCGGGAGGTCAGCCCGATCGCCAGCAGGAACGCGATGACGTTCACCACGATCACGGTCGCGATCGAGAACCCGAACGTGAAGAGGTAGCTCTGCAGGATGGCCGGATCGCTGAACATCGCGACGTAGTTCGTCACGCCGTTGAAGCTCCACTCGCCGATGCCGATCGAGTCGGTGAAGCTGAAGAAGATGCCGACGATGCCGGGCACCGTGATCGCCAGCGTGAACAGCACGAGGCTCGGCAGCAGGAACAGGTAGTAGATCGGCTCGACGCGGCGGGAGCTGCGGGACGTCCGCCGGTCCCCGCCCGTGACGATCGTCGTGGTGGTGGTCATCCTGCGGACTCCTTCGTCTCGCCGCCTGCGCTGTCGCTGCGGGGCGCGGGCGCCCGGAAGGCGAGGCGCGCCCAGTCGGCGTCCATGATGCGCAGGGTCGCGCCGGGATCCGACCCGAGCACCATGGCCTGCGCGTAGTTGAAGACGGGGATCGTCTTGGGCACGAGCACCGACGGTCCCTGGAAGATGCGTCCCTCGTCGTAGTACTCGGCCATGCCCTCGATGCGCGGGTCGTCCGGCGCCGGGGCGTCATCCGTGGGCGTGAAGCCGAGCTGCGATGCGTTGTACGCCTCGATGTTCTCGGGCTGGTACAGGTACTCGAGGAAGTCGCGGGCGGCCTCCTGGTGGCGCGACTCCTCGGGGATCATCGCCGCGAGGTCCATGTTGACGCGCACCGCGAGGTCCTCGGGATCGTCCGTCATCGGCAGCGGGAACGTACCCAGCTCGAGGTCGGGCGAGGTCTTGGCGATCTCGCTGAAGGCCCACGGGCCCTGCAGGTACATGGCGGCCTCGCCGTTGGCGAACGCCGTGTTGCCGTCGTTGTACCCGCGGCTGTCGGCGTCGTCGTTCACGTGGCCGGCGAGCTCGAGCATCCGGTCCATGGGCTCGGCGAAGTCCTTCTGGAACGACACCTCCGAGTCCGGCCCGACATCGGCGCCCTGCGCCGCGAGCCGGTCGAAGAAGTCGAGCACGTCGATCGATCCGCCGAGCGCGTAGTCGTACCAGCCTTGCGCCACGGTCCAGTCGTCCTTGAACGTGGCGTAGATCGGCGTGACGTCCGCGGCCTCCAGCTCCTCGCACACCGCCAGCAGCTCGTCCCAGGTCTGCGGCACCTCGAGGTCGTGCTCGGCGAAGATCTCCTTGTTGTAGATGACCGAGGCGGCCATCACCGAGAACGGCAGCGCGCTGACGCGCCCCTCGCATGTCCCGTACTGGTCCATGAGGGGCTGGAGGTCGTCGCGGATGCTCGCCGCCGCGTCGGAGTCGGACAGGTCCGTGAGCGCGCAGCGCTGCACGAAGCGCGCGACCTCGTAGTTGTAGTTGGCGAGCATGATGTCAGGCGGATTGCCGCGCACGAAGCTCGCCGAGATGACGTCGACGCCGGAGGTGTCGACCTCGACGCGGACCTCGTCCTGCGAGTCGTTGTACTCGGCGACGAGCTCGGTCATGAACTCGATCGCCTCGCGCTTGTTGAAGGTGAAGCGGATGGTCTCGCGCCCGTCCGCGGAGCAGCCGGCGAGCATCGCGCCGGCGAGCGTGAGCGCGGCCCCGGCCGCCAGCGGCCGGATCAGCCGGGTGGTTCTGGAAGACACCGTTGTCCTTTCCTGCCGACCAGCATCGGAGCTCGCGCTTCGCCGCGGAGTAGATTTACTGGTCGAATCAATTGGATTGGGGAAGACTCTCTCAGGACGCACGCGAAAGGTCAAGGGGATGGCGCGGAGGGCAGCACCGGATCTCGGCACGGGCCGAGCCAGCCTCGGTCGCGTGCTCGAGTTCGCCTGGGACGCGGGGGTGTTCACCGCGAGCGACGCCATGTCGGCCACGTCGCTGACGAGGTCGACGACGATCGACGCGATCGACACGCTCGTCGAGGCGCGCGTGCTGCGCGAGCTCCCCAATGCCCGCGACGCCGGGGAGTACCGCGCCGGACGGCCGGCCCGCCGCTTCGAGCTGCCCGCGGATCTCGGCCTGGTCGCCGGCCTCGACGCGGGCGACTCGCACCTCAGCCTGACGGTCGCCGACCTCGCCGGCCGGGCGATCCTGCACCGGCGGGTGGAGATCGATCCGGCCCACTCGATCCCGCAGCGGCAGGAGGCGGTGCTCCACCTCCTCGAGTCCGCCGTCGCCGAGACCGACGTGCCCCGCGACGCGCTGCTCGCCCTGTGCGTCGGCGTGGCCGCGCCGGTGAACCGCGACGGCCACTCCCCGCCGCACCCGGAGGGGTTCTGGGAGCGCACCAACGCGGGACTCGTCGACCTGCTCGCGGACCGCGCGCGCGTCGTCGAGGTCAAGAACGACGCGCAGCTGGCCGCCACGGCCGAGGGCACGACGGGCGGCGCCGTGGACTGCCGCGACTACGTCGCGCTGCTGGCCGGCGAACGGCTCGGCGCCGGGGTCGTGATCGACGGCCACCTGCTGCACGGCATGCACGGCGGCGTCGGCGAGATGTTCGCGTTCGACTACGTCCGCGGCGTCGATTCGGCGTTCGGCCTCGGCACGATCATCGAGCAGCGGGCCCGCGCCATGATCGCCGCGGGCGAGGCGGCGCCGGACGGTGCGCTCGCCGCGCTGCGCCCGGGTGAGATCGACGCACGCCACGTGCTGGCGCTCGCCGCCGACGGCGACCCCGACGCCTCGAGCATCGCGCGCGTCGCGGGCGAGAGCCTCGCCCGCATCGTGGGCGTGCTCGGGAGCATGTTCGACCCCGAGCGCGTGATCGTGTGCGGCGCGATCGCGGACGGCGTGGAGCCGGTCCTGGAGGCCGCGCGCGCCGCCCTCGGCCCACACCTGCACCTGCCCGCCCCGAGCCTCGTCCGCTCGCGTCTCGGCGCGGACATCGTCACGCAGGGCGCCGTGCTGCGTGCGCTCGACAGCGCGCGCCACGTGGCACTCCCCCGCCTCGCGGAGGAGCGCCTGCGCGGCGCCGCGGCGCGGGTGTAGGCGCGAGGATCATCGGCGGCCCGCCCGGGCGGGCGGATCGCTACTGGAAGTCGTTCGCCGGGGCCATGTCCGCGAAGCGCGAGAAGTGGCCTTGGAAGGCGACCTCGATCGTGGCGGTGGGGCCGTTGCGGTGCTTGGCGACGATCAGGTCGGCCTCGCCCGGGCGGGTGTCCTTGTCGTACACCGAGTCGCGGTGCAGCAGGATCACCATGTCGGCGTCCTGCTCGATCGAGCCCGACTCGCGCAGGTCGCTCACCTGCGGGCGCTTGTCGGTGCGCTGCTCGGATCCGCGGTTCAGCTGCGACAGCGCGATGACCGGCACCTGCAGCTCCTTCGCGAGCAGCTTCAGAGCACGCGAGAACTCGCTGACCTCCTGCTGACGCGACTCGACCTTCTTGCCGCTCGTCATCAGCTGCAGGTAGTCGATGATGACCATCTTGAGCCCCGCGCGCTGCTTGAGCCGGCGGCACTTCGCGCGGATCTCCACGAGCGTCATGTTCGGGCTGTCGTCGATGAACAGCGGCGCCTCGTGGATGCGACCGCGCGTCTGCGCGATGTTCGTCCAGTCGCGCGAGTCGAGCGTGCCCTTGCGGATGTTCTGCAGCGGGATGGCGCCCTCGGCGCTGAGCAGGCGCATCGCGATCTCGGCCTTGCCCATCTCGAGCGAGAAGAACACGGCGGGCATGTTGTTCTTGATCGCCGCGGCGCGGGCGAAGTCGAGCGCGAGCGTCGACTTTCCCATGGCGGGACGCGCGGCGACGACGATCATCTGACCGCCGTGCAGGCCGTTGGTCAGCTCGTCCAGCTCGTTGAAGCCGGTGGGCACGCCCGTCATGCCGCCGTCGCGGCCGCCGGCGGCCTCGATCTCCTCCATCGCGGCGTCCACCGCGATCGAGAGCGGCACGTAGTCCTCGGTGCGCTCGGTGCCCGTGACGCTGTAGATCTCGGCCTGCGCGTTGTTGACCAGGTCGACGGCCTCGCCCTCGCCGGCGTACCCCATCTGCACGATGCGCGTGCCGGCGTCGACCAGGCGGCGCAGCAGCGCGCGCTCGGCGACGATGTTGGCGTAGTAGCCGGCGTTCGCGGCGGTCGGGACGATCGACGTGAGCGAGTGCAGGTAGTCGGCGCCGCCCGCCCTCTGCAGGTCGCCAGTCTTGATGAGCTCGTCGGTGACCGCGACCACGTCGGTGGGCTCGCCGTGCGAGTACAGCGACAGCACGGCCTCGAAGATCAGCTCGTGCTTCGGGATGTAGAAGTCGGCGCCGCGCAGCGACTCGATGACGTCGGCCACCGCGTCCTTCGACAGCAGCATGCCGCCCAGCGTCGACTGCTCGGCGAGGAGGTCGTGCGGGGGCGTGCGCTCGTGCTCGCGGCGCCCGCCCATGCGCTCGTCGGAGATGTCGGCGATCGACACGTGGACTTCCTTTCCTCCCGGGCATGGGATGCGGGCGCGGGCGCGCTGCTCGGGTTCGGGGATCCGGCTGGGGTGATCCGGATCGGGACGCGCTGCGACCAGGGAAGCAGGGGCCTCCGACATCCGCCCGTTCACCGTAGGGTCGGGGTTCTCCCCAAGCAAACCGGCCTGTGGATAACTCTGTGGAAGAGTTGCGGAAACCGCCGACGCAGGTGTGGAAACCTCCTGTGGAGAAAAGCGACGCGCCCGGGAGCGCGCCTGCTTTATTTCATCCCCGACCAGGGATTCGCAGTTCCCACATCCTGTGGATGACGTTGTGATTAAACAACTGCTTGAAGGTTGGTCGAACCATGCCCGGGTGTGAACAACTCCGGGGCGACCGGTCCCCCGGAAGGCCGATATGTCAAGTGCGGATGAACGGGATCTGACCACAAAGAATCCTCGGCTCCCGCTGTGGCTCCGCACATCCCCGGGCACCCGTCGGCCGACACGCTCCCGCCGCCCTCACGGGCACCGGATCGCCCAGCCCGGGGTCGATCGACCCATGCCCGTCGCCGGAGGCCGCGGCCCGGGTGGACGCCATGTCCGCTCCGGTCCACGGTGATTCAGGCGGGTCCGCCCCATGCAGATCGCCCCCGCATCCCGCGATCACGCCGCTCCGGCACGACGAAAGCGGGGCGGATCCCGAAGGATCCGCCCCGCTTCGAGAGCGTCGGACGCTTACTTCTTGAGCGCGACGACCTGCAGCGAGATCACTGCGGTGACGTCGTCGTGCAGGCGCACGACGGCCTCGTGGTCGCCCACCGACTTGATGGCGGCGGGGATGGTGATCTTGCGCTTGTCCAGCGAGCCCAGACCGGCCTCGGACACCGCGTCGGCGATGTCACCGGTCTTGACCGAACCGAAGAGACGACCCTCGGCGCCCGCCTTGACGGCGAGCTTGACCTTGGCGCCCTCGATCGTGTTCTTCAGGGCGACGGCCTCCTCGTGCGTCGCGATGGCGCGAGCCTCGCGGGCGGCACGGATCGACGTGACCTGCTTCTCCCCACCGCGCGTCCACGCGGTGGCGAAGCCCTGGGGGATGAGGTAGTTGCGGGCGTACCCGTCCTTGACCTCGACGACGTCGCCGGCAGAACCCAGGCCGTCGACCTCATGCGTGAGAATCAGCTTTGCCATGGTTGCTCCTTAGCGGCCGGCGCCGGCGTAGGGCAGGAGCGCCATCTCGCGCGCGTTCTTGATCGCCTTGGCGATCAGACGCTGCTCCTGCACCGACACACCGGTGATACGACGGGCGCGGATCTTCCCGCGCTCCGAGATGAACTTGCGAAGGGTGGCGACATCCTTGTAATCGATGAGGCCGACCCGGATCGACTTCGCGGGAGCGGCGTTCTTCGCGCCCTTCCGCGGCTTGCGGCGGTCGCCGCTCGACTTTCCAGCCATTATTGGTCCTTAGAGATTTGCTTCGGATGCCGCGAGCGGCATCCAGAGGTTCAGAACGGGGTGTCGTCTCCGAACGACCCCGGGGTGCTCCATGCGTCGGCGCCCGTCTGCGACCCAGGGGTCGACCACGGCTCCTGCGAGGCCTGCTGGCGCGGCTGACCGCCGCCGCCGAACTGGCCCTGCTGACCGCCGCCCTGACCGCCCGCGGCGCGGGTGACCTGTGCGGTGGCGTAGCGCAGCGACGGCCCGATCTCATCGATCTCGAGCTCGATCGTGGTGCGCTTCTCGCCTTCCTTCGTCTCGTAGGAGCGCTGACGCAGACGGCCCTGCGCGATGACGCGCATGCCCTTCGTCAGCGTGCCCGCGACGTGCTCGGCGAACTCGCGCCACACGCTGGCGCGCAGGAAGAGAGCCTCGCCGTCCTTCCACTCGCCGGACGCGCGATCGAAGTTGCGCGGCGTCGAGGCGATCGTGAAGTTCGCCACGGGCAGTCCGTTCTGCGTGTAACGCAGCTCGGGGTCAGCCGTGAGGTTCCCCACGACGGTGATGACGGTTTCGCCGGCCATGGGACTTAGGCCTTCGCCGCCGTCTTGCGAGCAGCCCGCTCCTCGGCGCGCTTGGCCTCGGAGGCGATCATGGCGATGGCCTCCTCGGCGCGCAGCACCTTGGTGCGCATGATCTGCTCGTTCAGGCCGAGCTGGCGGTCCAGCTCCTGGGTGGCCTCGCTGGTCGCGGTGAAGTTGACGACGGCGTAGATGCCCTCGTTCTTCTTCTGGATCTCGTAGGCCAGACGGCGCTTGCCCCAGATGTCGATGTTCTCGATCGAACCACCGGACTCGGTGATCACGGTCAGGAACTTGTCGACGATCGTGGGAACCTGGCGCTCGTCGATCTCCGGCTGCAGGATGGCCATGAGCTCGTACTGGTGCGTCACTTACCCACCTCCTTCGGACTTGATCGGCTGCCGGGCATTTCCCGACAGCAGGAGGGTGTTGTGCACGTCATGCGGGCGAGCGCGAGCGCGCGCGGATCCGCACAACCTGGACAGTCTATCGGACCGGGGCGGGCCCCGCGAGACGAGCTCCCAGGATCGATGCGGATCATCCGTCGGGCGCCGGATCCGCGCGCTACCGTGACGAGCGTGAGCCTGCCTCCCCCCGCCCCGCGCGCGTTCCCCTTCGAGGCGCGGCCGCTGCTGGATCCGGTGGATCGGCAGGACGTGCGCCGCTTCCACGAGGAGCTGAAGCGCCGCTTCCCCACCTCGGGCGCGAACGTCGTGGTCATCGTCGTGCTGGGCGTGATCTTCGTCCCGGTCGTCCTGGTGGTGCTCGGGATCTTCGCGACGGTGATCGGGTCGTTCGTCCGCGACGGCCGGGGCCTGATCGCGCTGCCCTTCCTGCTCGTCATCCTGGCGGGCCTCTCCGTGGCGGTCTGGGCGATCGTGCGGCACGTGCTCGGCGGCCGACGGGAGCGGCGCTACCGGCTGGACCGGTTCGCGCGGGCGAACGGCCTGGCCTACATCCCGAAGCTGGATGCGCCGCCGCTGCCGGGCCTGATCTTCGACGACGGCCACTCGAGGGTCGCGACCGATCTCCTGCGCGGCGAGCAGCCGCGGTTCGTGGAGTTCGCGAACTACCAGTACACGACCGGATCCGGGAAGAACCAGCAGACCCACCGCTGGGGCTACGTCGCGATCCACACCGGCACGCCGCTGCCGCACATCGTGCTCGACGCCGTGGGCAACAACTCGGTGTTCGGCTCGAACCTGCCGGCCCGCTTCGCCAAGGCGCAGCGCCTGAGCCTCGAGGGCGACTTCGACCGGTACTTCACGCTGTACTGCCCCGAGGGGTACGAGCGCGATGCGCTGTACCTCTTCACCCCCGACGTCATGGCGCGGTTCGTCGACAGCGCCGCGCAGCTCGACGTCGAGATCATCGACGAATGGCTCTTCCTCTACACGGGGCGCCCGGTCTCCACGACGGATCCGGCCACATGGGCCTGGCTGTTCTCGGCGGTGTCCGCGCTGACCGACAAGCTGGCGCAGTGGCAGCGCTGGCGCGACGAGCGGCTCGTCCCCACCGCCGCGGCGCTCCCGTTCCACACCGCCTCGGCCGCCACGCCGCCGCCCGCGGGCGACTGGCTCGGACCGAGGGGTGTCGCGCAACCGGGCCGCCGGCTCAAGGGCGGCATCCCCTGGATCGCGATCGTCGTGATCCTGCTGGCGCTCGGCGTCTTCGCGGGCCCGCCGCTGCTCGGCGCGCTCGGGCTCCTCTTCGCCCGCTGAGCCCGCGGGGCCGGAGGGGAAGAGTCAGGGCCCGGAAGTCCTCCCCCGAGGCATCCGGGCCCCGCACGGCCGGTCTCGTCCGGGCCGCACAGCCTGACACGGAGCCCCCCGGCATCACGCGTCTGGCGACGTCTTCACTCAGAGAGACGCGCGCGGTGCGGATCGGTTACGCGACTTCCGGGATTTTCTCAGAGGTCTTCCGGGTGCCCCTCGAAGGGGCGCAGGATCCGGTCGAGGAACCGCCGCGTGCGCTCGTTCTGCGGGTCGCGGAAGATCTGCGCCGGTGCGCCGCGCTCGGCGACCACTCCGCCGTCGAGAAAGAGCACCTCGTCGGCGACCTCGCGCGCGAACTGCAGCTCGTGCGTGACGACGACCATGGTCCAGCCCTCGTCGGCGAGCTCCTTCATCACGACGAGCACCTCGCCCACGAGCTCGGGGTCGAGGGCCGACGTCGGCTCGTCGAACAGCAGCAGGTCGGGCCGCAGCGCGAGCGCGCGCACGATGCCCACGCGCTGCTGCTGACCTCCCGACAGCTCGTGCGGGTACGCGTCGCGCTTGGCCGCGAGGCCGACGCGGTCGAGCAGCTCCTCGGCGTTCGCGAGGGCCTCCGCCCTCGGCACGCCCTGCACCGTCACGGGGCCCTCGATCACGTTCTGGATCACCGTGCGGTGCGGGAAGAGGTTGTGGTGCTGGAACACCATCGCGGAGCGGTCCCGGATGGCGAACCGCTGCGGTGTGGAGATCCCGCCCGCGAAGTCGACCTCCGGGCCGCCGTCGAACGCGAGCGTGCCGGCATCCGGCGTCTCGAGGCCGTTCAGCGAGCGCAGCACGGTCGTCTTGCCCGAGCCCGACGGCCCGATCAGCGCGACGACCTCGCCGCGGCGCACCTCGAGGTCGATGCCGCGCAGCACCTCGTGGTCGCCGAATCTCTTGCGCAGGCCCGTGGCCCTCAGCAGCACGGGTCCGTCAGTGCGCGACATAGCGATCCAGCCTCTTCTCCACGCGGCCCTGCACGGCGGCCAGCACCGTGCAGAACAGCCAGTAGACGAACGCGGCCACGAGGTAGATCGTCATGAACTCGCTCGAGAAGGTCGCGATCCGCTGGGCCTCCTTGAACATCTCCGTGACGAGGATCGTGGACGCCAGCGACGTGTCCTTCACGAGCGAGATGAACGTGTTGGACAGCGGCGGCACGCTCACGCGCGCGGCCTGCGGCAGGATGATCCGGCGCAGCGTGACGGCGTTCGACATGCCGATCGTGTACCCGGCCTCCCACTGCCCGCGCGGCACCGACAGGATCGCCGCGCGGATGATCTCGGCCGCGTAGCCGCCGACGTTGAGCGAGAGCGCGATGATGGCCGAGGGCCAGGGCGGCAGCGTGACGCCGAGCGAGGGCAGGCCGTAGAAGATCACGAACAGCTGCACCAGCAGCGGCGTGCCGCGGATGACCGAGACGTACGCGCGGCCGATCCACGACAGCACGGGGTTCGACGACAGCCGCAGCAGAGCGATCCCGAGCGCGATCACGAGGCCGAGCGCGAACGAGGCGAGCGTCAGGGGGATCGTGCCGGTCAGGCCGCCGAGCACGAGCGGCCAGAACGACTGCAGGATGAGCTCCCAGTCCACGCCGATCTCCCTCTCATCGCCCTCGCTCCGCGGGGCATGTCCCAGTCTCGGCCCGAAAGCCGATCACCGTGTCCCACTTGACGCCGTCATGCCATCGCATTCGGGCGCCGAGTGGGACACGGGCGGATCACTTGCTCACGTCGGCGCCGAAGAACTCCTGGCCGAGCTCGGCGAGCGTGCCGTCCTCGGCCAGCTCCGCCAGCGCGCCGTCGATCGCCTCGGCGAGGTCGGCGTCGTCCTTCGCGAAGACGAACGCCATCTCGCCCTTCTCGGGCGTCTCGGCGGCGATCTTCAGGCCCGCGTCGGGGTTCTGCGCGACGTAGTCGAGGTAGGTCAGCTTGTCGTTGATGGTGGCGTCCACGCGGCCCTGCGCGAGCAGCTCGACCGACTGCGCCCAGCCCTCGACGGCCTCGACCTTCGCGCCCGACTCCTCGGCGAGCGCGTACCAGTTGCTCGACAGCGACTGCGCGGTGGTCTTGCCGTCCAGGTCGTCGAACGACGCGATGTCCGTGTTGTCCTCGGGCACGACGATCACACCGGGCGAGACGGTGTACGGCGCCGAGAAGGTGTACTTCGCCTTGCGGTCGTCGTTGATCGTGACCTGGTTGGCGATCGTCTCGAAGCGTCCCGCGTCGAGGCCCGCGAAGATCGCGTCCCACTGCGTCTCCTCGAACTGGATCTCGACGCCGAGCTTCTCGCCGACCGCCTTGGCGACCTCGACGTCGTAGCCCGTGAGCTCGCCCGCGCCGTCCTCGTGGAAGCTGAAGGGAGGGTAGGTGCCCTCGGTCGCGACGATGAGGGTGCCGTCGGCGAGCGCCGCGGGGCCGTCGGCGTTCGCGCCGCTCCCGGGCTGTCCGCTGCAGCCGGCGAGGGCGAGCACGGTGAGCGAGGCGGCGGCGACGGAGGCGATGCGGGTCATGCGCATGAGTGGATCCTTCGTGAGGAGACGGTACGGGCGACGGCCCGACCATCAAGCTCAGCACGCGGGCCCAGGGGTTGTCGAACCGGGATGACGCCGTGTTTCTTCCCCGGGACGCGGATCCGGGCCTCAGAACACCACGACCGGCTTGATCACCTCGCCCGACTCGGAGTCGGCGAAGGCCGCGTTGATCTCGCCGAACGGGTAGCTCCGCACGAGCCGGTCGAACGGGAAGTGGCCGGCACGGTGCAGCGCGATCAGCTCGGGGATGAACAGCTGCGGCACGGCGTCGCCCTCGACGACCCAGGTGACCCGGATGCCGCGCGACAGCGCCGTGGGCAGGTCGATGACGCCCTCGCTGCCGGCCGCGGCCGCGCCGAGCGCCCCCGCGTGACCGGCGACGCCGAGCGCGTCGATCATCTGCCGGAACACGCGCGCGTTGCCGGTGGTGTCGAGCGCAGTCTGCACGCCGCCGCCGGTGATCTCCTGGATCCGCGCGACGGCGTCCTCACTCGCGCCGTTGATCACGTGCGTCGCGCCGAGCTCGGTCGCCAGGCTCAGCCGGTCGTCGTTGATGTCGACCGCGATGACCGTGCCCACGCGGGCGGCGACGGCGGCGAGCAGGGCCGAGAGGCCGACGGCGCCCGCGCCGAACACGACGAAGCTGCCGCCGGGGGCGGGGCGCAGCACGTTGAGCACCGCGCCGGCGCCCGTCTGGACGCCGCAGCCGAGCGGGCCCGCGAGCTCGAGCGGGAAGTCCTCGGGGATCTTCACGACGCTGCGCACCGACGCGTTGACGACCTCGGCGAAGGACGACTGGCCGAAGAAGTGCGACAGCACCGGAGATCCCTCGCCGGTCGCGAACGCGGCGGTGCCGTCGGGGCGCCCGCCCGCGAAGTTGTGGACGTAGATGTTCTCGCAGTACGCGGGGTGACCGCCGAAGCACGAGCGGCACGCGCCGCAGCTGTTCACGCTGAGCACGACGCGGTCGCCGGGGCTCAGGTGGCTCACGGCCGAGCCGACGCGCTCCACGATCCCCGCGCCCTCGTGGCCCAGGACGATCGGCAGCCCGCTCGTGGGGATCCATCCGTCCCGCACCACGGCGTCGGTGTGGCACACGCCCGTCGCGACGAGGCGCACCTGCACCTCGTCGGCGCGCGGTTCGTCGAGCGCGAGCTCGCGGATCTCGAGCGGCTTCCCGATCTCCTCCAGGACGGCGGCCTTCACGTTCATCCGGAACCTCCTCGTCTCCGGGGCGCCCCGTCGCGCCCGCCGCCGGACTCTACGCCCGGAGCCCGGACGCGGTCGAGGCGTCCTTCCGTTGAAGTGGAGCCGCGCGGTTGGGCTCCGCGGGGCGCCGGGTTGCCTCTAACTGACGCCGTTCGGTCGATCGGGCGTCACATCGAGGCAAGCGGCCGCGCGACCGGGCTATGCGGCGGGGCCGGGCGCGCGGGCCTCGTCGCGGCGGCGGATGAGGTCGCGCCGGGTGCGGGAGGTGAGGAGGGACGGATCGCCCAGGGCCGGCAGTGACGGCCAGGACTCCGGATCGCCCACGCCGAGCGCCGCGAGGTACGCGCCCGCGCGGGCGGCCGGCGTTCCGCCGCGCAGCCCCAGGGTCGCCATGAGCGCGGCCGGATCGGCCGCGCCGGCGGGGGCGAACGCGTCGTTCGCGGTGCCGGCGATCCACGCGATCGCGGCGGCCGCCAGCTCGGGCTTGCCCTTCGCGAACAGGCGCGGGTCGGTGTCGGCGAGGAGGTCGGCGATCCGGGTGGCCGAGATGGCGAGCTCGGGATCCGCGAACAGCTCGCCGCACGCGCGCTCGATCAGGGCGCGCACCCGCTCGACACCGGCCCGGGCGCGCTCGTCGAGGCCCCGGTGATCCGGCACGACGCGGGTCATGGGCACGGCGTCGAGCGCGTCCAGGTGGCGACGGCCGCCGACGCGCGCCGCCAGCAGCGTGAGCTCGTGGTCGCCGCCCGCCGGCGCCTCGTCGTCGAGCTCGAGGAGGTCCAGGAGCGCGTCCTCGAGCTCGTCGACCGCCTCGAGCGACCGCGCCGTGAGCCGGTCGGCGACGCCCGCGCGCGCGTGTCCCTCCTCGATCAGGATCTTCAGCGCGGCCAGCATCCCCTCGGGCTCGGCCTCCGTCTGCTCCTCGAACGGCAACAGCTCGAGCAGCAGCGCCTCGACGAACGTGTCGCTCCACAGTCGCGGGTCGCCCGCGCCGCTGTGCTCGCGGTTGAGGGCGATCAGCAGACGCGCGTGCGCCTCCGCGTCCGGCTCGCGGCGCGCGACCGCGCCGGCGAGCTCGTCGTCCAGCGCCGCATCCGCGGCGGGGCGCGGGAACCCGCTGCCCCCGTCGGGCAGCGCCCGCAGGATCCAGGCGAGCAGCGGCCGCGACGACGGCCACGTCGCGGTGACGAGCGGCGGCTCGAGGGTCAGGTCGTCCGCGACCGCCCGCTCGACGCGGGCCCGGGCATCCGCCGCGGAGATCTCCACGCGGGGGAACTCGTCGGCGTCCACGCCGCGCCCGCCCGCGGCGAGCGCGGCCTGCAGGGTCTCGGGCGCGAGGAACGCGTCGCCGATCGTGCCGCCGCCGTCGCGATCGATGAACACGGTGGCGGTCACGGGTGTGCCGTCGGCGAGGATCGCGCCGATCAGGATCGTGGCGTCCGCGCCCAGCACGTGGTCGAACGCGGCGACGCCGGTGATCTCGGGCGCCCCGCCCTGCGCGATCCATCCGGGCAGCGTCCGCCAGCGCCCGGCGGCCTCCGTGCGGACCCGCTCCGCCAGCGCGGTGTCCCCGGATCCGGATCCCTCGAGCAGCGTCGCCATCGCCAGCAGCAGCGCGTCGGACTGCCGCACGGCGTCGGCCAGCGTGCGGTCCACCATCTCCGCGAGCGTCGGCATCCCCGACACGGGATTGCCCTCCGCGTCGAGCGGGCGGCGCAGCATCTCGAGCACGGTGCTCGCGTAGGCCATCAGGTCGAACGCGTCACCCCGCAGCGCCTCGTCGACGTTGCGGATGAGATCGAGGTCGCGGCGGGGCATGCATCGAGGGTATCCGCGGGGTCGCACGCCCCCAGCCCGTGCACGAGAACACGTCCTCTCAGCGGCGACATGCCCGATCTGCGCGGATTCGGCGTGGCCTCGCTGAGAGGACGTGTTCTCGCGGGAGGAGGCCACGGCCTCTCGCGGGCGGAGGCCATGGCCTCTCGCGGGGGCACCCGGGCGACCGTCATACCGGGCGCGGATAGACTGGATCCCCGTCCGGCCCGCCGCCCGTCGAGGAGCCTCCCGCGTGACCACCCCCACCATCGACACCGTCGCCAACGCGGCCGCCACGCCCGAGCGCGAGCAGCCCTACGAGGCGCTCGGCCTCAAGCCCGACGAGTACGCGAGGATCCGCGACATCCTCGGCCGCCGCCCCACCTCGGGTGAGCTGGCGATGTACTCCGTGATGTGGTCGGAGCACTGCTCCTACAAGTCGAGCAAGATCTACCTGCGCCGCTTCGGCGACAAGGTCTCGGACGAGATGCGCAAGCGCCTCATGGTCGGCATGGGCCAGAACGCCGGCGTGGTCGACGTGGGCGAGGGCTGGGCCGTGACGTTCAAGGTCGAGTCGCACAACCACCCCTCGTACATCGAGCCGTTCCAGGGCGCCGCGACCGGCGTCGGCGGCATCGTGCGCGACATCATCTCGATGGGCGCGCGCCCCGTCGCCGTCATGGACCAGCTGCGCTTCGGCGCCATCGACCACCCCGACACCGCGCGCGTCGTGCACGGCGTCGTGTCGGGCATCTCCTCGTACGGCAACTGCCTGGGACTTCCGAACATCGGCGGCGAGACCGTGTTCGACTCCGTCTACCAGGCCAACCCGCTCGTCAACGCGCTCGCGGTCGGCGTCATGCGCCACGAGGACATCCGCCTCGCCAACGCCACCGGCGCCGGCAACAAGATCGTGCTGTTCGGCGCGCGCACGGGCGGCGACGGCATCGGCGGCGCGTCGATCCTCGCCTCCGACACCTTCGCCGACGGCGGGCCCACCAAGCGCCCCGCGGTGCAGGTGGGCGACCCGTTCGCCGAGAAGGTGCTCATCGAGTGCTGCCTCGAGCTCTACGCGGGCGACCTCGTCGAGGCGATCCAGGATCTCGGCGCCGCCGGCATCTCGTGCGCGACCAGCGAGCTCGCCGCCAACGGCGGGTCCGGGATGAACGTCGAGCTCACGAACGTGCTGCTGCGCGACCCCTCGCTGACCGCCGAGGAGATCCTCATGAGCGAGTCGCAGGAGCGGATGATGGCGATCGTCGCACCCGAGAAGCTCGACGCGTTCCTCGCGGTCGTGAAGAAGTGGGACGTCGAGACCAGCGTGCTCGGCGAGGTCACCGGCGACGGCCGCCTCGTCATCACGTGGGACGGCGAGACCATCGTCGACGTCGATCCCTCCACCGTCGCGGTCGACGGCCCGGTCTACGAGCGCCCCGTCGCCTACCCGGCCTGGATCGACGCGCTGCAGGCCGACTCCGCCGCGTCCCTCCTGCGCCCGACCGAGGGCGCGGAGATCGTGGATCAGCTGAAGCGGCTGACCGCGTCGCCGAACCTCGCCGACGCGTCCTGGATCACCAACCAGTACGACTACTACGTGCTCGGCAACACGGCGCTGGCGTTCCCGGACGACGCCGGCATGATCCGCGTGGACGAGGCCTCGGGCCTCGGCGTCTCGATCGCCACGGACGCGAACGGCCGCTACTGCCAGCTCGACCCGTATGCGGGCGCGCAGCTGGCCCTGGCCGAGGCGTACCGCAACGTCGCCGTCACGGGCGCGATGCCGACCGCCGTGACCGACTGCCTGAACTTCGGCTCGCCGGAGAACCCCGAGGTCATGTGGCAGTTCTCGCAGGCCGTCGACGGCCTGTCGGACGCCTGCCTCGAGCTCGGCGTTCCCGTCACGGGCGGCAACGTGTCGTTCTACAACCAGACCGGCGACACCCCGATCCACCCGACCCCGGTGGTCGGCGTGCTCGGCATCATCGACGACGTCTCCCGCCGCATCCCGAGCGGATGGCAGGACGCCGGCGAGAACATCTACCTGCTCGGCACGACGGCCACCGAGCTGGACGGATCGGCATGGGCCGGCACGATCCACGGCCACCTCGGCGGGCGCCCGCCGCGGGTCGACCTCGCGGGCGAGCGCACGCTGGCCGGGCTCATCCAGGCCGCGAAGGACGAGATGCTCGTCTCCAGCGCGCACGACCTGTCGGAGGGCGGTCTCGCGCAGGCGCTGGTCGACGCCGTGCTGCGCTTCGGCGTCGGGGCCCGCGTCTGGCTGCGCGAGATCATCGAGCGCGACGGCGTGGATGCCGCGACCGCCCTGTTCTCGGAGTCGACCGGACGCGTCATCGTCACCGTGCCGCGCGAGGAGGATGTGAAGTTCCGCGGCCTGTGCGAGGGCCGCGGCTACCCCGTGCTGCGCATCGGCGTGACCGACAGCGAGCCCACGCTCGAGGTGACCGACCTGTTCCAGGTGCCGGTCGCCGAGCTGCGCGCGCTGTCGTCCGGCACGCTGCCCGCCGCGTTCGGGCCGACCGTCGTGGAGCCGGCGGCATGACGCTGATCAACCACAGCGAGCTCGAGCCCGACGGCGAGGCGGCGGACCACTGGTCGGAGCGGCGCAATCGTCGGATCCGCGTGGTCGCGTGGATCGTGATCGGCGCGCTGATCGTGACGGGCGGCGGGGCCACGCTGTTCGCCCTGCTCGTCGGCTGACGCGCACCGGCACGCACGGGCCGGTGCGGCGGCCTCCCCCGCGCCCTAGAGTCTGAGCGTGGGCGAGATCCTCGGCGCCGTCGGCGACTTCATCGGCGGCAACTGGTGGCTGTGGTTCGTGTTCGGCGGATCCATCATCGGCGGCGTCCGCGGCATCGCGGCATGGTCCGAGCGGGCCGCGAAGCGGCGCCACAGGCGCCGCCTCGAGGTCATCCGCGCCAAGGCCGAGGCGAAGGCGCTCACCGCGACGCCGCTGCCGGCGGGCGTCGAGGAGTCGGACCAGCGCTCGCGCGCCGACCGGCTGCAGCGCCTGATGGACGCGCACGACGACGTCACGCGGCGGTGGCTCGACTACGAGCTGGACGTGGCGAAGCTCATCGCGTTCCCGACCATGAGCGACGGCCGCGAGGCCCTCACCGCGGCGTTCCTGCGCGCGAAGAAGGCGGCGGACGGGCTGCGCCCCGCATCGGCCGACGCGCGCGTCGACGCGGATTCGCTCGCGGAGTACCGCGACGCCGTGCACGACTACGAGGTCGCGTTCGACGTGGCGGAGCAGGATGCCCGCCGCGTGCGCGACAGCGGATTCACCGAGGCCGAGCGCAAGCGCCTCGACCGCGCGCAGCAGCTGCTGCAGGTCGCCGTCGACCAGTCGGCCACGGCGGCCGAGCGCCGGCTCGCGTACAGGCGGGTGCGCGACGAGCTCGACGGCCTGATCGCGATCTCGGACGAGGCGATCCGGGTGCTCGAGAAGAAGGTCGCCCCGCCCATCGAGCGGCGCCGTCCGCCCGAGCCGGCCTGACCGGCCCGCGCTCCTCCACCCACCCGGCATCCGATCTCGCGCGGGTTCGACGACGAGCGTGAATGTCGGACATGCGTCGTAGCGTTGTCGGTGATGTCCCAGGCAGCTCCTCCCGCTTCTCGCGCGCGCTCCCGGCCCGACCGACGGGCGGGCGCGTCGACGCATGCGCCCGGACGTCCGGCATGGCGTCGGCTCGACTGGCGGCGCCTGCGGAGCGTCGCGTCGTTCTCCGCGATCCTCCTCCTCGTCGCGGGTGCGACCGGCCAGGCGGCCGGAACCGTGATCGCCGGCCGGCTCGCCGGCGGCCCCACGTCGGGCGCGCTCCTGCTCTTCGCTCTGTGCGTCGTCGGCGGGGCGGCGCTCGACAGCGTCGGCCAGGTGCTGTGGGCCGGGGTCGTCGACCGCGCCGAGGGTCGCCTGCGCGGCGACCTCCTGACGGCAGCGATGAGCCAGCCACTGTCCGTCCTGTCCGAGCAGGCCGTCGGCGAGGTGATGGACCGGGTGGACGACGACACGCGCGCGGTCGGCTCGCTCGTCCGGCGTCAGCTCTGGGGAGCGGGCCGCACGGTCGCGGGCGTCGTGCCGCTCTGGGTGGTCGCGAGCGTGGCATGGTGGCCCGCCTGGATCATGTTCCCGGTGCTCGGCGTGCTGGTGGCGCTGGTGGCGCGTCCCCTGCTGCGCGAGATCGCGCGCCGCAAGGTGGTCGAGGAGGAGGCCTGGACGGATCATGCGGCCGCGTTCGAGGAGGCGGTGGCAGCTCGGAACGACCTGCGCACCAGCCTGGGGCAGGCGTTCGCCGTGCGGCGCCTCGCGCAGATCTCCGCCGTCGTGCATGCCCGACTGCGGGACCTCACCGGCCTGGAGATGCGGCTGATCAACCGGGCGGAGCTGCTGCTGCACGCTCTCCTGGGCGGCGTCGCCGTCGTGGGAGCCGTGCTCGCGTTCGGCGGCAGCCTGCCCGTGGAGCAGCTCGTCACGCTGTTCCTGGCGACAGCGCTGCTCGTCGGATCGGTGTCGAACCTGGTGCATCACCTCCCGGACATTCAGGAGGGGGTCGGCGCTCTGGTCCGCATCCGGCAGATGCTCGAGGTCGAGCCGGAACCGGTCGGCGGCCTCGACCTGCCGGCCGGGCCCGTCGGCCTGGAGGTGCGCGATCTGGACTTCGCGTACGCAGAGGGCGAGTTCGCGCTGAAGGACGTGTCACTTGAGGTGCCCGCCGGAGAGACCGTGGCGCTCGTCGGGAGGACGGGGTCGGGCAAGTCGACGCTCGCCGCGCTGATCTCCCGTGCCCAGGAGCCCGCCCCAGGGACGGTGTTCCTGGGCGGGACCGACGTGCGCGCCCTGGACCTGCAGAAGCTGCGCGCCGCCGTGGGCGTCGTCACCCAGCGCACCGAGATCCTCGCCGGGACCCTGGCCGAGAACATCGCCCTGTTCGCACCGGTCGGGCGCGGCGAGATCGAGGCCGCCGTGGCCGAGCTCGGACTCGCGGACTGGGTCGCAGGTCTCCCCGACGGGCTCGACACCGCGCTCGGCCCTGGCGGCACGGCCCTGTCCGCCGGCGAGGAGCAGCTCGTCGCCTTCGCGCGGCTGCTCGTGCGACACGTCCAGGTGGTCGTGCTCGACGAGGCGACCGCCCGCATGGACCCGCTCACGGAGGCGCGCGTCGTCGCGGCCTCCGAGCGGCTGCTGACCGGGAGGACGGGCGTGCTCGTCGCGCACCGGCTCACCACGATCGAGCGCGCCGGCCTCGTCGCCGTGCTCGACCACGGGCGCGTCGTGCAGCAGGGGCCGCGAGCGACCCTCGCCGCGGAGGACGGACCGTTCCGGCGCCTGCGGGAGGCCGCCGCATCGGAGGGCGTGATCGATGACGCCGCGGACGGCGAGCGCGCAGACGCCCCGAGCGTCGGGGCCGATCCGGCGACGGGCGACACGACAGAAGCCGTCGGGACCCGGCGCCGCACCGGCACGCCGCCGGATCTCGCCGCACCCGGCGACGGGCCCTCGCTCGCGCGCGGCATCCTGCACGTCCTGTTCGTGCGGCCCCGGTGGGGCGTGCTCGGCGCGGCGCTGTTCCTGGTGTCTGCGCTCGCGTCGGCCCAGGGTGCGCTGACCGGGTTCCTGTGGGGTCGGACGGTGGAGGCCCTGCAGGAGGGCGACCTGCCGTGGGCGCTGCTCGCGGGGCTCGTGACGCTGGTGCTCATCAGCCCGCTCGCGCTCGGCCGGGCGATCTACCTCTACCCGAGCTGGTGGGTCGAGAATCTGCTGCGGGTCCGCATGCGCGTCATGTTCGGGCAGACACGGCAGCACCGCCTGCCGACCACGCCGCCGGGCGAGATCGTCGCTCGCGCGATGGATGCCGACCGCTACGTCATGTACGCCGACCGCTGGGTCGATTTCGTCAACGGCCTGATCATCGCGGGCGTCACCGCGCTCGTATCGCGATCCTGGCTCGCGGGCGGCGTGCTGCTCGGGGTCATGGTGGTGTCGGCGCTGGCGGCCGCCGTCGGCCGGCCCGTCGCCGGGCGTTCGGCGACGCGGTCGTCCGCCGCCCGCGCGCGGTTCGGGCGCTCGCTCGTGTCCGCGCTCGACGCGGCCCGCACGGTCAAGCTCGCGGCCCGCACCCCCGACGTGCACCGGCACCTGCAGGAGGTCGACAGCGGCCGCGTGCGGGCGGCGATCTTCGAGCACCGCGTCCAGGCCGTGCTCGACGGCGTGCCGATCGTCGCGCTGCACATCGGCGCGGTGGCCGCGTGGGCGGCATTCCTCGCGGACGTCTGGAACCTGGCGACCACGCTTCTCGTCGCGAACGCGGTGACCGGCTTCGGCTGGTTCGGCGTGGTCGCGGGCGCCGTCGTGACCGAGGCGCCGGGGACGCGCAGCTGGCAGCAGGCGACCGCCCGCTTCGCGGGCGGCGTCGACCTCGTCGACCGGGTGCCCGGGGTCGACCTCGTCGCCGGCACCGCACCCGAGCCTTCCACCGCCCGGCGGGAGCCGCTGCAGACCCTGGAGCTCGCGGGCGTCACCGCCGTGCACGACGACGGGACGCTCGGGGTCACCGGCGTCGATCTCGTGGTCCGGCGCGGCGAGCTGGTCCTGCTGCTCGGGCAGGTCGGCTCCGGGAAGTCGAGTCTGCTCGCGGCCCTCGCGGGCCTCATGGAGCACACCGGCGAGATCCGATGGAACGGCGCCGAGATCGCCGACGCCGAGGCGTTCCTGCGCCCCGGCCAGGTGGCGCACGTCGCACAGGTGCCGCGCGTCCTCAGCGGGACCTTCGCCGACAACGTCCGCCTCGACCACGAGCGCGACGTCGACGGACCGATCGACGGCGCGCGACTCGGCCAGGACGTGAGCGAGGCGGGCGGCTCGCACGCGCTGGTCGGGCACCGCGGGGTGCGGCTGTCCGGCGGGCAGGTGCAGCGCCTCGCGCTCGCGCGTGCGCTGGCCGCCGATGCCGAGCTGCTGCTCGCCGACGATGTGTCCTCGGCGCTGGACGCGCGCACCGAGATCGAGCTCTGGCAGGCCCTGCGAGACCGCGGCACGACCGTCATCGGCGCCACCTCCAAGCGGGCCGCACTCGCCCGCGCGGATCGGGTCGTCGTGCTGTCGGACGGCGAGGTCGCGGCCGACGGCCCGTGGCGCGAGCTCGCCGCACGCTGGAGCCACCTGGCCGGCTGACCCCGCCGACGGCCCTGCGGATCGACGTCCGGACCCTCTTGAATTCGGATCGCGAGAACGTGTCGAATCGACGGGGGCGCATTCGTAGCTCTCATGAGGACCGCCGCAGGCGATCGAAGGGAGCGCGATCATGGCGCGGTATCTGCTGTCGGTCATGGGCCGCCAGGACCACACCGCCTTCGGGGGCTACGACTCGGAGGAGGAGATGCGCGAGGGGATGGCCGAGACCGGCGCCTTCAACGCGCGGCTGGCCGAGCGCGGCGTGCTCGTGTTCGTCGACGGCCTCGAAGCGCCGGCCACCGCGACGGTCGTCGACGGCCGAGGATCGGCGCCGATCCTCACGGACGGCCCCTTCATCGAATCGAAGGAGGGCCTGAACGGTCTGTGGATCATCGAGGTCCCCGACCTGGACGAGGCGCTGACGATCGCGCAGGAGGCGTCGCGTGCGTGCCGCGAGCTGGTCGAGGTCCGTCCGTTCGCCCGCGACTGGTGATGACCGAGACCGTCGAGGCCACGATCGCCAGGACCCACCGCGACGAGTGGGCGCGGGTCGTGGCGGGGCTCGCGCGGCGCTACGGCGACCTCGACCTGGCCGGGGACATGGCCGCCGAGGCCTTCGCCACCGCGATCGAGCGCTGGCCCGCCGACGGCGTGCCGCCGAACCCCGGCGCCTGGATCACCACGACCGCGCACCGCAAGGCGATCGACCGGCTGCGTCGAGAGAACCGCCGCGACGAGAAGCACAAGGAGGCGTTCATGCTGCAGGACGACTCCCCGGTAGGGCCTCTCGGCGCCGTTGAAGACGACCGGCTCCGGCTGGTGTTCACGTGCTGCCACCCCGCCCTCTCGACGGACGCGCGCGTCGCGCTCACGCTCCGGATCGTCGGCGGTCTGACGGTCGCCGAGATCGCGCACGCGTTCCTCGTGCGGGAGACCACGATGGGACAGCGGATCAGCCGGGCGAAGGCGAAGATCAAGGCTGCCCGGATCCCGTACCGCGTTCCCGAGACCGCCGACCTCCCCGCCCGCGTCGCCGGCGTCCTGTCGGTCCTGTACCTGATCTTCAACGAGGGCTATCTCGCTTCCGGCGCGCAGTCGGGTCCGATCCGACGCGACCTGACGGGCGAGGCGATCCGACTCACCCGGCTTGTGCGCGAACTGCTGCCTGCCGGCTCCGCGGAGCGCGGGGAGGCGACCGGGCTGCTGGCGCTGATGCTGCTCACGGAGGCCCGCGCCGCCGCGCGCGTCTCGGCCGACGGCGAGCTCGTGCGCCTCGACGAGCAGGATCGCGGATCCTGGGACCGCGCGCTGATCGAGGAGGGGATCGGGTTCGTGAACGCGCGGATCGACGCGGTCGCCCGAGGCGAGGGCGCGCCCGGCCGGTATCAGCTCCTCGCCGCGATCAACGCCGTGCATGTCTCCGCGCCGCACGCGCGCGACACCGACTGGTCGCGGATCGTGGCGCTGTATGGGCAGCTGGAGCGAGTCGATCCGAACCCGATCGTCACGCTCAACAAGGCCATCGCGGTCTCCGAGCTCGACTCGCCGGAGGTCGGCCTCGCCATCGTCGAACGGCTCGACGACGCGCTGTCCGGATACCACGCGTTCCACGCGACGCGCGCCGAACTGCTGCGGCTGCTCGGACGGTCGCACGACGCGCGCGCCGCGTACGACCGGGCGATCGAGCTGGCGGGGAACACCGCCGAGGTCGCCCACCTGACCCGCCGCCGCGGCCAGCTCGCGGCGACCGCCCCGAAAGGAGAAGCACCATGACCGAGAAGTTCCTCGTCCTCCACCTCACCGACCCGACGGGATCCGACCTGCCGCCGGAGGAGGACCAGCGCATGCTGGAGGCCTGGGCCGACGAGGGCGAGGCGGCCGGCACCCTCGGCGCGGGCGCCCCCGTCGCGGGACGGGATCGGGCCAGGTCCGTCGTCGTGCGCGACGGAGAGTCGATCGTCACCGACGGCCCGTTCCCCGAGTTCAAGGAGTGGTTCGCCGGCTACGACCAGCTCGAGGCCGATTCCATCGACGAGGCCGCCGCCTACATGGCGAAGCACCCGTCCGCCGTGCTCGGACGGATCCTGATCCTGCCGGTCGTGAAGCTGCCGTGGGAGCAGGACGCATGAGCGCCGGCATCCCGCCCGTCGTCGACCGGACGGCGTGGCAGGCGGCGCGGGACGAGCTGCTCGTGCGCGAGAAGGCGCACACGCGCGAGGGCGACGCGATCGCGGCGGCCCGGCGCCGGCTGCCGATGGCGGAGATCGACGCGGCCGTCGAGGTCACGGGCCCGGACGGCCCGGTGCCCTTCGTCTCGCTGTTCCAGGGCCGAGACGAGCTGCTCGTCTACAAGCACATGTGGCACGACGGCGCGCCCTTCCAGGGCCAGTGCGAGGGCTGCACGGTGTCGGCCTGGCACATGCGCGACGCCGTGTACCTCGAGGCGCGCGGGGTGTCGTTCGCGATCCTGTGCGAGGGTCCGTGGGACGAGATCGCGCCCTACCTCTCGTTCATGGGGTACACGCAGCCGTGGTTCTCGGTGCGCGGTGCAGCCGAGCCGCTCGGCGGCGCGATGGGCCACATCACGGTGTTCCTGCGCGACGGCGAGCGGGTGTTCCTCACCTACGACACGACCGGACGCGGCACCGAGGCGATGGACTCGTCGTTCGCGCTGCTCGACATGACGCCGTACGGCCGCCGCGAGGCGTGGCAGGACGTGCCGGACGGCTGGCCCGAGGGCCGCCCCGCGTGCTGGTACTGGCGCACCGACGAGGAGGGCTCCGGCGGCTTCACCGAGACGAGCCGCCCCACGCCGCAGTGGACGCGCCCCGGCGCCGGTCCCGTCGACCATCTCGGCCGCCACGCGCACCATCACTGATCCGGATCCGCGGGACGACCCCGGCCGTCGGCAGGCGGGCCCGAGTCACTCCTCCGCGACGGCGTCGCGCGCGCGGCGCGCGGCCTCGCGGGCGATCTGCGGCGCGAGCCCGACATGGCCGGCGGGATCGAGCAGCTGCCGGATCCGCGCGGGAGGCAGCGCCGCGATGACCCGCGGATCGGACACCAGCAGCCCCTCGAAGTCCTCGCCCTCCGTCGCGCAGCGCATGGCGGCCTCGTACACGATGCGGTGCGCCTCGTCGCGGCCGATCTCCTCGCCGAGCGCGAGCATGACCGCCTCCGAGCCGATCAGGTTGCCGCTCAGCTCGAGATTGCGCCGCATCCGCTTCGGGAACAGCTCCAGCCCCTCGAGGATCACCTTCAGCCGCATCAGCAGGTCGCCCATCGCGACGAGGCTGTTCTGCATCGCCGCGTCGAGCTTCGCCGTCGCGCCGCCGTCGGCCTCGTGCGGGTGGATCACCGCCGCGACCGCCTCGGGCGCGGTGGAGCGCACGAACGCCGCGAGGTCGAGCACGTCGGCCGAGAGCTTCGGGTTGCGCTTGTGCGGCATGGTCGAGCTGCCGACGGACCCCTCCGGCACGGGCTCGGACACCTCGCCGAACTCGGTCTGCATCATGGTCTCGACCTCGATCGCGATGCGCGCGCAGGATGCCGCCACGATCGCGAGGTCGGAGATGTAGCCCGACTGCGGCGACAGCAGCGCGCGCGACGGCACCGGCATGGGGTCGAGGCCGAGCAGGTCGGCGACGCGGCGCTGCACCTTCGGGCCCACCTCGCCGAGTGACGCGAAGCTGCCGACGGCGCCCGCCATCATGACGCGCAGGCACGGCCGCACGCCGTGCTCGATGCGGTCATGACCGCGCAGCAGATCATCGATCCACG
Organism: Microbacterium rhizophilum; assembly: GCF_039605615.1. Classification (NCBI taxonomy): domain Bacteria; kingdom Bacillati; phylum Actinomycetota; class Actinomycetes; order Micrococcales; family Microbacteriaceae; genus Microbacterium; species Microbacterium rhizophilum. The sequence continues at coordinate 217,797 of NZ_JBCNUN010000004.1, read as the reverse complement.
TGGCCACCTTGAGGCCGAACGTGATCGGCACCGCGTGCTGCCCGTGCGTGCGACCGGGCATGATCATGGTCGCCGAGCGCTCGGCGAGGTCGGCGAGGGCGGCGAGGCAGTCGAGCAGCAGGCGGCTGACGATCGCGTGGGCGCGGCCGATCAGGATCGCGTGCCCCGACTGCATGATGTTCTGGCTCGTCGCGCCCCAGTGCACCCATCCCCCGGCGCCGTCGCCCGCGGCCTCGGCGAGCTCCTCGATCAGCGGGACGAGCGGATGCCCCTGCACCCGCATCCCGGCGATGACCTTCTCGCGGTCGAGGTGCGAGAGCCGGCCGACCTGCGCGATCCGGCGCGCCGCGTCCTCCGGCACGATGCCGACCTCGGCCTCCGCGCGCGCGAGCGCCACCTCGACGTCCAGCCACGACTGCCAGATGCTCTCCGTCGTGTAGAGCGCGCGGATGCCGGCGTCCGGCACGCTGTAGTCGGTGAACCTCCCCGCGTCGCCCGCGACCTCTGCGATCGTGAGGTCGCTCGCGAGCGTGCCGAGGGAGGAGACCGCGGGGTACGGCGGGATCGCGACGGGCGGACTGTCCGGATCGGCGGAGGACACGATCACACCCCCGCGGCGGCGGATTCGAGTCGGGCGTGCTCGGAGGCCATGCCAGCAGAGTAGAACGCCCCGCGCACCGGGCGCGCCGCCGCGGGCGATTTCCGCGTAGACACTTGACAGTCGAGGTGTTAGATGGTTACTTACTCAAGTAAGTAACCAGACCACCGGAGGATCGGGTTGATCGAAGAGGGCAAGCCGCTGTTCGTGCAGATCGCCGAGCAGATCGAGGACTCCATCGTGGACGGCAGTCTCGCCGAGCAGGCGCAGGCGCCGTCCACGAACGAGCTCGCCGCCTTCTACCGGATCAACCCGGCCACCGCCGCGAAGGGAGTGGCGATGCTCGTCGAGAAGGACGTGCTGCACAAGCGCCGCGGCATCGGCATGTTCGTCGCCGACGGCGCCCGCGACCTGCTGCTGCGCGAGCGCCGCGAGGCGTTCGCCGACCGCTACGTCGCTCCCCTCATCGCCGAGGCCCGCAAGATCGGCCTCGACGCCTCGGACCTCGCCGCGCTGATCCGCGAGCACGGCGCCCCCACCCCCACGGAAAGGCGATCATGACGGCGGTCATCGAGGTGAGGAACCTCACCAAGCGGTACAGGGACGCGCTCGCACTCGACGACGTGAGCTTCGACATCGAGCGGGACACGATCTACGGCTTCCTCGGCCGCAACGGCGCCGGCAAGACGACGGCCATGTCGATCCTGACCGCGCAGAACTTCGCGACGTCCGGATCCGTCCGCGTCTTCGGCGAGGACCCCTACGAGAACGCGCGCGTGCTGAGCCGGATGTGCTTCGTGCGCGAGAGCCAGAAGTACCCGGACGACGCCACGGCGCGCCACGCGTTCCGGGCGGCGCGGCTGTTCTTCCCTAACTGGGATCAGGATCTCGCCGAGCGTCTGATCGACGAATTCCAGCTGCCGCTCAAGCCGATCATCAAGAAGCTCTCGCGCGGCCAGCTGTCGGCGGTGGGCGTGGTCATCGGCCTCGCCTCGCGCGCCGAGATCACCTTCTTCGACGAGCCGTACCTCGGCCTGGACGCCGTCGCACGGCAGATCTTCTACGACCGCCTGCTCGCGGACTACGCCGAGCATCCGCGCACCGTGCTGCTGTCGAGCCACCTGATCGACGAGGTCGCGAACCTCATCGAGCGCGTCCTGGTGATCGACCACGGCCGGATCATCATGGACGAGTCCACGGACGAGGCCCGCGAGCACGCCGCGAACGTGGTCGGCGACTCGACCGCCGTCGAGGCGTTCGTGCGCGGCCGCGAGGTGATCCACCGCGAGAGCCTCGGTCGCGTGACGTCCGCCACGTTCCTCGGCGCCCTGTCGGCGGCCGAGCGCGCCGAGGTGCGGGCCGCGGGCCTCGACCTCGCCCCCGTCTCGCTGCAGCAGCTCATCGTGCGCAGCACCCAGCACGCGCAGGCCGGCCGGCCCGCGCCCGCCTCGGAGGAGGTGACCCGATGAACGGCCGCGTGCTGAACGTCGTCCGGCTCCAGTTCGTCAACCGGCAGACCTATCTGTGGGTGCCGCTGATCATCCTGACGGGATCGCTGCTGATCTCGATCCTGATCTTCGCGATGATCCCGATCGGCACCCCGAAGTACGGCGGCGGCAGCCAGGCGCCGCTGTGGTATTTCCTCGCGGTGGGCATCCAGGCCCTGACCCTGTCGTTCCCGTTCTCGCAGGCGATGAGCCTGACGCGACGGGAGTTCTACCTCGGCACGCTCGTCGCGGCCGCGATCACCGGCGTCCTGCTCTCGACCGTGTTCGTGCTGCTCGGCCTGCTCGAGCAGGCGACGAACGGGTACGGCGTGAACGGATTCTTCGCCTACCTCCCGTACCTGTGGGAGGCGGGACCGCTCGGCGCCTGGTTCGTCTTCTTCGTCACGACGATGTTCTTCTTCGTCACCGGCTTCTGGTTCGCGACGATCTACAAGCGGTGGAGCACCACCGTGCTGACGGTGCTGATGATCGGCCTCGGCCTGATCCTCGTCGGCCTCGCCTTCCTCGTCACGCGCCTGGAGGCCTGGCCCGAGGTGTGGACGTGGCTCGTGACGACCGGGGGCGTCGGGCTGGCGCTGTGGGCCGTGCCCCTCATCGCGCTGATGGCGCTGGGTTCCTTCCTCACCCTGCGCCGGACGACGGTCTAGTCGCGGAGTGCTTCGTGGTGGCGGATGACCTCCGCCACCACGAAGTTGAACCACTTCTCGGCGAACTCCGGATCGAGGTGCGCGGCCTCGGCGAGGGCGCGCAGGCGCGCGACCTGCTGCTCCTCGCGATTCGGGTCGGACGGCGGCATCGCGTGCCGCGCCTTCAGCCGCCCGACCTGCTGCGTCGCGCGGAACCGCTCGGCCAGCAGATAGACCAGCGCGGCGTCGATGTTGTCGATGCTCGCGCGCAGGCGCAGCAGCGTCTCCTGGGGGTCCTCGGCCGTGGTCGGATCCGGGGTCGAGGCGGCGTCGGTCATGTGTCCGAGATTACCGGCGCGTGCGTGCGAGACGCGAGCGGGACGCGAGCTATGAGAACGGCAGGATGTGCTGCGGCGACGGCACCGCGAGGCGGTGGCGCACGCGCCCGGGCACCCCGGTGCGCTCGTCGACGTCGAGCGAGGCGATCTCGTGCGAGTCCTGGCCCGCCACCAGCAGCGCGTCGCGCAGGATGACGTGGTGCCGCGGCTTGCGGATGCCCGACTCGGCGAGCGCGACGTGCTCGATCCGGTCGCCCTCGTCGCGCACGCGCAGCACCGCGATGGTGTCGCTGCCGCGCAGGCCCGCGTACAGGTGGCGCCCGTCGCGCGAGCGCGTGAGCTCGGCGCCGGAGTCCCCGGGCAGCGACGCCGGCGACGCGGCGAGGCCCGAGCGCAGCCGCCACCGGCCGTCGGGCCCCGCGGACAGCACGTACACCTCCGACGTGAACTCGGTCAGCACGTACAGGTGTCCGCTGGGGTGCGGCGTCATGTGGCGCGGGCCCGCACCGAGCGGCAGCGCGACCTCGTGGTCGAGGGTCATGCCGCGCGCGCTCGTGCGCCAGAAGCGCACCAGGTCGTAGCCGAGGTCGGTCGTGGCCACCAGACCGCGCGGCAGGAACACGCTGCAGTGCGCGCGCGGCGTGCGCGACTCGGACGGCTCCGCGGCGGGCGCGCCTCCCAGGGAGACGCCCCCGGCGAGCGGCTCGCCCGCGCCGCGCAGGATGTCGCGCACGGCGGGATCGTCGAACGGGTTCTTCGACTGGCCGAGCAGGGCCAGGATGTCGTCCATCCCGGCGTCCGCGTCGATCGCGGGCGTCGGCGTGGACCCGGCGAGCATCGCGGCCAGCTGCGACGCGTCTGCGCCGCGCTCGACGAGGGCGCGCAGGTCCGCGACGCCGGGCTGCTCGTCGAGCAGCCGCGCGGTGTCCGGCTCGGGCTTCTTCGCGACGGCGTAAGGATCGGCGGCGGGCACGGCCTCCGTGCGCTTTCCGAGGCGCCCGGCGGCGTCCAGCGCGATGTGCGTGACGACGCCGTCGCCCCAGGCCGCGGCGACGAGGTGCGACCCGTCGGGCGCGACCGCGATGTGGCACGTGGTCTCGCCCGCCTCGACGGTGCCGCCGAGCGGCGCGAGCGTCGTCTCGCCCGTGCGGCGGAAGGCGCCGACGCGGCCCTGCTTCTCGAGCGCGGCGTACACGACGTCCTGCGTCGGATGCGCGGCGAGCCACGTGGGCGACGGCGCCTCGACCGCGTCGCCCGCCAGCACCAGCCGCCCGCTCGCGAGGGGCGAGTCGGCCTCCCCCGCCGTGGCGGCCATGACGCCGCGCGCCTCGCTGCCCATGTCCGCGCCGCGCGCCCCGATCCAGAACCTCATGCCGTCGATCCTTTCACTCGCGAGACCGCATCCCCCCGCCGAGACCGCAGCGGTCCACTGCTGTCTCGGCGGGGCGTTGCGGTCTCGGCGGGGCGTTGCGGTCTCGTCAGCGCGTCGCCGTCCGGGCGGTCAGTCCACCAGATCGTGCCGCACGACGACCGCGTCGCGCGCGGGGCCGACGCCGATGACCGAGATGCGCGTGCCGCTCATCTTCTCGAGCGCCAGCACGTAGTCCTGCGCGTTCTTCGGCAGGTCCTCGAACGTGCGCGCCGTGGAGATGTCCTCCTGCCAGCCGGGGAAGGTCTCCAGGATGGGCGTGGCGTGGTGGAAGTCGGTCTGGTTCACGGGCAGCTCGTCGAAGCGCGTGCCGTCGACGTCGTACGCGACGCACACCGGGATCTCGTCCAGACCGGTCAGGATGTCGAGCTTGGTGAGCACGAGGTCCGTGATGCCGTTGACGCGGGTCGCGTAGCGCGTGATGGGGGCGTCGTACCAGCCGACCCGGCGCGGGCGGCCCGTCGTGGTGCCGAACTCGAAGCCGCGACCGCGCAGGAAGTCGCCGTTCTCGTCGAACAGCTCGGTCGGGAAGGGGCCCGAGCCCACGCGCGTCGTGTACGCCTTCACGATGCCGACGATGCGGTCCAGGCGCCCGGGTCCGACGCCCGATCCGGTCGACGCGCCGCCAGCGGTCGCCGAGGACGACGTCACGAACGGGTACGTGCCGTGGTCGACGTCCAGCATGGTCGCCTGGCCGCCCTCGAAGACCACGACGTCGCCCGCGTCGAGCGCGTCGTTCAGCAGCAGGCCGGTGTCGCACACCAGGGGGCGCAGCCGGTCGGCGTACGACAGCAGGTCCTCGACGATCTCGTCGGCCGTGATGGCGCGGCGGTTGAAGACCTTCACGAGCAGGTGGTTCTTCTGGTCGAGCGCGCCCTCGACCTTCTGACGCAGGATCGACTCGTCGAACAGGTCCTGCATCCGGATCCCGACGCGGTTGATCTTGTCGGCGTAGGCGGGGCCGATGCCGCGGCCCGTCGTGCCGATCTGCCGCTTGCCGAGGAAGCGCTCGGTGACCTTGTCGAGCGTGCGGTGGTAGTGCGTGATGACGTGCGCGTTGGCGCTCACGCGCAGGCGGGAGACGTCGATGCCGCGGGCGTTCAGCGCGTCGAGCTCGGCGAACAGCACCTCGAGGTCGACCACGACGCCGTTGCCGATCACGGCATTCACGCCGGGCGAGAGGATGCCGGAGGGCAGCAGGTGCAGGGCGTACTTCTCGTCGCCGATCACGACCGTGTGGCCGGCGTTGTTGCCGCCGTTGAACTTGACGACCCAGTCGGTGCGGTCGCCGAGCAGGTCGGTGGCCTTGCCCTTGCCCTCGTCGCCCCACTGGACTCCGACGATCACGATGCCCGGCATGGAATTACCCCCTGTTGGGTCGTTGAGCCCGGATGCCGCGCACGGGGCGCCCGGATGGCCACGGCGGGCCTGGACCAGTCTACCGACGGGGTGGATCGGGCCCCGGTCGCGGCCGGGAACGGCCGCGGCGGCGGGATCCGGCGCGGTTAGGCTGACCGCGGGGGAACGGCCGCGCCGGGCGCAGCGGCGGACGTCCGCCCGGCGAGGGGAGAGCACATGGATCAGCCGACGAGCGCGCCGACGCCCGAGGAGATGGCCCGCGCCGTCGAGATCGTGCGGATCGTCTCCGACTCGTACTCGTCCAAGATGGTCGGCCAGGAGAGGCTCCGCACGAGCCTGCTGATCGGGCTGATCGCGGGCGGGCACGTCCTGCTCGAGAGCGTGCCGGGCCTGGCGAAGACGACCGCGGCGTCCACGCTCGCGGACACGGTCGACGCGCAGTTCAAGCGCATCCAGTGCACGCCCGACCTGCTGCCGAGCGACATCACGGGCAACCAGGTGTACGACGCGTCGACCGGGTCGTTCCGCACGGTGCTGGGGCCCGTGCACGCGAACTTCGTGCTGCTCGACGAGATCAACCGCTCGAGCGCCAAGACCCAGAGCGCCATGCTCGAGGCCATGCAGGAGCACCAGACGACGATCGGCGGCGAGGTGCACCGCCTGCCCAAGCCGTTCCTCGTGATCGCGACGCAGAATCCGATCGAGCAGGAGGGCACGTACGAGCTGCCCGAGGCGCAGATGGACCGGTTCCTGCTCAAGGAGATCGTGGAGTACCCCAGCCCGCAGGAGGAGTACGAGATCCTCGAGCGGATCGACTCGGGGGCGCTCGACCCCGAGCGTCACGTCCGCAGCTCGGTCACGCTCGACGACGTGCACCTGCTGCAGGACGTCGCGAGCCGCATCCACGTCTCCCCCGCGATCCGCAACTACATCGTCGGCATCGCGTACGTGACGCGCAACGCGGCGCCGTACATCGGCGAGGAGCAGGCCCGCTACATCACCTACGGCGCGAGCCCGCGCGCGTCCATCGCGTTCCTGCAGGCCTCGCGCGCACTCGCGCTGCTGAACGGCCGCGCCCACGTGATCCCCGAGGACATCCGGGCGCTGCGCCACGTCGTGCTGCGCCACCGCGTGCTGCTGAACTTCGAGGCCGAGGCCGACGGGGTGCGCAGCGAGGAGATCGTCGACGCGATCTTCGCGGCCGTCCCGACTCCCTGATCCTGATCCCATGCCCAGCCTGCTCATGCGGGTGAAGAGCCGCCTCTTCATCCACACCTCGCGGAAGTCGATGCACGCGCTCGACGGCGCGTACGCGTCGCTGCTGCGCGGCCGCAGCACCGACTTCGAGGACCTGCGGGAGTACCAGCCGGGCGACGAGGTGCGCGACATCGACTGGCGCGCGACGGCGCGGCTGAGCACGCCCATGGTGAAGCGGACGCGCGCGTCGCGCATGCACACGGTGCTGCTCGTGGTCGACACGGGACGCGGCATGGCGGCGCTCGCGGCCGACGACCGGCCCAAGCGCGAGCTCGCGGTGCTGGCGGTCGGAGCGCTGGGCGTCCTGGCGCTGCGCCACGACGACGACGTCTCGGTCGTGCTGGGCGACGCGGACCGGGTGCGGCGCCTGCCGTCGAAGCGGTCGGAGGGCGCGCTCGAGCACGCGCTGCGCGCGATCGACGCCGGATGCGCCCCGGATGGCCCCGCGAGCGCCCGCGAGCGCCTGCTCGACTTCGTGGCGCGCACGATCGCGCGGCGGATGATCGTGGCGGTCGTCACGGACGACGCGCCCATCACCGACGAGACCGAGCGCCTGCTGCGGCGCCTGCGCACGCAGCACGACGTGCTGTGGGTGACGCTGCGCGACGCGGATCCGGTCCGCGCGTCGGCCGGCGGATCCTCCCGCCGCGACGTGGACACCGGATGGACCGTGCCCGAGTTCCTGCACGGCGACGCGGCCGTTCTCCGCGAGATCGACGAGCGCCGCCGCGCCGAGGAGCTCCGGCGGGACGCGCTGCTGACGGCCCTGGAGATCAGCCACACCGAGCTGCGCACGCAGGACGACGCGGTGCCGCAGCTGCTGCGGATGCTCGACCGGAGGGCGCATGTCGGAGCCTGACGAGCTGTACCCGCCGGTGCAGTACGCGCCGGGCTGGATGCTGCTCGCCCTCGGGGTGATCGTGCTGTCGATCCTGGCGATCTGTCTGATCCTGCTGCTCACGCGGCCGCGCCCCGCCGCGGCGGCGACCGTTCCCGCGGCGGGCGACGTGGTCGCGCTGCTGCGCCGCGAGCACCTCGACGCGATCGACGGCATCGAGCGGGCGTGGCGCGACGGGGAGCTCTCCGCGCGCGCGGCGAACCTCGAGCTGAGCCGCGCCACGCGGGCGTTCGTGAACGAGTACAGCGGCCTCGAGGCGCCCGTGCTCGCGCTCGACGACCTCGTCGCGCGCGGCGTGCATCCGGCCCTGGTCGACGCGCTCCGCCGCCACTACTACCCGAGCATCTTCGGCCGCGGCCCGGCCGTGGACCCGGCCGCGGGCGCCGAGGCCGCGCGCAGGGTGGTGAGCGCGTGGCACTGAGCAGCACGTGGATCGTCGGGGTCGTCATGCTCGTCGTGGCGGCGGCGATCGCGCTCGGCGTCGCGCGCGGGAGGCGGGCGGGCTCGCGCGCGCCGGAGGCCGCCCCGGTGTCGCGCGCCGAGCGGCTGCGCGGCCTGCCGAGCGTGCGGCGCGCCACGGCGCGGCGGGCGATCGCGGTGGGCGGGGCGATCGCGCTGTGCGCGGGAGCCGCCCTGGCCGCGGGCGTCGTGGGCGCGCGGCCGATGGCGGCGCAGACCATCCGGCCCGTCGACGCGAGCCGCGACATCATGCTGTGCCTGGACGTGTCGGGCTCGATGAGCGAGGTCGACGTCGAGGTGCTCGAGGTGTTCGAGGATCTGCTCGAGGGCTTCCGCGGCGAGCGCATCGGGCTGACGATCTTCAACAGCTCGCCCGTGCAGGTCTTCCCGCTGACGGACGACTACGACTTCGTCCGGGAGCACCTGGGATCGATCCGCGCGGCGTTCGACGACTACGCGAGCGACATCCCGGAGCATTGGATCGGCACCCTCAACGGCAGCGGCTCGTCGCTCATCGGCGACGGCCTCGCGGCGTGCGCCATGCGATTCGATCACGCGGACGAGGAGCGGTCGCGGTCGATCGTCCTGGCCACCGACAACGAGGCGCAGGGCGCGGGCATCGTGACGGTCGAGCAGGCGGCGGGGTACGCGCGCGACGCCGGCGTGCGCGTGTTCGCCCTGAACCCCGTCGAGGGCAAGGACGCGGGCGTCACGGCGCAGCTGACGCAGGCGGTCGAGGCCACGGGCGGGCAGGCGTACGCGCTGCGCGCCGACACGACCGTGGCCGACATCGTCGACGAGGTGCGGCAGCAGGATGCGCGTGCGCTCGAGGGCGAGGCCCGCGTCGTGTGGCGCGACGTGCCGGACGCCTGGATCGCCGTCCTGCTCGCGTTCGTGGTCGGCGGGATCGTGCTGGTCTGGAGGGCGCGCCTGTGACCTTCCAGCCCGTGCTGCATCCGCTGCTGCTGCTCGTCCTGTGCGCGCCCGTGGCGTTCGTCGCCGTCCGCTCCCTGCTGCGCGCGAAGGACGGCCGGACGCGGGCGTCCTGGATCCTGCGGCTCGGCGCGCTGCTGGCGTGCGCCGTGCTTGCGCTGCGCCCGGGCGTCCCGGGTGGCCAGACCGAGACGCTCGCGACCGAGACGGACATCGTGATCCTGGTGGACAGCACGGCGAGCATCGTCGCCGAGGACTGGGGCGACGGCGCGCCGCGGCTCGCGGGCGTGCGGGACGACGTGCGGGAGGTCGTGACGGCGTACCCGGGAGCGCGGTTCGCGCTCATCACGTTCGACGCCGACGCCGAGCTGCGACTGCCGCTCACGACCGACACGGCGGCGCTCGGCTCGGCGCTCGAGGTGCTGACCCCCGAGGTGACGCGGCAGTCGCGCGGCAGCTCCATCGGCATCGCGAACGACCTGCTCGCGCAGACCCTGCGGGACGCCGCGGCGAGCGCGTCCGGCCGATCCCGCATGGTGTTCTACCTGGGCGACGGCGAGCAGACCGCCGCCTCGGCGCCCGAGTCGTTCCGCGCCGCCGCCGGCCTGGTCGACGGCGGCGCCGTGCTCGGCTACGGGACGCCGGAGGGCGGCCGGATGCGGGTGCAGACCGGCGACCTCGGCGCCGCGCCCGGAGAGTACATCCTGGACGGAGCGGATCCGGCGCTGTCGCGCATCGACGAGGACGCGCTGCGGACGATCGCGGACGAGCTCGGCGTCCCCTACGTGCACCGCACGGCCGACGCGCCGCCGACGCTGCCCGAGGCGCCCACGTCGACCACGACCCGCGCCGCCGGCACGACGGGCGACGTCACCGAGCTCGGCTGGATCCTGGCGCTTGCGATCGTCGGGCTGCTCGCCGCGGACGCGGCGATCCTGGCGAGCCGGCTCCCGGAGATCCTGCGCGTGCGGAAGCGGGAGGCGGCATGACCCTCGACCCTGCCGCGCTCATCGCCGCCAACCGCCGACGGGCGCGGCTGCGGCGCATCCTGCTGTGGATCGCGGTGCCCCTCGCGGTCGTCGCGCTGCTGGTGCCGGCGAAGATCGTGTCGATGTACGCGTTCGCCCATCGCGCCATCACGGCGCACGTCGCGGGCGACTTCGCCGGGTCCACCGCCGCGGCGCAGAGCCAGGGGCTCGCGAACGTCTTCGAGCCGTACAAGGCGCCGTACAACCTCGGCGTCGGCCTCGCCCTGTCGGGCAATCTCGCCGGCGCCCGCGCCGAGTTCGAGGAGGCGCTTCCGCTCGCGCCCGGCCTCGAGGCGTGCGCGGTGCACATCGATCTCGGGCTCACGATCGAGTGGATGGGCGATGCCGCGCGGCAGGCCGGCGACGCGGCGGGTGCCCGGCAGCTGTACGGCGAGGCTCTCGGGGTCGTCGCCGACACCCCGCCGGAGTGCCACTCGGAGGAGGCGGACGAGCAGTCCCCGGATCCGCCGCGCAGCTCCGGGCAGAGCATCGACGAGCTCGAGGAGCGCCTGAGGCAGAAGCAGCAGCCGCCCCCGCCGCCCCCGGAGGATCCGTCCCAGGACGACCAGCCGTCGGACGACCAGCTGGGCGAGCTGGAGCAGAAGCTGCAGCAGGGCGACGGCGAACGGCGGCAGGACCAGGGCGACGGCGAGCCGTCCGGCCCGGAGACGGACAGGCCGTGGTGACCCCCGAGACCGGAGCCCCCGAGCCCCGACCCCGCGAGCCGCGTCCCGCCGGGCGCCGCGACGCGCACACCGGGAGCCGGTACGTCACGCGCTCGGACGGCGCGCCGCCGCTGCCGCCGCCCGGCGGGTACCGCGGGGCGCGGCGCGTGTCCGCCGATCCGGTCCCGGAGGCGGCGGCCGCCGCCCGGCCGCGGCGCGGCGCCATGGGCTGGGCCGCGCTGGGCGCGAGCGCGCTGTTCGCCGTGGTGCTGCTCGCGCTGCTGGCGTCCGGCGCGACCGATGCGATCTACGGCGCGACGGTCGTCGTGCTGCAGCTCGCCGTGGTCGGGGTGATCGTCGCGGCGCTCGCCACGGCGCGCGGCCGCACGCTCGGGGCCGCGGCGCTGGCGCTCGCGCTCGTGCTGAACGTCGGCACGGTCGGCGCACTGAGCGCCATGCGCACATCGGCCGAGGGCGGCTACGCCGGCACGGAGCCCGAGGAGCAGCGGCACCGGGAGTCCTTCCCCGGCGTGAAGGACGAGGCCGCGAGCGCGACGCTCGCGCGGCTGTCGCTCGAGCAGGTGCGTGCGACCTCCGACGCGCTGTCCGCCGAGATCCGGGACGCGCTGTCCGCCGAGTACGGGGTCACCTGGACGGCGGCGCCGGCCGAGGACCTCCGGCCCGAGCGCAACGGCTACGGCGGCGAGTCGATGCTGGTCCGGTACACGTCGACCACCTGGTCGACGAACGAGCCCGTCACCGGCGTCGCCCGCAAGACGGCGATGATGCGCGCGATCGAGGACGTCATCGCGCGCCACGACTGGTGGGCGATGATCGCGTTCAACGAGCCGTCCTCGGGCATGGACCCGTCCATTCTGGAGAGGTTCTACGGCAGCGCGGATCCCGCCGCCCAGGTCGCCTGGGAGTGGTACACCGAGGACCGCACCGGCGACATCGCGCTCTACGCCACCATCGCCGATCTCTCGAACGATGGGACGGGCGAGTGGCGCACCGACCGCGAGGCGCAGCATGCCCAGACCGGCGAGCCGGTCGAGGGCCTGCAGATCTCCTTCTACGCCGAGCGCCTGCTCAGCGAGACGGACCGCGGGGAGTTCACCAGGCGCATGGCGGAATACGGCGACTGAGCCAGGATGGACGCATGACCTCGCACCTTCCGCGCCCCACGAACCGCACCGCCTGGGTGGCCTTCTGGCTCGCCCTCGCCGGTCTCGTCCTCATGCCGATCCCGCTCTTCATCGGCCTCATCCTCGGCGGCGGTCTGTCGATCGTCGCGGCGGTCTTCACCGTCATCGCGCTGCTCAAGGGCCTGAGCCGCCAGGGCCGGGGCATCGCTCCCGTCGTGTTCGCGGGCATCTTCATCCTGCTCACGTGGGGCGGCATCTCCGCCGGCGGCGGCATCGTCTGGTAGCCCGCGCCACCGCGGACGCGAAGCGTCCGCCTCAGAGCGTGGCGAGGCCCGCGGCGAGCGCGAACCCCAGGACCGTGGCGATGCCCGCCAGATCCTTCGCGCGCCTCTGCGCCTCGGGGATCATCGAGTCGACCATCATCACGAGCAGCGCGCCCGCCGCGAAGCCGTTGAGGCTGGTCCGCACGGCGACCGTCGCGACGTCGGCCAGCGCCCAGCCCGCCACCGTGGCGAGCGCGCAGAGCGCCGCGACGACCGACCAGATCCCGAGCACGGCCGGGCGCCGGACGCCTCCCTCGATCAGGTCGGCGGACGATCCGACCGACTCCGGCAGGTTCGAGACGAAGATCGCGACGACGAGGGCGACGCTGACCCCCGCACCGTCGGCGAGACCGAAGCCCAGAACGAGCTGCTCCGGGATGCCGTCCAGCAGCGCCCCCAGGGCGAGCGGCACGCCCGCGGCCGCGCCACCGCCCGCACGCCTCGCCCAGCGCTCGACCAGCCGGTCGGCCGTGAAGTAGACCGCGGCGCCCAGCGCGACCCCGACGGCCAGCGGAAGCGGTCCGCCCTGCGCGAGCCCCTCCTCCCAGAGCTCGAACGCGATGCTCGCGATCAGCGCGCCGGCGCCGAAGCCCAGCACGATCCCGACCAGCCGGTCCGGCCAGGTCCGGAGCCCCGCAAGCACCGCGCCGATCACGAGCGGCACCGCGCCGACCACTCCCCACAGCACGCTCTCGAGCACGGCGCCACACTCTCACGCCCCCCGCGCGGTCTCACACTCCGACACGAGCTGCACCCCTGTGCGAGCAATGCGAGCGTGCCGCGAAGCGGCCGGACGCGGGCGCGAAGCGCGCGCCCGCGATGGAGCGCAGCGACAGCGCTCGCTCGCCGAGCGGCGGCGCGAAGCGTCGCCCGAGCGCGTGCGACCGCTTCTGAAGAGAAGGCGTGTCATGATGACCTCGTCGACGGGGCCGGACCGCCGGCTCCGCGGCATCGCGGGGATCCGTGATCGGATCCCCCGTGAATGGAGGATGCGACATGGTCCGTGTTCTGTTCCGCGAAGGCGCCGCCGCCGAGGTCGCCGCCGATCTGATCAGCTTCGACGCCGGCGAAGCCGTGTTCTGGAGGGGCGAGGCCGAGATCGCCCGCCACGCGCTCGACCGGATGGGCGGCGTCCGGCTGGCCGCCCACCGCCCGGATCCCGCCGACGTGATGGCGGGCATCCGCCGGCACCATCCGCGCGCGTACGAGCGCTGGGACGACGCCGAGGACGAGCGCCTGCTGCAGCTCGACGACGAGGGCCGCACGGCGTACGAGATCGCGGGCGTGCTCGGCCGCCAGGAGTCGGCCATCCGCTCGCGCCTTCTCACGCTGACGGCCGAGTCCTGACGCGGACGGGCCGGTCAGGCCCCGCCACGTAGGATTGAACGCATGTCGAAGGTCCTCGAGTCCCTGCCCGTCGGCGAGCGCGTCGGCATCGCCTTCTCCGGGGGTCTCGACACCTCCGTCGCCGTGGCGTGGATGCGCGACAAGGGCGCGATCCCGTTCACGTACACGGGCGATCTCGGCCAGCCCGACGAGGACGACATCGAGTCGATCCCCGGGCGTGCGCTGAACTACGGCGCCGAGGCCGCCCGCCTGATCGACTGCAAGCCGATGCTCGTCGAGGAGGGCTTCGGCGCTCTCGCGTGCGGCGCGTTCCACATCCGCTCCGGCGGACGCACCTACTTCAACACCACGCCGCTCGGCCGCGCCGTCACGGGCACGCTGCTCGTGCGCGCCATGAAGGAGGACGGCGTCGAGATCTGGGGCGACGGCTCGACCTACAAGGGCAACGACATCGAGCGGTTCTACCGCTACGGCCTGCTCGCCAACCCCCGCCTGCGCATCTACAAGCCCTGGCTCGACGCGACCTTCGTCGCCGAGCTCGGCGGGCGCAAGGAGATGAGCGAGTGGCTCGTCGCGCACGACTTCCCGTACCGGGACTCGGCCGAGAAGGCGTACTCGACCGACGCGAACATCTGGGGCGCGACGCACGAGGCCAAGACGCTCGAGGAGCTGAACGTGTCGCTCGAGACCGTCGAGCCGATCATGGGCGTGCGGTTCTGGGACCCGTCGGTCGAGATCGCCCCCGAAGACGTCACGATCACGTTCGAGGGCGGCCGCCCCGTCGCGCTGAACGGCGTCGAGTACGCGGATGCCGTCGAGCTCGTCTTCGAGGCGAACCGGATCGGCGGACGCCACGGTCTCGGCATGAGCGACCAGATCGAGAACCGCATCATCGAGGCGAAGTCGCGCGGCATCTACGAGGCCCCGGGCATGGCGCTGCTGTTCATCGCGTACGAGCGCCTCGTGAACGGCATCCTGAACGAGGACACCCTCGCCACGTACCACGAGCAGGGCCGCCGCCTCGGCCGCCTGATGTACGAGGGCCGCTGGCTCGAGCCGCAGTCGTTCATGCTGCGCGAGTCGATCCAGAAGTGGGTCGGATCCGCGATCTCGGGCTCGGTCACGCTGCGCCTGCGCCGCGGCGAGGACTACACGATCCTCGACACGTCGGGCCCCGCGCTGTCGTACGCGGCCGAGAAGCTCTCGATGGAGCGCGTCGGAGATGCCGCGTTCGGCCCGACCGACCGGATCGGCCAGCTCACGATGCGCAACCTCGACATCGCCGACTCGCGCACGCGCCTCGAGCAGTACGCGGGCCTGGGCCTGATCGGCGGCCCGACGGCCGAGCTGGTCGGCGCGCTCGAGCGGGGCGGCGCGAACGACATCACCCAGTCCGCCGAGCCCGCGGGCCTCGGCGAGGAGGAGAGCGCGTCCGCGATCGAGGCGGCCAACGAGTCGGCCGCCTTCGACTCCGGCACCGACTGACCCTCGCCGATCCTCCAGGGACCGATCCTCGCCCTGCGGGGCTCCGGTCTGCCACGATGCAGGGGTGACCGTCGGCCTTCCCCCCGCCCAGCCCGCGTGGGCGGACGCGACCGCACCGCGGACGGCGCCCGAGTACGCGGGCTGGGGCGTGCGCTTCGTGGCCATGCTCCTCGACCTCGCCATCGTGTCCTTCGCCACGTGGCTCATCGCGGGTGACGTTCCGATCCTCTCCCCCGCGCCGGGCTGGGCGCCGACCACGAACGGTCTGACCTGGCCGGACGCGGGGACCCTGCAGTGGTGGGCGCTCGCGATCCTGTATTCGGGCATGGTGTGCCTGCAGGCCTACACGGGCGCGACGCCCGGCAAGGCCGCGCTCGGCATCCGCGTGGTCGGCGAGACCGGCGGGCGTCCCGTCGGCATCCTCCGGACGGTCGTGCGCTGGTTCGCGCACTTCCTCGACGCGATCCTGTTCGTCGGCTACCTGCGGCCGCTGTGGCACGCTCGTCGGCAGACGTTCGCCGACTCCCTGCTCTGCACGGTCGTCGTGCATGCGACACCCCGTCGCTTCGGCCCGTGGCGCATCGCCGCACTCGTGGCCGGGCTCGCGGCCGGGGCGCTGTCGTTCGTCTCCGGCGGCGGCGCGAGCAGCACCGCGGTCGCGACGGATGCGTCGTGCACGGCGCCCGACGGCACGCGCGTGACGGCCTCGTACGGGCGCGAGGCTCGATGGAGCTCGCGGGGATTCATCCGCCGCGACGCCCCCACCACCTGGAGCGTCGACATCGACCTGCGGGGGTTCGCCCCGGGCACGCAGGGCATCGACCTCGGCGTCGGCGAACGGGTGTGGAACGCATGGTTCGACGGCGACGCGGGGTCCGCGACGGCGGGCGATGTCACGACCGAGTACGACCGGATGTCGGCCGAGCCGTGGGCGACGATCCATCTGACGGGCCTCGATGACGCCGCGATCGCCGGCCCGCTTCAGGTCACGCGCCTCGATTCGTCCGGCACGCAGGACGTGCTGTGCACGCTGCCGCGAGTCGACGCCGGCACCGACTGATCGCGGTCACTCGATCACGAGGCGCGAGATCCGGCCGTCCCGCAGCCGGAACTTCAGCGGACCCGTGCCGTTGAAGCGGTTGCTGCGCACCGCGAGCGTCACCACGTGCTCGCCGTCGTCGTCGCCCGACGCGTAGTCCACGACGTCGAAGTGCGCCTGCACGCCGATGTTGTCGGTGCGGTTCCACTCGGCCGCGCCCTCGGGCCCGCGGAACTCGCGACTCCAGTCGCTCAGGTAGGCGTCATCCGTGAAGACGGCGGCGAACCGGGCGTCGTCGCCCGCGTTCGTGGCGTCGACGAACTCCTGGATCGGCGCGGGCAGTGCGACGTCGGTCATGGATCCTCCCGATGCGCGCGTGTGTCCCGACGCTAGCCATCGCACCGCACCGGATCCAGGGCCCCGCGATCCCCGGTTCCCGTGTGCCGGGCGGCTCAGCCCGACTTGCGCCGGAACTCGCGCTTGCCTCCGGCGGCGCCGTGCGTGCCGTGGATCGCGCCGCTGCCGTGCGGGCCGCCCGTGCCGGGCCCCCCGCCATTGGCGGCGTTACGTGCATTCTTCCGCTCGAGCGCCTCGCGGAACTTCGCCTTCGCCTCGTCGCTCGCGGAGTTCTTCGATTCCTCAGCCATGCGCTCCAGTGTAGGCGCGTCCGTCGCCGCGCGATCCGTTCATCCGGCGGCCTACCGGATGTCGGCGGCGGATGGGATCCTCGTCGTGGATCCGGGCACAGCATCTGTGGACCCGGCGACGAGAGGAATCCCGATGGGCTACAAGGTCGCTCCGTACATCTCCTTCCGCGACGGCGCGGCGGAGGCACTGGAGTTCTACAGGTCGGTGCTGGGCGGCGAGGTCTCCGTCATGAAGATGGGCGACATGCCGAATCCCGAGCTTCCCGAGTCCGACCGCGACAAGGTCATGCACGGCCAGCTCGATCTCGCGAACGGCTTCGCTCTCATGGCGTCGGACACCCCGACCGGCATGGACTACAGCGAGGGGCAGCGCGTCACGGTCACGCTGTTCGGGGATGACGGCCCCGAACTCGGCGCGGTGTTCGACAAGCTCGCCGAGGGCGGCGCCGTGGTCGAGCCGTACGCGCAGGCGCCGTGGGGCGACTCGTTCGGCATGCTCACCGACCGCTACGGCGTGTTCTGGATGCTCAACGCCTCCGCCGGCGAGCAGGGCTGAGGACGCTCAGCGGCGCAGGATGCGGCGGGCCAGCCAGTTGCCGAGGCCCTGCACGAGCTGGGTGATCACGATGATGATGACCAGCGCCGACCACGTGACGACCGGATTGAACTGCCGGAAGCCGTACGACAGCGCGTAGTTGCCGAGGCCGTCGCCCCCGACGAGGCCGGCCACGGCGGACATGTCGATGATGGCGATGGTCGCGAACGTGTAGCCGAGGATCACGGGCCCGAGGCCCTCCGCGAGGATGACGGTGCGGATGATCCGCCACGGGCTGGCGCCCGTCGATCGCGCGGCCTCGATCACGCCCGGATCGACCGTGACCAGATTCTGCTCGACGATCCTGGCGATGCCGAAGGTGGCCGCCGCCGAGATCGAGAAGATGATCATCTCGTTGCCGAAGCCGGTGCCGATCAGGACGCGCGCGATCGGCTGCATCGCGACGAGGAAGATGATGAACGGAATCGGCCGGAAGGTGTTCACGAGCGCGTTGAGCACCCAGTAGACGATCGGCTGGGCCAGGATCGCGCCCTTGCGGGTGACCGTGATGGCGGTGCCGACGATCAGGCCGCCGATGCCGCCGAACACGAGCGATGCGGCCACGAGCCACAGGGTCGTGCCGGTCTGCTCGAGCAGCTCAGGCAGGAGGTCGGCGATCTCCGCGAGGAGGTCGTTCATGCCGCCACCTCCGTGATCGTCACGCCCGCGCCGACGCCCGCGAGGGCGTCCCGGACGGCCGACTCCCCGCCGCGCACGGCGATCGTGAGCAGGCCGTACACGCGGCCCTGGATGTCGTCGATGCCCCCGTGCACGAGGTTGAAGTCCACGCCGGCGCGGGCGAGGGCGCCGAAGACGCGCGCCTCGGATGCGCCCTCGTCGGTGAACGAGATCGTGAAGAAGCGGCCCTCGTGCTGCGCACGCAGTGCCGCGAGGGCGTCGCCCTCGGGCAGCGCGCGCACGACCGTGCGCACGAACCGCTTCGCCGTGTCCGTCTTCGGGCGCGTGAAGACGTCGTACGTGGGCCCCTGCTCGACGACGCGTCCGCGCTCCATCACCGCGACCTTGTTCGCGATCCGCGCGATCACGTCCATCTCGTGCGTGATGACCACGATCGTGACGCCGAGTTCGCGGTTCACGCGCGCCAGCAGATCCAGCACCTCGTCGGTCGTCTCCGGATCGAGCGCGCTGGTCGCCTCGTCGGCGAGCAGGATCGCGGGCTCGGCGGCGAGAGCGCGCGCGATGCCCACGCGCTGCTGCTGGCCGCCCGAGAGCTGCTCGGGATACGCGTCCGCCTTGTCGGCGAGCCCCACGAAGTCGAGCAGCTCGGTCACGCGCGCCGCGCGCCGGGCGCGCGGCACGCCCGCGACCTCCAGGGGGTACGCGACGTTGCCGCGGATCGTGCGCGAGCGGAGCAGGTTGAACCGCTGGAAGATCATGCCGATGCCCTGCCGGACCTCGCGCAGCCGTCGCTCGGGGAGGGCGACGACGTCCACGCCGTCGACCTCGATCGATCCGGCCGTCACCGGCTCCAGCCCGTTGATCAGGCGCACGAGCGTCGACTTGCCGGCTCCCGAGTACCCGATCACGCCGAAGACGTCGCCGCGCTCGATGTCGAGCGTGACGGAGTCGACGGCGACCACGGGATCACCATGGCGGCGCTGCGGCGGGTACGTCTTGGTGACGTCGGCGATGCGGATGTGGGGCATGGCTCCTCGAAGGCTCGCGGGGCGGGGAGGCGACGGAGGGCGCGGCGTGAAGACGCCCGCGCCCTCGCGCGTCACTTCTGGATGCCGTCCTCGACGTCGGTCAGCGCGGCCTGCAGGTCGGCGGCCGGCGTCGTGGCGAACACCGCCGTGCCGCCCGCGGTCTCCTGCACCCCGTCGAGCACGTCCTGGTTCGACTGGTAGATCTCGACGAGCTTGTTCAGCACCTCGGAGTCCACGTCGGCCTTCCGCACCGCGAAGATGTTGATGTACGGCGCGGCGGTGGGGTCGGACGGGTCGTCGGCGGCGATGGCGTCCTCGGCCGTCAGCCCCGCGTTGCCGAGGAAGTCGTTGTTGACGATGGCCGCCGCGACGTCCGGCAGCGACGTGACGGTCAGCGCCGCGTCGGCCGCGTCCACCTTCACGCGCGATCCGTCGAGCACGTCCTCGAGCGTCGAGAAGGACGATCCGCCGTCCTTCAGCTCGATCAGACCGGCGGCCTGCAGCACGAGCAGGCCGCGCGCCTGGTTGACGGTGTCGTTGGGCACGACCACGGTCTCGCCGTCGGGGATGTCCTCGGGGGTCTCGTACTTGTCCGAGTACAGGCCGAGCGGGTAGATCGCGGTGGCGCCGATGGGCTGCAGGTCGTCGCCGGCCGAGACGTTGTAGTCGGCGAGGTACTGGATGTGCTGGAACTGGTTGATGTCGAGCTCGCCCTCGCTCAGCGCGGGGTTGGGCTGCGTGTACTCGGTGAAGTCCTCGATCTCGAGCGAGATGCCCTCGGCCTCGACGGCCTCCTCGTACGTCTCCCAGTAGGGGTCGCTCGCGCCGACGACGCCGAGCCTGACCGGGTTGCCCTCGCTGCCGAGTTCGGCCTCCGCGGCGCCTCCGGATCCGGACGCGCACCCGGCGAGGGCGAGCAGGCTGAGAGCGGCGAGGGGCGCGATGAGACGGGTGGTGCGGGACATGGCGGGGCTCCTTCTGGGGTGCTGTCCCTCCACGCTAGGCACGGGCGCGCGAGCCGCGAATCCGGTCCGACACACGGCGCAACACGACGCCGCGCGCCCCGGCGGATCACCGGAACGGCGCCGCGACCGCGTTGCGGTGGTACTCGAAGATGATGCTCGTGCGCGTCGAGGCCACCGACTGCTGCGCCGACAGGTGCTCGACGACGAACCGGCGCACGTCGCTGGACCCCTCGACCGCGATGTGGACGAGGAAGTCGTCGGTGCCGCCGACGAAGAACATCTGCAGCACCTCCGGCAGCCGACGCACCTCGTCGGCGAACTGCACGATGCTGTCGTGTCGCGATCCGGGGCGCAGCGTCACGCCCACGATGGCCTGCAGCCCACGGCCGAGCCGGTTGTGATCGACGCTGGCGTGGAATCCCCGGATGACGCCGCGCTCCACCAGCGAGCGCGTCCGCGCGTGCGCGGTCGACGGCGCCACGTCCAGCGCCGCCGCCAGGTCGGCGTTCGTGATGCGGCCGTCCTGCGCCAGGATCCCGACGATCCGCTCGTCCAGCTCGTCGAGTTCGCCGGGCCGTGGATTCTTCGTCTCGGAACCGGATCCAGGCCTCGCCATGCCCCTCGCCTTCCGCAATCGGGATGATCTTCCGAACGATCTTCGCATGCAACGCGTTGGAAACGAAGGAACTGCGATCCTGTCGGCATGCGCATCGGCATCCCCACGGAGATCAAGAACAACGAGCACCGCGTCGCCATCACGCCGGCCGGCGTGGACGCGCTCGTCGCCCGCGGCCACGACGTGCTCGTGCAGTCGGGCGCGGGGCTCGGATCCCGCATCACGGACGACGACTACGCCCACGCGGGCGCGCGGATCGTCGCGGAGGCGGCCGACGTGTGGCGCGAGGCCGAGCTGCTCGTGAAGGTCAAGGAGCCCATCGCCTCGGAGTACGGCCACCTGCGGCCCGACCTGACCCTGTTCACGTACCTGCACCTCGCGGCCGACGCCCCGCTCACCCGCGCCCTGGTGGACGCCGGCACGACCGCCGTCGCGTACGAGACCGTCCAGCTGCCGGACCGCTCCCTGCCGCTGCTCGTGCCGATGAGCGAGGTCGCCGGGCGCCTGTCGATCGCCGTCGGCGCGCACACGCTGATGCGCGGCGAGGGCGGGCGCGGCACGCTGCTGGGCGGCATCGCCGGCACGCCGCGCGGCAAGGTCGTCGTGATCGGCGGCGGCGTCGCGGGCGAGCACGCCGCGGCCAACGCGCTGGGCCTCGGCGCCCAGGTGACCGTGCTGGACGTGTCACTCCCTCGCCTGCGCGAGCTCGAGCACCGCTACGGCGGCGCGCTGCAGACCCGCGCCTCCACCCGCTACGCCGTGGCCGAGGCGCTCGCGGACGCCGACCTCGTGATCGGATCCGTGCTGATCCCGGGAGCCGCGGCCCCCAAGCTCGTGACCCTCGACATGGTCGCGGACATGAAGCCCGGCTCGGTGCTCGTCGACATCGCGATCGACCAGGGCGGCTGCTTCGAGGGCTCGCACGCGACGACGCACGACGACCCGACCTTCGCGGTGCACGGGTCGCTGTACTACTGCGTCGCCAACATGCCCGGCGCCGTGCCCGAGACGTCGACACGCGCGCTGACGAACGCGACGCTGCCGTACATCGCACGGATCGCCGACCACGGCTGGGACGCGGCCGCCGCCGCGGATCCGGCCCTCGCCAAGGGGCTCAACGTGCGCGGCGGCGAGATCGTGAACGAGGGTGTCAAGGCGGCGTTCGCCAACTTCGCCCTCGCGAACTGAGGCCCGCTCGGCCATCGGGGCCACCAGGATCCCGGAGTTCACCAGTTCTCCGGACGATCTCCCGCGGCGGAGTCCGCCATCCTGGTGTTCTCCGGGATCCTGGCGCCGAGCGAGGCGGAGCCGAGCCGAGACGGCCTGAGCGGGCGGGGCGAGCCGAAGCCGCCCCCTCAGGCCAGCAGCGCCGCGAGCTCGTCGGATGCCGCGGCGTTGCGCTGGGCGGCCGCGAGCACGAGGTCCATGCGGTCGCTCGGCCCGGCGGCGCACAGCGCCGCCACGAGCGCACCCGACTCGGCGCGCACCGGCACCGCGGCGCACGCCCGTCCGGCGGCGAGCAGATCCGACTGCACGGCCATTCTGGAACCGGGCATGCCGGAGTCCGGCGCCCCGGATCCGTCCTCCGCGCGCTCCGCGAGCAGCAGCCGTCCCGCGGCGGAGCGGTCGAGCACGACCGCGAGCGCATCCGGATCCGCCAGCGGCAGCGCCGGGTCGACGTCGAACGGCACGGGCACCCCCGCGTCGTACACGAGCACGTGCACGGCGACCCGCGGATCGGCTGCGCGCAGCCGCGCGAGCAGGTCCCGCGCGGCGCGCGGCGGGCGCACGAGGGTGAGACCGCCCGCCGGGGCCGGATGCGACGCGCCGGCCGCGCCCAGCAGCCGCGACACGCGCCGCCCCAGCGCGAGGCCGGAGATGTCGGCCAGGCGCACGAGGTACTCGTCCTCGACCAGGAGGTTCACGAGGCGGTACACCGTCGCGCGCGGCAGCGAGAGGCGCTCCACGAGCTCGCGCACCGTCACGCCGGGCCCGGCCGTGGCGACCTCCTCCAGCACCACGAGCGCCGAGTGGATCGCGCGCGGCTGCTTCGGGTGGAGGTCCCACTCGCTCACGGCCGCTCGCCCTCTCCCGGCGCCGCGGCGGCCGCCAGCACGCGCGCGCCGCCCAGCACGTCGGACGCGAGCGGCACGTCGCGCGCGACGCCGCGGCGCCCGCCGCCCGGACGGATCCGCATCAGCGCGAGCGCCGCCACCGCCGCGGCCAGCGCGACCGCGTACAGGATCACGCCGCCCGCCTGGCCCGACACCGCCGCGATCGCGAGGAACGCCACGAGGCTCGCGCCCAGAACCACGGCCGCCACCACCGCGCGCGCGATCGGCCACACGGCGGGCTCGCCGATGCGACGCAGGAACGGCCACACCGCCGCGCACACCAGCACGTACCCGAGCACGAACGCCGCCACCGCGGCGACCACGATCGTGTCCATCGCGCCGCGCAGATCCATGCCGGCCGCGCGCAGGATCAGCGGCGCCAGGACGAGCGGCACGCACGCGAGCGTCGCGATCACGGGCACGCCGGTGCGGCGGCTGGTGCGGCCGAGCGCGCGGGGCAGCATCCCCTCCCGGGACAGCGAGAACAGCAGCCGCACGAACGCCGTGGTGGCGGCCACCGCGGCGGCGAAGAACGAGAAGCCCACCAGCAGGTCGAGCACCGTGGCCGCCCAACCCGCGCCGTAGAGCTCGGCGACCGCGTCGAACGGCAGGTCGCCGGAGATCTGATCGAAGCCCAGCGCTCCCGCCGCGACCAGACCGGCGACCGCGACGAAGACGAACACCGCCCCCGACCCGGCGACCGTCCACAGCAGCACGCGCGGGATCGTCGCGAACGGCCGCTTGGCCTCCACGCCCAGCGCGGCGGCGCTCTCGAAGCCGACGAAGGCGCTCATCGTCACGACGACGCCGAGCACGATGCGGTCGAGGCCGACCGGCCGTGGCAGCAGGTCGGCGGGCTCGAACGGCAGCACCGTGAGCAGCACCGCGACCACCACCACCAGGGTCGCGAGCGTGACGACCTCGACCAGCAGCATCAGCCGGGTCGACAGCCGGATGCCGCCGAGCAGCACCGCGAGCAGGGCAGCTCCGAGCAGCACGCCCAGGATCAGCGGGATCACCGGACCGTCGCCGAGCGCGTGCCCGACGAAGTGCGCGGCGGCGAACAGCTCGAACACCGCGATCAGCCCGTAGCCGAGCAGCATCGCCGCGCCCGACACGAGCGACCCGCGCGGACCGAGTCCGAGCGAGACGAACGTGTAGATCGATCCCGCGGCGGCGACGCGCTTCGCGAAGACGTTCACGCTCGCGGCCACGCCCAGGGCGATCACCGCCGTGATCACGACCGCGACCGCGGATCCGCCGCCGGCCACCGCGAACGTCAGCATCGGGATCGTCGTGGCCGCCGCCGAGGGCGCCAGCGCCGCGACCGACTGCCCGAGCACGTCGAAGAAGCCGACCGAGCGCCGGGCCAGGCCGTGCACGGGCGAGGCGGCCCCGATGGCGCGTGCGCGCATGTCGAGCTCCTTCCGTGCATCCGGATCGGGATCCGATCCGTCCTCCCGAGATCTTCGGCCGACGCTATCGCCGGCGTGTGTCGGGCGTGTGTCGTGGCGTGCGCGGCAAATGAGACAGGGCCGTCTCACAGCGGATGCGGCACTCGTCACGACGGGGCAACGGCGGGGCAATCGCGGCGCGCGACAGTGTCGTCATCCGATGCTCCACCCCACCCGTCCCGGAGGATCCCATGACATCCACCCCCGTGAACGCCGCACCGGCCGTGCCGGTCCGCGAGCGCTCCCTGTCCGGCAGCCTCGGCGTCGGCGCCATCGTGCTGATGGTGGTCGCCGCCGCGTCGCCGCTCACCGTGATCGGCGGCGGCGCGCCGCTCGGCGTGCTGCTCGGCAACGGCATCGGCTACCCCGCGATGTACGCGGTCGCCGGCGTCGTGCTGCTGCTGTTCACCATCGGCCTCTCGGCCATGTCGCGCGCGGTGCCCCGCCCCGGCGCGTTCTTCACGTACATCGGCCACGGCCTCGGCCGCTCGACCGGGGTCGCCGGCGCCTGGCTCGCCCTGCTCACCTACACGGCCGTGCAGCTGTGCGTGTACGGCTACATCGGCGCGATCCTCGCCGTGACCTTCGAGGGCATGGGCCTGCCCGCCATCCCATGGTGGGTCTACACGCTCGCGATCGTGGCGATCGTCGGCGTGCTCGGCTACGTGCACATCGACCTGAGCGCCAAGGTGCTGGGCGTGCTGCTGCTCGGCGAGGTGGTGATCGTGCTCGCGCTCGTGGTCGCGGTGATCGCGAGCGGCGGCGCCGAGGGCCTGTCGGCCACGCCGTTCCTGCCCGAGAACGTCTTCTCGGGCGCCCCGGGCATCGGCCTCATGATGGCGATCGCCGCGTTCATCGGCTTCGAGTCGACGGCCATCTACCGCTCGGAGGCGAAGGATCCGGATGTCACGGTGCCGCGCGCCACGTACGTCGCGGTCATCGGCGTCGCCCTGTTCTACACGCTCTCCTCCTGGGCGCTGGTCATGGCCTGGGGTCCGTCACAGGCGATCGACACCGTCGCGGCCGACTACGCGAACGTCGTGATCCTCACCATGGGCCAGTACCTGGGCCCGGTCGGCTACGTCATCACCAACGTGCTGCTCGTGACGAGCATGTTCGCGTGCGTGCTCTCGTTCCACAACGTCCTCACGCGCTACCAGCACTCGATGGCCGACGGCGGCCTCCTGCCGATCGAGCTGACCTGGGTGCACCCCACGCAGAAGTCGCCGTACCGCTCGTCCCTGCTGCAGACGATCACCGCCGCCGTGCTGGTCGGGATCTGCGCCGTGCTGGGCCTCGACCCGGTGCTGCAGGTGTTCACCTGGTTCTCGGGGGTCTCCACCCTCGCGATCGTCGTGATGATGGCGATCACCTCCGTGGCCGTGGTCGTCTACTTCGTGCGCACGAAGACCGCCGGACGGGTGTGGGCGACGCGCATCGCCCCGGTGCTCGGCTTCCTCGGCCTGGTGGTCAGCGCCGTGGCGGTGGCCGCCTTCTTCCCGGTGCTGGTCGGCGACGTCGACGCCGAGGGCGCCCCGACGTTCGGCATCGTCAGCGTGCTGCTGATCGGATCCGTCCCCGTGTTCGCGCTGATCGGCTACGGCCAGGCGCTGTACCTCAAGCGCTTCCGCGGCGAGAGGTACTCGCGCGTGCTCGACACCATCGCCGAAGCCGGCTCCTGAACCGTCCCGAGGAGAACGACATGACCATCGACATCACCACCCCCGTCACGACCGCCGCCGCCCACCCGCTCGCGGTGCTGACGGCCGAGGAGATCGACGCGACCCGAGAGATCCTCGTCGCCGCCGGACTCGTGACCGAGACCACCCGCTTCGCGCACGTCACGTTCGAGGAGCCGCCGAAGGCGGAGCTGCTCGCCTGGGCTCCCGGCGATCCGATCACCCGACGGGCGACCGCCGTGCTGCTGGACGTCGCCGCCGGCGAGGGATCCGTCGCCACGGTGGACCTCACGGCGGGCGAGGTCGTCGCCCACCGCGTGATCGACAGGGCCCTCGAGGGCCAGCCGGCGATCCTCGACGAGGAGTTCGAGAAGATCGAGGGCTGGCTGCTCGCGAGCCCCGAGTGGGTCGCGGCGCTCGCCAAGCGCGGCATCGACCCGGCCATGGTCCGCGCCGCTCCGCTCTCGCCCGGCAACTTCGGCGCGCCGGCCGAGGCCGAGCGCCGGATGTGCCGCGTGCTCGGCTTCCTGCAGTACGACGAGAAGGACCTGATGTGGGGCCACCCGATCGACGGCCTCGTCGCGCTCGTCGATCTCACCACGGGAGAGGTCTTCTCGGTCACGGACTACCAGGAGTACGCCGTCCCGACGGAGCGCAGCGAGTGGGACGCCGCGCCGCACGGCGACGGCGTCGCGCGCACGGACATGAAGCCGATCGAGATCACGCAGCCCGAGGGCGCGAGCTTCACGGTCGACGGCAACCTGATCACGTGGGGCGACTGGCAGTTCCGGTACGGATTCGACCCGCGCGAGGGCCTCATCCTGCATCAGCTGGGCTGGAAGGACGGGGATCGGATCCGCCCGATCGTGCACCGCGCCTCGGTCGCCGACATGGTGGTGCCCTACGGCGATCCGCAGCCGGCGCGCAGCTGGATCAACTACTTCGACTCGGCGGAGTACATCTTCGGCCGGTACACGAACTCGCTCGAGCTGGGCTGCGACTGCCTCGGCGAGATCACCTACTTCGACGCGGTCGTGGCCGATGAGGCGGGCGCGCCGCGCGTGATCCCGAATGCGATCTGCCTGCACGAGGAGGACTTCGGGGTGCTGTGGAAGCACAGCGACCTGTTCAACGGGATGAACGAGACGCGCCGCAA
Source organism: Microbacterium rhizophilum (assembly GCF_039605615.1). Lineage (NCBI taxonomy): Bacteria > Bacillati > Actinomycetota > Actinomycetes > Micrococcales > Microbacteriaceae > Microbacterium > Microbacterium rhizophilum. The sequence goes on along the minus strand of NZ_JBCNUN010000004.1, from coordinate 190,467 downwards.
CCGCCGCCTCGTGATCTCGTTCTTCGTGACGATCGGCAACTACGACTACGGCTTCTACTGGTACCTGTACCTCGACGGCCAGATCGAGCTCGAGGCCAAGGCGACCGGCATCGTGTTCACCTCGGCGTACCCCGGCGAGGGCTACCCGTACGCGACCGAGATGGCGCCGGGCCTCGGCGCGCCGATCCACCAGCACCTGTTCTCGGCGCGGCTCGACATGGCCGTGGACGGCTTCACGAACGCGGTCGACGAGGTCGACGTGGTGCGCGTGCCGATCCAGGAGGACAACCCGATCGGCAACGGCTTCGCGCAGCGCAGGACGCGCCTGAGCCGCGAGTCGGAGGCGGGGCGGATGGCCGACAACCTCGTGGATCGGCACTGGATCGTCTCGAGCACGGAGGCGGTGAACCGCACGGGCCGGCCCACCGGCTACGCGCTCTACCCCGAGGGCAAGCCGGTGCTGCTGGCCGACCCGTCCAGCGCGATCGCGCACCGCGCGGCGTACGCGACCAGGCACCTGTGGGTGACGCAGTACGCGGACGGCGAGCGGTGGCCCTCCGGCGAGATCGTGAACCAGAGCCCCGTCGCGGGCCCGCTGCCCGGCGTGCCGGGCTACGCCGCGGCGGATCGCCCGCTCGACGGCGAGGACGTCGTGCTGTGGCACACGTTCGGCCTGACGCACTTCCCGCGCGTGGAGGACTGGCCGGTCATGCCGGTCGACCGGACCGGCTTCACGCTGAAGCCCGTCGGGTTCTTCGACCGCAACCCCGCGCTGAACGCCCCGCTGTCGCAGTCGGCGCACTGCGCGGCGCCCGCCAGCGGCTCCGGCTCCGGCTCCGGCTCCGGAGAGGAGGCGATGGCCGGCCACGGCGTTGCGTCGCACGGCGGTTGCCCCCACTGCAGCACGGGTCAGGGCGCCTGCACGTGCCACTGATCCTGTCGCTCGCGATGATCGTCCCGGGGGCGGTGTGCGTGGCCTGTGCGGCCGCCACCCGCCCCCGGGCGTCGCGCACGGCGATCCTGGGAGCGGCCGCGATGCTGGCCGCCATGATCGCGATGGCGGCCGGATCGCTCGGCTCGCCGATCGCGTGGACCGCCGCGCTCGTCGGGATCGCCGTCGTCGGGGCCGCTGCGCGGCGGGTGCGACGCGGACGCGTGGACGCCGCGTCGCACGAGGCCTTCGACTGGCACCGGCCGGTGGGCATCGTCGTCATGGCGGCGCTGATCGCAGGCCATTCTGCAGGGGCGCCCGCGAGCGCGGGCCATGCGCACGGGCCCTCGGCAGCCGCGCTGCCGCTTCTCGCGCTCGCCTACGTCGCGGCGCTGGTGGTGTGGATGCTGCGCCGCCGCCGCGACCTCACCCCGCGCCACGCCGCCGAGGGCATCAGCATGGCCGTCATGACCGTCGCGATGGTGTTCGCCTGACGCGCTCAGTCATCGGGTCTGCCGCTCAGTCGTCGGGCGCGCGGTGCGCGTGGGGGTCGTGGGCCTCAGGAGGCGACATCCGCCCCGCCACTCCGACGACCGAGCGTCGGCTCCGACGACTGAGCGTCCCGCAGCGGTCTCAGCGATCGGCGTCGCGAAGCTCGTCCACCACGAGGGTCTCCTCGTGGATCGTGCCGTTGCGGTAGGCCTGGCGGCCGATCATGTGGGCGCTGAGCGGCGCCGTCGCCATCTGGATCAGCACGACCGGGACGAGCGAGGCGACGACCGTCCAGGAGCGCAGCGACAGCGCCACGGCGAGCGCGATCAGCAGCAGGCCCAGCACCTGCGGCTTGGTCGCCGCGTGCAGGCGCGAGGGCACGTCGCGGAAGCGCAGCAGGCCGATCGCCGCGGTGACGCACAGGAGCGCGCCGATCAGCACGAGCACGAGGGCGACGATGTCGAGGGCCATCACTGATCCCTCCGCGCGACGAAGCGGGCCACCGAGATGGAGCCGAACACTCCGACCGCCGCGATGATCAGCATGATCGGGATGGATCGCGTGTGCTGGTTGATCACCATCTCCGCGCCCAGGATGCACAGCACCTCGGTCAGCAGCACGTCGCTCGCCACCGCGCGGTCCAGGATCGACGGGCCCACCACGATCCGGACGATCGTGAGCGCCGCGGCGATCGCGAAGGCGACGAGGATCACCGCGATCAGCACGGTCTGGATGGTCATCGCGCGGCCTCCTTCCGTGCCTGCTTCAGCGCGGCGACGTCGGCGCGCGAGCCGACCGCGCGCACGATCCGCTCCTCCCACACCAGCACGTTGCGGCGCTGCGCCTCCGCGTCGGCCGCGTGGCGGATGCCGAGCACATGGAGGTACAGGATGCGGCGCTCGCGGTCGGCCTCGACGATGAGGGATCCGGGGATCAGCGACGACGCGACGGACACGTGGGTCATGATCAGGTCCGCGTCCGTGCGCAGCTGCACGGCGATGATCCCGGAGGTGGTCTCCCCCGGTCGCAGCGCCTGCCACGCGACCATCACCGCGCCGCGCACGAGCTCGGCGAGGAACAGCACGACGAACACCAGGCCGTACCAGAGGTTCACGCGGCCGGACAGCTCGGCCGTGGGCAGGTGGAAGACCTTGGTCACGCCGATCGCGACCGCCACGCCGGTGACCGCCGCGAGCACCGTGAACTGGCCCCACAGCATCATCCAGAGCACGACGAGCCAGACGAAGAACGGCAGCTGGTTCCAGAAGCGGCGCGCGGCGGCGGGGAAGGTGGGGCTCATGACGACTCCTCGACCTCGCCGAGATCGAACAGGTGCACGGGCTCGAGCAGGCCCACCCCGATCCGGTCGCAGATGTCGTACAGCGGACCGGCGAACACCGTCAGCCCCACGGACACGGCCACCATCCCGACGGTCGCGGCGGTCATGATCCGCGGGATCACCCGGCGCTCGCTGACCTCGTCGGCCGCCGGCGCCCCGCCCAGGTGCTGGATGCGCGCCTCGGTCTCGACCGAGTCGTCCTCCTCGCGCCAGAACGACAGGTTCCACGCCCGCATCAGCGCGTACAGCGTCAGCAGCGACGTCACGATGCCGCCCGCGATCAGCGTGTACATCAGCGGCGAGCCGATCTGCGCGGCCGCGTCGAACAGCGCGTACTTGCCGATGAAGCCCGAGAACGGGGGCAGCCCGCCGAGGTTCAGCGCCGGGATCAGGTACAGCGCGGCCAGCAGCGGCGCCGCGGTCAGCAGGCCCTTCACCTTCAGGATCGACGTGCTGCCCGCGCGGCGCTCGATGAGGCCCACGGCGAGGAACAGCGTGGTCTGCACGACGATGTGGTGGACCATGTAGTAGATCGTCGCGCCGATCGCCGCCTCCGTCACGACCGCGAGCCCGAAGATCATGTACCCGACGTGGCTGACGAGGGTGAACGACAGGATGCGCTTGAGCTCGGCCTGCGCGACGGCGCCCAGCACGCCCACGATCATGGTCGCGAGCGCCACGATCAACAGCAGCACGTTGACGTCGCTGTCGGCGAACAGCTGCGTCTCGGTGCGGATCAGCGCGTAGACGCCGACCTTCGTCAGCAGGCCCGCGAACACGGCTGTGACGGGAGCGGGCGCGGTCGGGTACGAGTCGGGCAGCCAGAACGAGAGCGGGAAGACGGCGGCCTTGACGCTGAACGCGACGAGCAGCAGCAGGTGCAGCACGAGCTGCACGTTGTCGGGCAGCTCGGTCATCCGCTCGGCGATATGGGCCATGTTGACGGTGCCGAGCGCGCCGTAGATCACCGCGATCGCCGACAGGAACAGCACGGACGACACCAGCGACACGACGATGTAGACGACGCCCGTGCGGATGCGCGACTCGGTGCTGCCGAGCGTGATCAGCACGTACGACGCGACCAGCAGGATCTCGAAGCCGACGTAGAGGTTGAACAGGTCGCCCGCGATGAACGCGTCGAAGATGCCCGCCGCCAGGATCAGGTACGACGGGTGGAAGATCGACACCGGCGTCTCGTCGTCGCCGTCGGCGGCACCCTGGCCGACCGAGAACAGCAGGACGGCGAGCAGCACGACGCTCGAGACCGCCACGAGCAGCGCCGCCAGGCGGTCGACGTACAGGACGATGCCGAACGGCAGCGGCCATCCGCCGACCGAGACGGCCAGGGGCGTGCCGGCGTCGACGATCACGAACATCGCCACGGCGAGGGCGAACGTGAGCGTGAGCGTGCCGATCGAGACGCCCACCTGCAGGCGACGCCGGCGACCGGCGACGAGGGTCACCGCGGCGCCGACCAGCGGCAGCCCCACGACGAGCGGCACGAGGAGGCTCGGGGTCATGAGCGGTCCTCCTCGTCGGGTGCGGTGTCGCCTGCGGTTCCGGATCCGTCGTCATCCGGGGATGCGGGTCCGTCCGGCTCGCGCGATCCGGGCCTGCCGTATGCCGATGAGGGGATGTCGACAGGCGCATCCGGCAGCAGGCCGAGGGCGCCGGCGCCGTCGAGCGCGCGCAGCGGCGAGGCGACCGTGTCGACGAAGTCGGTCGTGGCCTCGTCTCCCCCGCCCTCGGCGAGGATGCGCTCCGCCTCGGCGGAACGCACGCGCAGCGCGAGGTCCTCCGTGTCGTCCTCGACCGTGTCGGCCTGCCCCAGCTGCCACGAGCGGTAGATGAGCGCGAGCAGGAAGGCGCTCACCGCGAAGGTGATGACGATCGCCGTGAGCATCAGCGCCTGCGGCAGCGGGTCGCTGCGTGGTCCGCGCTCGCCCGCGTACTCGCCCTCGCCCGCGAACGGCGCCGTGCCGGGGAAGCCCATCACGATCAACAGCAGCAGGTTGGTGGCGTTGCCCAGCAGCAGGAAGCCGATCAGCACGCGCGTCAGGCTGCGCTCCAGCATGGCGTAGACGCCCGCCGCATACAGCACCGCCATCACGATGACGAGGGTGAGGGAGACGCTCATCGCTCGCCTCCGTCCTCGGGCGCCCGGACGCGCCAGGTGGTCTCGGAGCCCTTCAGCTGCCGGTCGACCTCGGCTCCGAGACTGCGCAGCACGTCGAGCACGAGCCCGATCACCACGAGGTAGACGCCCACGTCGAAGATCGTCGAGGTGACGAACTCGACGTGCCCCAGGATGGCGACATCCGCCTCGAGCACCGCGCGCGTCAGCGGATCGACGCCGAACGCGAGCGGCACGAGGGTGGTGCCGACGGCCAGCAGCATCCCGGTGCCGAGCAGCCAGCCCGCGTCGGTCGGCGCCGCGACGCCGAGCTCGTAGCGGCCGCCCGCGACGTAGCGCATGACGAGCGCCATGCCCGCGACGAGCCCGCCCGCGAAGCCGCCGCCGGGCAGGTTGTGCCCCGCGAAGAGCAGGTAGATCGACACGACGATGATCGTGTGGAAGAGGATCCGCACGATCACCTCGAGGATGATCGAGCGCGACTCGGCGCTGAGCTTCTGGCCGCCGACCAGCCACGCGCGCGGCTGCTCCCGGTTCTGGGCGCTCTGCACCTCGACGCCGCCGGTGGTCTCGACGAGCGGGCGGCGGGGTGCGCCGAGGCGCCGCCGGCGGGATGGGCGCCCGGTGCCCGCGAGGCTCCGCGAGAGCCGCTGCAGGGTGTCGCTGCGGTGCGTGACGAAGACCAGCGAGGCGACGCCGGTCGCGGCGAGGATCAGCACGGACAGCTCGCCCATGGTGTCCCAGCCGCGGAGGTCGACGAGCGCGACGTTCACGACGTTCTCGCCGTGGCCGATCTCGTAGGCCAGATGCTCCCACTCCTCCGAGACGGACCGGTGGATCCGCGCGCTGGAGGCGATCACGACGAGCGCGGCCATCGTGACGCCGACCGCGGTGGCGAGCAGGGCGCGCAGCAGGGGCGCGGCGGTGCCGTTGTGCGCGCCCATGCGCGACGGCAGCCGCCGCAGCACGAGCGCGAAGGCGATCAGCGTGACCGTCTCGACCAGCACCTGCGTGAGGGCCAGGTCGGGCGCGCCGGTCACCGCGAACAGCGTGATCATGCCGAGTCCGGTGACCGCGACGAGCACCACGCCCGTGTAGCGCTTCTGCGCGCGGACCGCGATCACGCCGGCCGCGATCATGATCGGCGCGACGGCGAGCTGGACGGGGTGCTGCCAGGCGTCCAGCGCGATCCGCCAGCCCGGGGTGGCGAGCAGGGCGATCCCCTCGCCCACCACCAGCACGATGAAGATCGTCGCGACGTAGATGGGCAGCGAGCCCCGCTGGGTCAGCGAGGTGACGGCGACCGACACGCGGTCCACGCCGCGCGTGATCGCGTAGTAGACGTCGGCGGCCGTGAACCGCAGCACGCGGCCCGTCATGTCGAAGCCGGTCGCGCGCGTGAGCCACAGGATCGCCGCGCCGCCGGCGAGTGTCACCAGCGACAGCAGCAGCGCGGGTCCCGGTCCGTGCCACAGCGCGAGGTGCGCGTGGTGCTCGGCGACCGGGGCGATGGTGGCCGCGGTGTCGGCGTACGGGGCGAGCAGGGTGTCGAGCATCGGCGCGACCAGTCCGCCCGCGAGCCCGAGCGTCGCCAGCAGCAGCGGCACGCCGAGGAAGCCGATCGGCGGATCCGGCCACTCGGTGCGCGGCAGCGTGCCGCCCCGATTGTCGCGCTTGGTCCAGAACGCGCCCCACAGGAAGCGCGCGCCATATGCCACCGTGAGCATGGAACCCACCACGACGCCGACGAGCGCGGCGACGCCCCAGCCCTCGCCCGCCCCCGCCGCCTCGAGCAGCGCCGTGAGCGCGCCCTCCTTGGCGACGAAGCCCAGGGTGGGCGGCAGTCCCGCCATCGAGGCGACCGCGACGAACGCCACCACGGCCATCACCGGAGCCTGCCTGCCCACGCCCGAGAGCTCGTCGATGTCGCGGGTGGAGAGCTGGCGGTCGATCACGCCGACGACGAGGAACAGCGCCGACTTGAACAGCGCGTGGCCCAGGAGCAGGGCGAGTCCGGCGAGCGCGGCGCCGCGCGTGCCGTAGCCGATCACGACCGAGATGAAGCCGAGCTGGCTCACCGTGCCGAACGCGAGGATGCGCTTCAGATCGCTCTCGCGCAGCGCCTGCACGCCGCCGAGCAGCATCGTGAAGACGCCGAGCGTCACGATCACGGGCCGCCACGGATCCGCCTCGGCGAACACGGGCGCGAGGCGGGCGAGCAGGTAGATGCCCGCCTTCACCATGGCCGCCGCGTGCAGGTACGCGCTGACCGGGGTGGGCGCGGCCATCGCGCCGGGCAGCCAGAAGTGGAACGGGAAGATCGCCGACTTGCTGAGCGCGCCGACCAGCAGCAGCACGAGGGCGACGTTCACGAGCGGTCCGGTCGGGGCCTGCTCCAGGGTGCCGCTCAGGCTCGTGGTCCCGGTGGCGGCCGCGAGCATCACGACGCCGATCAGCATCACGAGGCCGCCCAGCGTGGTGACGAGCAGCGCCTGCAGCGCGGCCCGGCGACTGCCCGCGCGCAGGTGGTAGTGGCCGATCAGGAGGTACGACAGGATGCTCGTGATCTCCCAGAACATCACGAGCACGACGATGTCGTCGGTCAGCACCAGGCCGTACATCGCCCCGGCGAACGCGAGCAGCACGCTCGAGAACCGGCCGAGGCCGTCGGTCTTGCCGCGGAAGTACCAGCGGCAGTAGATCATCACGAGCGCGCCCACGCCGCTGACGACGAGCGCCATGATCCAGCCGAGCGTGTCCATCCGCATCGAGATGTCGATGCCGAGCGGGCGGATCCATTCGTATGCCGCGAACGGGATGTCCCGGTCGAGCACGCGCGCTCCCATCAGGACCGCGTGCACGAACGCCGCGAGCGGGAACAGGGCCCCGACGTAGAACACCCGTGCACCGAGCGGCTTCGCGAGGAGCGTCAGCAGCAGCGACCCGGTGGCGAACGACAGCAGGAGAGGCAGCATGGGCGTCTCCTCGGCGCGTCGGGCGAAAGCGGCGGCTCAGGCAGGCGGAAAGTGTCTGCCCACTCTACCTGGGGACTTGTCCCCCGGGGTCCGGGTTCGGGCCCGAGCGCCTCAGCCGTGCGCGGCCGCGGCCGCGCGCGCCGCGGCGGGAAGCGCGTCGGCGATGCGCGACAGCGCCGCGTCGTCGTGCGCCGCCGTGAGGAACCACGCCTCGAACACGCTCGGCGGCAGGGCCACCCCCGCGTCGAGCATGGCGTGGAAGAACGGACGGTAGCGGAACGCGTCCTGCGCCTTGGCAGCGGGGTAGTCGCGCGGCGCCTCCGCCGCGAACACCGGGTTGAACAGGCTGCCGGCGCGCGAGATCGCGTGCTCGACGCCCTCCGCGGCGAGCGCCGCCGACACCTCGAGCGCGACGCGATCGGCCGCCGCGTCGACCGCGGCGTAGACCTCGGGGGTCGCGAGGCGCAGGGTCGCGATGCCCGCCGCGACCGAGAGCGGATTCCCCGACAGCGTGCCGGCCTGGTACACCGGGCCCACGGGCGCGAGCTGCTCCATGACCGCTGCCTTCCCGCCGAGCGCGGCGAGCGGCATCCCCCCGCCGATGACCTTGCCGAACGTGATGATGTCGGGCTCGTACGCCTCGCCGGCCTCGACCTGCAGGCCCCAGTAGCCGGCGGGCCCGACCCGGAACCCGGTGAGCACCTCGTCCAGGATCAGCAGCGCGCCGTGCTCGTGCGCGATGGCCGCGAGGCCGGCGTTGTAGCCGTCGGCGGGCCGGACGACGCCCATGTTCGCGGGCGCGGCCTCGACGATGATGGCCGCGATCTGATCGGGACGCTCGGCGAAGATCGCCCGCACGGCGTCCAGGTCGCCGTAGGGCGCGACGAGCGTCTGCGCCGCGATCGGCGCGGGCACGCCCGCGGTGCCGGGCAGCGCGAGGGTCGCGAGGCCCGACCCGGCGGCGGCCAGGAGGCCGTCGGAGTGCCCGTGGTAGTTGCCGTCGAACTTGATCAGCAGGTCGCGGCCGGTGACGCCGCGGGCGAGCCGGATCGCGGTCATGGTCGCCTCGGTGCCGGTGGACACGAGACGCACCTGCTCGACGGGCTTCAGGCCGCCGGCGGCGACGCGGCCGGCGACCAGGTCGGCGAGCTCGACCTCGCCCTCGGTGGGGGCACCGAACGACAGGCCGCGCGTGGCCGCCTCGCGCACGGCCTCGACGACCTCCGGATGCGCGTGGCCCAGCAGCGCGGGACCCCACGACGCGACGAGGTCGACGTATTCCCGGCCCGCGGCGTCCGTGACGTACGCGCCTCGCGCCGACTGCACGAACCGCGGCGTCCCACCCACGGACCCGTACGCCCGGACCGGCGAGTTCACGCCCCCGGGGATGACCTCGCGGGCGTGGGCGAACAGGGTGTCGTTGCGATCGGCCATGGCTCCATTGTCTCGCGCCCCGGCTGACGTCGATCCGAGAGGCCCCGCAGGATCACGGGCCGTGACAGGTCCGCATAATCGACCAGCACTGTCGCATCGGCGACGGGCTTCGGCTGCGGAGTGAGTGAAGGCGATCCGTGAAGCCGACTTTCTCCCCGCCCCACCCGAGTTTCGAACAAATGTCCGAGGCTGGTGGGATGATGGGCGCATGCCGAAGTTCTCCGATTCCGACGGGCTCACCTGGGGTTTCACCCCGGGTGAGCGGGCGCGGACGCGGGCGGGCGTCGAGCGGTTGAAGCAGATCCGGTCGGAGCGGGCGGCCATGGACGCGGAGGAGGCTGCGCTGCTGGCGGGGCTCGCCGGGATCGCGGTGGATCAGATCGGCCGGATGCCGTCGAACAGCGACTGCGCATTCCCGCTGCGGTCGATGGCCACCGAACTGGGACTCGCGCTGAAGGAGCCGCCGCGGGCGATGCAGGGACGGATGGAGCGGGCTTCCGAGCTGGTCGCCAAGTTCCCCGCCACGCATGCCGCGCTCGCGGGCGGCCGGATCACCGACCGGCACGCCCGCGCCGTCGCGGACGCCGGGGCCGACATCTCCGAGCCCGGCGCGCGGGCCGCCTACGAGACAGCGGTGCTCGCTCTCGCCGAGAAGACCACGCCGTACCGGATCAAGGAGCTCGCCAAGCAGGTCGCCGACACGCATCAGCCCACCGCGATCATCGATCGGCATGAGAAGGCGAGGGCGGATCGCGGCGCGTTCGTGGAGGATCTGCCCGACGGGATGGCGATGCTGGGCCTCATCGGTCCCGCTGTCAGAATCCACGCCGCCTATGACCGCCTCACCGGCTGCGGTCGGGCCGTCAGACGCGATCGCCGCGCCCTCATCCGCGAGCTCGACGGTGCCGAGCCGGGTCCGGAGGATCCGGCGCACGTGAAGTACCTCGACGACCGTCACCTGGCGCAGTTGCGCTCGGACATCGCGCTGGACCTGCTGCTGACCGGCACCCCCACCGGGCACGACCTCGACCAGCACATCACCGCGACCGTCGAGATCACGATCCCGGTCGAGACGCTGGCGGGCCTGGACGACGGGCCCGCCCTGCTGGCCGGCTACGGTCCGATCGACCCCGACACCGCCCGCCGCCTCGCCGGCCATGCGCCTGGCTGGGAGCGACTGTTCCTGAACCCGGACACCGGGGCGCTGCTCACCGTAGATCACTACGCGCCCTCGGCGGCGCAGCGCCGGTTCCTGCACGCGCGCGACAGGAGCTGCCGCGTCCCCGGCTGCACCACCAGGGCGAAGCACTGCGACATCGACCACACGATCCCGTACTCGACCGGCGGGATCACGAACGTGGAGAACCTGAACTGCGTCTGCGAGGGTCACCACATGATGAAGCACCACGCCCCCTGGGGCTTCACCAATCTCGGCCACGGCAGGATCAGGATCTCCAGCCCCTGCGGCTTCGACTACACCGAGGGACCGCCCCTGCTCTTCCCGGCCCTCGGACCACCCGCGCCCTTCTGATGCCCAGGCGGGTCATCCCGACTCGCTGCGCTCGCTCGATGACCGGGCCCGGGCAGCGCCTCTTGGGAGCGAAGCGACCCGCGCAGCTGCGCGGCCTAGAGCGCCTCGCGCAGCCACCCCGCGGCCTCGGCGGCCCAGTAGGTGAGGATCGCGTCGGCGCCCGCGCGACGGATGCCGAGCAGCGACTCCGTGATGGCGCCGCGGCGGTCGATCCAGCCGTTGGCCGCGGCCGCCTCGATCATCGAGTACTCGCCCGACACCTGGTACGCCCACACCGGCACGTCGACCGAGGCGCGCACGTCGGCGAGCACGTCGAGGTACGGCAGCGCCGGCTTGACCATGACGACGTCGGCGCCCTCCTCGACGTCGAGCAGGGCCTCCTTCACGCCCTCGCGGCCGTTTCCGGAATCCATCTGGTACGTGCGGCGGTCGCCCTTGAGCTGCGAGTCCACGGCCTCGCGGAACGGCCCGTAGAACGCGCCCGCGTACTTCGCCGAGTAGGCCAGGATCAGCGTGTCCGTGAAGCCCTCCGCGTCGAGCGCGTCGCGCACGGCCGCGACCTGGCCGTCCATCATCCCCGACAGGCCGAGCAGCGCGGATCCGGCCCGCGCCTGCGCCACTCCCATCGCGGCGTACCGCTCGAGCGTCGCGTCGTTGTCGACCACGGGCTGGCCGGGTCGGCGGCCTCCGGCCGCCTTCTTGTCCGCCGCCAGCACGCCGCAGTGCCCGTGGTCGGTGAACTCGTCCAGGCACAGGTCGGTCTGCACGACCAGCGCGTCGCCCACCTCGGTGACGACCGCCTCGGTCGCGACGTTCAGGATGCCATCCGGATCGTCCGCGCCGGATCCGGTCGCGTCGCGCGTCGCGGGCACGCCGAACAGCATCACGCCGCCGACGCCGGCCTCGGCCGCGGAGACCGCCGCGCGGCGCAGCGAGTCGAGCGTGTGCTGCTGCACACCGGGCATGGACGAGATCGCAGCGGGCTCCGAGAGCCCCTCGCGCACGAACATCGGCAGCACGAGCTGCGAGGGCACCAGGTGGGTCTCGCGGACCAGCCGCCGCACCGCGGGCGACTGACGCAGCCGACGCGGGCGGTGGGTGGGGAAGCTCATCGAGAGGTCTCCTGGCGGATGTCCGTCACGGTCTCGATCAGCCCGGTCGGTGCGGGATCCACCCGGATGGAACCGGTCGGCACCGGCCCGGTCACGGGCACGGCGAGCGCTTCGGCCGACGGCTCCGGCACCGGGAGGTCCGCGAGGGCGTGGATGAGCGAGTCGATCGTCTGATCCGGCGCGATCACGTGGATCGGCAGGCCCAGCACATCCGCGTCGTGCGCCGTGCGCGGGCCGATCGCGGCGATCACCGTCTCGTCGGGGATCTCCGGGAACTGCTCGCGCACCTGCTCGGCGACGGATCCGGACGTGACGAGGATCGCGTTGATCCGGCCGGTCACGACGTCGCGGATGATGTTGTCCTTGGCGGGCACGCCCACGGTGCGGTACGCCACGACGCTGCGCACGTCGTGACCCGCGTCGATCAGCATCTGCGTGAGCACGGGCTTGGCGATCTCGCTGCGCAGAGTCAGGATGCGCCGGGGCTCGGGCTCGAGGCCGTTCATCTGACGCGCCATGCCGGCGGCCGAGTTGTCGCCCTCGGGCACGAGGTCGACGCGGTAGCCGACCGCGCTGAGCGCGGCCGCGGTCGTCTCGCCCACCGCCGCGACCTTGGTCGCGTCCGGGATCTTGGCGTCGTACGCGTACAGGACGTCGACCGTGGTCGCGCTCGTGACGGTGAGCCATTCGAACCGGCCCGCGGCGAGGTCGGCGAGCGCGGCCTCGAGGGTCGCGGAGTCGTCGGTGGGCGCGAAGTTGATCAGCGGCGCGATGACGGGGACGGCACCCTTGCCGCGCAGGGTGGCGGCCACGCTGTCACCCCAGGGGCCGCCGCGCGGCACGAGGACGCGCCAGCCGGCCAGGGGCTTCTCCGGGCGTTGAGTGGAAGCTGTGTTCATGAGGGGGACTCTCGGGGTACGAGGTCGGCCGCCCCACGTTCGAGCAGCCGACGCGCGAGATCGGATCCGATCTCGCGTGCGTGGTCGATCTGATCCACGCCATCGGCAGCACCCGCACCGTTGCCGCTGCCCTGCCGACGAATATACCCCTGTCCCGGCGCGTCGGCCGACACGGACTCGATGACCGCGAATTCGGCCACCTCCTCACCGTCCGGGCCGTAGACCGCGGCGTGCACGTGCAGCGCGTCGCCCGCGAACCGGGCGTGCACGCCGACCGGCGCGTGGCATCCGGCCTCGATTCCGCCGAGCACCGTGCGCTCGACCGTCACCGCGAAGCGCGTGCGCGGGTCGTCGAGTCGGCGGATCGCGGCGAGGAGATCCGGATCCGCATCCGCTCGCGTCTCGACCGCGAGCGCGCCCTGTCCCGCGGCCGAGGGCCACGCGTCCAGGTCGCGGTGCTCGTACGCCAGCGGCGTCTCGGGGCCGAGGCGGTCGAGCCCCGCGGCGGCGAGCACGATGGCCGACAGCTCGCCGTCGATCACGCGCTGCATGCGCGAGTCGACGTTGCCGCGCAGGTCGTGGATCGCAAGGCCCGGGTTGGCGCGCAGCGCCTGCGCGACCCGCCGCGGCGATCCGGTGCCGATCACGGCGCCCGCGGGCAGCTGCTCGAGCGAGGTGCCGTCGCGGGTCAGGATCACATCGCGCGCGTCCGCGCGCACCGGCGTCGCGGCGATCTCGAAGCCCTCGGGCTGCGCGGTCGGCAGGTCCTTCAGCGAATGCACGAGCAGGTCGCACTCCCCCGCGGCGAGCGCCTCGCGCAACCGCGTCGCGAACACGCCCGTGCCGCCCAGCTGCGACAGCGATCCGCGGTTCGTGTCGCCCTCGGAGACGATCTGCACCAGCTCGACGGGCCGGCCCGACACCTCCTCGAGGGCGCGGGCGACGTGGCCCGACTGGGTCATCGCGAGCGCGCTGCGGCGCGTGCCGAGCCGGATCGGCGTGACCGCGCCCGTCGACACGGAGGTCACTGCAGGATCTCGGCGATCTCGGCGATCTCGATGCGGCGGCCGGTGAAGAACGGCACCTCCTCGCGCACGTGGCGGCGCGCCTCGGTGTAGCGCAGCTCGCGCATCATGTCGACGAGGTCGGTCAGCTCGTCGGCCTCCATCGGCAGCATCCACTCGTAGTCGCCGAGCGCGAACGAGGCCATGGTGTTGGCGGTGACGCCGCGGAAGGCCGCGCCCTTCCTGCCGTGGTCGCGCAGCATCGCGCTGCGCTCCTCCTCGGGCAGCAGATACCACTCGTAGCTGCGCACGAACGGGTAGACCGTGAGCCACCGCTTGGCGTCGATGCCGCGCAGATAGCCGGGCACGTGCCGCTTGTTGAACTCGGCGTCGCGGTGCACGGCCATGGCGTTCCAGGTCGGCAGCAGCGGCGACAGCAGATCGGTGCGCCGCAGGCGTCGCACCGCGCGCTGCAGGTCCTCGGGGACGGGGCCGTGGACCCACACCATCAGGTCGGCGTCGGACCGCAGGCCGCTCACGTCGTAGAAGCCGCGGACCGTCACGCCGCCGTCGGCCAGGAACGACACGATGTTCTCGAGCTCGATCGCGTCGGCCTCTCCGACCGGATGCGCCGGGTCGCGGCGCCAGACGGCCCAGAGGCTGTAGTTGTCTCCCGTGACCTCGGGTTCTGCGGACGCGTCGGACGAAGCATGGTGCGAGTCAGCCATGGCTCCATCCTCCCCCTCGGCCAGGTGGAGGCAAAACCGCGAGCATCACGAGGAGGTTGCGGTTTGGGACGACCGCGCTCCCGAAGAACCCTCAGCGCGCGATGAGGCGTGCGACGCCCCAGATCGCAGCGCCCACCGCGACGGCGACGCCGACGGCCGCCGCGAGCGCGAGGCCCGGCTCGCGGTTCGCGAAGGCGCGCGCCCTCTCGGTGCCCGCCTCGATCCGCTCCGCGGCGCGCGCCGGGAGGTTGGCCTTGTGCTCGATCGCGGCGAGCGCGGCCGACAGCTCGGCGCGGGCGCGCTGGACGGGATCCGTGATCCCGCTCGGCACCACCGTGCTCGGGGTGAGGGTGGTGTAGCGGACGGCGTCAGTACTCACTGGCGGCCTCCTTCACGATCTGCACGTCGGTCTTGGCGGCCTGGATCGGACTCTCGCGCTTGCCGATCTTCCGGTAGAAGACGAGTCCGGCGAAGCCCGCGGCGATCGCCAGCAGGATCCCGACGCCCATCACGATGAGCGCGGACGCCCAGACCGGCAGCCACAGCGACAGGAGCGCCACGAGGAACGTCAGGAACAGCGGCACCACCCAGGCGATGAAGAACAGTGCGACGAACATCAGGCCCGTGCCGATGCCGGCGTCGGTCGCGGTCTTGACGAGCCAGCCCTTGATCGCGTTGAATTCCGCGACGATCAGGTTCTTGACGAGCTGCGGCACATCGCCGACGAGCGTGAAGAGCCCGTCGTCCGCGCGGTCGCGCACGGGCGAGGCCCTGCCGTCGCGGCGGGGCGACTGCACGGTCATTTCGCGCCAGCCGCCTTCGTGCCGGTGGGCGAGCCCGTGTCCGCCGCCTTCTTCACGTCGTCTGCGGCGTCCTTGGTCGCGTCGATCGCGGCGTCGAGCTTGGTGCCGGCGGAGCCCTGCTTGTTCACGGCCTTCACGACGCCCGCGGCGCCGTTCCAGGCGGCGCGCGGAAGCACCATGGCGCCCGAGGCGGCGAGCTTCTTGGCCTTGCCCACCTGCTCCTGCACCGGGTCGAGGTTCCAGACCTTCAGGGCCTGAGTCTTGATCTGCTCGTAGCGCTCACGGCCCGCTCGCGTGCCGAGCACGTAGCCCGCACCGAGGCCGATCACGAGTCCCAACTTCCCCCGCATGGGTTCTCCTCACGTTGTGGGGTCGCGCTGTGCGCGATCCCGCGGTCTGATCTGGCGAGTGCTGCGTTGCACTCCCGAGAGTAGCCCTGTATGCCGATCTGGGCATCCGGTTGCGGTCCGCGGGATCACGCGCTAGAGGCGCGATGGGCGGTCAGCCGAACAGCGCCCCGCGGCGCACGCGGTCCGCCTCCTCCAGCGCGTCCGGGACCACCTGTGCGAGGCCCGTGCCGGCCAGCCACGCGCCCACGGCGCCGAGAGCGGGGACGGACCGGATCGCGCCCCGCGTGCGCTCGGTCGCCTCGCGCAGCCCGATCGTCGCCGCCGGCTGCGACTGCGCGAAGCGCTCGATCGCGAAGCCGCGCAGCTGCGCACGCGTCAGCGGCACGCCGAGCAGCGCGCCGGCCTGCTCGACGGCGAGCGCGGCGATCTCGTCGTCGTCCATGCCGTCCGTGACGGGCGGCTCGCCCTGCGCCCCGAACGAGACGCGCACGACGTGGCGACGCGACCCGGCGCGGTCCCTCACCCAGCCCCACTTGGCGCTGGCGTGCGTCAGGGCCTTGGCGCGGAAGGCGCCCGGCACCGTCAGCACGCCCGTGCCGCGCGGGGCGGCGTCGAGCTCGGGCGCATCGAGCACCAGCGTCACGATGTGCACCACGGGGCCGGGCGTCGACGGCTCGGCCGCGAGGCCGGGCACGTGCGGCGCGAGCAGGCGCCGGGCGGCGACCTCGTCGGTCGCCACGACGACGGCGTCCGCGACGAGCGGCTCCTCGCCCGCGACGATCCGCCATCCGGCGCCGTGGCGCTCGAGGCGCTCGACGGGAGACCCGGTGCGGAGGTCCGCGCCCTGCGCGCGCAGCTCGGCGGCGAGCGCGTCGACCAGCCGGCCCATGCCGCCGTCGAGCCCGAGCACCGCGGCGCCCGGGACCCTCCCCTCGCGGGGCGCGGCCAGCTCGGCGACCGCGCCGGTGAGCGATCCGGCGCGGGTCAGCGCGGCGCTCAGGCCGGGCGCGGCGATGTCCGGATCGATGTCGTCGGGACGCGCGGAGTAGACCCCGCTCGTCACCGGCGCGACGAGCCGGTCGAGCACGGTGCGCCCCAGGCGGGAGCGGACGAGCCGGCCGAGGCTGCGCTCGTGGCCGATCGTCAGGGGCGGGCGCAGCCGGTCGAGGTATGCGCGCCACGCGCCGCCCCAGCCGATCACGCGGCGGACGTCGTCCGCGAACGGGTTCGCCGGAATGCCCAGGATGCCGCCCTTCGGCAGCGGCGCGGCCCTGCCGCCGGGCAGCCCCGCGACCCACGCGCCGGCGCGGTTCGGTGCCACGACCGCGTCGCCGAGGCCCAGTTCGTCGACCAGGCGCCGCACGTGGCCGCCGCGCGTGGCGAAGCTCTCGGCGCCGAGGTCCAGCGGGATGCCGTCCACCTCGCCCGAGCGGATCGCGCCGCCCAGTCGCTCGGACGCCTCGAGCAGCGTCACGGTCATCCCGACCTTCGCGAACTCGCGCGCCGCGAGGAGCCCGGCGATCCCGCCGCCGATCACCGCGACGCGCGTCGCGTGCGCATGGTCGACGAGGCCTTCGAGGTCGTCCGACATCTCAGAGCGAGTGGACGAGCTCGACGACGCGCGTCAGGACGGCCGGATCGGTCTCGGGCGGGACGCCGTGCCCGAGGTTCACGATGTGCGCGCGGGCGGCGCGGCCGCGCTCCACGACGTCGCGCACGTGCGCCTCGAGCACGTCCCAGGGCGCGGCCAGCAGCGCGGGATCGATGTTGCCCTGCAGGGTGACGTCGGGGCCGGCCACGGCCGCGGCCTCGTCCAGCGCGAGGCGCCAGTCGACGCCCACCGCCGACGCGACCCCGTCGAGGCGCATGTCGCCGAGGAACGGACCGGTGCCGACGCCGAAGTGGATCACGGGGACCGGCAGATCCTGCACGGCGGCCTTCGAGTGGGGCGCGACGAAGCGGCGGAAGACGTCGGGCGCGAGAGAGCCCGCCCAGGAGTCGAACAGCTGGACGGCCGCGGCGCCCGCGTCGATCTGCGCCTGCAGGAAGGCCCGTGAGACTCCCGACAGCCAGCCGGCGAGGCGGTGCCACGACTCGGGGTCGGCCTGCATCATGGCGCGCGCCCGCATGTGCTCCTTCGACGGCCCGCCCTCGACGAGGTAGGCCGCGAGGGTGAACGGGGCGCCGGCGAAGCCGATCAGGGGCGTGCCGGACCGGTCGAGCTCGGAGACCGTGAGACGCACGGCCTCGCGCACGGGATCCGCGGCCGCCGCCACCTCCGCCGGGTCGATCGCCGTGACGCGGGCGACGTCGTCCGCCGTGCGGATGGGCGACGCGAACACCGGGCCGCGGCCGGGCTCGATCTCGACCTCGACGCCCGCCAGGCGCAGCGGCACGACGATGTCGCTGAAGAAGATGCCCGCGTCCACGCCGTGCCGACGCACGGGCTGCAGCGTGATCTCGGCCGCGAGATCGGGCGTCAGGCACGCGTCGAGCATGCGCGTGCCGACGCGCAGGTCGCGGTACTCCGGCAGCGAACGGCCCGCCTGCCGCATGAACCAGATCGGGGCGGTCTCGGGGCGGTCGCCGCGGAGAGCGCGCAGCAGGGGTGCGGAGGCATCGGGCATGCCTCCATCTTGCCGCGGGCAACTTCGGGATCCGCTGGAACGGCCCGCCCCACCTCCCACCACGCCGCGCGCCGGCCGGAATCTCGACGTCGAAGCATTCCGGATCCGCGTCCAGCGGGGATTCAGACACCGGTTTCGACGCGGCGTAGAATCGGGGCCGTGCTGCTCTGTGTCACCGCGAGTCATAAGACCGCGCCGTTCGACGTCCTCGAGCAGCTGTCGACCCCCGGCGCCGGGAGGATCGCGCCGCTGATCGCCCCCGCCGTGGACGGCGTCGTGGTGCTCTCGACGTGCAACCGCGTCGAGGCCTACGTCGAGACCGACACGGACGAGACCGCCCTCGTGATCGCCGACGCCATGCGCTCGGCCTCGGGGCTGAGCGCCGAGGAGTTCGCCGGGGCGTACGCCGTCAAGACCGACGCCAAGGCCGCCGAGCACCTGTTCGCCGTGGCCGCCGGCCTCGAGTCTGTCGTGATCGGCGAGGGCGAGATCGGCGGCCAGGTGCGCCGCGCGCTCACCGACGCACGCCACCAGGGCACCACCACCGGCGACCTCGAGCGCATGTTCCAGCGCGCCACCGAGACGCAGAAGGCCATCAAGAACGCCACGGCCCTCGGCCGCGCCGGCCGCTCGCTCGTGCGCCTCGCGCTCGAGCTGACCGACAGCCGCCTCGCCGACTGGACGACCCAGAAGGTGCTGCTGATCGGCACCGGCATGTACGCCGCCGCGACCATCGCGGCGCTCCGCGACCGCGGCGTCACCGACATCACCGTGTACTCGGGATCCGGCCGCGGCAGGATCTTCGGCGAGAAGCACGGGATCGCGCACGTCGCGCGCACGGACGTCATCGACACCGCCGACCGCAGCGACATCGTGATCACCTGCACCACGAGCGACGAGCCGGTCGTGAAGCCTGCCATGGTCGCGGGGCGCGAAAAGCCGCTGTTCGTCATCGACCTCGGCATGCCGCGCAACGTCGACCCCGCGGTCGGAGACGTGCCGGGCGTCACGCTGCTCGACCTCGAGACCATCCGCGTGCACGCCCCGCTCGAGGAGCTGCAGGCCACCGACGCCGCGCGCGCCATGGTGAAGGACGCCGCCGCGCGCTTCGTCGACGTGCGCCGCAGCCGCAGCGCGCAGCCCGCGATCGTCGCGCTGCGCCAGCACGTGTTCGGCCTGCTCGAGGCCGAGATCGCCCGCCGTCCCGAATCGGAGGCGGCGCTGCGCCACCTCGTCGGCACGCTGCTGCACACCCCGACCGTGCGCGCGGCCGACTACGCCATGCAGGGCCGCGCGGACGAGGTGTTCGCCGCGATCGAGACCCTCTTCGGCGTCGACGTGCGCCCCGCGGTCGACGCCGCCGGCGCCGCGGCCCGGCCCGGGCTGCCGGCCACGGCCGCCTGCCCGGTCGTGGGCGACGTCACCCCGGTCTGAGCAGCTCCGGAAGGATCATCCGCATGGCCCTGAAGATCACCGGCGACGCCGACGCCGACGCCCTCCTGACGGAGAACCCGCTCGCGCTGCTGATCGGGATGCTGCTGGATCAGCAGATCGCGATGGAGACCGCGTTCACCGGCCCGGAGAAGATCCGGCAGCGGATCGGATCCGTCGACGCCCGCGACATCGCCGGGCACGACCCCGACGCGTTCACGGAGGCGTTCAAGACGACTCCCGCCGTGCACCGCTTCCCCGGGTCGATGGCCGACCGCGTGCGCACGCTGTGCCAGACGATCGTGGACGACTGGGGCGGCGACGCCGCCGCGATCTGGACGCAGGGCGATCCGGACGGCCGGGAGGTGCTGAAGCGGCTCAAGGCCCTGCCGGGCTTCGGCGATCAGAAGGCCCGGATCTTCCTGGCGCTGCTCGGCAAGCAGTACGGCTACGACGGGGCGGGATGGCGCGAGGCCGCCGGCGCGTACGGCGAGGAGGGCTCGTTCCGCTCGGTCGCCGACATCACGAGCCCGGAGACCCTCGCCAGGGTGCGCGAGTTCAAGCGCGCCGCGAAGGCCGCCGCGAAGGGCTGATGCCTAGACCGCGACCGGCGTGCGCGCGAACCACGCGGGCGCGCGGTACAGCAGGGCGGTGAGCGGCAGCGCCTCGGCCGCCCGCGCGAACAGCAGGCTGAGGACGATCGCGACGATCGCCAGGACGACCGGCAGGACGGGCGCGACGGCGGCGAGGAGCCCGCCCGACGGCAGCGCCATCAGCGCGGTCGTCATGGCCGACAGCAGCAGCACGTGCGTGACGTACACCTGCAGCGTCCGCCCACCGAGGTGCGCGAACGGCCGCGCGAGGCGCCGGTCCGCGAGCGCGCGCGAGGCCCCGAGCGCCCCCAGCACGCCCGCCGAGGCGATCGGCAGCGCGGTGATCGTGTCGACGACGGCTCCCGCGACGGCACGCAGCGCGATGCCGGCGACGAACGCGCCGAGCAGCAGCACGGTCGAGGTGGTCGACATCCGCTCGACGAGGCGGACGATCCGGTCGCGGAACCAGAGCCCCGCCAGGAAGAACACGAAGTAGCGCAGGATGCCGTCGTACGCCACGTTCCCGGTCGTGAACCCGGAGTGCAGCGCGACGGATGCGGCGCCCGCGACGGCGAGCACGACGGCGCGCGGCGCGCGGGCGTCGACCGCCTTGCCGACGACGAGGAAGACGGCGAGCGCGAACAGGAACCACAGCCCGTTCGACGGCCGCACGACCGACAGCACGAGATCCACCCAGCTCGACTGGTTCAGGTCGATCGGCTCGGGCATCACCCGGTAGTAGAGGAAGCGCAGGATCGTCCACAGCACGAACACCCACACCAGCACCGCCAGGCGCGTGGACCACAGCCGCGCCCATGTCCGCCGCACCGCGCCGACCGCGAGCAGGCCGGACACGAGGAAGAACAGGGGCATGCGCAGCAGTGCGAACGCCAGGTTCAGGTCCGTCCACCAGCCGGGCGCGAGGCCGGTCGGCACCGTGAACATGCCCGTGTGGAACAGCACCACGAGCGAGATCGCGACGCCGCGCGCGACGTCGATCCAGGCCATCCGCGTCCCGGGATCCGTCATGTCGGTCCTCCCCGCCGGTCAGCCCTGGGGCGTGTAGCGGATCCAGTCGATCTTCATCTCGGCCACCTCGGGCGTGGTCTCATCCGGCTCCCCGGGCCAGTCGCCGCCGACCGCGAGGCTGAACAGCGCGTGCATCGGCAGGTCGAAGACCCAGGTCCCCTTCCGGATGTCGTCGCGGTCGACGGTCATGGCGACCTCTCCGTCGACGGTGATCTCGATGTGGCCCGGCGAGCGCGTCACGCCGAACACGTGGTAGTCCTCGGAGAGCGGCCGCTCGAAGCGCACGCCCTCCCCGACCGACCACTTCTTCGTGAAGGAGACCGGCCCGTGCACATGGTGCGAGCTGGCGCTGGTGGTCGACGGCGTCTCGACGATGTCGATCTCGCCCGCGGCGGGCCAGCCGACGACGTCCGTGGTGTCGCCGAGCATCCAGAACGCCGGCAGCAGTCCCTGTCCCCCGGGGAGCTTCATGCGGGTCTCGAGTGTGCCGTACTGGAACGAGAACTTCCCCTTCGTGGTGAGTCGCCCCGACGTGATCGCCGAGCCGTCGCGAGGGATGGTCGCCGTGATGACGAGGTTGCCCTCGCCGTCCAGCGCCGTCGCGTCGCTCGTGTACTCCTGGAGCTCGTTGTTCCCCCAGCCGCCGCGGCCCACGTCGTTGCCCCAGATCTTCGGATCGGGGGCGCTGCCCGCGGCGCCGTCGAAGTCGTCGAAGAACTCGCCCGGTCCGTCGGGGGTCAGGTAGGAGACGACCCAGATCCCGGCGGCGATCAGCACGAGCAGGAGGACGACGCCGATCGCGACGAGCACGCGACGCACCGGATGCCTGCGGCGTGGCGCGGCGAGCGCGTCGGCGGCAGGGGCGGGGGGACGAGTGGTGACGGTCATGCGGGGAGCAGCTCCAATGGGGCGGTGCAGAGGCGCTCGCCGGCGGCGACGACGCGGTCTGCGGGGAAGATGGACGAGTCGAAGCTCAGGGAGACTCCGAACCGACCGCGCAGCACGGTCGTCAGGGCCGTGATGCCGCCGCGGGTCGCGGGGTCCACCGACACCTCGATGGTCGGACGCTGCGGATCGACGCCGTCCCACGGGAGGCGCTCCAGCGGACGAAGCAGCCCCATGTCGCTCACGATCGGCACGGCCGCCTCCGGGACGGTCTCCGCCGTCGGGGCCGCCCGCAGCACGGGGCGCCGTGCCACGGCGAGCGCGGCGAGCGGACGACCGAGGTGCAGGTCGCGCGTCAGCTGAGCGCCCGCCGCATCGGGCCCGCGGCGGAGGTCGAGCGGATGGCCGATCACGAAGTTCGCGAGCGTCGCGCGGCCGGACGGCAGGTAACGGCGCAGGTCGACGAGCACGATCCCGCTGTCGGCGACCGGGATGCCCTCGGCCCGCAGCGCCGCCTGGAAGGCCGCCACGATCGCCGCCGAGCGCGGCATCCGGCCCCGTGTCCAGGCCGAGAACGCCCGGTACGCGTCGGGCGTCATCATCGTCGCGTGGAGGGCCAGCGACCCGGGTCCGTCGACCACGCGCGAGGGACCCGACGCGGCGCCGGGAGCGGTGACGAGCTTGTCCCGCACGACGTTCCACGCCCGCGACGGATGCCGGCCGAACGTGGCGGCGAGCGCCGCGGGCAGCGGATCGCGGTCGTCCGCACCCTCGAACACGCGCGGGACGCCCTCCTCGGCGAACAGGGCGGCCAGCACCATGACGGCGAAGAAGCCGTCCCCCAGGCGATGGTCGAACAGCACGGCGATGCGGTCGGTCCCGAGGAACAGCGACAGCGGGAGCATCGGATCGGCGCGCTCGCGCAGCCGGGGCAGGTCCTCGGCGGTGCCGAGGTCGTCGGGCAGGCGCCCGACCATGCGCTCGGCATGCTCCTCGATCGCGGCCGGTTCGTACGACCAGCGGCGCTCGTCCAGGATGCGCCCGACGCGCGCGGACGGACCCAGTTCGAGGAGCGCGCGGACGCGGGCGACGACCTGCTCGCGGGGCGGCACCCGCAGCGGACGCATCAGCACCGTGATGCGGGTGCCGGACGCCATCCGGTCGCCGGCCTGGATGCGACCGGCCCCGCGCGCGGGCGGCACGGCCGTGAGCCGGATCGGCGGCGGCGACGTGGTCTCGATGCGCGGGGACATCTCAGTGCACCGCCTCGCGGGCCTCGGCGAGATCGGAGACGAGCTGCAGCGGCATGTCCAGATCGCCGAACCACGTGTCCACGTAGCTGCTGAGCTTGCCGGTCGAATTGTCGATCGCGATCACGCGGCGCCCCAGCTGCAGCGCGAGCAGCATCGCGTGGAGACGGTCCGTCACGATCGTCTCGCCCCGACCGAGCAGGGCGACGCCCGTGCGCAGCCGGGCGTCGGCGTCCGCGAACCAGCGCTCGGTCGTCCGGTTGGTCCGGCGCGTGAGGGCGCCCTCGCGCACGATGCGCTCCAGGCGCCGCCGGGCGCGATCCGCGTTCGTCATGGCCGGCCAGTCGACGCTGCCGTCGATCGCGCCGGCGCCGGCGGCTCTCGCGCGCAGGGTGCTCTCGTCGTCGCGCCGCAGCACGTAGAGGATCTCCTGCACCGGCGCCGGCGCATCCACCGCCCCCAGCATGTGCACGCTGTCGGGCGAGAGCGCGGCGTCCGGGACGTGAGCGCACACGGTCTCGAGCGACGTCCGGTCGCGGACGGCCAGCCGCAGGCCGGGGCGCGTCGCCATCCGGTCGCGGAACTCGGACCGCTCCGCGTCGGTCGTGAAGTGCACGGACTGCGGCTCCTGGATGAGGAGGGTGCCGGCCCGCAGCCGCTCTGCGAGGCGATACCGGTGCGCGGAGTGCCGCGGGTACAGGCCGCCGAAGTTGCCACCGCCCTGAATCGCCACCGGGACGGTCGAGGCGTACACGCGGTCGTCGATCGTCATCCACGAGTACGTCGCGCGGAGCCGGATGCCCGCCCGGCGCCAGAACGCCGCCTGGCCGAGCGCGATCATCGAGTCGCCGATGTTCTCGTAGTCCGGGAAGTCGGTGAGCACGAGCTCGTCCACGCCCGCGTGCAGGTCCGAGAGCGCGGCGAACGTCCTGCGCTGCATCTCGTCGATGAACGTCGTCACGCGGAGTTCTCCTCATGGGTGGGGGCGGACCGACCGGGTCGCACGAGGCGGCGGGCGGCGGCGCGGGCGGGCGGATCGAACAGCACATACACGGCGGCGAGCGCGACCGCCCACGCCGCGCTCAGGGTCGCGGCCAGGGCGAAGCCGGGGCGGGTCGCGGCGGTGGCCACGACGAGCACGACCGCGAGGGGCAGCGCGGGCAGCAGCGGTCGCGCGAGGCAGCGCGCGAGGAACTCCCGCGCCGTCGCGCCGATGCGGCGCAGGACCACCCAGACGTAGATCGGCTCGAGTGCGATGACCGGAAGGGCGATGCCCAGCGCGATGCCCGGCAGACCCATCGTCGCTCCGAGGATCGCCGCCAGCACGGTCCCTGACACCGCCCACGTCGCGTGCAGCACGGCGAACGCGCGCACCCTCCCCTGGGCCGTCAGGACCGGCAGGGCGAGCAGGTGGTTGTTGTTGGCGAACAGCGACAGGATCAGGATCTGCGCGACCAGCGCGGCCGCGGCGCCGTCCGCGCCGATCCAGGCCTGCATGATCGTCGGCATGAACAGCACGGCGGGGACCAGGACGATCGTCATCAGCATGTTCGCGTAGCCCGTGCCGGACAGGTACAGCTCGCGCTGCGATCCGACGGCGCCCTCGCCGTGCCGCAGGGACGCGATGGGCAGCAGCGCGGTCGCGAGCGAGCCGGTGACCTCCTTGACCACGAGGTACATGCGCTGCGCGGCGGCGAACAGCGTGGCGAACGCGATGGGCAGCAGCAGCGCCGTCAGCACGCTGCCGACCTGCGTGATGACCACGGCCGACAGCCCGATCACCAGCAGCTGCGCGCTCATCGAGAACAGCTCGCGGAACGCGTCCCACCGGAAGTCGCGCAGCCGCACCACCAGACCCGGCATGCGGCGGCGGCGCAGCCACAGCGTGGCACCGCCGAGCGCGAGCGTGGCGGCGACGTCGACGACCGCGACCGCGACGATCCCCCAGCCCAGCGCGCACACCGCGAGCGTGAGGACGATCCGCATCGCCGCCTGCCCGATCAGCACGAGGTTGACGTCGTCGATCCGGCCGATGCCCGCGAGCACCTGCCGGTGCGGGGACATCGCCAGCAGCAGGAACACGTTGGCGACCCCGAGGGCGACCAGGATCCGCGCCGTCGTGTCCAGCGGTGCGGGGACGTCGGCGGCGGCCACCGCGAGCACGAGCGCGACCGCCACGCCCGCGCCCATCACGACGGCCGCGGCGAGCGAGAAGCCGGCGCTCGCGGCGGCGGTGCGGCGCATCCGGTCGAGATCGCCCGCGGGGCGGGCGACCGCGATGAAGCGCGTCGTGGCGTCGCCGATGCCGAGGTCCTGCTGGAAGATCGCGCCGAGGGCGACGGTCAGGGCGTAGAGGCCGTACGCGTCCGCGCCCACCGACTGCAGCACCACGGGCAGCAGCACCAGGAACGCGACGAGCGTCGCGAAGCGGGCGCTGTACGTCGTGACGACCGAGCGCAGGATCGACGCGGGCGCCGCGGGGACTCCCGCGGTCGCGCGAGCGACGTCGGTCGCCGCCGTCATCCGCCGTCTCCGCCCGGCGCGATCCCCTGGGAGAAGCCGGAGTCGAGGCGGTACATCAGGATGTCGTCGCTCTCGTACTCGAGGGTCCACCGCGGGTCGTCGGCGATGATGTCCAGGAAGTTGTCGAGGGCGCCGGGGGGCAGCGTGCCGTAGTAGTCGTTGTAGTACTGCATCTGCCGCGTGATCAGGATGATCGACTCCTGGCCGCCGCCCAGCAGCGCCTGCGTCATCTCGTTCATCCGGGTGGGATCCGAGAAGTCGTCGCCCTCCATCCAGGTGTTGAGCCACGTGTCGATGCCGGTGTCGAACGACTCGTGCGCGTGCACGAACTCCGTGTACTCGGCCACGAGTCGGCCCGGGGCTCCCGGCGCGACGCCGATCGTGAGCGTGTGCGGATCCTCCTCCTTCAGGATGCGCGTCGCGACGTCGACCGACTCGGTCGTCACGAGGTTGGCGAACCACCCGCCGTAGTACGCCTGCGCCGACACCAGCGTGAGCACGGTCAGGGCGGCCGTCGCCGCGATCCGCCTGCGCAGCGCCGCCCTGACCGGGCGGGCAGCCTGCAGCAGGGCCGTCAGGGCGGGGGCGATGATCAGCGCGCAGCCGGGCAGCGAGTACATGAACACCCGGAAGATCGCCTCGCCGCCGTAGCCCTGGCCGACCAGGATCAGCACGGGCGAGAAGGCGATCGTCGCGAGGGTCAGCGTCGCGCGCCACTCGTCCCGCCGCCGCCACAGGCGCCACGCGACGATCGCCGCCGCGCCGCCGCACACGACGACGGAGACAGCACGCGCGGCGATCGAGTTGACGCGCTGGCCGATGCTCGGGTCTCCGCTCGCCCGCTGGGCGCTGGTCTGCAGATTGGCGAGGAGGTCGAGGTTGAGCAGGCTTCCGAAGCGGGTCAGGACCCCGAGGTGCAGCGCCATGTACCCCAGCGCGATCGCGATCAGCACGAACACCAGGTAGCGCGGACGGATCCGGCGCAGCACCGTGAGCGCGACCGTCGCGGCGATGATCCAGTACGGCGTCAGCTGGTGCGCGACGACGATCGCCGCGAAGATCGGCACCGCCACCCAGGCCGCGGCCGGGGACCGCGGCGAGGACAGCAGGAGCGCGATCACGACGATGCCGAGAGTGAAGGCGATCGCCTGCGGCGACATGTAGTCCTGCGCCACCCAGTTGGCGGCGTGGGCGAGGAACGCCCCGACCAGCGAGGCGCTGACGGACAGGCGCTGCGAGCGGCACAGGTAGTAGACGGCGCCCGCCATCGCCAGCTGCACCACGACGGGGAACCACAGCGCGACGCTCATCGTGTCGGTGCCCGTCACGGAGTTCAGCCAGGCGACGAACGCGAACGCCGCGGGCCAGTTGTGGTAGATGTCCACCGACTGGTCGACGGACCCGTAGCGCTCGATGTAGTCGACGACGCCGAAGTGCTTGTACGTCCACGAGTAGGAGGGCGCCTCCACCCCGATCGTCATGGGCAGGCGCACGACGAGCACGGTCGCGATGAGCCCGATCGCGGCCATCCGCGGGGCGCGCAGCGCGATCGCGAGGCCGAAGCCGGTCGCCGCCAGCCCGATCGAGACCGCCAGCAGCGGGCTGGCCGCGGTCAGCAGTCCGAACATGCTCCACGGGGCGTCCCGCAGGGTCGGCGCCGCGATCAGCCACGTGACGCCCGCGGCCAGCACGAGCAGGGCGGGCACCAGCCACGGCCGGCGCCGGCGGGCGGGGGCGGCGGGCGCCTCCGCGATCGTCTGGGCGCCGGTCTGCGGCGCCGGGGCCAGGGCGGTCATGCGCGCACCCCCGTCCGGTAGGTCACGAGCGCGCCCACGCATGTCGCGAGCGCGATCGCCGCGAGTCCGAGGGCCGGTTGCCACCACGTCGCGAAGACGGAGGCCGTCACGAGCAGGATCACGGCCGACAGTCCGAGCGCCGGCACCGCGACCGGGGTCAGGTGCGGCGGCAGCGGCACCCAGGCGCGCACGACGGCGCCGGGGCCGACGAACACGAAGCACGCCAGCAGGATGAGCGACAGCCACGTCGGCAGCGGCAGCGCGGCGAGGAGGCCCAGGATCCCGGCGACGGCGGCGAGCGCCGCCCACAGCCGCCGCTCCAGCGGGGCGCCGCGCGACGCGGGCCCCGCGAAGGCGCCCGCGTCGAGCTGGCGGCGACGCTCGCGCAGGTAGCTCGTCGGTCCGCTCAGCACGCTCGACAGCTCGAGCCGGGAGACGGCCCGGTCGGACGCGGTCGCGACGTGCGGGCCGTCCGCGTCGACCGTCGCCATGGGCTTGCGCAGCAGGCGCCCCACCGCGCGCGGCGCGCGGCGCATCGCGGCGCCGAGCATCGCGGGCTCCAGCATCACGGTCGTCGCCCACGCCCCGAAGCCCCTGCCGTAGCCGACCGCCTGGGCGGACAGGGCATCGAGGTCCGACCGGTGCCGGTGCCAGACGATCGCGGCGGGGTTCACGGCGATGGCCGATCCGGAGTACAGCATCCGCAGGAACATGTCGAGGTCCTCGCCGCCCTTCGTGCCGGTCCCGGCGCCGAGCGCCGTGTCGAAGGCCCCGAGCGCGAGCATCGCGTCGCGCCGCACCGCGAAGTTGGCGCCCGTGCCGAACTCCCCCACGCAGAAGGGGAACATCGGCAGATCCGGCGGCGGATCGCTCAGGCGGAACAGCCGCGGGGCGATGAGCTTCGACCAGCTCACGCGCGCATCGAAGTACGCCTGCACGCGGTTGCGCAGCTCGCCGCTCGGCACGGCGCCGGTCACGCAGTCGACGTCGTCGGCCGCCCCGAAGCCCGCCACGAGCTGGGCGATCCACTGCGGATCGACGATCACGTCGTCGTCGGTGAACGCCACGATCGGCGAGGTCGCGGCCCGCAGGCCGGCGTTGCGCGCGTGCGACAGGCCGGGAGCGTCCTCGCGCACGTAGCGGAAGTCGGGGTACTCGCCGTGCACGAGCTCGGACGTCTCCGCGGTCGACGGCGCGTTGTCGACGATCACGACCTCGAGCGCGCCCCACTCGACCGCCGCGAGCGAGTCGAGCGTCTCACGCAGCATGCCGGCGCGGTCTCGCGTGCAGACCACGATCGTGACCGGCGGCGCGTCCGCCCCCATCTGCCAGCCCGCGGCGGCGGGGAGTGCCGCGACCGCGGCGCGGACGTCGTCGCCCGGGAGCGTCTCGCCCGAGAGCGGCAGCGTGACGTAGCCGCGCACGCCCGCGTCGTCGCGCACCAGGAGCCGGGCGCGCGCGAAGCGCTCGCCCTCGGCCAGGACGAGCGTGCCGGCGTCCGGGAGCGCCGCGGCGTCGAGCAGGCCGACCCACGTCGCGTCGTCGCGCTCCACGTCGCCGTGCAGGGGCATCGCCGGAGTCAGGATGAGGGTCGTCACGGGGCAGTCCTTTCCTTGGGGCGGGCGTGCGGCCATCCGGCGGCGCGCGCATCCTGCACCGCCGCGGGGAGGTCATCCGGCGTCACCGGGGCATCCGGCGGGCGCGTCGCGGTCCGCGCCGACGCGAGGAGGCCGAACACCGCGAGCGCGACGGCGCCGGCGAGGATCGCGAGCGCGGCGCCGAGTGCGCCCAGCGGCGGGACGAGCGTGAGGCAGCCGGCCAGCACGATGGCGCACCAGACGACGTTGCCGAGGATCACGGGAGCCACGCGCTGCCGCGCGCGCATCAGGGCCGACCAGAGGTCGTATCCGGGACGCAGCACGCTCGCGGCCGCGAGCGCCGCGACGATCACGGCGCCCTGTGCGGCGTCGTAGCCCTCGCCCAGGAACGACAGCAGCAGCGGCGTCGCGCCCGTGGCGACGGCGCCGAGGCCGAGGACGATGAGCGAGACCCGGCCGCTGAGGCCCCGCGTCACCCTCTCGCTGACGTCGTAGTCGATGGACGCGTTGCGGGCGAGCGATGTGGCCACCCCGACGCCGACGAGGTCCAGCGCCACGGCGACCTGGTAGGTCAGGGCGAACACCGCCCCCTGCTCGGCCGACGAGAGCACCGTGACGAGGAACGACAGGGACAGCCCCAGGGCGAGGACGAGCCCCGTGGCGACGGTGTTCTGCAGCGTGAAGCGCGAGAACGACCGGGCCAGCTCCGGCCCCCAGGTGCGCGCGCCCGCCGCCGCGCCGCGCAGCCGGGCGATCGCTCGCGGCGCGAGCACGGTCGCGCTGAGGATCATCGCCCCCGTCGCGGGCACGAGCGTCGCGATCACCAGCAGCAGCGGCAGCTGCGGCGCGAGCGCCGCGACGCCGAGCAGCAGCACGAGCTTGCCGACGCTGGCGGCGCCGTTCACCCACGCGGTGGAGCGCGCGTTCCCGGCGCCCGCCAGTGCCTGCGTCTGTACGTTGAACAGCGCCCAGGCGACCGTCGCGAGAGCCACGAGCGCGATCACCGTGGCCGGCGCCTCGTCCGTCAGCAGGAACGCGCTCGCGAGCGCACCGGCGGCGGTCCCCGCCACCACGGCGGCGGCGGCCGTGACCAGCAGGGCCCGCGACAGCACGGTCGCCGCGGCGGGCCCGCCGGCGGGGAGCAGGACGATGAGCGCGCTGCCGGGGCCGATGCTCGCGAAGGCGGCGGCGGCCGTGATGATCGCGAGCAGCGACGCCTGCACGCCGAGCGCGGACTGCGGGATCAGGATGGCCGCGGCCACCCAGAACACGAAGCCCGAGCCGCTCGTGAGCGCGTAGCCCGCGAACAGCCACGCCGCGTCGCGGGAGATCGCCGAGCGGGTCGCCGTGTGCTCGGCTCCGCTCGCGGTCTCCCCCGTGCGCACGTGGAGCGTCATGCGACGGCGTTCTCCCGGACGCCGGAACGCTGCGGGACGGAGGGGGTCGAGAGCCGGCCGCGCGCGAAGCCGAGCGCCGCGAACAGCACCGAGGCGACGATCGCGCTCGCGCCGATCCATCCGGCGGGCCCGCTGCCGATCGCACGGGCGACGCCCGACGGCAGCACCGTCGTGACGTACGACGACTCCGACGCCAGGGCCTGCTGCCGCCCGACGGTCCGGCTGATCGCGGCCTTGGACACGCCCTCGCACCAGCTGCGGTGCACCACGTACCGCATGCGCACGCGGTCGGGGCTCACGTGGTGGTGCACGACCGAGTCCGGGATGTACCGGATGACGCGGCTCGCGTCGGCCGCGCGCAGCCGGATGCAGACCTCGGTCTCCTCGCAGCCGATGGGCAGCCGACCCACCCGGCCCGTGTCGGGGTTGAAGCCGCCCAGCTCCCGGAGCGGCTCGGCGCGGTAGGCCATCGAGCAGCCCATGACGTTGCGGACCTCCGCGTCCTGCTCGGGCAGCCCGCGGTAGCTGCATCCGACGATCCACAGCAGCTCCGGGGGGAGCACGGCCGGCGTCGCGCCGGGCCAGATCGGCAGCGCCCGTCCGCCGGTGGCGACCACGCGGTCGTCCTCGAAGGGCGTCACCAGGTGCTCGAGCCAGCGCTCATCCGCCCACGCGTCGTCGTCGAGGAATGCCACGACGTCGGCGCCGGTGACCGCGAGCGCGCTGTTGCGCGCCGATGACAGGCCGCGACGTCCGACGTTCCGGATCACCGTCAGGTCGGGCCAGCGCTCGCGAGCACGCAGCATGAGGGGCTCGTTGTGGTCGACGACGAGGATCGTCTCGTGCTCCGGGTCCTGCCGGAGCACCGACTCGACCGAGAGGACGAGCTGGTCCCATCGTGCGAGCGTGTAGGCGCAGATGACCACCGCGACCTCCATGGGTCACCCCAGCGCGCTGCTGGGGGCGATCGCGGAATCGATCTGCTCGGCCGCGGGCTGCAGCCGTGCCACCGCGACGCGGGAGCGGTCGCGCCACCGCCGCCGCTCGTCGAACACCGTGCGCAGCACGCGCAGGCCGTCGGTGAGGGCGTTGAGGTTCGACTCGCCGTGGATGCGCGGCAGCTCGACGCTGGCCACCTCGACGACCGCCAGCCGCTGCTCGGCGAAGCGGCAGTTCAGCAGCGTCTCGATCTCGAAGCCGTCGCCCCACACCATCTCGCCGTCGTCCACGTCGAGGTGGGCGGGCGGCAGGTCCAGCAGAGGGAGCGTGCGGCGCCAGAACGCGTTGTAGCCGTAGCAGAGATCGGTGTAGCGGGTGCCGAGCAGCACGTTGGTGAGCGTGCTGAGGCACCAGTTGCCGAGCCTGCGGTGCGGCGTGATGTCCTCGCTGCCGCCGCCCGCCATGAACCGGCTGCCCTTGCCGACATCCGCGCCGTTCAGGAGAGCCTCGACGAAGCGCGGGATCTCGTCCGCGTCCGCTGAGCCGTCGGCGTCGAACATCACGATGATGTCGCCGGTGGCGCGCTCGAAGCCGCAGACCAGGGCGTTGCCCTTTCCGCGGCGGGTCTGCGTGATGACCTCGACCGAGGGGCGCACGCGCCGGGCGACCTCGGGGGTGCCGTCGACGGAGTGGCCGTCGACGACGATGATCTGGTGCACGTCCGGCAGCAACGGGAGGACGATTTCGAGGTTCTTGGCCTCGTTGCGTGCCGGGACGATGATCGAGATGCGGGGCTGAGTGGTGCCGACCATGGAGACTCCTTCCGGAGGGAGGGGCTGACGGACGAACTTCGGTGGGATTCCGCACAGGCGTGTCCACCTGCACGGCGGTGTGTCCTGCGTGGAACCCACTCGTCTCGACATGATCCGGAGGGGTTCGGCTCT
The DNA here is from genome assembly GCF_039605615.1 of Microbacterium rhizophilum. Classification (NCBI taxonomy): domain Bacteria; kingdom Bacillati; phylum Actinomycetota; class Actinomycetes; order Micrococcales; family Microbacteriaceae; genus Microbacterium; species Microbacterium rhizophilum. Next base: position 157,723 of record NZ_JBCNUN010000004.1, on the reverse strand, counting down.
AGCGCTGTCTCACCTCCAGGGTGACCACCCGCTGTTACACCCGCGTGAACGTCGTGGCAGGAATGCGTTACAGGCTGTGCCCCGTTCGGGGTCGCCGTTGTGGGAGATCTCCAACGATCTCAGCCGCCACTCACCGACGCATGGGAAGATGCGACAGACCAGACGGCATATATAGGACGGTGCGACAGCGGTGTCGCCTCGACTGCATGAAGGAGCGGGGATGGGGATCTTCCGACGCCCGGTGACGATCCAGGCCGACATGTGCGCCTGCGGACACGCGCGCGAGGCGCACGAGCACTACCGTCGCGGCACCGAATGCGCGATCTGCGACGTGCGCCAGTGCGACCACTTCACGGCGGTCGCCGCCGAGGAGTACTCGCCGAGCAAGTGATCCGGGGTCGTGCGGAGAGCGGGACCTGACATGCGACCATCGGGCGGCGACGTCGGCGCCTTCCTCCTCGACGTGACGCCGGCGCGGCGCCGCGCCGACGCGGAGGCGCTCGTCGACCTGATGCGCGAGGTCAGCGGGCGAGAGCCGGTGCTGTGGGGGACGATGGTCGGCTTCGGCGCCTGCCACTACGTGTACCCGACCGGCACCGAGGGCGACATGCCCGTGCTGGCCTTCGCGCCGCGCAGGCAGGCGACCACGATCTACCTCGAGAGCACGGATGCGCACGCGGAGGCGCTCTCCCGGCTGGGCCCGCACACCACGGGCCGCGGCTGCCTCTACATCAAGAGCCTCGAGGACATCGACGTCGACGTGCTGCGGGACATCCTGACCCGCTCGCTCGCGTGGACCGAGGCGGGCGGCACCGATCAGATGACGATCACCGTCACCGGGTGAGCGGTCAGGCGATGCCGTGCATGCGGCGCACGGCCGTCTCGGCCCCTGCCGCGTCGCCGCGCGCGACCGCGTCGCGCAGGGTCCGCGCCCGACCGGCCACGTGCTTCATCAGCTCGTCGACCGGCACCGTGCGCGCGATGCGGGACACCAGATACGCGATGTCGCTGCGACGGTCGAGCACCTCGTTCCCGGACGCCGCGAAGACGTAGAGGTAGAACGCCCGCAGCGCGAGCAGGCCCCGCGCGTTCGTCGGAGCGGCGATCAGCGAGTCGAGCAGCGCGACGGCGTGGGCGCGCTGGGCGTCGCCCATCCGGGTGGTCGCCATCCACGTGGCAGCGCCATACAGGAAGCCGGCGTACTCGATGCCCGCGGCGATGCGCTCCGTCGTGAACACCGTCACGCGCGTGTAGCGGCTCGCGGCGGTCTCGACGAGGCCCACGCGCTCGAGACGCTGCAGGGCCTCGCGCACGGGCATCCGGGACACCCCGAGCTGCTGCGCCAGCACGTGGTCGCGCAGAGGCTCGCCGGGGGCGAGGACACCGTCGACGATCGCCTGGGCGAGGCGCTCGAACGCGAGATCGGACAGTCGCGGGCCGCTGTTGGTGAGCGGCGCGGCGAAGTCGAGGGTCATGCGGGGGTCCGTTCTTGGGCGCGCGAGAACCCCACCCCCGAAACCGAGTTTACCTTCTGTACACGAACGAATGTTCCACAGAAGGAGTCGGCGCTCCCGCTCCCCGGGCCGACGCGGCCCGCTGAGCGGGCGGTCGTCAGCGCAGGCGCTCGCCGAGGTACGCGCGCAGGCCCTCGAGCGGCACGCGCTCCTGGCCCATCGTGTCGCGATCGCGCACGGTCACGGCGCGGTCGTCGAGCGAGTCGAAGTCGATCGTGACGCACAGCGGCGTGCCGATCTCGTCCTGCCGGCGGTAGCGGCGGCCGATCGCGCCCGCGTCGTCGAAGTCGACGTTCCACGTGCCGCGCAGATCGTCGGCCACCTCGCGCGCGAGCGGCGACAGGCGCTCGTTGCGCGACAGCGGCAGCACGGCCACCTTGACGGGGGCGAGGCGCGGGTCGAGCTTCAGCACCGTGCGGGTGTCGGTGCCGCCCTTTGCGTTGGGCACCTCCTCCTCGGTGTACGCGTCGATCAGGAACGCCATCATCGAGCGGGTCAGGCCGAACGAGGGCTCGATCACGTACGGCACGTACTTCTCGCCCGAGGCCTGGTCGAAGTACTCGAGCTTGCTGCCCGAGGCCTTGATGTGGTTGGTCAGGTCGAAGTCGGTGCGGTTGGCGACGCCCATGAGCTCGCCCCAGCCCTTGCCCGGGAAGCCGAAGTCGTACTCGACGTCGATCGTGCGGTCGGAGTAGTGCGCGCGCTCGCCGTCCGGGATGTCCAGCTTGCGCATGTGATCCGGGTCGATGCCGAGGTCGATGAACCAGTTCCAGCACGCGTCGACCCAGTGCTCGAACCACTCAGGCGCGTCGGCCGGCGGCACGAAGAACTCGATCTCCATCTGCTCGAACTCGCGCGTGCGGAAGATGAAGTTGCCGGGCGTGATCTCGTTGCGGAAGGCCTTGCCGACCTGGCCGACGCCGAACGGCGGCTTCTTGCGGGACGCCGTGAGCACGTTGGCGAAGTTCACGAAGATGCCCTGCGCCGTCTCGGGGCGCAGGTAGTACAGGCCCGACTCGTCGTCGACGACGCCGAGGTAGGTCTTGACGAGGCCCGAGAACGACTTCGGCTCGGTCCACTGGCCGCGCGTGCCGCAGTCGGGGCAGACGATGTCGGCCATGCCGTTCTCGGGCTGACGGCCCTTCTTGTCCACGAACGCCTCGATCAGGTGGTCCTCGCGGTGGCGCTTGTGGCACTGCAGGCACTCGACCAGCGGGTCGGTGAACGTCGCGACGTGGCCGGACGCCTCCCACACCTTCGTGGGCAGGATGATCGACGAGTCGAGGCCGACCATGTCGCCGCGGCCGCGCACGAACGTCTGCCACCACTGGCGGCGGATGTTCTCCTTGAGCTCGGTGCCCAGGGGCCCGTAGTCCCAGGCCGACCGCGATCCGCCGTAGATCTCGCCCGCCTGGAAGACGAACCCGCGGTGGCGGGCGAGGCTGATGACCTTGTCGAGGCGGGAGGGCTCGGCCACGGTGGCTCCAATGGTCGGGATGAGCGGGATGACGTGCGCCGACACGCGCGCACAGATACCTCGATCCTAGTTCGCGGGCACGCTCCCCGCCGCCGCGCCGGATGCACCGGCCGCCGGATGTCGGCGGCCGGTGCCAGGATGGCCGCCATGCGATCGCTCGTCGCGATCGGATCGAGCGAGGGAGGGACGTGACCGAGTCGAGATCACAGAGTCTGCCGACGCTGGGCGTCGTGTTCCGGCCGCAGGCGCCACCCGAGGCCCTGCGGGAGATCGTGACGGCCGTCGACGAGTCGGACGTCGCCGAGCTGTGGCTGTGGGAGGACTGCTTCCTCGAGGGCGGGATCGCGACCGCGGCGGCCATGCTCGCCTGGAGCGAGCGCGTGCGCGTCGGGATCGGGCTGCTGCCCGTGCCGCTGCGCAACCCCGCGCTGGCCGCGATGGAGCTCTCGACGCTCGAGCGGCTCGCGCCCGGGCGGCTCATCGCGGGCCTCGGGCACGGCGTGCTGGAGTGGATGGGGCAGGTGGGCGCGCGCGCCGAGTCTCCGCTGACCCTGCTGCGCGAGTACACGACCGCCGTGCGGGCGCTGCTCGCCGGCGAGACCGTGGACGTCGCCGGCCGCTACGTCACGCTCGACGGCGTCACGCTCGACTGGCCGCCGCGCACGCCGCCCGAGCTCGTGCTCGGCGCGACGCGGCGGAGGACCCTGCACGTCGCGGGCGAGCTCGCCGACGGCGTGCTGCTGACCGGCGACTCGGGCGCCGACGGCGTGCGGGCCGCGCGTCCGATCGTCGACGAGGGCCGCGCGGCGTCGGGCCGGGACGGTCGCACGCGCGTCATCACGTACGCCGAGGTCGATCCGCGGCAGCCGGGGCTGCGCGACGCGCTGCTGTCGCGGGCGGAGGCCCTCGCCGCGGCTGGCGCCGACGCCGTGGCCTTCCACGGCACGGCCGACGCGCCCGATCCGCGTCCGTTCCTCGACGCGCTGGCCTGAGGCGATCAGCGGGCGGGGAGGACGTCGGCCGGGCGGGGTCCGCCGGCCGCGACCTCCGCGGGGCGGCCCATCGACACGAGCGAGATCCCGAGCATGCCCCACGCGAGCGCGTAGGTCAGGCCGCCCCATCCCTGGATCCGCTCCACGTCGCTCGTGGCGGTGCCGCCCGCGATCCAGATCCCGAGGGAGATCGCGGCGACGCCCGCGACCAGGATGACGCTGGACCCGAGCCGGGTGCGCCGCACGATCGCCCGGGGCTCGATCAGCGGCGAGGCGAACCGCGCGGCCGCCATCCATGCGGGCATGAGCACGATCGATGCGGCCATTGCGGTCAGGGCCGTCGCCACCACGACGAGCGACGCCCGGCTGCCGAGCGCCGCACCCGTTGCGGGAACGCCGAGCATGACCGCGAGCGCCGCGAGCGCCGGCAGCAGCATGCAGATCGCCGCGAGGGTCCCGACCAGCAGCGTCGGCACCGCCCGCCTCCGCCGCGCGCGCACGACGACCGCGATGAGGCCGATCGCGAGCGCGGCCCCCACGGCCGGGAGGACGAGTGCTGCGGGCTCGTACATCCACGGCAGCTGCGGCAGATTCGGCACCACCAGCGCGACCCACGGGGCGATCACCGCGACCGCCGAGTACGCGATGGCGCGCGGAAACCCGGCTCGCGGCGAAAAGGTCATGACCGACATGATCTCCCGCGCGCCTCGCGGTCGTTATCGGCCATTCGGGGGACAAGCGCGGCGCGCTCTCCCACTCAGTCGATCCCGGCGGCCCTCATCCCCACGGCGACGAGGCCTCGTCCGGGCGCATCGGCCGCAGCCCGGTGGGCGGCCAGGGCAGCGCGAAGGTCTCATAGGGGATGTCGATCGCGCCGTAGTCCTCGGTCTTGACCACGACCCGTCCGGCACCGCCGTCCGCGGCGGGCGGCGAGACGTCCACGATGCGGACGCGGATCGGATCCGCTCCGTCCCGCTCGAGCATCCACGGCTCCGCGAGCCACCCGAGGCCCTCGGCCTCGAGCGCCTCCTCGGCCGCCACCCAGTCGAGTGCACCGCTGACGTCCGCGCCGAACAGTGAGACCGCGACCCACTCCTCGCCCTCGGGACGGATCCAGCCGACCAGCTCGCGATCGAGGCCCCGCCGGTGCGGGATCCAATCGGGATCGATCCGCGGGCCCGTCATCGGGGTCAGGCCTGGACGAAGAGGTAGCCGCGGGCGGCGTCGAAGCCCGCGATCCGCAGGCCGCGGCCGAACTGCTCCTCCATCTGGCCGCGCAGGGCGGTGCGCCACTCGTGCGCCGCCGCGGGGTCCTCGACGCGCATCGTCTCGACGTCGCCCGGGATCTCGACCGTGGCGACCACGGTCTCCTCGGCCGGCGGCTTCGCGATGTCCGCGAGCGCCCACTCGACGTCGAGGCGGTCGCTCTCATCGCCCGCGTCGCCACCGCCGAAGATGCCGTAGCGGTTCACGGCGTAGCCGGTGACGCGCGCGCCGAGCACCGTGAGGAAGAAGTGCGCGTTGCGGGCCACGAGCGGGTCGAACGTCCACGTGATGTTGCCGACCTCGCGGGAGAACGCCCACTGGCGCTGGTGCTCCTTGAGCTCGCGCCCCCAGCCGCGACCGCGATACTCGGGCAGCAGCGCCGTGATGTGCGAGTGCATCGTGCGCTTGGCGGGCGGGCCGAAGAAGGCGATCGACGCTCCGACCATCCGCTCGTCGCCGTCCTCGCCGTCGAAGATCCCGACCACGTAGCTGCCCGCCTGCTGCAGCGCGCGCAGCGTGCCGGCGTCGATCGTGCGCTCCGAGCGGCGCAGGGCGTCGAGCAGCCCCTGCGCCTCGATGATGAGCTCTACCGTGTCGAGGTCGCGGATGGTTCGCATGGGGATCAGTCTCTCGCGTTCTCTTCCCCAACGGTGATCGCCGAGACGGATCCGCCCTCTCCGGGCGCCGATAGCCTGGCGGGATGGGTGGACGGGATGACAGACGCAGGCTGACGAGATCCACCCCGAAGTGGCTGACGGTCGGCGTGCTGGCGTTCACCGGCCTGTGCTCGGCCTACATGTTCACGCTCGTCGTGCCGATCCAGGCCGAGCTGCCGCATCTGCTGAACGCCGAACGCGCCGACACCGCGTGGGTCGTCACGATCACGCTGCTCGTCGCGGCGTGCGCCACCCCCATCTCGGGCCGGCTCGGCGACATGTACGGCAAGCGCCGGATCGTGCTGGTGCTGATCGGCGCGCTGATCCTCGGATCGCTCGTCGCGGCCCTGTCGGGCGGCATCGGCGGCGTCATCCTGGGCCGCGCGCTGCAGGGCGCGACGACCGGCGTGATCCCGCTCGGCATCGCGATCATGCGCGACGTGCTGCCGCCCGCGCGCCTCGGCACCGCCGTCGCCCTCATGAGCGCGACCATGGGCGTCGGCGGCGCCGTCGGTCTCCCCGCCAGCGCGCTCATCGTCGAGCACCTCGACTGGCACGTGCTGTTCTGGCTCGCGGCCGCGCTCGGCGTGGCGGCGCTCATCGTGGTGGCGCTGTTCGTGCCGCCCAGCACGCTGCGCACGCGGGGCCGGTTCGACTTCCTCGGCGCGGCGGGACTCGCGGCGGGCCTCGTGGGAGTGCTGCTGGCGATCTCGCGCGGCGCCGACTGGGGCTGGCTGTCGCCGATCACGCTGGGCTCCGGGATCGGCGGGGTCGCGATCCTGATCCTGTGGGGCTGGTATCAGCTGCGCATCGCGGAGCCGCTGCTGGATCTGCGCGTCGCCGCGCGGCCCACGGTGCTGTTCACGAACCTCGCCGCGATCGGCATGGGCTTCTCGCTGTTCGGCACGAACGTGACCCTGCCGCAGCTGCTCGAGCTGCCCGCCGAGTCGGGATCGGGTCTCGGCCAGACGCTCTTCGCCACGTCGCTCGTCGTGATGCCGTCGGGGCTCGTGATGCTGATCATCTCGCCGCTGTCGGGATGGCTCGAGCGGAACCTCGGCGGCCGATTCATGCTCGCGTTCGGCACGGGCTCGGTCGCCGTCGCCTACCTGTTCCTTCTGCTGTGGTCGAGCGAGGTGTGGCACCTGCTCGTCGCGAACATCATCGTCGGCGTGGGGGTCGGGTTCAGCTTCGCCGCCATGCCGATGCTGATCATGCGCGCCGTCCCGTCGCACGAGACCGGGGCCTCGAACGGCATCAACGCGCTGTTCCGCTCGCTCGGCACGTCGGTCGCGTCTGCCGTGATGGCCGCCGTGCTGGCCGCGCTCACGCTGGACTTCCAGGGCACGCCGGTGCCCACCACGGAGGCGTTCGACGTGTGCTTCTGGCTCGGCGCCGGCGCCGCGGTCGCCGCATGCGTGCTGTCCCTGCTCATTCCGCGCCATCCGCACGTCGAGCGCGCGTCCATCCCGGATCGCGGCTGATCCGGATCCCGCTGTTCCCTCGGCGTGCTCACGCGAGCAGACTGGGCGCACGTCCGCCGCCCCGGGCGGACCGGCAGGAGGGACGAGGATGTCTCACACGTACAGCGTCAGCGAGATCGTCGGCACGTCGCCGGACGGCACGGATGCGGCGATCCGCAGCGGACTCGCGCGCGCGGCCGCGACCGTCCGCAACATCGAGTGGTTCGAGGTGGTCTCCACGCGCGGCCACGCCGACGAGTCGGGAGTGCTGCACTTCCAGGTGACGCTCAAGGTGGGCTTCCGCCTGGAGGAACCCGCCTGATCAGACGGTCGCGAACGGGTCCTCAGGCACGTTCCACGCCGGCTCGCGCGGCGGGCGCTCCCGCACGCGCCGGGAGCGGATGAGCAGGGCCGCGCCGAACGCGGCCATCGCGAGCGCCCACACGACGCAGACCGTCGCGAGCCACAGGGGCTCCTGCGTGTGCGTGGCTGTGCCGAGCGGCCACTCGCAGCGCAGGCCGAGCGGCAACCAGGAGAAGGTCGCCGCCGGCGGCACGGAGCCGGGCAGCAGGTCCGCTTCGACATATGCGGTGACGCCGGGCGCCGAACCCGACGACGCGCATCGCTCGACCGCCGAGCCGCGGTGGGCGTCCGCCGCGCTGACGCCGATGATCGCCGCCGCGAGCACGATCCCCGCCACGAGGCAGACGATGCCCCCGTGGCGGCCCGGCGAGCGGGCGACGCGGGCGGGCAGGATCAGGCGCGCGGCGCACAGCGCCGACGCCGCGAGCCAGACGGGCCCGGCGACGACGAGGAACACGAGCGGACCGCCGACGAGGCCGAACAGTCCGTACGCCGTCGCGGCGACTTCGCCGGAAGCGGCGATGACGACGACCGGCAGGAGGAGACCGACCAGCGCCGCCGCCCCGAACCCGGTGGCGGCGGCCGCGAGCGCGAGGGCGGGTACGTCGAGCACGCGACGACGGCGGACCACGAGCGCGAGGCCCACCGCGCCGACCACCGAGACGACGGCGGCGAGCGGGCCGAGTGTCAGGCTCACGACGGCATCGCGCTCGAGCAGCGCGGCGAGCACCCAGCCGACGGCGAGCGGCCCCGCGTAGACCACGGCCGCGAACGCGATCACGCGGCGCCAGGTCACCCGCACCGCGTCGCCGTCCATGACGCCAGTCTGGCGGACGCCCGTCAGAGGTGGCGGAGCTCGGCGTCGATCGCCGCCGTGGTGCGCAGGAGCGCGGGCAGGTAGTCGCCCCGCAGGCGCTCGAGCGGGACGAGGTTGGAGGACGTCGGGATGTTGACGGCCGCCACGACGCGGCCGTCGCGGCCGTGCACGGGCGCGGCCACGGAGCGCAGCCCCGGCTCGAGCCCCGCCTCCACGATCGCCCAGCCCTGCGCGGCGATCCGGTCGAGCTCCGCCGCGAACGCCGGGTCCGCGGGCCGCTCGGGCCGGCCCGCGAGCAGCACGCGCCCCATGCTCGTGTCGCGCGCGGGGAAGCGGCTGCCGATCAGGATGCCGACGCTCAGGATGCGGCGGACGGGCACGCGCGCGACGTAGACGATCTCGTCGCCGTCCAGCACCGCGGCCGACACGCTCTCGTCGATCTCGTGCGACAGGCGCTCGAGGTGCGGCTGCACGACCTCGGGCAGGGACAGCGAGGAGAGGTAGCTGAAGCCGAGCTCGAGCACGCGCGGCGTCAGCTCGAAGTCCCGCCCGCGGCTGCGCACGTAGCCGAGGTGCTCGAGCGTGAGCAGGAACCGCCGCGCGGCGGCGCGCGTGACGGCGGCGCGCGCGGCGACCTCGCTCAGCGTGAGGCGCGGATGATCCGCGTCGAACGCCCGGATGACCGCCAGCCCGCGCGCGAACGACTGCACGTACTCGCGCGGGTCCAGCTCGGTCATCCGGTCAGCCTCTCACGTGGCATGTCCCACCTCTCGCCGCTTCCGCCCGGCTCGTGTCCCACTTCGCGCCCGATTGCCGGTTCATACGGGCGCGAAGCGGGACATGAGCGAGGCCGGGCTCAGCGCTCGAGGACGACCGCGAGGCCCTGGCCGACGCCGATGCACAGCGCCGCGACCGCGACACCGCCGCCGCGGCGCTTGAGCTCGTGCGCGGCGTGGCCGATGATGCGGCCGCCGGACGCGCCCAGCGGGTGGCCGATCGCGATCGCGCCGCCGTGGATGTTGACCTTCTCGGGGTCGATGTCCCACTGCCGGATGCACGCGAGGCTCTGCGACGCGAACGCCTCGTTGAGCTCGACGAAGTCGACGTCGGCCCACGTCTTCCCCGCCCGGGCGAGCGCCTTGTTCGCGGCCTCGACGGGCGCCACGCCGAACACGTCGGGCTCGTTGCCGTGCACGCCGCGGCCGGCGATGCGGGCGAGCGGCTCGACGTCGATCGCGCCCTCGGCGCCGAGCAGCACGGCCGACGCGCCGTCGTTGATCGACGACGAGTTGGCGGCCGTGACGGTGCCGTCGACGGCGAACAGCGCCTTCAGGCCCGCGAGCTTCTCCACGGTCGACCCGTCGCGGATGCCCTCGTCGCGCGCGAGCTCGGCACCGGCGACCTGCACGATCTCGGCGTCGTACGCGCCCTCGGCCCACGCCTTGGCGGCGAGGTCGTGGCTGCGGACCGAGAACGCGTCCTGGTCGTACCGGGAGATGTCGTAGATCGCCGCGAGCTTCTCGGCGCTCTCGCCGTTCGAGATCGTCCACTCCTTCGGCAGCGCGCGGTTCGTCATCCGCCAGCCGATCGACGTGTTCCACATGGTCTGGTTGCCCACGGCCGGGAACGGCTTGGCCGACTTCTCGACGATGTACGGCGCGCGGCTCATCGACTCCACGCCGCCCGCCAGGACGATCCGGTTGTCGCCGGACTCGATCGCGCGGGATCCCTGGATCACCGCCTCGACGGAGGAGCCGCACAGACGGTTCACGGTCGTGCCCGGCACCGTCACCGGGAAGCCCGCGAGCAGCGCCCCCATGCGGGCGACGTTGCGGTTGTCCTCGCCGGCCTGGTTGGCGTCGCCGAAGATCACGTCCTCGATGAGCGCGGGATCGAGGCCCGTGCGCTCCACGGCGGCCCTCATCACCACGGCGGCGAGGTCGTCGGGGCGCACCCCGGACAGGGCGCCGGCGGCCTTGCCGAACGGCGTGCGGACGGCGTCGTACACGAAGGTGGATGTCATGATCGGTCCTCCAGGGTCAGTCCGGTGAGCTCCTCGAGCCCTTCGATGGTGTTGTCGCCGAACAGCTCCCGCACGCGGAAGCCGCCGTCGGCCACGTCGAAGACCGCGTGATCCGTGTACACGCGCGTCACGCATCCGACGCCCGTGAGCGGGTACGTGCAGTCCGCGACCAGCTTCGACTCGCCCTGCTTGGTGAGCAGGTCGGTCATGACGTAGACGGACTTCGCGCCGATCGCGAGGTCCATGGCGCCGCCCACGGCCGGGATCGCGCCCGGCGCGCCCGTGGACCAGTTCGCGAGGTCGCCCGTCTGCGACACCTGGAACGCACCCAGCACGCACACGTCGAGGTGGCCGCCGCGCATCATCCCGAACGAGTCGGCGTGGTGGAAGTACGCCGCGCCCGGCTGGGCGGTGACGGGCTGCTTGCCGGCGTTGATCAGATCCGGATCGATCCGGTCGGCCGCGGGCGCCTCGCCCATGCCGAGCAGGCCGTTCTCGGTGTGCAGGATGATCTCCTGGTCGGCCGGCAGGAAGTTCGCCACGAGCGTCGGGGCGCCGATGCCGAGGTTCACGTAGGCGCCCTCGGGGATGTCGGCGGCGATGCGCTTCGCGAGGTCGTCGCGGCTGATGGTGGTCACTGATTCGCTCCTTCCAGCGGGCGTCCCTCGATGTCGACGCCGCCCACGAAGGCGCCGTCGCGCAGCCAGCGGCGGGGGCCGACCGCGACGACGCGGTCGACGAAGATGCCGGGGGTGACGACGTTCTCGGGGTCGAGGCCGCCGAGCTCGACGGTCTCGTCGACCTGAACGATCGTGGTCGCCGCCGCCGTGGCCATGATCGGGCCGAAGTTGCGGGCGGTCTCGCGGAACACGAGGTTGCCCCAGCGATCGCCCTTCAGCGCGCTGATCAGGGCGTAGTCGGCCCTGATCGGGTACTCGAGCACGTAGCGGCGGCCGTCGATCTCGCGCTCCTCCTTGCCCTCGGCGAGCTGCGTGCCGACGCCCGTGGGCGAGAAGAACGCACCGATGCCGGCGCCCGCGGCGCGGATCCGCTCGGCGAGGTTGCCCTGCGGCACGAGCTCGAGCTCGATCTCGCCCGCGCGATACAGGCCGTCGAACACCCACGAGTCGCTCTGTCGCGGGAAGGAGCAGATGATCTTGCGCACCCGCTTCGCCGCGAGCAGCGCCGCCAGGCCCGTGTCGCCGTTGCCGGCGTTGTTGTTCACGATGGTCAGGTCGCCGGCGCCGTGGGCGATGAGCGCGTCGATCAGCTCGACGGGCTGACCCGCGCGCCCGAAGCCGCCGATCATGATCGTCGAGCCGTCCTCGATCCCGGCGACGGCGTCCTCGACGCTCGCCACGGTCTTGTCGATCATCCGGCCTCCTTGCTGGCTGCTCGTTCGCTGTGCGAACGTGTGTGCGTATCTCGCACACATCCTAATCGCAGCGATCCGGATCGCGCCAGCCCTCGCCGTCGCGCGCCGAGCCCGCGGGTTCGACGCTGACCCGGGTCGAAACGTGCGGGGTGGGCTCGGACAGGATGTCAAGAGCGTTCCGGATCGGCGGGAAGGCGAGTGGAATGCGGGCATGAGCGCACCGACCACCGAGGCCCTGACCTTCCAGCCGACCACCGCCGTCGTGACCGCCTCCGACTCGGGGATGGGGCGCGCGACCGCCATCGCGCTCGCCCGCGCCGGGCTGGACATCGGCGTGACCTGGCACTCCGACGAGGACGGGGCGCGCGAGACCGCGCGGCGCGTCGAGGCCGAGGGCCGGCGGGCCGTGGTGGCGCAGCTGGACGTGACCGACATCCCCGGCTGCGGCGACGTCATCGACCGGATGGCCGAGGAGCTCGGCGGCATCGACGTGTTCGTGAACAACGCCGGCACGGGCGAGAGCGTGCCGTTCCTCGACGTCGACCTGGAGGGGTGGCGCCGCGTCGTCAGCACGGATCTCGAGGGCGCGTTCGTCGTGATGCAGCGCGCCGCGCGGCTGATGGTCTCGCGCGGGCGCGGCGGCCGGATCATCGGCGTGACGAGCGTGCACGAGCACCAGCCGCTCATGGGCTCCTCGGCGTACGACGCCGCCAAGCACGGCCTGGGCGGACTGCTGAAGACCATGGCGATCGAGCTGGCCGAGCACGGCATCACGGTCAACGCGGTCGCCCCCGGGCTCGTCGCGACGCCCATGACGGACATCGACCCGGCCGAGGCCGAGCAGACCCACCGCCCCGGTATCCCGCTCGGTCGGCCCGGGGTGCCCGAGGAGATCGCGGCCGTGATCGCGTTCCTCGCCTCGCCCGCCTCCTCCTATGTCACCGGCGCGTCCTGGCCGGTGGACGGCGGCATGCTGCAGATGGGCCCGATGGCGGGCGCGGCGCTGGAGAGCGACGACTGGCGCCGGATCTGACCCTGCCGGACGGGACCGGGGACGCCTACGCGGGGCGGCATGGCGCTTCAGCACACCGTCGTGTTCACTCTTGCCCACGCGGCCGGCTCCCCCGAGGAGGCCGCCTTCCTCGATGACGGGCGACGCATCCTGTCCGCGATCCCGGGGGTCACGGACTTCACGATCCGCGAGCAGGTCAGCCCGAAGAGCGACCTGCGCTGGCAGTTCTCGATGTGGTTCGAGGATCTCGCCGCGCACGAGGCGTACACGGCGCATCCGGATCACGTCGACTTCGTCGCGAGTCGATGGGCCACCGAGGTCGCGAAGTTCCAGGAGTACGACTTCGTCGACCAGCCCTGACGACGGCAGACACCGGCACATCGTCGGGACGCGGCTGCGGCATGCTTATGGGCATGGTGCACACCGAGGACGCCGCGCCGGCGCGGTCCCGCGAGGAGCTGCTGCGGGTGCTGCTCGACACCGCGACCGACATCACCGCGCTGCGCGACGTCGACGCCGTGCTGCAGACGATCGTGCGGCGCACGCGCGCCATCGTGGGCACCGACATGGCGTACTTTGCGCTCACGGACGTCGAGGGCGGCGTCACGGCCATCCGGCAGACGGACGGCGTCGCGACGCATGCGTACCGCACGCTGCGCCAGCCGCTCGGCACCGGGGTGCTGGGCGAGGTGGCGCGCGGGCTCGCGCCGTTCCAATCGGCCGACTACCTCGCCGACACCGCGCTGGTGCACGTGCCCGAGATCGACGAGGTGGTCCGCGGCGAGGGCGTGCACGCGATCATGGGCGTGCCGCTCACGGTCGCCGGGCGGGTGATGGGCGCCCTGGTCGTCGCCGAGCGCCACCCGCGCGTGTTCGCGCCGCAGGAGGTGGCGCTCGTCGACTCGCTCGGCACGATCGCCGCCGTCGCGCTGGACAACTCGATGCGCTTCGAGGCCGCGAACCGCCTGGCCGAGGACCTCGTCCGGCAGCAGCAGCGCAGCGCGTCCGAGCTGGCACTGATCACACAGGTGCTCGAGCTCGACGACCGCCTGATGGACGCCGTCATGGTCACGCCCGACGTCGGCCGGATCCTCGCCATCGGCCAGGGCGTGCTCGCGTGCGAGCTGTGGCTGCGGGATCCGGATGGCGCCGTCCTCGTCGCGACCACGACGGATCCGGCGCCCCCTGAGGCGCCCGGGTCCGTCGCCGTCACCGCGGCGGGCGAGCGGCTCGGCGTGCTGGTCGCGGAACGTGCGCTCGACGCGCCCGCACAGGCTCTGCTCGAGCGCGTGGCCGTGCATATCGCGCTCGCGCTGCTGTTCGCACGGGCGGAGGAGGACGCGGATCTGCGCCGGCAGTCGGAGGTGCTCGACGACCTGCTCGAGCGCGCCGACGTGCCCCGTGAACGACTCGAACGACGGCTGCAGCGCTGGGGGCTGCAACCCGGGGAACCGCTCTGGTCGGTCGTGATCGAGGCGCCCGAGGCCGATCGGCGCCGGCGCCTGCAGGCGGTGCGGGGCCTCGGCACGCGCTCGGTCATGATGGCCGCGCACCACGACCACCTGTGCCTCGTGACCGCCGACCCCGACTGGGAGCGACAGCTGCGACCCCTGTTCGCCGCCCGCGGCTGGCCGCTGCGGGCGGGCCTCGGCGGTCCGGTCGAGGACGTGCGCCGGCTCGGCGACGCGCACCGCCGCGCCGAGCTCGCGCTGGGGTCGCTCACGACACTGGGCCGCGACGGCGTGCTCGACGGCGCCGAGCTCGGGCTGCTGGGCGCGCTGCTCGATCTCGCCCGCCGCGGCGACCTGCCGCAGAGCCTCACCGCGGCGATCGACCCGCTGCGCGACTACGACCGCACGCGCGACGCCGACCTCACCCGCACGGCCTACGTCTACCTCGAGTCGGACGGCAACGTCGCCCGCGTCGCCGAGCTGCTGCACCTGCACCGCAACACCGTGCGCCAACGGCTCGAGCGCATCGGCGCGCTGCTCGGACCGGGCTGGGACGTGTCGCCCCGCCGCCTCGAGACCCACCTCGCCCTGCGCGTGCTCGAGGCGCAGGACAGGGGTTAGAGAGACAGCCGCAGGAAGCGGTCCCTGTGGCGGTCCCTTCGCGAAGAGGCGTGCTCGGGCGGGCCCGCGGGACCGGCGACGCGCAGGATCGCCCGCGCGAGCACGGCGTCCGGATCCACCCCGGTCATGCGCAGGGAACGGCGGGCGCTGTCGTCCGCGCGCATCTCGACCAGGGCCGCGACCTCGCTCTCGGCCCGCGCCGCGATCGGGAACCACGGCAGCGCCTCGCGCCACGCCTTGAACGCGACCAGCAGCACCTCGTGTCGCTGCTCGACGTGCGCGCGCTCGTGCGCGATCACGGCGGCGAGCTCATCCGGATCCAGCTCGTCCAGCAGCCCCTGCGACAGCACCGTGACGGATCCGATGCCCCGCGGCAGGCAGTACGCCACGGGCGCGGCGTCGTCGAGCACGCGCGTGCGCGCCTGCGTCGGGTGCGGCGCCGAGAGCAGCAGCAGCAGCTCCAGGTGCCGGCGGCGCTGGCGCTCGAACTGCACGACCGTGATGCCGAGGTGCACGAGCAGGTACGCGGCCAGGGCGGCGGGCGGGATCGGCGCCAGCAGAGGGGCGCCCGGCAGCAGCGCCAGGCACACGAGCCACAGTGCGCCGATCATGGACAGGCCGCCGGCCACCGCGATCAGCTGCCACAGCAGCAGCGCGCGGCCGGGCGCCGACGCGGGCCACGCGGCGCGCGACAGCAGGATCGGCACGGGCCACGCGAGCAGCACCGCGATCAGGATCAGGGCGGCCGCGGCGGCCAGCTCCTGCAGGGTCATGGAGCTCAGGCGGCGCCCGCGAGCAGCCGGCGCAGCACCTCGGCGTCCTCCGGCGTGAAGCCGCCGACGAAGCGGGCGAGCACCGCGCTGCGGTCACCCGCGTCGCCCAGCGCCTCGTGCATCAGCTCGGCGACGTGGTCGACGCGACTCGCGGTGGCGCGATAGCGATGCGGTCGGGCCGAGCGGTCGGACGCCACGAAGCCCTTCTTCTCGAGGCGCGACAGCACGGTCAGCAGCGTGGTCGCCGCGAGCTGGCGCCCCTGCTCGCGCTCGAGGTGCTCCTGCACGTCGTAGGCGGTGAGCGCGAGACGGTCGCTGTCCCACAGCACGTCCATCACGGAGCGTTCGAGTTCACCCAGGCTGCTCATCTCGCCCCTCCTCCACCGATGGTTCATCGTACCCGACTTCGCTCCCTCGTAGAACATCTTCGATCGCTTGTAGAAATACTTCTACACTGCGTAGAATCGCCCCGCCGGAGTACCTTCGGCATCAACCGAGGCCTTTCCCCCATCGGCCTCGCTGCAGGGAGGCTCCCATGGATCCGCTCGACATCGCTCGCTGGCAGTTCGGCATCACCACCGTCTACCACTTCCTCCTGGTCCCGCTGACGCTCGGCCTCGGTGCCGGCGTCGCGATCATGCAGACGGCATGGGTGCGCACGGGCGACGAGCGCTGGCTGCGCATGACGAAGTTCTGGGGGAAGCTCTTCCTGATCAACTTCATCCTGGGCGTGGCCACGGGCCTCGTGCAGGAGTTCCAGTTCGGCATGGCCTGGAGCGAGTACTCGCGCTTCGTGGGCGACGTGTTCGGCGCCCCGCTCGCGATGGAGGGCCTGTTCGCCTTCTTCGCCGAGTCGACCTTCCTCGGCGTCTGGATCTTCGGCTGGGGCCGGCTGCGCAAGGGCCTCCATCTCGCGGCGCTCTGGCTCGCCGTCGGCGGATCCTGGCTCTCGGCGTACTTCATCATCGTCGCGAACTCCTGGATGCAGCACCCGGTCGGCGTCGAGCTCGACGCCGACGGCCGCCCGGTCATGACCGACATCTGGGCCGTGCTGGGCAACAACACCGCGATCGCCGCGTTCGCGCACGTGATCGCGGGCGCGCTGATGGTCGGCGGCATGTTCCTGCTCGGCATCGCCTGGTACCACCTGTGGCGGCGTCGCCACGACGGCATCGACAGCGTCGGATCGGATGGCCGGGTCGTCATCGGATCGCACCCGGAGATCGCGGGACGGGACGAGAAGGACCACGGCGTGTGGATCCGGTCGCTCCGGATCGGCGCGGTCGTCACGATCGTCGGGTTCGCCGCGGTCGTCATCACGGGCGACTACCAGGCCAAGCTCATGTACGAGCAGCAGCCGATGAAGATGGCCTCGGCCGAGGCGGCGTGCGTCACCGGCTCCGACTTCTCCGTCCTGGCGATCGGCGATCCCGGATCCTCCGACTGCGACTCGGTGCAGACGCTCATCGAGGTGCCAGGCGTGCTCGGCTGGCTCGGAAAGGGCGAGTTCGGCGCGGACATGCCGGGCATCCGCGACCTCGAGCCGCAGTACGTGGAGCTGTTCGGCTCGCACCTTCCGGACGATCCCCGCCTGGGGGCTCACGCAGACCGCGAGATCGACTACGTGCCGCTGATGTGGGTGACCTACTGGGGCTTCCGGCTGATGATCGGTCTCGGAGCGCTCCCCGCCGGCGCGGCGGTCATCGCGCTGTGGCTCACGCGCAAGGGCGTCGTGCCGGCCTCGCCGTGGATCATGCGCCTCGCGATCCTCGGCATCTCGACCCCGTTCCTCGCGAACATCGCGGGCTGGATCTTCACGGAGCTCGGCCGGCAGCCGTTCGTGGTCGCACCGAACCCGACGTTCTGGGGCAGCGATCCGGTGTTCATGTTCACCGCGGCCGCGGTCTCTCCGGGCACGACGGTCGGCGAGCTGCTGTTCTCCGTCATCGCGCTCAGCGCGGTGTACGGCGCGCTGCTGATCGTGCTGCTCGTCCTGATGGTGAAGTACGCGCGCGGCGGCGTCGCCGGCGCGATGCCGGACATGGAGCACGGGATCGAGCGCACCGACATGGGGCCCGACGACCATCCGGACGACCAGAGTCCGGGCGACGATCCCGACAAGAGGGACGACGTCCTGTCGTTCGCGTACTGATCGCGAGGGAGAAACCGAAATGGAACCTCTGGCCATCGTCTGGTTCGTCGCGATCGGCGTGCTCTGGATCGGCTTCCTGCTGCTCGAGGGCTTCGACCTCGGCGTGGGCATGCACATGATCCTCCGCGCCCGGGACGATCGCGACCGACGCGTCATGCTCAACACGATCGGGCCCGTGTGGGACGGCAACGAGGTGTGGCTGATCACGGCCGGGGCCGCGCTGTTCGCGGCCTTCCCGGCCTGGTACGCCTCACTGTTCTCCGCGCTGTACGTGCCGCTCACGGTCGCGCTGCTCGGCCTCATCCTGCGCGCCGTGAGCATCGAGTACCGCGGCAAGATGACGGATCCGCGCTGGGCGACGTTCTGGACCTGGACGCTGGGCCTCGGCTCGGCGATCAGCGCGTTCTGCGTCGGCGCGGCCCTCGCCATCACCTCGACCGGCCTGCCGCTGGACGAGTTCGGCGACCGCGTCGGGCATCCGTTCGTGTGGCTCACGCCGCCGGCCGTGATCGGCGGGCTCGCGGTGGTGGGCTTCTCGCTCACACACGGCGCGACGTTCCTCGCACTCAAGAGCGACGGCCCCGTGCGCGAGCGCGCCGGATCGTTCGCCGCGACGTGGGGGCCGGTCTGCCTGGCGCCCGCGGCCGTGTGGGCGCTGTGGGTGCAGTTCCAGCACGGCGGGAGCATCCTGTCGTGGGCGCTCGTCGTGCTCGCGGTCCTGGCCGCGGCGTTCGGGTGGTGGAACGCGCGCGCCCGCCGCGAGGGCCTCGCGTTCGCCGGCTACGCCGGCTTCATGCTGTTCGGCGCGGGGTCGATCTTCGCGGGCATGTTCCCGTACGTGCTGCCGTCGACGCTGGATCCGGCCGATGGCCTGACCGTGGAGAACGCCGCGAACAGCCCGTACACGCTGCTCGTCATGACGATCGTCGCGTGCATCGGCCTGCCGATCGTGCTCGCCTACCAGGCGTGGTCGTACTGGATCTTCCGCAAGCGCGTCACGCCCGGCGCGATCCCCACCGCGCACGGGTTCCTGCCCGCCGTGCTGCGGGCGAAGTGAGCCGCACCGACCAGGCCTACGACCCGTGGGCCGTCGAGGCCGCGCGCCCGAAGCGCCCCGCGACGCGGCCCGACCTCGGGCCCGTGCGGCCGCCGGCGGTGCTCGGCCTCGGCGTGCTCGCGGCGCTGCGCGCCCTGGGCCTCGTGCTCGTCGCGGGCGCGATCGCCGCGGGCGTCGCCGGCCTGCAGCGCGGCGAGCTCGACGCGACGAGCATCCTGCTGCTCGGCGGCATCGGCGCGATCCTGCGCTCCGGATCCGGATGGGCGACGGACGTCGTCGCGCGGCGGATCGCGATCGCGGCGAAGCGCGCCCTGCGTCGCGACCTCTGGCGCCGGATCGCGGACGGCGGCCCCGGGGCGGGTGAGGGCGGGATCGCAGTGCTCGCCACCGACGGCCTGGACGACCTCGACGAGTACTACGCGCGGAGCCTGCCGGCGATGATCGCGGCGGTTGCCGTGCCGGCGATCCTCGGCCTGCGGATCCTCGGCGCCGACTGGGTCAGCGCGCTGGTCGTGGTGCTCACCGTGCCGCTCATCCCGTTCTTCATGATCCTCATCGGCCGGCACACGCAGGCCCGCACGGACGACGCGCTCGCGGCGCTGACGCGGCTGGCCGACCACCTCACGGAGCTCGCGCGCGGACTGCCGGTGCTCGTGGGCCTGGGTCGCGTGGCCGAGCAGACACGCGCGCTCGACGGCATCCAGCGCGCCTACCGCGGCCGCACGCAGGAGACGCTGCGCACGGCGTTCCTGTCCGCGCTCGCGCTGGAGCTGATCGCGACGATCTCGGTCGCGATCGTCGCGGTGCTCCTCGGCGTGCGGCTCATGGACCGCACGATCGCGCTCGAACCGGCGCTGCTCGTTCTGATCCTCGCGCCGGAGTGCTTCGCGGTGCTGCGCGACGTCGGCACCGCGTTCCACGCGTCGCAGGACGGCCTGTCGGCCCTGCAGCGCGTGCGGGAGATCCTGCGGGGAACCCCCCTGCCCGGCCGGCGTGCGCGCGAAGCGGGCGCCCGAACGCGCGTCGCCGTCCGCGCGCTCACCGTCCGCTACGCGGGCCGCGAGGCCCCGACCCTCACCGGTCTCGATGTGCGCCTGGAGGGGATCACCGCGATCACGGGACCGAGCGGATCCGGCAAGTCGACCCTGCTGGCCGCGCTGGCGGGAACCCTGCCCGCGGACGCGGAGACGTCCGGATCGGTCGACGGCGCGGATGTCGTGGCCTACGCGCCGCAGGCGCCGCACGGGTTCGCGGCGACGCCCGGGGAGGAGCTGGCGCTGTTCGGCGCGCCGGACCCGGCGGCGGCGCTCAGAGAGCTCGGCCTGGGGCACGTCGCCGACGCGCGGATCGCCGAGCTCAGCCCCGGCGAGCTGCGTCGCCTCGCGGTCGCCCGGGCGCTCGCCCGCGTGGACCTGGGCGCGACGCTGCTGGTCCTCGACGAGCCCACGGCGCACCTGGACCCGGCGTCCGCGGACCGCGTGCGAGCGGCGATCCGCGCCAGGGCCGCGCGCGCCACGGTCGTGCTCGCGACCCACGAGCCCGAGACGCTCGCGCTCGCGTCGGCGACCGTGGCGGTCGGCGCGGCGGGTCGTCCGGACGGTTCGGACGGCTTCAGCACCGGCGCTTTGCGCCTCCGCTCGACGACCGGCGCGCCGAACCCTCGGGCGTCGAGCGAGGCGGAGCCGAGTCGAGACGTGCTGAGCGAGCGACGCGAAGCGAAGCCGAATCCCCTGCTCCCCTGGCTCGTCGGGATCCTGCTGGCGTTCCTGGCGGTCGGGCTGGGGCTCGCGCTGAGCGCCGTGTCGGGGTGGCTGATCGTGCGCGCGAGCGTCGAGGAGTACATCCTGTACCTGCTCGTCGCGATCGTCGGCGTCCGGTTCTTCGGCATCGGGCGCTCGATCGCGCGGTACGCGGAGCGGCTGTTCACGCACGAGGCCGCGTTCCGCGTGGTCGACGCGCTGCGCCTGCGGCTGTGGCGCGGGATCGCGGCGCGCGGCGCGGGGTCGCGGCGCCTGCTCGAGGGCGGATCGCCCGTCGACTACCTGGTGGTGCTCGCCGACGAGCTGCGCGACCTGCTCCCCCGGGTCATCCCGCCCCTCGTGGTCGGCGTGCTCTCGGTCGCGGGCATCGCCGTCACGACGGCGCTCGTGCTGCCGCGCCTCGCGGTCGCCGTGCTCGCCGCGCTGGGCGGATCCGCGCTGGTGGCTGCGGCGCTCGCGGTCGTCGCCGCCCGCGGCGCGCAGCGGACGCGGATCCGGGAGCGCTCGGCGCTCGCGCGCGGCACTGCCGCCCTCGTGGCGGCGGCCGACGACCTGCGCGCGAACGGGGTCGCCGGACGCGCGCTCGCGACGCTCGACGACGCCGACGCGCGTCTCGTGCGCGCCGAGCGCCGCGTCGCGTGGGGCGTCGGGCTCGGCACCGCCGTCGTGGTGCTCGCCACGACGCTCCTCGCCGTGAGCGTGCCCGTGCTGTCGGCCGGAGCGCCCGCCGAGCTGGTCTGCGTGATCTCGCTGCTGTCCCTCACGGCGCTCGAGCCGCTCGCCGATCTCGTCGCGGCCGGGCACCGCCTGCCCGCGCTCGGCGAGGTGCGCGCCCGCCTCGCCCCCCTGCTCCACGCCCCCGTTGACCCAATCGGCCCGAATCCGGGGCCGAACAGGGGCAGTTCGGGTCGACAGCGGGTCGGGGAGCTCGCGCTGGACGGACTCGCCGCGCGGTACGGAGAGGTCGAGGTGTTCGCGGGGATCGACGGCGTCGCGCGGGCCGGCGAGTGGCTGGTGGTCGAGGGGCCGAGCGGATCCGGGAAGTCCACGCTGCTGTCGATCGTGATGGGCGCCCTGCCCGCGGCCGGCGGATCCGTCCGCGTCGACGGCGTCCCCCTCGCGGAGCTCGATCCCGACGCGTGGCGCTCCCGCGTCGCGTGGTGCCCGCAGGACGCCTACGTGTTCGACTCGACCCTGCGCGGCAACCTGCTGCTGTCCCGGCCGCGCGCGGATGCCCCGACGGAGACCGAGATGACGACAGTCCTGGATCGCGTGGGCCTTGGGCCGCTGCTCGGCACGCTGCCGCGCGGGCTCGACACCCGCGTCGGCGCCGGCGGATCCGCCCTGTCCGGCGGGGAGCGCCAGCGCCTCGCGGTCGCGCGCGCCCTGCTGACGCGCGCCGACGTCATCCTGCTCGACGAGCCCACGGCCCACCTCGACGCCCCGACGGCCGCGGCCATGATGTCCGACGTCCGCCGCGCCACGGCCGATCGCATCGTGCTGCTGGTCTCCCACCGCGCCGACGACCACCGCCCCGGCGACCGCGTGATCTCCCTCCCCCGCTGAGAGCACGTCCTCTCGGCGAGGACACGCGGTTTCCGCTCAGATCTCGCGTGTCGTCGCTGACAGGACGTGTTCTCGATGAGGTGGGGGCGGACCTCACTCGGCGCCGAAGACCTCGTTCGCGATGCGGAAGGCCGTGTTGGCGGCGGGGACGCCCGAGTAGATCGCGGACTGCAGGATGACCTCGCGGATCTCGTCGATCGTGAGGCCGTTGCGGATCGCGGCGCGCAGGTGCATCGCGAGCTCCTCGTGGTGGCCGTGCGCGATGAGGGAGGTCAGCACGGCGACCGAGCGCGAGCGGCGGTCGAGGCCGGGGCGCGACCACACGTCGCCCCACGCGACGCGCGTGATGAAGTCCTGGAAGTCCGCGCTCAGCGCGGTCTGGTTGGCGGTGGCGCGGTCGACGTGCTCGGGCGAGAGCACCTCGCGGCGCACGACCATGCCCTGGTCGTAGCGCTCCTCGTCGCTGAGGCCCTCGCCCATCGGCCGCGTCATCGCGCACCCCCGAAGAAGTCGTTCAGGACCGCCGCGACCTCGTCCGGGCGCTCGGCCGGGGCCAGGTGAGAGGCGTCGTCGATCCGGATCATCCGGCCGTCGCGCACGCCGTCGGCGATCGTGCGGGCGTGCTCCTCGGGCGAGACGCCGTCGTGCTCGCCGTACACCGCGAGCAGCGGCGTCGCGATCTCGCCGAGCCGTCCGGTCACGTCGTACTGCGACAGCGCATCGCAGCACAGCGCGTAGCTGGTGTCGTCGGCGTCGCGGAGGCTGTGCAGCAGGCGACCGGTCAGCACCGGCCGGCGCTCGATCGACCCCGGCGCGAACCAGCGCTGCGCGGATCCGACGATGAGCGATCCGGTCCCCTGCGTCCGCACCTGCGCCGCGCGATCCTGCCACATCCCGGGATCGCCGAACCGCGGCGACGCGCACACGATCGCGGCCGCGCTCACGAGGTCGGGATGGCGCAGCAGCAGCTCGAGCCCCGTCGCGCCCCCCAGTGAGACGCCCGCGTACAGCGCGGGCGCGCCGAGCTCGCGGATGCCGTCGGCGACGGCGTCCGCGAGCTCGCCGACCGTGAAGGGCTGGCCCGCGGGCCGCGCCGCGCCGTGACCGGGGAGGTCCCACAGCACGACGCGGTAGCGCTCGGTCAGGTGCGGGACGACGTCCTCCCACAGGATCGTGGATGTCCCGAGCGACGGGCCGAGCATGAGCAGGGGCGCCCCGTCGGGTCCGGCGGGAGCGGTGAACGCGAGGGTCGGCTGGGTCACTTCTCGTCCTCTCCGTGGCTGAAGTGGTCGGCGAACGGATCGAACCCGCGCGGCCGGGGCGGGGGCAGGCGCGAACCGTCGTCGAACGGATCGTACGGCCCGGGCTCCTCGTGCGGCAGCGGTGCCGTGGGATCGACGACGTCGACGTACGGCGCGGCGCCGAGATCGCCGTCGACGAGCCGGGCCGCGAGGCCCGTGTACGCGGCGGGGTCGAGCAGCTCGTCGAGCCCGGCGGGCACCGCCGTGTTGGCCGCCGCGAGCGCGTTGTGCACGAGCAGGCCGAGGTCGCCGCCGAGGGCCGCGGTGCGCACGATGTCCGACACCTTGTCGGAGCCCAGGATGGGGCCGAGCACGATCGAGAGGCGCTCGGAGACGATCAGGCCGCGGGTCGCGGCGAGGTTGCGCGCGACCGCCTCGCTGTCGGCGTGCAGCCCTTCGGCGAGGTCCGCCGCGTGCGCGGCGGCGCCGAGCGCGAGCCGCAGCAGCTCGCGCAGCGTGGGCCACTCGACGTGCCACGCGCCGTCGGGCCGCTCGTCGACCGCGAGCGCCGCGGCGGTGTGCAGCGCGGCGCCGAGGTGCGGGGCGCGGATCGCGACCGAGCGGATCAGCACCGAGCGCGCGGGATTCTGCTTCTGGGGCATGGCGGAGGAGCCGCCGCCGGATCCCTCCGCCAGTTCGCCGATCTCGGTGCGCGAGAGCGTCGCGACGTCGGCGGCGAGCACGCCGAGCGCGTCCAGGGCCTGCACGAGCGCGTCGCCGAGCTCGGTGACGGGCCACCGGGCGGTGTGCCACGGCGCGTCGGGAGCGGCGAGCCCGGTCGCCTCCGCGAACGCGGCAGGCAGCTGCGTCGCGCGATCCGGACCCAGGATCTCCGCGAACGACGCGAGCGTGCCGCCGGCACCGCCGAGCTGGGCGGGCAGGGCGTCGCGCGCGTGCGCGAGCCGGCCGCGCGCGCGGAGGATCGCGCGGCGCCAGTTCGCGGCGCGCAGGCCGACCGTGGTGGGCACAGCGTGCTGCGTGAGCGTGCGCGCGGCGGCGACCTGGTCGCGGTGCTCGCGTGCGAAGCGGTCGAGCGCGTCCGCCGTCGCGTCGAGGCCCGCGAGCACGTGGCCCGCGGCATCCTTCGCGACGATCATCAGCGCGGTGTCCAGGATGTCCTGGCTCGTCGCGCCGCGGTGCACCCACGGCTTCACGAGCATGCCGGCCGTGCGACGCAGCTCCTTCACGAGCGGGATGACGGGATTGCCGCCGGCGACGCCCGCCAGCGCGATCTCCCGCGCGTCCCCCGCGCGCAGCTCGCGCGCCTCCGCGAGCACGGCGGCGCGATCCTGCGCCTGGTCGAGGCCGCCGACCGCGGCGTACGCCTCGACGAGCGCGATCTCGGCGGTCACGAGCGCGGCGAGCACCGCCCGATCCGTGACGGGTCCTTCGTGTCCGGCGGTCGCCGGCGAGAGGAGTCCCAGATCCAGGTCGCCGCCGCCGGACGCGTCAGAAGTCAATGGGGTCATCCAAAGACAATAAAGGCGGTCTCCTTCGCGCCCTGCAGGTGGATGTCGTGCCGCAGGTGCCCGTCCCCGGTGCGGGTCGCGGTGACGGACGCGCGCTCCGCCCCATCCAGGCTCGCGAGGAAGGGATCGGCCGCGCGCAGCTCGTCGTGCTCGGGCAGGTAGATGCGCGTGTGCAGCTTGTCGGGCAGGCCGCGGGCGTAGACGATGGCCGCGAAGAACGGCGCCTTGCCTCCGACGGGGCCCGGCTCCCGGGTCCAGAAGTGGAAGCCGCCGTCGTCGCTCGTCATGGCGCGGCCGAATCCCGTGAACGTGAGGCCGTCGCGGTGCAGCGAACCGCGCGCATCGGGCACCGTGCCGTCCGTGTCGGCGCCGAAGATCTCGATCACGGCGTCGGGGATCGGGGCGCCGTCGCCGTCGTGGATCGTGCCCTTGAGCATGATCGCGCCGGGGCTGTGCGGGAAGGCGATCTCGTTCATCCGGTCGTACTCGAGGCCGAACTTGAAGAACGGCCCGATGGTCTGTCCGGCCGTGGGCTCGAGCGTCTTGTCGCCGCGAGGCATGTCAGTGCTCCCCTTCTTCGGGCTCGAACCAGGTGGCATCCGGGCCGTCGACCACGATGTCCCAGCGGTAGCCCATCGAGAACTCCGGCACGGTCAGATCGTGGTCGTAGGTCGAGATCAGGCGATCGCGATCCTTCTCATCCCGGATCGAGTTGTAGATCGGGTCGAGCGCGAAGAGCGGGTCGCCCGGGAAGTACATCTGCGTGATGATGCGCTGCGTGAAGCCCGAGCCGAACACCGAGAAGTGGATGTGGGCGGGGCGCCAGGCGTTGATGTGGTTCTTCCACGGGTACGGGCCGGGCTTGATCGTGGTGAAGAAGTACTCGCCCGCGTCGTTCGTGACCGTGCGGCCGGCGCCCGTGAAGTTCGGGTCGAGCGGCGCGGGGTGCTGGTCGCGCTGGTGGATGTAGCGGCCCGCGGCGTTGGCCTGCCACACCTCGATGAGCTGGTTGCGGATCGGGCGTCCCCAGCTGTCGAGCAGGCGCCCGGTCACGGTGATGCGCTCGCCCTGCGGCTCTCCCGTGTGCTGCAGCGTCAGGTCGGACTCGATCGCGGCGACGTCGCGCTGGCCGAAGGCCGGAGAGCAGAGCTCGATGGTCTCGGGGTCGACCAGGCGCGGATTCTTGGTGGGGTGGCGCAGGATGCTGGAGCGGTACGGCGCGAAGTCCCGGATCGTCTTCGGCAGGGTCTCGCCGGCGGCGACGCGCTGCTCGTATGCGGCATGGAGATCCTGGATCTCCTGCGTGATCTGGGATTGCGGCGGGAAGTCCGCAGACCGCAGGAGCGACTCCGGCGCGGCCGCCTGGGGCGCGGTGTCAGTCATGGCGTCTCCTTCGACGATCGGGTCGTCTCAGGCTCGCACCGGCGACGCCGCCAGCCCCTCGTTTTTCCTATTCAATGGGAGATTCGGGGTCGAATGTCCCACTCCATGGGATCGGGGAGTGGGTCTCAGAACGCGCGCAGCGCGCGGCCCAGATCGGCCGCCGTCTGCGTCACGAGCGCGCCGAGGCGGCGCGTGTCGGCGCCGTCGATGCGCGTCACGACGCCCAGCGCCGTCGGCGGCAGACCGGCGACGGAGCCGACCGGGGCGGCCACCGAGATGTTGCCCAGCGTCATCTCCTCGCGGGTGGTCGCGTAGCCGCGCGAGCGCGCCCGGTCGATCTCGGCCCGCATGACCTCGGGCTCCGTGATCGAGTGCAGCGTCTCGCGCTCGAGCGGATGCGACAGGAAGCGGTCGAGCCAGTCCCCCGTCTGCGTCGCCAGCAGCGCCTTGCCCACGCCGGTGGTGTGCAGCGGCTGGCGCCCGCCCATGCGGCTCAGCGTCGGGATGGACGCGCGCCCCGTCAGGCGACCGACGAACAGTGCGCTCGCGCGCTCGGGCGCCGGGGCGTCGAGCACCGCGAGGTGCACGTTCTCGCCCGTCGCCTCGTACAGCCGCGACATGTAGGGCAGGGCGGTCTCGCGCAACCGCAGCGCCAGCGGCGAGAGCTCGCCGAGCTCCCACAGTCGCGCGCCCACCGCGTAGCGCCGCCCCGGCGTGCGCGACAGCAGGCCCAGTTCGAGCATCTGCGCCAGGATCCGGTGCAGGGTGGACGACGACAGCCCGGTCAGGGCGCCGAGGCGCGAGGCGGAGAGCTCGGGCTCATCCGCCGTGAAGCAGCCCAGGATCCGCATGGTGCGCGCCAGCATCCCGTCGGCATCGACAGACGTCGCCGCGATCCCCTGAATGGAGTCAGTAATCGTGTCGGTCGACATGGAGCAAACGTAGCGACCGTGGAGGACATCACTGGAGGGGGTTGACGGATCGGCCACGCAACGCAAGCCGGTATCTCGGTCTGCGGGACTCCGGCCGCCACGGATCCGGAGCGCGGAGCGCCGCCGATACGATCGACGGATGCGGATCGACGGCCTCACCGACCACGCCTGCCTCATCGTCTCGGGCCCGGATAGGGAGGGGATCGTCGCGGCGGTGACGGCCCTGCTGGCGCGCCACGGCGGCAACATCGTGTCGCTGGATCAGCACTCCACCGACCCCGTCGGGGGTGACTTCTTCCAGCGGGTCGTGTTCCACCGCGAGGGACTCGCGGGCGCGCTGGGCGACTTCGAGGCCGACCTCGCCGAGACGCTCGCGCCGCTCGGCATGACCTGGGTGCTGCGCGACAGCTCGATCCCGAAGCGGATGGCGATCCTGGCGTCCACCGAGGATCACTGCCTGCTCGATCTGCTCTGGCGCCACCGCCGCGGCTCGCTGCCGGTCGAGATCGCGCTGGTCGTGTCCAACCACACGCGCACGGCCGACGACGTCGCCGCGTTCGGCGTGCCGTTCGTGCACGTCCCGTCGCAGAAGGGCCCCGACAAGAGCGCGTCGGAAGCGGAGATCCTGCGCCTGCTGGCCGAGGCGGACGTCGACTTCATCGTCCTGGCGCGCTACATGCAGATCCTGTCGGGCGACTTCCTGCAGCGGATCGGCGTGCCGGTGATCAACATCCATCACTCCTTCCTGCCGGCGTTCATCGGGGCGAACCCGTACCAGAAGGCGAAGGACCGGGGCGTGAAGCTGATCGGCGCGACCGCGCACTACGTGACCGAGGATCTGGATGAGGGTCCGATCATCGAGCAGGACGTCGTGCGCGTCACGCACGCCGACAGCACGCCCGAGTTGCGCCGCCGCGGCGCCGACGTCGAGCGCGCCGTCCTCTCGCGCGCCGTGCTGTGGCACGCCGAGGACCGCGTGCTCCGCAGCGGCAACCACACGATCGTCTTCTGACGAGCGACGCCCCTCCGCTGGATCAGCGGAGGGGCGTCGAGGGCGCGCGGTGGATCAGCGGGCGGGCTGGAGCTCGCCCTCGCCGATCGGGGTCTCGACGAGCACCTCGGTCGCCTCGACGCGCGCCGGGCGCGACAGCAGCGCGACGACCGCGGCCCCCGCGGCGAGCGCCGCCAGCACCAGGAAGCCCGTCGTGTAGCCCTGCTCGGTGGGCTCGCCGCCCGGGGCCGCCGCGGATCCCGTGATGATCGCGGCCGCGAGGGCCGTGCCCACGGCCGATCCGATCGTGCGCAGGTTGGAGTTCATGCCCGCGGCGACGCCGGTCTGGTGCACCGGGACGCTGCCGATCACGAGGTTCGTGAGCGCGGCCATCGTGATTCCGAGTCCGAGGCCGAGCAGGGCCGCCTCGGCCGTGAGCATCCAGAGCGAACCGTGCAGCAGCGCGATGCCGGCGGTCGGCACCGCGATGAGCGCCGTGCCCGCGACCAGCTGCGCGCGCAGCGACAGGATCCGCGTGAGCGGGCCGGTGAAGAAGCCCGCGAGCGCCATCAGCACCAGCATGGGCAGCATCACGAGGCCCGCGGTCGTGACGGTGCCGCCGAAGCCGTAGCCGGTCGAGACCGGCTCCTGGATGAAGCGCGCGAAGAACGCCCACACGCCGAACATGGCGGCGCCGACGAGCATGGCCGCGGCGTTCGCGTTCCAGACGCCGGGCAGGCGCATCATGCGGACGTCGACGAGCGGCTCGCGGGCGCGCAGCTCGACCGCGATCCACGCGGCCAGCAGCGCCGCGGCGAGGACGAACAGGCCGATCACGAACGGCGAGCCCCAGCCCCATGCCGAACCGGTGCTGAGCGGCAGCAGCAGGGCCACGAGCCACGCCGACAGCAGCAGCGCGGACGGGATGTTGATCCGGCCGCCGACCGCACGATCCGCGGCGGGGACGCCCCGCAGGACGAGGATCGCGCCGATCGTCACGCCCGCCAGGGGCAGGATGAACAGGCCGCGCCAGCCGATCGCGGTGGCGAGGGGTCCCGCGAAGACCGTGCCGATGCCGGACCCGACCGCCATCAGGGCGGACAGGATGCCGATGCCGCCCGCGACCCGCGGGGCCGGGAGCACGTCGCGCACCAGGCCGAAGCCGAGCGGGAACATCGCCCCGCCGATGCCCTGCAGCGCGCGACCGCCGAGCAGGACGCCGAGGTTCGGCGCGAGCGCGGCCACGATGCTGCCCGCCGCGACCGCGGCCAGCGCGATCAGGAAGATCCGGCGCTTGCCGTACAGGTCGCCGGCGCGGCCGAGAAGGGGCGTCGCGACCGCCGCGACGATGAGCCAGATGGTCAGCGCCCAGGTGATGCCGACCGCATCCGTGCCGAGGTCGCCCTGCATCACGGGCAGCACGGGCACGAGCAGCGACTGCAGGCTCGCGAAGGATCCGATCGAGACGCCCAGAGCGGTGAGGGCCTGGCGCGGGGAGGTCGTGCGGGGCGCGGCGGCGCGGCGTCGCGCGATGCGACGGATCGCGAGCGGCGCGCGCAACGGGGACGGCGCGCTCTTGCGGCGCGCGGATCCCGTGCGGGAGGAGGAGGTGCTCATGGTGTGCCGTCCGTTTCTGAGCGATGGTGGAGGAGCCGCGGCATCGGGGCTAAAATGGGAGGAAGGCTCCACTCGGAGGATCCCTCCGGTTACGTTACCGGAGGATGCCTCCGTTTTGCAAGCCGCTGCATTCGTGTTCTGTCGACCCCGGAGAGGAGAGGCCATGTCGAACCAGACCGCGGAGGCGCCCCTGCCCTCCTGGACCGGCATCCAGCGCCCCCAGCGCGCCGACGCGCGCCGCAACTTCGACGCGCTGCTGGCCGCCGCGCGCGACGCGTTCGCCGAGCACGGCACGGAGGCGTCGCTCGAGGACATCGCGCGCCGCGCCGGGGTGGGCATCGGCACGCTGTATCGCAACTTCCCCACGCGCGACGCGCTCATCGAGGCCGTCTACGTGGCCGAGGTCGAGAAGCTCGTCACCTCGGCGCAGGAGGCCATGGCCCTCGAGCCGTGGCCGGCCCTCGAGCACTGGATCCAGAGCTTCATCGGCTACATCGGCACCAAGCGCGTGCTGATCGAGAGCCTGAACCGCGAGTCCGACGTGCTGGTGAGCTGTCGCGGCGCCATGTACGGCGCGGGCGCCCCGCTCGTCAGCCGCGCGCAGGACGCCGGCGTCATGCGCACGGACGTGGAGATCGAGGACGTCGTGCGCCTCATGTCGGGCGTCGCGGGCGTCGCGTTCCCCGACGAGGATCAGCGCCGTCGCGTCACCGGGCTCGCGCTGGACGGGCTCCGCGCGCGTTCTCTCTGAGAACGTCTCGCACGCGCTCGGGCGACGCTTCGCGCCGCGGGGCCGCATCTGCGGCACGCTCGCTGTGCTCGCAGGGGGCTGCACTCCGCTCTCACTGGATGGGACACATCGAATCCGACCCGATCGCATCGCGGGGATAGAGTCACGCCCTGTGAGCGATGACGCGCGGGCCCAGGCGACCGGATCCGCCGAGCGCGCGTCCGGCGGCGTCGCCGGCCGAGGCGTCCACCTGGGGTTCCTGCTCGTCACGCTGTGCCTGATCGCCGTCAACATGCGCGCGACCATCACGGGCATCGGGCCGCTGCTCGAGCAGCTCACGGCCGACACCGGCGTGCCCCTCGCCGCACTCAGCGCGCTGACGTCCGTGCCGCTCGTGGCGTGGGCGCTGTGCTCGCCGCTCGCGCACACCGCCGCGCAGCGCTGGGGATTGAACCGCGTGCTGACCGTATCGCTCATCCTGCTCACGGCGGGCACCGTGATCCGGTCGCTGCCGTTCGTCTCGGTCGGCGGCTGGCCGATCGCGACCCTGTGGCTCGGCACGGCCGTGATCGGCGCCTCGCTCGCGGCCGCGAACGTGCTGCTGCCGGCGGTCGTGAAGCAGTCGTTCGGCACGCGCGTGCCGCTCGTGACGGCCGTCTACACCGCGTTGCTGGCCGGCTGCGGCGCGATCGCCTCGGGCCTCGTCGTGCCGATCTCGCACGTCCGGACCGGCGAGGATCCGTGGGGCTGGCGGATCGCGCTCGTCGCGGTGTGCGCGACGCTGCCGATCGCGGCAGCGCTCTGGATGATCCATCACCGCCGCGCGGGCCACGGCAGGGCCGCGCGGCGCGCAGCGGGCGTGCGGCGCGGGCCGAGCGTCTGGGGCGACGCCGTCGCGTGGCAGGTCGGCGCGTACTTCGGCGTGCAGGCATCGCTGTTCTACGTGCTGCTGACGTGGATCGCGCCCATGGCGATCTCGTACGGACGCGGCGAGGCGCAGTCGGGCGTCGACACCATGATGTTCCAGCTCACGGGCGTGATCAGCTCGCTCGGGCTGCCGTTCGTGCTGCGCGGCCGCCTGGAGCGGTGGGTGCCCGCGCTGCTGCCGCTGCTCGCCCTCGTCGCGGTCTTGGGCATGATCGTCGCGCCCGGCGGCATCCTGTGGTGGGGCATGCTCGCGGGGCTCACGAGCGGAGCGTCGCTCGCCATGTCGCTCACGCTGATGGCCTCGCGCGCCCGAGACCACCACACCGCCTCGGCGCTGTCGGGCATGGGTCAGTCGGTCGGCTATGCGTTCGCGGCCTTCCCGCCCATCGTGTTCGGCCTGCTCCACACGGCCGTCGGCGGATGGATCGCGTCGCTCGCGTTCGCGGCGATCCTGCTGTGCACACAGGCGCTGCTCGGGCTGCTCGTCGGCCGCGACCGCTACGTGCTCGACCGCTGAGGCCCGCGCGTCAGACGTGCCAGGGGAAGCGTGCGATGCGCTCGAGATCGGCCGCCAGCAGCTTCGCGAGCGCCCGATGCCCCGCGATCGTGGGGTGCAGCTCGTCCACCGCGCCCTTCGGGTTGATGTAGGCGCGGTAGTCGCGCGCGGTGATCCAGTCCTCGGCGATGGGCGAGATGTACCACCAGCCGCGTTGCGCGGCGAGCCTGGCGAGCTCGCGGTCCACGCGGGCGATGCCCGGCTCGACCGGCAGCATGCGCGGCGCGGGGCCGAGGATCACGATCGGCGTGCCGGGATGCTTCGCGGCCAGCGCGTCCCACGCGGCGTTCACCGCGCCGGGATAGAAGTCGGCCACCTGGTCGCGGTCGTTGAGCGAGCCCTGCACCACGATCAGGTCGTAGCGCGACGTCGGCTTCATCCGCTCGATGCGCTCGACGAAGGTCGCATCGGTCGCGCCGGGCATCTGATATCCGGATCCCGGGGCGCCGTCGACCGTGCTGCGTCCGCCGAGGAGATCCCCGAGCTGGTAGGCGTAGCCGCGCTCGTTGGCCCCGGCGGGACCCCACGTCCACGAGTCGCCGAACACCAGCACGCGCGGGTGATCGGGCAGGTAGATCACCCGCGTGGGCTTCGCGGGCGGCTCCGCGACGGGTGCGTCGCGTCGCACGCCGAGGGTGTCGCGGCGGTCGCCGTCCCAGTCGCCCACGAGCGTGCTGTCGGCCGGGCGTCCATAGGCGAGCACCCGACCGGCGGGACCCGGGGCGAAGCGGTCGGTCACGAAGTACGTGGCGCCGCGCCGCACCGCGGGGGTGTCGCGGCGGTCGCCGTCCCAGTCCCCCACGTACACGCGGTCGGCCTCGCGGCCGTAGGCCACCTCGCGCGACGCGCGTCCGCCGGTGAGGCGGTCGGCGAAGTAGAACCGGCTGCCGCGCCGCACGGCGAGCGTGTCGACGCCGTCGCCGTCCCAGTCGCCCACCAGGACCTGGTCGGCCGGCCGGCCGTAGGCGAGCTCGCGCTCGGCCGGACCGCCCTCGAGCCGGTTCGTGAAGAAGTAGCGGCTGCCACGGCGCACCGCGAGCGTGTCCACGCCGTCGCCGTCCCAGTCGCCCACCAGCGTCACGTCGTCGCTGCGGCCGTACACGAAGCGCGTGCCGACCGTCCGGCCGTCGTCCGTCAGGTAGTACTGGGTGCCGCGGCGCACCGCGATCGAGTCCCGGCCGTCGCCGTCCCAGTCGCCCGTGTACGCGCGATCCGCCCGGGCGCCGAACGTCAGCTCGCGATCCGCCACGCCCGTCCACGCGTTGTTGAGGAAGTAGGTCGCGCCCGCTCCGCCGCTCTCGCCGCCGCGCGCGTGCGCGCCCGACACGCCCAGCACGAGCAGCGCCGCGGCGAGCGCGACGACGACCGCGACCGCGACCGGGCGCACGCGAAGACGGTGGGAAAGCACGAGGGGGTCCTCCGGGGAGACGAGGGGATCACGCGACGAGCGCACTCACGGTCGGGCACCGGAGGATCCGCAGGACACGAGCCTACGGAAGCGCACCTCCGATCCGGCTGATCGGCGCCCGCGCCTCCCGCCCACCGGGTGCGGTGTCCCGCGGAGCCGGATTTTCCCGCACACCTATGGACATTCCCTATCGACATAGGTAACGTGCGTCGCGGATGCGCGAAGAAGCGCAGCAGACCGGAAGGATCGCTGGTGTCCGATTCCCTGGGGGCAGCCCCCACCTCGCCGCAGGCGAAGCTCGCGGCCGACTACTCGCTGGAGATGACCGGGAAGGACGTGCCCGGGCTCCATGAGGCCGAGGACGTGATCCCGCAGGGGACGCGCGTGAACGTCACGTTCCTCGGCAACGAGGACCTCGAGATGCGCGTCGCCGCGGCGAAGGCCGTGAAGGACGCGGGATTCATCCCGGTGCCGCACATCTCCGCCCGCCGCCTGTCGTCGCAGGCGCAGCTCGAGGAGTTCCTCGACCGGCTGCAGCAGGTCGGCGCGACCGAGCACGTGTTCGCCGTCGGCGGCGACCCGGCCACGCCCGAGGGCCCGTACGACAGCGCGTTCGACGTGATCCGCTCCGGCGTCCTGCAGTCCTACGGCGTGCGCGAGGTGTCGATCTCCGGCTACCCCGAGGGCCACCCCGACATCGCGGCCGATGTGCTGTGGGACCACCTCGAGAAGAAGTCCGCGTCGCTGAAGGAGCAGGGTCTGGGCGCCGTCGTCCTCACGCAGTTCGCGTTCGACACGGACCCGGTGATGCAGTGGATCGACGGCGTGCGCGACCGCGGCATCGACGCGACCATCCGGATCGGCACGCCGGGCCCCGCGGGCATCAAGCGGCTGCTGAACTTCGCCCGCCGCTTCGGGGTGGGCGCCAACGCGATGATCGTGAAGAAGTACGGCTTCTCGCTGACCAACCTGCTCGGCACCGCCGGCCCCGACACGTTCGTCACCGAGCTGGGCGACCTGCTGGCCGCCGACCCCAGGGCGGGCGACGTGAAGCTGCACATGTACGCCTTCGGCGGCCTGCGCGCCACGGCCGAGTGGGCGCGCGACTACCAGGCGAAGGTGTCGCGATGAGCGTGCACAACCCGGCGCTGCTGGACCGCGCATGCCTGATCGTGCACGGTCCGGATCAGCCCGGGATCGTCGCGGCGGTCGCGGCGCTCATCACGCGCAACAACGGCAACATCGTCTCGCTCGACCAGTACTCCTCCGACCCGGTCGGGGGCGACTTCTTCCAGCGCGTGGTGTTCCACCGTCCGGATCTGATCGCGGCGATGGCCGACCTCGAGGCCGACCTCGCGGAGACGCTCGAGCCGTTCGGAATGGAATGGACGCTCACGGACCAGTCGGTCCCGAAGCGGATGGCGATCCTGGCGTCCAAGAGCGACCACTGCCTGCTCGACCTGCTGTGGCGGCACCGCCGCGGCGAGCTGCCCGCGACGATCCCGATGGTGATCTCGAACCACACCAACACCGCCGAGGACGTCCGCACCTTCGGCGTGCCGTTCTTCCACGTCCCCTCGCAGGCCGGACCCGACAAGAGCGAGTCGGAGGCGCAGATCCTGAAGCTGCTCGACGGCAACGTCGACTTCGTCGTGCTCGCCCGCTACATGCAGGTGATCTCGGGCGACTTCCTCGAGAAGGTCGGCGTGCCGGTGATCAACATCCACCACTCGTTCCTGCCCGCCTTCATCGGCGCCGGCCCGTACCGCAAGGCCAAGGAGCGCGGCGTCAAGCTCATCGGCGCCACCGCGCACTACGTGACCGAGGATCTCGACGAGGGCCCGATCATCGAGCAGGACGTCGTCCGGGTCACGCACGTCGACACGGCGGAGGACCTGCAGCGCCGCGGCGCCGACGTCGAGCGCGCCGTGCTCTCCCGCGCCGTCGCCTGGCACGCGGAGGACCGCGTCATCCGCCAGGGCAACCACACCATCGTCTTCTGACCACCCCGTACCACCACCCACCAAGACAGAGAGGTTCCACCGTGGGACACAAGAACCTGCAGGAAGTCATCGACGCCAAGGGATCGGCCGTCGAGCTGCTGCGCAACTCGCAGATCGGCTCGTACATCTACCCGGTCGTGCCGGCCGACTTCCAGAACTGG
The DNA here is from genome assembly GCF_039605615.1 of Microbacterium rhizophilum. NCBI lineage: Bacteria > Bacillati > Actinomycetota > Actinomycetes > Micrococcales > Microbacteriaceae > Microbacterium > Microbacterium rhizophilum. Next base: position 121,907 of record NZ_JBCNUN010000004.1, on the reverse strand, counting down.
ATCAAGGAGCAGCGCGCGTGGCGCGAGACGGCCGTCCTGTACGACCAGTCGCACCACATGGACAACCTGTTCCTGAAGGGATCCGACGCGATCAAGCTGATCAGCGACACCGCGATCAACTCCGTCGCGACCTTCCCGGTCGACAAGGCCAAGCAGTACGTGCCGACCAGCTCGACCGGCGGCGTGATCGGCGACGGCATCCTGTTCCGCGAGGCAGAGGACGAGTACGTCTACGTCGGCCGCGCGCCCGCCGCCAACTGGCTGCTGTTCCACGGTGAGACGGGCGGCTACGCGAACCTCGACATCGAGGTCGACCGCCGCTCCCCCTCGCGCCCCTACGGCGACGCCGTGCAGCGCAAGTACTACCGCTTCCAGATCCAGGGCCCGCGCGCCTGGGAGGTCATCGAGAAGCTCAACGGCGGCCCGCTCGAGCAGCTGAAGTTCTTCAACATGTCCACGATGCAAATCAAGGGCAAGACCGTCCGCACGCTGCGTCACGGCATGGCCGGCGCGCCGGGTCTCGAGATCTGGGGTCCGTACGCCGACCACCACGAGATCCGCGACGCGATCGTCGAGGCCGGCGCCGAGTTCGGTCTCGTGCCGGTGGGCTCGCGCGCGTACCCGTCGAACACGCTCGAGTCGGGCTGGATCCCCTCGCCGCTGCCGGCGATCTACTCCGGCGAGGCCGAGCGCGCCTACCGCGAGTGGCTGCCCGCCGACAGCTACGAGGCCACCGGCACGCTCGCCGGATCCTTCGTCTCGGAGGACATCGCGGACTACGAGCTCACCCCGTGGGAGCTGGGCTACGGCTCGTTCGTGAAGTTCGACCACGACTTCATCGGCCGCGACGCGCTCGAGAAGGTCGACCCGGCCTCGCAGCGAAAGAAGGTCACGCTCGCGTGGAACCCCGAGGACCTCGCGAAGGTCTGGGCGTCGCTGCTGGACGTGGACGGCCCGCAGTACAAGTTCTTCGACCTGCCGCTGGCCAACTACGGCTCGGCGAACTACGACAAGGTCGTCGACGCGGACGGCACGACCGTCGGCTTCTCGATGTTCACGGGCTACAGCGCGAACGAGAAGCGCGGCCTCTCGCTCGGCACGGTCGACCCCGACGTGCCCGAGGGGACCGAGCTCAAGGTCGTCTGGGGCGAGCCCGACGGCGGCTCCACCAAGGCGTCGGTCGAGCCGCACGAGCAGTTCGAGGTGCGCGTGGTCGTCAGCCCCGTGCCGTACTCGACGGTCGCCCGCCAGACCTACCAGGGCGGCTGGCGCACGGGCTACAACGCCTGACCCGGATCCGAGGGGCCCGGGCTGGACGATTCGTCGCCCGGGCCCCTCGTCTTGTACAAGTGGATGACGGTCGAAGGGGAAGACCGGATGCGGTGCATCGAGCGAGTCGAGATGAGCCAGCGTGGAGCGAGCGGAATGAGTCGAGATGAGCCTGCGTAACGCGCTGATGGCGCTGCTGCGCGTCGGACCCCTGTCGGGCTACGACCTGCAGAAGCAGTTCCAGGTGTCGGTCGGCCACCTCTGGCACGCGCCCGACAGCCAGATCTACCCGGAGCTGCGGAAGATGGAGGGCGAGGGACTCGTCGTCGGGGAGGACCAGCCCCGCGGCGAGCGCGGCACGCGCCGCGTCTACCACCTGACCGACGAGGGCGAGCAGGCGTACGCACGCTGGATGGAGGAGCCCCTCACCTACTCGCGCGTGCGGGAGCCCGCGAGCCTCAAGGCCGCGTACCTCGAGGCGGCCTCCCCGGCCGCCGCGCGCGCGTTCCTGGACGAGCACATCCGCCACTGGCGCGGCGAGCTCGAGCAGTGGGAGGCCGAGCTGGAGCGCATCGACGCCCGCACGAACCCCATGCTGATGCGTCGGCTCGAGTCCACGAACGCCGCCGACCACGACCGCACGGTCGCGTTCAAGCGGTTCGGCTACGAGGGCCTCGTCGACCGCGCCCGCGCCGAGATCGCCTGGGCCGAGCGCGGTCTCGTGATGCTCGACGGCCTGTACGGCCCGGAGGACGCGGTCTCGGGCCACGCCTGACCGCTGGTTGTCGAGCGAGCGCAGCCAGTCGAGATGACCCGCCTGGGCCGATGTCCGCGGGTTGATGCGCCGGAGTGCGCCCGCGGCGGCTGCGCGGTGTCGTCCCCCAACGTGGGCCCGTTTCGAGGATTGAGCGAGGCGCAGCCGAGTCGACGCTCCGCAACATGCCCACGACCCCGGGGGCCTCCCTGTCGTCCACAGGCGACCGCCGGATCGAGTTATCCACCGTTTCGTGGATATGTGGGCTGAGCTGGGGATTACCGGTTGGAATGTCGGTGGCCCGGAGGAGACTTCGGGCATGGACTTCCTCACCGACCTCGCACAGCGCGTGGACGCGATCGACGCGTTCACCGCCGTCGATGTCGCCTCGGTGTCCGCGTTCACGGACGAGGACGTGGTGCGGTTCATGGCACTCGGGGCGGCCCTCGCGAAGGCGGGGCAGCGGATGCAGACCCTCGCCGCCGGCGTGGTCGCATCGCGATCCGCACGAGAGGTCGGGCATGGCGGGCTGGCGCAGTCCCGCGGACACCGCAACGCCGTCACCCTCGTGCAGGAACTGTCCGGATCCACCCGGGCGGAGGCCGTGAAGCACGTCCGGCTCGGGGAAGCCCTGCTGGAAGCTGTGCTCGCCGAGCGCGCTCAGGTGGAGATCGAGCCGGAGCGGGCAGCGCCATGGCATGCACCCATCGATGCGGCGCTGCTGGACGGCACGGCGTCGACGTCGCAGGCCGACGCGATCCTGCGCGGCCTGGCCGAACCCCCCGTGGAACCCGGTGCGGAGACCGCGGCCGTGGATGCGGTGGACGCGTGGCGGGTGGCCGCGGAGCAGCTGCTCGGCGAGGTCGGATCGCTCACTGTGGAGGACCTGGCCGCGGCGGCGCGGCAGGTCCGCGACCGCCTCGACCCCGCCGGGGCCGAAGCCCGGTACCTGGCCCGGCATGAGGCACGGTCCTTCACGATGTGGACCGACGCGGGTGGGGTGCATCACGGGAGGATCCGGTTCGACGACCACGGCCACGCCTGGGTGCGCACCATCGTCGACGCCGCCCTCCGCCCCCGCCGCGGCGGGCCCCGGTTCGTCGACCCGGCCGAGCAGCAGAAGGCGCAGCAGCTCGTGGAGGATCCGCGCACGAACGAGCAGCTGACCTACGACCTGATCATGGATGTGCTGCGGGCCGGGGCGACCGCCGACGCGGAGACCGTGTTCGGCACCCGACAGGCCGGCGTGCGCGTCGTCGTGGTGAAGGACGATCCGGTCGGGCACTACGAAGACGGTGGAGACGCGGTGCCGGCCGCGGCGGTGCAGCAGCAGGTGTGTGCCACCGGGACCGTCGATGTCGTGATCGACCCGGCCGGGAACCCCCTCGATGTCGGGCGGGAGCAGCGACCGTTCACCCCGAAACAGCGCATCGCCCTCGCGGTGCGGGACGGCGGATGCGTCTGGCCGAACTGCACCCTGCCCGCCTCGTACTGCGAAGCGCACCACATCGACGAATGGCACGCCCACGACGGACGCACCGACCTCGACCGCGGCGTGCTGCTGTGCCGGCACCACCACATGAACCTGCACCACCACCGGTACCGCATCCGCCGCGACGGACACGGACCGCTGACCCTGCACCCGCCCGACGGGCCACCGATCCCGCTGCGATCGAAGTCGCCGCTGCGGTGGCTGTGGGACCCACCCCCACGAGCCGCCTGACGGCCGGGTGCCTGACGGCCCGGTGCCGCCCTGTGGGGAGGGCGACCGGCCGACGGCCGATGCACGCCCACAGCGGTGGGCGCTCACGGTAGCGGCGCGAACGGCGACGGCGGCAGACGCCCACAGCGGCGGGTGCGCGGAGGGCCTAGGTCGCGTACTCGAGAAGGTCGCCGCCGAGGGCGTGGAACGCGCTGTGCACGCGGTGGCGGTGCAGCAGGGACAGGTCATCGAACGCGACGATGAGCGCGTAGGCGAACGCTCCGCGGCGGCCGGCGACCACGCCCGCGTCCGCCCGGACGCCGCGCTCGCGGCCGGTCTTGGCGAAGTGCACCAGGCCGTGGCCGTCGGGCTCGTGCGAGAACGGATCGCCTCCCACGGCCGCGCCGACCAGGCCGACGTCCGTCACGGGGCTGAGCCAGCTCACCACGCGCTCGCTCACGGCCGGCCCGACCGCGGTGCCTCCGGCGAGCGCGGCGAACAGCCCCGCGAACTCCTCGGCGGTGCCGAGCGCGATGTAGGGCGCGTCATCCGGTCCGCGCTCGGCACGGAAGCCGTCGAGCAGCGCGGAGCGGGGCATCCCGAGGTCGACGAACCGCCGCGTCACCTGCTCGTGCCCCACGGTCTCGAGCAGGGCGTTGGCGGCCGCGCCGTCGCCGGCCGCCGCCGTCAGCACCGCGAGATCGACCACGGGCAGCGTCGGCACGGCCATGTCGCGCCACACGCCGGTGGGTGCGGGGCGGTCGGGCTGCGCGCGGTCGACGAGCGCGAGCGGGTCGACCGAGCCGTCCTCGATCCGCGCGGCGGTCTCGACCAGCAGCGGCACGACGCCGAGGCCGCCGACCGGGAGCGGCCGGTGATCGTCGCCGGCCAGCACCACGTCGCCCTTGTCGAGATCGGCCACGTGCACCCCGACCTGGGCGCCCGCGAGAGACAGCCCCTCGAGGGCGCTCGTCGTGGCGCGGAACGTGCGCGTCTGCCGCCCCCGGCCATGCTTCATGGCCCGCCGGGTGCCCTGCGGCACGTTCGTCACTTCGGCTCGCTCCGCTCGCTCAGCACGGCGCACGTCGGTCCTTCGGTCATCCCTGCTCTGCTGTCCTTCGCCGTCCATTCTGCGCCTTCGCGACGAGCACCGAAGCTCGCTCAGGCGACGATCCGGTGAAGAAGTGGCGATTCTCGCGCGCCTCCCGCCACCGAGCGGGAGCCTGCAGCCGCCGCGCCTCGCGCGGGTGCGCCGCGGGCGGGAGGACCCGGATCAGCCGACGAGCGAGCGGAAGTCGGTCGCGCTGAGGGTTCCGATCGCCGCGGGGTCCTCCCCCGCCAGCACGTCGCGGAACAGCCGCGACTTCTTCTCCTGCATCGCCACGACCTTCGACTCGATCGTGCCCTTCGAGATCAGCCGGTACACGACCACCGGCCGCGTCTGCCCGATCCGGTGGGCGCGGTCCGTGGCCTGCGCCTCGGCCGCGGGGTTCCACCAGGGGTCGAGCAGGATGCAGTAGTCGGCCTGTGTGAGGTTGAGGCCGAAGCCGCCCGCCTTGAGCGAGATGAAGAACACCGGCACGTCCCCCGACGTGAAGCGGTCGATCATCCGCCTCCGCGCGCCCATGGACACGGATCCGTCGAGGTACGCGAACGGGATCCCGCGCTTCTCGGCGACCGCGGCCGCGCGCCCGAGGAACTGCGTGAACTGGCTGAACACCAGCACGCTGTGCCCGTCCGCCACGATCTCGTCGAGCAGCTCGCCGAGCTTCTCGAGCTTGGCCGAGGGGGCGGTGCCGTCGCCCACGAGATCCGGATCCAGCGCGAGCAGGCGCAGCGTCGTGAGCGAGCGCAGGATCTCCATCCGGTTCGCGTCGACGTCGTCCAGCAGGCCCAGCACCTTCTGCCGCTCGCGCTGCAGCCGCATGGCGTACGCGCGCCGGTGCGCGGGATGCAGCTCGATCTCGAGCAGCTGCTCGGTCTTCTCCGGCAGGTCGGAGGCGACCTCCTCCTTGGTGCGGCGCAGCATGAAGGGCCGCAGGCGCCGCCGCAGCCGGACGAGCCGCTCGCCGTTGCGCTCGCGCTCGATCGGCTTGCGGTACTGATCCGTGAACGATCGCTCGCCGCCCAGCAGCCCCGGCGCGACGAGCGAGGCGAGCGCCCACAGCTCGAGCAGGTTGTTCTCGAGCGGCGTGCCGGTGATGGCGAACTTGCTCGGCGCCTCGAGCAGGCGCGCGCACCGGTGCGTCTGCGCGCGGTGGTTCTTGATCTGCTGCGCCTCGTCGAGCACCAGCACCCGCACGCCGAGCGCCTGGTACTCCTCGAAGTCGAGCCGGAACAGCGCGTAGCTCGTCACCACGAGCCGCGCGTCGCCGACCGCCTCGGCGAGCGGTGTGCCGCGCTTGCCGCTCGTCTCCTCGACCGCGACAGCCGGCAGCGCGGGCGCGAAGCGCTCGGCCTCCGACACCCAGTTCGACACCACGCTGGTCGGCGCGACGACGAGGTATCGGTCGTCCGGCGACTCCTGCCGGGCCCGCTCGAGCGCGGCCAGCACCTGCACGGTCTTGCCGAGTCCCATGTCGTCGGCGAGGATCCCGCCGAGCCGGTGCCGGATCAGGAAGTCCAGCCACGACAGCCCCACGCGCTGGTAGTCGCGCAGGTGGGCGCGGAAGCCCTCAGGCGTCTCGACCGGCTCGAGGCGGTCGGCGTCGGACAGCCCGCGCAGCCGATCGAGCCACTCGTTCGCCTGCGCCTGCACCAGGCCGATGCCGACGAGCTCCTCCCAGAGATCCGTCTGCCAGCGGCTGATCCGCAGCGGGCCGGTGGGGCGATCCTGCAGCCCGCGCGCCTCGTCGAGCAGCTCGCGCAGCGGGTCGAACTGCGCCTGGCTGAGCGTGAACACCGTGCCGCTCGGCAGCACGACGTAGCGGTCGCGCGCGACGAGCGCGGTGAGCAGCATGCCGAACGGCACGGCCTCGCCGCCGACGTTCACGCTGACCTCGAGGTCGAACCAGTCGTTGCCGTGCGGCGACGTCGCCACGTGCACGACGGGCGGATCGGCCGCGAATCGATACTCGGGCTGCTCGTCGGTCTCGTCGATCCGGAGACCGTCGATCCCGCGCAGCGCGGGCAGCACGCCCGTGCGCAACTCGACCGTCTCGTCCCTCGTGAGCATCGCGGCGCCGAAGCCGGTGCCCGATCGCACCCCGAGCAGCCCTCGCCGCTCGCCCGCGGCCGCCTCGACCGTGTCGCCGATCGCGCGCTCGTCGGCGGGCATCCGCGCGCCCGACGCGTCCGGGTAGTCCCAGCGCCAGGCGAGCGTGGCGCGCGCGTCGTCCTGCGCCAGGGTCAGGACCAGCGTCGGCCGCGTCGGGGCCGGGATGTCGTAGGTGCCGGCGACCGAGCGCAGTGGCGCGATGCGACGCAGCTTCGGCAGGTACTCGCGCTCGAAGTCGCCGAGGGCCTCGACGGGGATCGTGAACGGCTCGCCCTCCATCAGCCGCGTGAAGGCCTCGGCCAGGGGCTCGCGCAGCGGCACCAGCTCGCGCAGACCGGCCTCGCCCACCAGCGCGAGCGCGGCGACGGGCGTCCCGATCGGCAGGATCCGCGTGCCGTCGGCGCCCGGCAGGTCGATCACGGGCTGCACGTGCAGCGCACCGTCGCGGCGCTCGAGCGCGAGGTGGTGCCCGGCGGGTTCCGCGCGCAGGGTCACGCCGTGCTGCGCCTTGACGTCGGCCACGAGGTGCACGCCCGCGTCGCGCAGCTCGACCAGCACGTCCCACAGGCCGCGGCTCGGCAGCTCGTCGAGGCGGATCCACTGCGGCGCCCGGTCGTAGGAGCCCCATCGGCTGCGGGCGACCGGGCGACGGGAGACCGGCGTGCCCGGGAAGTGCTCGCGCGCCTCGTACAGCGCCTCGAGCTCGCCGAGCGCGCGCCGCTGGTCGGCCGTGATGCCCTTGCCGTCGAGGTCGCGCCATCCGATGCCCGTGCGGATCCACGTGCCGCGCGTGCCGCGCAGCGCGGGCCGGATCTGCACGCCCTCACCCGCACGGTCGCGCTCAAGGCCGATCAGCAGAGCGACGTCCACCGGCTCGGCGGCTCCGTTGTCGTCGAGCGCGCGCTCGAGCACGCGGCGCCACGGCTCGACGAGCCCGCCGCGGGGCAGGTCGGTGCCCGATGTCGCGCCGTGCGCGATCAGGTGCAGGATGGCCGCCGCGTGCACGCAGCCGTCCCTGCCGCACTCGTCGCAGTCCACGGCGATGCCGTCGCGGTCGCTGAGGTCGACGTAGATCGTCCATCGTCCGACGCGGCCCTCGTATGAGGTGGTGCCGCCGAGATCGAACCGCTCGACGATCCGCGCGACGCCCTGCTCCGCCAGGTGCGCGCCGTGCTGCACCATCCACGCGGGCAGGATCCGCGGCAGGTCCGCGGGGCTCAGCTCGAACGGCACCCCTCGAGCCTAGGCGCGGGCTCCGACAGCGAGCTCACTCGAGCGCCGTCATGTCCCCGGTGCGCAGCGGCCCCGCCGGACCGTAGCGCAGCAGCACGGCACCCTTCTCGGACACGACCGGCGGGGCGAGAAGCTCCAGTGTGGCCGGTACCGCGCCGTCCGGGAAGACCTTCCTGCCCTGTCCGATCACGACGGGGTACACCCACAGCACGAGCTCGTCGTAGGCCTCCGCCGCGAGCAGCGACTGCACGAGGTCGATGCTGCCGATCACGTGGATGCTCGCGTGACGCTCACGGAGCGCGGCCACGTCGGCCGCGGCATCCTCCCCCAGCTGAGTCGTGCGCCGCCACGCGAGCACGGGGGCCCCGCGCGAGGCGACGTACTTCGGGATCGCGTCGAACCTGCGCCCGACGACCCCGATGCCGTCGCCCTCGGTGTGCCTCGGCCAGTAGTCCGCGAAGATGTCGTACGTCCGGCGGCCGAGCACGAGGGCGTCCATCTCCTCGATCCCCCTGCCGATCTCCCGGCCGTCGACCTCCCCCTCGACGGGCGCCTGCCAGCCGCCGTAGGCGAAGCCACCGGACGTGTCCTCGTCGGGTCCGCCCGGAGCCTGGGCGACGCCGTCGAGCGAGCAGAACAGGTCGATGAAGATGCGCCCGGTCATGGCCGGCTCCTCTTCCGCAGGGATCGCGCGGCGGACGCCGCGTCCGATCCGATCCTCGCCAGGCCAGGATCGCCCGGTCAAGAGCGGCGGCGCACAGGGGAGCGCCGGACACTCAGCATCGATCGGCCAGAATCTATCCGTGCCGAACGATCCCGCTCCCCTCGCCCACGTCGTCCTCATCGGCGGGCCGAGCGGATGCGGCAAGTCGCGACTCGCCGAGCAGTCGGGCCTGCCCCTGCTGCGGCTGGACGACTTCTACCGCTCGGGCGACGATCCCGCCCTGCCGCACCTCCCGACCGGCGAGGTGGACTGGGACCACCCGGGATCGTGGCATCGGGATCGCGCGCTCGCGGCGCTGGACGAGCTCGCCCGCACGGGACGCACCGAGGTGCCGATCTACGACATCGCCGCGAACGGCCCGGTGGGAACGCGCACGCTGGAGCTCGGCGGCGCCACGCGCTTCGTGGCCGAGGGCGTGTTCGTCGCGGAGGTGGCGGCGGACGCACGCGAGCGCGGCATCCTGGCCGACGCCGTGTGCGTGCACCGCTCGCGGTGGCTGACGATGCTGCTGCGGTTCGTGCGCGACGTGCGCGAGCATCGCAAGCCCGTGCCGTTCCTCATCCGGCGCGGATTCCTGCTCGCCCGGCGCGAGCCCGCGATCCTGGCGCGCCTGCGCGACGCGGGCTTCCGGCCCGTGACCGCGCGCGGCATCCGAGGGCTTCTCTCCTAGAAGATCTCGCACGCTGCGGGGCCGCAAGCGGCGCCCTTGCGAGCGAGGGCGCTGTCGCTTCGCTCCATCGCCGGCAGCGCTTCGCGCTGCGGGCCCCATCCGGGGCACGCTCGCTTCGCTCGCACGGGGCTCCAACCGGGCCCCGCGCGCACCCTCACCAGATGCTGACGCGCTGGTCCTCCGGCAGCCACAGGGCGTCGGTCTCCGTCACGCCGAACGCGTCGTAGAACGCGTCGATGTTGCGGACGATCTGATTGCAGCGGAACTCGTTCGGCGAGTGCGGGTCGATCGTCAGGAGCCGGATCGTCTCGGCGTCGCGGCCCTTCTGCTGCCACACCTGCGCCCACGACAGCAGCAGGCGCTGCACGCCCGTGTAGCCGTCGATGACCGGAGCCTCCTGGCCGCCGAGGGACAGCTCGTACGCCTTCAGCGCGATGCCGAGACCGCCCAGGTCGCCGATGTTCTCGCCGATCGTGAGCGCGCCGTTGACCTTGTGCGCCTCGTCCAGGCCGACCGGCGTGAGCGCGTCGTACTGCGCGATGAGCGCCTTCGTGCGCTCCTCGAACGCGGCGCGATCCGCTTCCGTCCACCAGTCGTTGAGCGATCCGTCCGCGTCGTAGCGGCTGCCCTGGTCGTCGAATCCGTGACCGACCTCGTGACCGATCACGCCGCCGATGCCGCCGTAGTTGGCGGCGTCGTCGCGCTCCGGATCGAAGAACGGGTACTGCAGGATCGCGGCGGGGAACACGATCTCGTTCATCAGCGGGTTGTAGTACGCGTTCACGGTCTGCGGCGTCATGAACCACTCGTCGCGATCGATGGGCTTTCCGACCTTCTCGATCTGGCGGTCGTGCTCGAACGCGCTCGCGCGGCGGACGTTGCCGAGCAGGTCCGTCGCGTCGATCTCGAGCGCGGCGTAGTCCTTCCACGCCACGGGGTACCCGATCTTGGGGTTGAACGTGTCGAGCTTCTTCAGCGCGCGCTCGCGGGTCTCCGGGCTCATCCACTCGAGCTTCGCGATGCTCTGGCGGTAGGCCTCGAGGAGGTTGGCGACCAGGGCGTCCATCGCGGCCTTCGCGGCCGGCGGGAAGTGTCGCTCGACGTAGACCTTGCCGACGGCCTCGCCCAGGGCGCCCTCGGCGAGCGCGACGCCGCGCTTCCAGCGCTCGCGGATCTCCGGCACACCCGTGAGCTCGGTGCCGTTGAAGGCGAAGTTCTCCTGCACGAACTGGTCGGGCAGGTACGGGGCCGCGGCGCGCACGATCTTGAAGCGCAGCCACGCCTTCCAGTCCTCGATGCGCTCCTCGGTGAGCAGCGTGCCCAGGCCCTCGAGGAACGACGGCTGGTACGCCACGACCTCGGCGAACGCCTCCGGGTTGCCGGGGGCGACGCCCTCGAGCCAGGGCGTGAGGTCGAGCCCCGTGAGCTGCCGGATCTCGTCCCACGTCTTCAGGTTGTAGGTCGCGACCGCGTCGCGGCTGCGCACGTTGTCCCAGTGGTGCGATGCGATGTCGGTCTCGAGCGAGACGACGCGATCCGCCTGGCCGGCGGCATCCGGGATCCCGGCCAGATCCAGCATCTTCTCGACGTGCTCGCGGAACTTCTCCCGCGTGCCGGCGAAGTTGTCGAGGCGGTAGTAGCTCTCGTCGGGCAGCGAGATGCCGGCCTGCACGAGGAACGGCACGTAGCGCGTCGGCTGTCCCGGGTCGGGCTCCACGAAGAGGCCGATCACGGACGCGACGCCCTGCCGGTCGAGCGCGCCCACCGTGCTGAGGAACGACGCCACGTCGGTCACGGCCTCGGCCTGCTCCAGCTGGCCCTCCAGGGGGGCGGTGCCGAGCTGGGCGATCCGCTCCTCGTCCATGAAGCTCGCGAACGCGTCGCCCACCTTCCGGGCGTCGGTGCCGGGCTCCGCCTGCTGCGAGTCCTCGATGATCTCGTGCACGTGCTTCTCCGCCTGCTCGGCCAGCAGGTGGAACGAGCCCCAGCGGGCCTTGTCGCCGGGGATCGCGGTGCGTTCGATCCACGCGCCGTTGACGTGGCGGTACAGGTCGTCCTGGGGCCGGATCTCGTCGCTGAGCTCCTCGAGCGCGATCCCGGAGCGAAGCGGGGCAGGCGTGGCGTCGGTCATGCCTCCCACCCTATGGGCATAGGGACTCCGGACGTCGCGGAATGACGCGGATCCGCGGCGCGTCGAATCAGGCGCGACCGGTATCCCGATGGACCGGATCCGCGGGCGTCGACGACGACGCCGAGCCGCCCCATCCCGGCCTCGTGTCGGAGCCGCGCACTAGCCTCGAACGGTGACCCGGACCCGCACCCTGAACCGCGACATCCTGCGGCTGGCGGTGCCGGCGCTCGGATCTCTCGTCGCCGAGCCGCTGTTCCTGATGGTCGACGCCGCGCTCGTGGGACACCTCGGGCTCGCGCCGCTCGCGGGGCTCGGGATCGCCTCGGCCGTGCTCAGCACCATCGTCGGCCTGATGGTCTTCCTCGCCTACGCCACGACCCCCGGCGTCGCACGCCGCTTCGGCGCGGGCGACACCCGCGGCGCGGTGTCGGTAGGCATCGACGGCATGTGGCTCGCGCTGGGCCTGGGCGCGGTGCTCGCGATCGCGGGGTCCTTCTCGGCGCCGACGCTCGTGGCCGCATTCGGGCCGACCCCGGAGGTCACGGCCCAGGCGACCACCTACCTCGGCCTGTCGATGTGGGGCCTTCCCGCGATGCTCGTGGTGTTCGCCGCGACGGGCCTGCTGCGGGGTCTGCAGGACACGGTCGTGCCGCTGTGGATCGCCGGCCTCGGCTTCCTCGCGAACGCCGCGCTGAACGCGCTGTTCATCTACGGGCTCGGCTGGGGCATCGCCGGATCCGCGGCCGGCACGTTGGCCGCGCAGTGGGGCATGGTCGCGGCGTACGTCGTGGTCGTCGGCCGCCTCGCGCGGCGGCACGACGCGCGGCTGCGGCCGCAGCGCGACGGCATCCGCGGATCCGCGCGCGCCGGCGGCTGGCTGTTCCTGCGCACCGTGAGCCTGCGCCTCGCGCTGCTGCTGACGGTCGCGGTCGCGACCGGCCTCGGCACGCACGAGCTCGCCGGCTGGCAGGTGGTCTTCACGATCTCCTCCACGGCGGCGTACGCCCTGGACGCCCTCGCGATCGCCGCGCAGGCGCTGATCGGCAAGCACCTGGGAGCGCGGGACCCGGATGCCGTGCGGCACGTGCTGCACCGCACGCTCGCGTGGGGCGGGTGGTTCGGGCTCGCGCTCGGCGTCGTGGTCGCCGCGCTGTCGGGCGTGCTCGGCCTCGCGTTCACCGGCGATCCCGCGCTGGCGTCGCTGATCCAGCCCGCGCTGATCCTGATGGCGATCGGCATGCCGCTCGCCGGCCTCGTGTACGTGCTCGACGGCGTCCTGATGGGCGCGGGCGACGCGCGCTACCTCGCGGTCGTGGGCGTGCTGAACCTCGTCCCGTTCCTGCCGGTGCTCTGGCTCGTGTCGTGGCTCGTCCCCGCCGGAGCGACGGGCCTGGCCTGGCTCACGGTGGCGTTCTTCGGCGTCTACATGGCCGCCCGCGGCGTCACGCTCGGGGCGCGCGTGCGGGGAAGTCGCTGGATGACGGCGGGCGAGCGGATCGCACCGCCCGCGTCGTAGCGTGGCTCGCGTGACCGAGACCCGCACCCACCTCATCGAACTCGGCGACGGCCTGCGCGTGTCCCGGCAGGGCTACGGCGGCATGTCGCTGAGCGACGTCTACGGCCCGGTGACCGACGACGACGCCCTGCGCACCCTGACGCACGCGGTCGACGCCGGCGTCACCTTCGTCGACACCGCGAACATCTACGGCGGCGGGCGCAGCGAGCGCACGGTCGCGCGGCTGCTGCGCACCCGCCGCGACCAGGTGCAGCTCGCGAGCAAGTTCGGCATCCTGACGGGCGGCGGGATCGGCCGGCGCGGCATCCGGGGCGACCGGGAGTACGTGCGCGAGCAGATCGAGCTCAGCCTCAGCCGGCTGGGCACCGACCACCTCGACCTCTACTACCAGCACCGCGTCGACCCGAACGTGCCGATCGAGGACACCGTCGGCGCGCTGGCCGAGCTCGTGGCCGAGGGGAAGATCCTGCACATCGGCCTGTCGGAGGCGACCGGCGAGGAGATCCGCCGCGCCGCGACGGTGCACCCGATCGCGGCGGTGCAGACCGAGTGGAGCATCGTCAGCCGCGATGTCGAGGCGCACGTGATCCCCGCGGTCCGGGACCTGGGCATCGGGTTCGTGCCCTACTCGCCCCTCAGCCGGCAGTGGCTCACGGGCCTGTTCGACGCGGCGGCGCTGACCGAGGGCGACGGCCGCCCGAAGTTCCCGCGGTTCGCGCCCGAGGCGCTCGCGGCGAACCGGCCGGTTCTCGCGGAGGTGCTCGACGTCGCGCGCGACGCCGACGTGACGCCCGCGCAGCTGGCTCTCGCGTGGCTGTACGACAAGGGCCGCGCGCTCGATCTGCCCGTCGCGCCGATCCCCGGCACGCGCTTCACGGAACGCGTCGACGAGAACCTCGCGGCCGCGGACATCGCGCTCGCGCCCGAGCACGTCGCGCGCCTCGACGCCCTCGCCGGCCGCGTGGTCGGGGCCCGCTCGGCCAATCCGCAGTGGGTGTCGGCCGGGCGCGAGTGACGCCCGCGACCGCCGGGGTCAGCGGGCGAGCGCCTCGAGCTCGGCGATCTCGATCTTCTTCATCCGCATCATGGCCTGGACCTGCTCGGGCGTCTGCATGAGGGCGTCCATCCGCGCGGGCACGATCTGCCAGCTCACGCCGAACCGGTCCTTGCACCAGCCGCACTGCTCCGACTCGGGCACGGCCGACAGGCGATCCCAGTAGTAGTCGATCTCCGCCTGGTCCTTGCACGCCACGACGAACGAGACCGACTCGTTGAACGTGAAGAGCGGACCGCCGTCCAGGCAGCCGAACGCCACGCCGCCGAGCGTGAACTCGCCGTTGATGACCTTGCCCGCCATCCCCTCGAAATGGGTGTCGAGGCTCTCGTCCGGGTACTCCTCGATGCTGTCGATCCGGCTCTCCGGGAACACCTCGCAGTAGTAGTCCATCGCCTCGCGGGCGTTGCCGTCGAACCACAGGAACGGGCGGATGAGCGGTGCGCTGATCATGGTCGACCTCCTCGTCGCGCGTCACGCTACGCCGCGCGTGCGTCAGCGTCGAGAGCCCCACTCCCCCGAGAGAGCGGTACTCACCAGCGGCAGAGTTCGCACTCACCCAGCGAGAAAAACAGCGAAAGGGGTTTCCCCGGCGCGTCGCGTCCCCCACGATGGACGAGGAAGGATCATGCACCCACCTATCGCGAAGCCCGTTCAGCACGTCGCGACGCCCTCCGCGCGTCGCGTCTTCGCGGTACGCGCGGGCCGCTCCGTCGGCGTGCTGACCCTCCTCACCGCGGCCGTCGCCGCCACCGGCGCGGCCGTCCCGACGCCCTCGCCCGGCCCGCTCGCGGCGCCCGTGTCCATCGTCGCCGAGACCGCGGCGGACATCACCGGCGCCGACGAGGAGCAGGCCGGCTTCGGCGCTCCCGACGTCGGCCTGCCGCGGTTCGTCGGCGAGGGCCTGCCGGAGGAGAGCGCGCAGCTGGCGGCCGACGTGCAGGCCGGCTCTCCCGCGCTGACGTCGAGCACGTACGCCGCGACCACGCCGGACGAGCTGGCCAGGATCCACCGCGACGCGCGCGCCGCGCTGGTGCGCGCCGCCCTCGCCGCCGGCATCCCCGTCGATCTCTCCCGCTTCGCCGAGGCCGGCGACATCGACCTCGCCTCCGTGGGACGCCTCGCGTGGCCGCTCGCGGGCGGGGCCATCACGGACGTGTTCGGAGCCCGCGGCGGCCGTCACATGGGCCTGGACGTCGCCGCCGCCGCCGGCACGCCGATCGGCGCCGCGGCGCCGGGCATCGTCATCCTGTCCAGCGAGTCCTACTTCGGCTACGGCGTCGCGGTCATGATCCTGCACGTGGACGGCATGGTCACTCTCTACGGCCACATGACGCACGGCAGCCGCGTGGTCGAGGCCGGCGACTGGGTCGAGACGGGGGACCCGATCGGCCTGGTCGGCAACACCGGGCACAGCTTCGGCGCGCACCTGCACCTCGAGGTGCGGATCGGCGGCGTGCCGGT
Organism: Microbacterium rhizophilum; assembly: GCF_039605615.1. Lineage (NCBI taxonomy): Bacteria > Bacillati > Actinomycetota > Actinomycetes > Micrococcales > Microbacteriaceae > Microbacterium > Microbacterium rhizophilum. The sequence continues at coordinate 106,173 of NZ_JBCNUN010000004.1, read as the reverse complement.
CGATCCGCTCGGCTACCTGAACGGCGACTCGAAGCGCCCCGTGATCAAGGCGTGGACGCCCAAGGACGTCCCCGCGCCGCCGCAGCCGGCCGCGCTGCCCCCGGAGCCGAAGCCGACCGCCACAGCCAAGCCGACGCCGACCGCGACGCCCACGGGCACGCCCACCCCCTCCCCCACCGGGACGCCGACGCCCACGGGCACCCCGCCGCCGGGTCCGACCGGGACGCCCACGCCGACCGCCACCCCGACGCCGACCGCGACGCCGACGCCCACGGGCACCCCGAGCCCGCAGCCGACCGCCCCGCCCGCCACCTCGACGCCCGCGCCGACCGCCCCCGCCCCGACGCCGACCACGTCGTCCACGCCGACGAAGGCGCCCGCCACCCGGGCACCGACCACGAAGGCGCCCGCGACGAGCACCCCGACGCCCACGGCACCCGCGCCCACGACCACGCCGACCGGATCGAACCTGCTGTCCGACGTCGTCGACTCGCTGCTCTGAGTCAGCCCGCCGCGTGACGGCGGCACCACTCGTACATCACCACGGCGGCCGCGGCCGAGGCGTTGATCGACCGCGTCGAGCCGTACTGCGTGATCTCGATGTGCCCGGCGGCCGCGGCGAGGGCCTCGTCGGACAGCCCGGGGCCCTCCTGCCCGAACAGGAGCACGCATCGCTCCGGCAGCGCCGCGCGATCGACCGGCACGGCCTCCCCCACGTTGTCGACGGCCAGGATCGGGATGTCCGCCTCGCGCGCCCACGCGGCGAACGCCGCGACGTCCTCGTGGTGCACGACGTGCTGGTAGCGGTCGGTGACCATGGCTCCGCGACGGTTCCACCGGCGGCGCCCGATGATGTGCACGGTGTCGGCGAGGAACGCGTTCGCGCTGCGCACGATGGATCCGATGTTCATGTCGTGCTGCCAGTTCTCGATCGCGACGTGGAACGGGTGCCGCCGCGCATCCAGATCCGCGACGATCGCCTCCATGCGCCAGTACCGATAGCGGTCGATCACGTTGCGGGTGTCGCCGTGCGCGAGCAGCTCGGGATCGTAGACCGGCCCGATCGGCCACTCCCCCTGCCACGGACCGACGCCGTGGCCGCGCACCTGGTCCATGGGCTGGTGGCTCGCGGCATCCGTCACCACGAAAGGCTACCGCGCGGCTCTTTTCGGGTCACCTAAATATCTGCCACACTGAGCAGATGACGACGACCGCGGTCCGCACCGCGCGCCCCCCTCGGGTCGCGTGGCTGCTCGGCCCCGCGCTCGTCGCCGGCGTCGCATACCTGGACCCCGGCAACGTCGCCGCCAACATGACCGCGGGCGCCCGCTACGGCTACCTGCTCGTGTGGGTGGTCGTGCTCGGCAACGCGATGGCGTGGCTGATCCAGTACCTGTCCGCCAAGCTCGGCGTCGTGACGGGCGAGAGCCTGCCCGAGGTGCTGGGGCGGCGCATCCGGCACCGCTGGGCGCGGCGCGCGTACTGGGTGCAGGCGGAGCTCGTCGCCATGGCGACGGACGTCGCCGAGGTGATCGGCGGCGCGGTCGCGCTGAACCTGCTGTTCGGCGTGCCGCTGCTGTGGGGCGGGATGATCACGGGCGCCGTGTCGATGGCGCTGCTGGTCGTGCAGTCCGCGCGCGGCGCGAAGCCGTTCGAGTTCGTGATCATGGGCCTGCTCGCGATCATCGCGATCGGGTTCGCTGTGGGCGTCTTCGTCGCGCCGCCCGACGGCGGCTCGGTGCTCGCGGGCCTCGTCCCGCGCTTCACCGATGCGGGATCCGTGCTCCTCACCGCCTCGATCCTCGGCGCGACCGTGATGCCGCACGCGATCTACGCCCACTCCGCCCTCAGCCGCGACCGCTTCGCGCCGCGCGGATCCGCGCACCTCGCGACCGGCGACGGCTCCCTGCGCGAGGGCGGCGTGAGCGTGGCGCGGATCCTGCGGGCGACGCGGTGGGACGTCACGATCGCGCTGGGCGTCGCCGGATCCGTCAATCTCGCGATCCTGCTGCTCGCCGCCGCGAACCTGCCCGGCGTGGCCGGCACCGACAGCCTCGAGGGCGCGCACGCGGCCATCGCGGCCGGGCTCGGCACGGCGATCGCGACGCTGTTCGCCGTGGGCCTGCTCGCGAGCGGCCTCGCGTCGACATCGGTCGGCGCCTACGCGGGCGCGGAGATCATGCAGGGCCTGCTGCGCGTGCGCATCCCCCTGCTCGCCCGGCGGCTGGTCACCCTGGTGCCGGCCCTCGTGATCCTGGGGCTCGGCTTCGATCCGACGCTCGCGCTCGTGCTGAGCCAGGTCGTGCTGTCCTTCGGCATCCCGTTCGCGCTCGTGCCGCTGGTCGTCCTCACGGCGCAGCGCCGCACGCTCGGCCCGCACCGCAACCGCGTCTGGACCACCGCGCTGGGCGCCGCCGCGGCGGCGTTCCTCATCGTGCTGAACTCGCTGCTGCTCTGGCTGCTCGCGACGGGCGCGTGAGCGGCCGCTCCTCGTCCGCCCAGGGACCGCGCCCTACGATCGATCCGTGCCGAACTCACCCGCGATCGACGACTACCTGAAGACGGTGTACGCCCACACCGAGTGGCAGGATGCGCCCATCACGCCGTCGGTGCTCGCCGCCAAGCTCGGGATCGCGCCGTCGAGCGTGACCGAGATGGTCAAGAAGCTCGGCGCGCAGGGCCTCGTCGCGCACGAGCCTTACCGCGCCGTGCGGCTGACGCCCGAGGGCGAGCGCCGCGCGCTGGAGATGGTGCGCCGCCACCGCCTGATCGAGACCTGGCTGGTCGAGGAGTACGGCTACGCGTGGGACGAGGTGCACGAGGAGGCCGAGGTGCTCGAGCACACCATCAGCGACCGCCTGCTGGAGAAGATCGATGCGCGCCTGGGGCGTCCGCGCTTCGATCCGCACGGCGACCCGATCCCGGATGCCGCGGGCGTGGTCGAGCGCGTGCGCTTCGTGCTGCTCGCGGAGGCGCCCGCCGGTCACGAGGGCCGCGTCCTGCGCGTGAGCGACCGCGACCCCGGACTGCTCCGCCTCATCGAGGGCGCCGGGATCGCGGTCGGCCAGGACGTGCGCGTCGCCCCCGCCGGCCTGGAGATCGCCGGCACCCCCGTCGCGCTCCCCGCCGGCGCGGCCGAGGTGATCTGGCTCAGCGCCTGACTACTGGTTGCTGAAGGCCGCGTCGAAGGAGGCCTCGGGGCGCTTCCAGAGGAGGGAGCGGATGCGGCCCACGGCCTCGGCGGCACCGTGCAGGCGGTCCATGCCGGCGTCCTCCCACTCGATCGAGATGGGGCCCGAGTACCCGATCGACCCGAGCGCGCGGAACGCGTCCTCCCACGGGATGTCGCCGTGCCCGGTGGAGACGAAGTCCCAGCCGCGGCGCGGGTCGCCCCAGGGCAGGTGCGAGCCCAGGATCCCCGAGCGGCCCGTCTGCGGGCGCAGGCGGGTGTCCTTGCAGTCGACGTGGTAGATCCGGTCGGCGAAGTCCGTGATGAACCCGATCGGGTCCACGCCCTGCCAGAACATGTGGCTCGGGTCCCAGTTCAGGCCGAACGCCGCGCGGTGGTCGATGGCCTCCAGCGTGCGCACGGTGGTCCAGTAGTCGTACGCGATCTCCGACGGGTGCACCTCGTGCGCGAAGCGCACCCCCTCGCCGTCGAACACGTCGAGGATCGGGTTCCACCGGTTCGCGAAGTCCTCGTAGCCGGCGTCGATCCGCTCGGCGGGCACGGGAGGGAACATCGCCACGTACTGCCAGATGCTCGATCCCGTGAACCCGACGACCGTGTCGATGCCGAGCTTGCGGGCCACGCGCGCGGCGCGCTTCATGTCCTCCGCCGCGCGCTGCCGCACGCCCTCCCCGTCGCCGTCGCCCCACACGTAGGGGCGCACGATCGCCTGGTGACGGAAGTCGATCGGGTCGTCGCACACGGCCTGGCCCGCGAGGTGGTTCGAGATCGCCCACGCCTTCAGCCCGTGCCGGTCGAGGATCTCCAGGCGCGAGCGCACGTACGCGTCGTCCTCATCCGCGCGCTGCAGGTCGAGGTGGTCGCCCGACGCCGCGATCTCCAGGCCGTCGTACCCCCACTCCGCCGCGAGGCGCGCCACCTCCTCGAACGGCAGGTCGGCCCACTGGCCGGTGAACAGGGTGACGGGATGCGATGCCTCGCTCATGCGGAAGCTCCTTCTGAGGGAACGGGGATCCAGGTGTCGGAAGCCGCGGCGGCCAGCACCGCCTCGGTCAGGATCGCGGCGCGCGCGCCGTCGGCGAAGCGCGGCAGGCCCTCCGGCTCCTCGCCGCGGATAGCCGCGTACGTGTCGCGCGCGAATGCCGTGAAGGCGTCCAGGTAGCCCATGGGATGCCCCGAGGGCACCACCGACAGCCGGGCCGCGTCGGGCGACAGCGCCTCGCGGGAGATGACGCGGGAGACGTCCCGCCCGCCGAGCCACAGCTCGTCCGGATGCTCCTGGTCGAACGCGATCGCGCCATCCGAGCCGGACACCTCGATCGTCAGGGCGTTCTTGCGACCGGCGGCGACCTGCGAGACCAGCAGCGATCCGATCGCCCCGCCCGCCGTCTCCACGACGACCGCGACGGCGTCCTCGGTGCGCACCTCGGCGCCCGCCCGCTCGGGGTGCGCGGTCCGGGTGCGCGCGGCGAGGCGGACGACCCGGTCGCCCGTGACGAACTCGAGCAGGTCGACCAGGTGCGACCCGATGTCGCCGAACGCCCGGGAGGCGCCCCCCGCGACGGGGTCCACGCGCCAGTTCTGATCGCCCGGCTCGAGCAGCCAGTCCTGCAGGTACGAGCCGCGCAGCGTCAGCACGCGCCCGATCCCGCCGGCCGCGATCCGCGCACGCGCCTCGCGCGCCATGGGGTGGAAGCGGTACACGAAGGGCACGGTCCCGACGATCGACCCGGCGGCGTCCACGAGCCGCTCGGCGTCGGCGGCGGTCGTCGCGAGCGGCTTCTCGCACACCACGTGCCTGCCGGCGGCGATCGCCGCGAGCGACTGCTCCAGGTGCCAGCGGTTGGGCGAGCACACGTGCACGACGTCGACGCGGTCGATCAGCTCCTCGAGCGAACCGGCCGCATGCGGCACCGCGAGCTCGGCGGCGGCCCGCGCCGTACGATCCGGCGCGGACGACAGGATGGTCGCGACGTGCGCCCCCGCGGCCCGCGCCGCGTGCGCGTGCGTGCGCGCCATGAACCCGCCGCCGACGATCCCGACCCGCAGACCGCCGGGCGCTCCATCCGTCATTTGACCGCTCCCGCCGACAGCCCGGAGATGAGGTGGCGCTGCACGATCAGGAAGCCGATCAGCACGGGCAGCGACACGACCACGGACGCGGCCATCATCTGGTTCCAGTAGACATCAGTCTGCGACGCGTATGCGCGCAGTCCGATCGACAGCGTCCGCGTGGCCGAGTTGGTCAGCACCGAGGCGAACAGCACCTCGCTCCAGGACGTGATGAAGCAGTACACCGCCACGGCGATGATGCCGGGCCGCGCGACCGGCAGCACGACCCGCACGAGCGCGCCGAACCGGCCGAGACCGTCGATCATCGCCGCCTCCTCGAGCGCGCGCGGCATCGCGGCGAAGAAGCCCGACAGCATCCAGATCGAGAAGGGCAGCGAGAACGTCATGTACGTGATGATGAGGCCGAGGTACGACCCGTTCAGCTGGATCCCGACCGTGCGCTGGATCTGCGTGAAGATCAGGTACAGCGGCAGCAGGAACAGGATGCCCGGGAACATCTGCGTCGACAGCACGACGAGGCTGAACGCGCGCGCACCTGGGAACCGGAACCGCGATAGCGCATACGCCGCGAGGATCGCCAGGATCACCGAGCACGCCGTCGCGAAGACCGTCACGATCAGGCTGTTCGTGAAGTAGTGCGCGAGCGGGACGGTCGTCCAGATGTCGACGTACGGCTGGAACGTGATGGCCGACGGGATCCACTGGAACAGGCCGCGCACATCCGTGAGCGGCTTCACCGACGTGGTCAGGATCACGTAGAGCGGCACGATCACGACGAGCGTGAGGAAGACGAGCCCGAAGGCCCGCAGGATGCGGAATCCGCGCGTCTCAATCATCGACGGTCTGTCCCTTCGGCATCACGAGCCGGATGTAGAACGCCGACGCGATCAGCAGCACGACCAGCAGCATCACGCTGAGGGCGCCGCCCACGCCGAAGTTCCAGTTGTTGAACGACTGCTGGTAGATGAGCGGCGAGATCAGCGTCGCCTCCTCGGGCGAGGCGGGGCCGAACAGCAGATACGGCACGTCGAACTGGTTGAACACCCACAGGCTGATCATGAGCAGCAGCACGGTGTTGGCGTGCTTGATCATCGGCAGGGTGATGCTCGTGAACTGCTTCCACAGGCTCGCGCCGTCGAGCGACGCGGCCTCGTACACCTCGTCCGGGATCGACTGCAGCGCGGCGAGCAGCATCAGGAACGCGAAGGGCCAGAACTGCCACACGGTCACCACGATCACCACGATCAGCGAGTTGCCGCCGAGCAGCCAGAACGGCCGGTCCTGCAGGATCCCGAGGTCGTCGACCAGCAGCCGGTTGAGCATGCCGTCGCGCTGGTTGAAGATGAACGCCCACGCGATCGTCGTGACGAAGCCGGGCAGGGCATACGGCACGAGGAAGAGCGTGCGCAGCACGCCGTTGCCGCGGAACTTCGAGTTCAGCAGCACGGCCGCGAAGATGCCGAGCGTCCACGCAATGGCGACCACGATGATCGTGAACACGATCGTGCGCAGGAGCGCGGCGTAGAACTGGCTGCCGATGGGACCGGCGGGGTCGAGCGCCTGGACGAAGTTCTGGAACCCGACGAACGGCGCGGCCACCCAGTTGGCGATCGACAGCTGCGTGAGCGACAGGAACGCGATCCACACGCCCAGCAGCATCGGGATGATGTGGATCAGCAGCTCCATCACGCCGGCGGGGGCGATGAGCGCGTAGGGGAAGAGCGTGCGGCGCCGGCGGCGGCCGGTCGCGGGCGTCGGTCCGCGGCCCCGGCGCCCCGTGGTGATCACCTCGGTGGCGTTGGCGTGCGTGGTCATGCGTCCTCCATCGCAGGACAGGTCGGATGAGCGGATCGGGGCCGCGCCCCCTTCCCCGGCCGGCGAGCGGATGCCGCCCGACGACCGGGGAGGGGGATGCGCATGCCTCCGGTCAGCTGGCCGGCATCTGGGCCTGGGCGTCCTCGAGGGCCTTCTTGACGGCGGCCTCGTCGACCTCCTCGCCCTGCGCGATCTTGGCGAACAGGCCGCCGATCGCCTCGCCCACGAGCGTCTCCATCTGCCCCTCGGACGGGAACAGCGGCATCGGCTGCGAGTGGTCCGCGTACGTGATCTTCTTCGCGGACATCTCCGGGGTCTCGAACGCCGGGTCGTCCATCGCCGCCGTGACGACGGGCAGCGAGGTGTAGGCCGCGTTCAGCGTCTTCTGCTCCTCGTCGCTCGTGAGGTGCTTGACGAACGCGATCGAGGCGTCCTTGGCGTCGGTGTTCGCGAACACGCTGACGTTGATGCCGGCCACGTGGCTCTGCGTGCCCTCGATGCCGGTCGCATCCGCCGTGTTCATCGGGATCGGAGCGACGCCGAAGTCCTCGAAGTCCGCGCCCGCGAACGTCTTGCCCGCCGCCTGATCGAACATCATGGCGGCGCGGCCCTCGATCAGCTCCGGCGGCAGCTGGCTGCCGTCGTTGAACTCGGCGTTGGACGGGTCGACGACGCCGTCCTCGCCCATCAGGTCGAGCCACTGCTTCACGCCCGCGACCACGCCGTCGTTCGCGAAGTCGGGCTCGCCGTCCTCCGTGTAGAGCTCGCCGCCGTTCTGCATGCCGCGGATGAACGCCTGGTGGGCGTTGTTCGACACGCGCTGACCCGCGAGGGTGAAGCCCCACTGGTCGTTCTCGCCGTCGCCGTCGGTGTCCTTGGTGAGCTTCTTCGCGGTCTCGATGAACTCGTCCCACGTCGCGGGCGGCTCCTCGATGCCGGCTTCCTCGAACATCGCCGTGTTGTAGTACAGCGAGTAGGCGAGGCCGTACAGCGGCACGGACGTGGGCGCCTGGCCCTCGGCGCCGCCGGTCGCCCAGCTGGTCTGCACGAAGCGGTCCTGACCGCCGATCGCCTCGAGGGCCTCGCCCTCCCATGGGATGAACGCGCCGCTGGACTGCAGCGGCACGGCCCACGTGTTGCCGATGTTCAGGACGTCGGGGCCCTCGCCGCTCGAGACGGCCGCGAGGATGCGGTTGTACAGGTCGGGCCACGGGATGACCTCGAGCTCGACCTCGACGCCGGTCGCCTCGGTGAACCGGTCGATCGACTCGCCCAGCACCTCCTCGTCCATGCTCACGGACGAGCCCTGGTTGCTGGCCCAGTACGTGATCTTCTGGCCCTCGAGCGAGCCGTCTTCGCCTCCGGCTGCGCCTCCGCCGCCTCCGCCGGCGCAGCCGGCGAGGGCGGCGGTGACCGCCGTGGTGGCGGCCAGGGCCGCCCACCGTGTCGTGCGGGACATCTTCGTGGTGCGGGACATCTTCATCGCTGTACTCCTTGGTTCTCTTCGTTGAGGGGTGGGGCGCTTCACGGATGAACTGCGGACGGATCGCGCGGGGGGGCGGATCCCTAGAGGGTCGCGACCGAGGGATCCCACTCGGGATCCAGCGACGCGGCGGGGGTGACCTCCGAGGTGACCGCGACCGGCTCGCCCGCCTCGGCGGAACGGGCGATCGCGACCATCACCTCGAGGACGTGGAAGGCGAGCTCGCCGGGCACCCGCTCAGGCCGTCCGGCGCGGATCGCCTGCGCGAGCTCGGCGACGCCGGTGCCGCGCGTGTAGCGCGAGCCGACCGCCTCGATCACGCGCTCGGAGTCGTCGGCGCCGTGGATCACGGTCTCGCCCTCGAACGTGTTCGGGTCGGGGAAGACCGCGGTGCCGTCGGTGCCGGCGATCTCGACGAAACCGGTGCGCTTGAGCTTGGAGTCGAAGCTGAACACGATCTGCGCACTGGCGCCCGAGACGAACTCGAGCAGCGCGCTGACGTGCGTGGGCACCTCGACCGGGAACTCCGTGCCGGCCTTGGGGCCGCTGCCGATCACGCGCGACTCGCGCGACCGGGAGCCGTGCGCGTACACGCGGCGGACGGACCCGAACACCTCCACGAGCGTGGTCAGGTAGTACGGGCCGATGTCGAACAGCGGCCCGCCGCCCTTGGCGTACAGGAACTCCGGGCTCGGGTGCCACGACTCGGGGCCCGGGGCCTGGAACAGCGCGAGGCCCGTGAGGGGCGCGCCGATCTCGCCCTCGCGCACGGCGCGGAACGCGGTCTGCAGGCCGGCGCCCAGGATCGTGTCGGGCGCCACGGCGACCCGCACGCCCTTCGCCTTGGCGGCCTCCACCAGCACGCGGCCGCTCTCGACGTCGAGCGCGTACGGCTTCTCGCCCCACACGTGCTTCCCGGCCTCGACGGCCTGGAGGGCGACCTCGACGTGCACCGCGGGGATCGTGAGGTTCACGACGATCTCGATCGCGTCGTCCGCCAGCAGCTCGTCGTACGTGCCGGATCCGGCGATGCCCCACTTCTCGGCCTGGGACGCGGCGCGCGCGGTGTCGATGTCCGCGACGAAGCGCACATCCAGATCCGGGAACGCCGTCAGGTTCTCGAGGTACTGGTCACTGATCGTGCCGGCGCCGACGACGCCCACTCCGACCCGGCCGCTCACGCCTGGCCTCCCGTCAGGAACCCGAAGCTGCGCTGGAGCGCCGCGAAGATGTCGCCCGCGTGGTCGTCGAGCTCGACGACGCGCAAGGCCTGCGGGGCCGCGGCGAGGATGTCCGCGATCGGCAGGATGCCGTCGCCCACGGCCACCTGCTCCTTGTCGTCCTTCGTGCGCGGGCCGTCCTTGACGTGCAGCGCCTGCACGCGGTCGCCCAGGCGGCGCAGCAGCTCGACCGCCGGCTCGCCGCCGACCTCGGCCCAGTAGGTGTCGACCTCGAGCACGACCGACGCGGGCGCAACGGCCGCGAAGACCTCGAGTGCGGCGACGCCGTCGATCCGGCGCTCCAGCTCGAATGCGTGGTTGTGGTAGCCGACGCGCAGGCCGTGGTCGGCCGCGCGCTCGGCGATCTCGCACAGGCGAGAGGCGACGCGCTCGACGCCCTCCCGGTCGGTCCAGTTCTCCTCGGGCACGTGCGGATCGATGATCGTCGTGACGCCGACGCGCTTCGCGGCAGCGAACACGGCATCGAGGTCGGCGTCGAGCAGGTGCACGTGCGCCGTGGGCGCCTCGAGGCCCAGGTCGGGCAGGTGCTCCGCGAGCAGGTCGGCCCGGTCGACCAGACCCCACGGCTCGACGCGGCGGTATCCGATCTCGACCAGGCGGCCGAGGGTTCCGGGAAGGTCGCGCGCGATGTGCTCGCGCACCGTGTACAGCTGCACCGACAGTTCGCCGGCTGACACGAGGCTGGTGGCCAAGGGAGTCTCCTCATCGAGGTCCGATCCGGCGACGTGCCCTAGCCGTCGCCGCTGACGGCACTCAACGTAGCCCGGCCTTCCGTCGAGTGTCAACGAAAGTAGGAAGATCTTCGACGAAGTTCTCCCGAGGCTCGGCGCTCTGCTTGAATGACCGCATGACAGACGGAGGGTCCGCGCTCGGAGGCGCCGACGCGAGCGAGCTGTTCCAGCTGCTGCGCGACGGCCTGCCGCGCACCGTCGCGGATCTCGCCGCGGCCACCGGCGTGGCGCGGTCGACCGTCAGCCTGCGGCTCGACGCGCTCACCTCGCTCGGCCTGATCGGCCCCGTCGATCCCGGCCTGTCGACCGGCGGGCGCCCGCCGCGGCGTGTCGCGCTGCTCCCGGAGGCGCGCCTCGCGCTCGCGATCGACGTCGGCGCAAGCCACGTGCAGGTGGGCCTCACCAACCTCGTCGGCGACGTGCTGCTGCGGCGGCGCGCGCCGAGCAGCGTGGCGGACGGCCCCGATCCGGTCCTCAGCCTGGCGCTCGCGATCGCGGATCCGCTGCTCGAGGAGCTCGGGCGCGACCGCGACGCGATCATCGCGGTCGGCGTGGGCCTGCCGGGACCCGTGCACTTCGAGACGGGACGCCCCTCCAAGCCGCCGCTGATGCCCGGTTGGGACGCGTTCGACGTGCCCGGCTGGTTCCGCGACCACATCGCGGCACCCGTCCTGGTGGACAACGACGTGAACATCATGGCGCTCGGCGAGCACAGCCGCCTCGGCGCCGAGGCCGGCCACTTCCTGTTCGTCAAGGTCGCCACCGGCATCGGCGCCGGCATCATCTCTGGCGGCCTGCTGCAGCGCGGAGCGCAGGGCATCGCGGGAGACATCGGGCACGTGCGCGTGAGCCGCGGCGCCGGCGTGCTGTGCCGCTGCGGCAACGAGGGCTGCCTCGAGGCGCTGGCGTCGGGGCCCGCCGTGGCGGCCGACCTGCGCGAGGACGGGATCGACGCCGCGACCGCACGCGACGTGGTCTCGCTCGTGTCGGCCGGCGACCTGCGCGCGATCCGGGCCGTGCGCCAGGCGGGTCGCGACCTCGGCGAAGTGCTCGCGGCGAGCATCAGCTTCCTCAACCCGTCGGTGATCTCGATCGGCGGGCAGATGGCGGCGGCCGGCGAGCACCTGCTCGCGGGCGTGCGCGAGGTGGTCTACCAGCGCGCCATGCCGCTGGCCACGCGCAACCTGCAGATCATGACGGCCCGCACGGGAGACCGCGCGGGTCTCATCGGCGCGGGCATGCTCGCGATCCACCACGCGCTCTCCCCGCAGGGCATCCAGGCCCTGGACGAGAAGGTGTTCTCCTAGCGAGCGGCGCGGGCCGCGCGCGCGAGCGGCCACTCGATGCCCGTGAGGCGCTCGCACTCCTGCCACACGCGCGTGCGCACCTCCTCATCCGCGGCCCAGCGCGAGGGGCGCTGGCGCACCGTGCGGCCCTGCGTCCAGAACCGGGGGCCCCAGTACTCGCCGCCGCGGACGTCCGGATCGACCAGCGCGCGCACGAGCGACATCGCGCCGCTGCGCTTGCTCTGCGCGAAGGGCTGGGCGCCGTCGCGCAAGCGCTTCCAGCGGCTCGGCTCGTTCACGCCCTGCACGCGCTCGGTGCGGCCGCCGATCGAGTAGCCGGGGTGAGCCACGACGCTGTCGATGGGCACATCGGCCTCGCGCAGCCGCGCATCGGCCTCGATGCCGAGCGCATGCACCACGAGCTTCGACTGCACGTACGCGTGCCACGCCTCGTAGCGCTTCTCGAGCTGGATGTCGGTCGGCTGCGAGATGCCGAGGTGCGTCGAGGCGCTGCCGACCCACACCAGGCGGCTGTGTTCGCGGCGCGACGCGGACTTCGCCAGCGTCGTGAGCAGCTCGGCCGCCAGCACGAAGTGGCCGAGCGCGTTCGTGGCGAACACCAGCTCCCGCCCGTCGCGCGTGAGCTCGCGCGTGCGCGGCGTGTGCACGATGCCGGCATTGAGCAGCACGCCGTCCAGGCGCGACCGCGAGAACAGCCCGCCGCGCACCGAGGCCGCCGCGGCACGGATCGAGCCCGGGTTGCTGACGTCCAGCAGCAGCGTCTCGACCGAGGCGCCGGGCACGCGCGCCTCGATCGCGTCGTGCGCGGCCGCGAGCCGGTTCGGATGCCGCCCGCTCAGCACCACGTGCGCGCCGGCGGCCGCGAGCTGCTCGCTCGCGAAGTAGCCGAGGCCCGCGTTGGCCCCGGTCACGAGGTACATGCGGCCCGACAGGTCCGGAAGCGCGTCCGGATCCCAGTCGGCCCGGCCTCGCGTGATCACAGGGCAACCGTATCCCTCCGGGTACCGCGGTTCCTCCCGACCCGCGCATCCGTGCACGACGCAGGACCCGTTTCGCCGGGGCTTCCTGCGTTGTGCGGATGGATACCCTGTTCCCATGCGACGCGACGAGATCGAGTGCTGGCTCACCGACATGGACGGGGTCCTGGTGCACGAGAACGTGCCGATCCCCGGCGCCCGCGAGCTGCTGGCCAAGTGGCGCGACGAGGAGACGCCGTTCCTCGTGCTCACGAACAACTCGATCTTCACGCCGCGCGATCTCAGCGCACGGCTGCGCGCCTCGGGCATCGAGGTGCCGGAGGACCGGATCTGGACGAGCGCGCTCGCGACCGCCGACTTCCTGAAGTCGCAGGCGCCCGGCGGGTCCGCGTTCGTGATCGGCGAGGCCGGCATCCTGACCGCGATGCACGAGGCGGGCTTCATCATGACGGAGACGGATCCCGACTACGTCGTGGTCGGCGAGACGCGCAACTACTCCTTCGAGGCGATCACCAAGGCCATCCGGCTGATCGGCAGGGGCGCGCGGTTCATCGTCACGAACCCCGACGCGACCGGCCCGAGCGCCGAGGGCCCGCTGCCCGCGACGGGAGCGATCGCGGCGCTCATCACCAAGGCCACCGGACGCGTCCCCTACGTGGTCGGCAAGCCCAACCCCATGATGTTCCGGTCGGCCCTGAACCGGATCGGCGCGCACTCCGAGAACACCGGCATGATCGGCGACCGGATGGACACCGACATCGTCGCCGGCATCGAGGCCGGCCTGCACACGGTGCTCGTGATGACCGGCATCAGCGACGACCGGGAGATCTCCCGCTATCCGTTCCGCCCGAACGAGGTGCTCGCCTCGGTCGCCGATCTGCTGACGCCCGCCGCGCCCGCGGAGGAGCGGGCCCCCGGCCAGCCCGCCGCGGAGCCCGCGGGTGACAGCGCCCCGTCCGGATCCACCGGCGAGGGCAACCGGTGACGGATCCCGCCGCGACCGCAGACCTCACCCCCTCGCGCGTGCTGCGCTGGAAGATCGCGATCTTCGCGATCTTCCTCACGAGCGGCCTCAGCATCGCGACGTGGGCGTCGCGCGTGCCCGCGATCAAGGACGCGCTCGACGTGGACAACACGCAGATCGGCGCGCTGCTCATGGCGGCGGGCGTCGCGTCGATCCTGGGGCTCAGCCTCTCGACCCCGGTGCTCGCGCGCTTCGGCGCGCGGCGCGGCATGCTCGCCCTGATGCTCACGTTCGCGGCCGGCGTCGCGCTCGTCGGCGTCGGCACGGACGCGCTCGGCTCCTACCCCGTCGTGCTCGCGGGGCTCGTGCTGTTCGGCTTCGGCAACGGCTGCCTCGACGTCATCATGAACGTCGAGGCGACCGCGATCGAGCAGCTGGGCGGGAAGACGATCCTGCCGCTGTTCCACGCGTTCTTCAGCTTCGGCACCGTGATCGGCGCGGGGCTCGGGACGCTCGCGGTCGGGGTCGGGGTGGACGTGCTCGGGCACACCGCGGCCGTCGCGGTGCTGATCGCGGCGTTCGCGGTCGCGGCGATCGCGAACGTCCCCGTGCGTCCGTCCGTGGATCCGGATCCGTCCGAGCACGGCGCGGGATGGCGCGGCCGGGTCGCCGTGGCGCTGTCGGCCTGGCGCGAGCCGCGCACGTATGCGCTGGGCGTCATCATGCTCGGGATGGCGTTCGCCGAGGGCTCCGCGAACGACTGGCTGGCGCTCGGCATCGTCGACGGGCACGGCGGCGACGAGACCCTGGGCGCGGTCGGCCTGACGGTGTTCTCGGTCGCGATGACCGCCGTGCGCGTGTTCGGCGGCCCGCTCGTGGACCGCTTCGGACGCGTCGTGATGCTGCGGGTGCTCGCGCTGTCGGCCGCCGCCGGCCTGACGCTGTTCATCCTGGCCCCGAACCTGCCGCTCGTGCTCGTCGGCGCGGCGCTGTGGGGCGTGGGCGCCTCGCTCGGCTTCCCGCTCGGCATGTCCGCGGCGGCCGACGACCCCGCGAAGGCCGCCGCCCGCGTGAGCGCCGCCGCGACCATCGGCTACATCGCGTTCCTGGCGGGCCCGCCGATCCTCGGTGTGATCAGCGATCGGATCGGCCTGCTCAACACGCTGTTCGTGATCGTCGTCCTGTCGATCGCCTCGGGCCTCGCCTCGGGCGCCGCCCGACCGCTGGCGAAGGACTGACCGGTCTCACGCCGCGGCGAGCGCGACCCGCCAGGGGCGCACGCGCACCTCGAGCAGACCGGCCGCGACCGCGCCGTCGTCGTGCTGCGCCGCCAGGATCAGCTCGCGCGCGGCCGCGGCGTGCGGCACGCGCGCGATCGTCATGCCGGATCCCGGATCGTCCGGCAGCGGCCCGCCCGCGACCAGCTGGCCGCGCGCCTGGAGCTCACGCAGGAACGCGATGTGCTTCGGGAAGTCCGGCGACGCGAACACGCCCTCGGGCGGCGTCGCGGGACCGGCGGTGTGCTCGAGCACGAACCAGCGCTCGCCCGGGGCGTCGCCCGCGACGGCGGGCGCATCCGCGTACCGGGCGAGCACCGTGACCCAGCCGCCCGCGGACTCGCCGCGGATCCGATCCGCATCCGCGCGCGCCTCCCAGCCCGCGTGCACGAGGGTGACCAGCGTGGCGGCCTCGCCGGCCGGCACGAAGGTCAGCCTGACGCGCGTGGCGTCCTCCGGCCCGCGGCCGGGATGCCACGTGAACGACACCTCGCGCGGGGCGGCCGATTCCACGACGGTCCCCCACACGGCGGTGCGGCCATCCGGAGCCGTCTCGACGATCCGCTCGCCGTCGAACGCGACCGCGGATCCCTCCCCGAAGCAGCCGTGCGAGGCGACCGGCCACCACGATCCGATCTCGTCGAGGAACACGCGGTAGGCGATCTCCGGGTCGCACGCCACGAGCACCTGGCGGCGCAGCGGCGCGACGCTCACGACGCGCTCCGCCGGGATCCGGGCGCGCGCTCGCCCGCGTGATGCTCGGCGACATGGGCGGCGAAGGCGCCGAGCACGCCGTCCCACTGCGCGACGAGCCACTCCTGGACGGGCGCGAGGCCGTCGGGCGCGAGCGCGTAGAGGTTGCGCGTGCCGACCGAGTGGTGCTCGACGAGCCCCGCCTCCCCCAGCACGCGCAGGTGCTTGCTCACCGCCGGGCGGCCGACGGGCAGGTCCGCCGCCAGCTCGCCCACGGGACGGGGCCCCTCGCGCAGGATCTCGATGATCCGCCGCCGCGTGGGGTCCCCCAGCGCGTCCAGCGCGACGTCCGCGTCCATGCCGATCCTTTCGTCACTCTCGGGTAACCGTCACCCTAGAGTGACCGAAGGATCCGCGCAAGACCGTTAGGCTCATCCGGTGCGTCTCGTCATCGCCCGCTGCTCCGTGGATTACACCGGCCGTCTCAACGCGCACCTGCCGCTCGCCACGCGGCTGCTCGTGCACAAGGGGGACGGCAGCCTGCTCGTGCACTCCGACGGCGGATCGTACAAGCCGCTGAACTGGATGAGCCCGCCCTGCCGGCTCGACGTCACCGCCCCGAGCGACGAGCTCGCCGAGGCCGGCGTGACCGAGCTGTGGAAGGTCACGCACCAGAAGACCGGCGACGCGCTGACCGTGCACATCTACGAGGTGCTGCACGACTCGAGGCACGAGCTCGGCGTGGATCCCGGCCTGATCAAGGACGGCGTGGAGTCCGATCTGCAGCGTCTGCTCGCCGAGCAGGTCGACCTGATCGCGGAGGGCGCGAGGCTGGTGCGCCGTGAGTACCCGACCGCCATCGGCCCCGTGGACCTCCTCGTGCGCGACGCCGGCGGCATGCCGATCGCGGTCGAGGTGAAGCGCCGCGGCGACATCGACGGCGTCGAGCAGCTCACCCGCTACCTGGATCTGCTGGGCCGCGATCCGCTGCTCACGGGCATCCAGGGCGTGTTCGCCGCGCAGGAGATCAAGCCGCAGGCCCGCGTGCTCGCACAGGACCGCGGCATCCGCTGCCTGGTCCTCGACTACGACGAGATGAAGGGCATCGACTCCGGGGCGCCCCGCCTGTTCTGATTCTTTCCCGCTTCGCGGGGTAGTGCAGTGCACGTCCTCGATCGCTCGCCCGACGCTTCGCGCCGGAACTCGCGCTCGAGCGCTGTCGCTGCGCTCCATCGACGGGGAACGTCGCGTTCTCGAGATGGCCGGCAGTCGCTGCGCTCCACGCTCGCGTCGCTCGCACGGGCCTGACGCGCACGCGCCTCTCACTAGGCTGAGGGGCATGACGTCCTCGCCCTGGTCCTGCATCCTCTGGGACGTGGACGGGACGGTGGCGGACGCGTCGGCCGGCATCCTGCCGCGGATCACCGAGGTGCTGACCGCGATGGGGCGCACGACGCCCGCCGCCGCCGAGCTGCGGCACTGGATCGGCCCGCCGCTGCTCGAGTCGTTCCAGACGCGTGCGCTCCTCTCCACGGAGCAGGCCACCGAGGCCGTCGCGGCGTACCGCGCGCTCGCCTCGCGCGACGGCTACGCCGCGTCCGTCGCGCTGTACCCGGGCGTGCCCGAGCTGATCCGCGAGGTGCACGAGGCCGGGGTGCCCCAGGCGACGGCCAGCACCAAGCCCCAGAACCAGGTCGAGGCGATCCTCACGCACTACGGGCTCGACAACGCGTTCACGGCGATCGTGGGCGCGCGCCCGGAGGCCGATGTGCTTGACACCAAGTCGGACGTGCTGGGCCGCGCGCTCGAGGGCCTGGCCGCGGCGGGCATCGACACGTCGCGCCCCGTGCTGATCGGCGACCGGCACCACGATGTCGACGGCGCGGCCGTGCACGGCGTGCCGGTGGTGTTCGTGCGATGGGGCTTCGGCTCCCCCGGCGAGGAGGACGGCGCCCAGGCGGTCGTCGACGACGCGACCCAGCTGCGCGAGCTGCTCCTGTCGGGAGCCTGAGCGTGGGCGCGCCCGAGCCCGACGCGCTGGGATGGATCGTCCCCGCGCTCGTCGTGTTCGGATCCGCGGCGGTGCTCGTGCTCGTCGTGATCCTGCTGGTGCGCCACGCGCGCCGCGGACCGCGCGCCCGGGGTCGCGCCGCCGCCGCGACCGAACGGGCCGGAGCCGCGCTGGTGCGCCTCGATGACGCGATCGACGAGCTCGAGCTCGAGGTCGGCCTGTCCGGCGCGCTCTACGGGGGCGGCGCACCGGCGTCCCTGCGTCGCGCGCGGATGACCGCCCAGCACACGCGCGACGAGGCGTTCGCCGCGTACCGCGACCTTCTCGCGGCGGAGACCGCCGCCGCGACGATCGACCGGCGGGCGCGCGACCTGCTGCACCGCATCGAGCGCACCACGACGACCATCGCGGGCGCGCGCGCCGAGCATCGGGCCTGGATCGACCGGCACGTCACCGCCGCGGATCAGGTGACCGCCGCAGAGCGGCGCCTCGCCGAGCTGCGCGCGCGCATGGGCGACCCCGACGCGCTGCTGCGCGAGCTGGAGGAGCGCGCCGACCGGTCGGAGTGGACCGAGGCCGAGCGCGCGACGGAGGCGGCACACGCCGCGGTCGCCGACGCCGAGCGGCACCTGGCCGCCGCCCGCGCGCGAGCCGCGGATCCGTCCCGCTCGGCGCTCGAGGACCTCGCCGCGGCCGAACGCGCCCTGCGCCGAGCGGACGCGGAGTCGCGCGCGCTTGAGGAGGCGCACCGGCTGGTGATCCAGGCCGGACTCGCGGTAGCGGACGAGGTCGCGGATGCCCGCGGCGCCATCCGGTCCGCCACGGGCATCCGGTCGGCGCTGCCGCCCGACGAGTCCGAGCGCCTGGGCGACGAGATCCGGTGGGCCCACGGCGAGGTCGACCGCATCGCGCCGACGGCCGCGCGCCGTCCCGTGTCCGCCAACGAGGCGATCGCCCGCGTGCGGGAGCGCCTCGACGCGGCCCTCGCCGACGCCCGCACCGCGCAGCAGCGCCTGCGGGGCGCCCGCAGCGCCCTGCCCGGCACGCTCGCGGCGGCCCGCAGCGCGATCGCCCGGGCGGAGACCGCGCTGCCGGCCCGGTCCGCGGGGCTCGACGCCCGCGTGCGGCTCGACGCCGCGCGGCAGGAGCTCGCGGACGCTCGGCAGATGCAGGATCCGGTGGCGGCGCTCGACGCCGCGCGCCGCGCGATCCGCCACGCCGAGGACGCGAAGGCCCTCGCGGACTACCGCCGCGAAGGCCTCGCCCCCGCCGACGGCCCGGACTGACCGGGGCAAAGGAAAGAGCCCGGTGCCGAAGCACCGAGCCCTTGTCGTCGGACCGCCGCAGCGGCCGACTTGGAGAGATCGTGGATCAGATGGGGCGGATGTTCTCCGCCTGCAGGCCCTTGGGGCCCTGCGCGATCTCGAACTCCACGCGCTGGTTCTCCTCCAGCGAGCGGTATCCGGAAGACTCGATCGCGGTGTAGTGAGCGAAGACGTCAGAGCCGCCCTCGTCGGGAGAGATGAAGCCGAAGCCCTTCTCCGAGTTGAACCACTTGACGGTGCCCTGCGTAGCCATTTACTGCCGTTCTTCTTGATTGAAACCGGCCCGAGAATCGTGCCGACCCTCCCCACGGTAACGGAGTCACCTGTAAAGGGGTAGGGATGTTTTTTTCGTGACGTAACCGTTGCACCGCCTGGCGGGAGCATCCGGCCCGCATCTCCGCGTCGCGCCCCGGGAAACGAGAACGGCCCTCACCGAAGGGGGGATTCAGTGAGGGCCGGACGACCATTGGGGGGCGTCAGGGAAAGAGTATCGGAAGACCCGCCGATTTGTCCCCCATTCGGTGGACATGCCCGGGCAGTCCGAGCGCGGCCGCCGTCACCGCCTGGTGAGCAGGATCGGCGCGTTCGCGTTCACGAGCACGTCGTGCGCCACGGCGCCGATCGGGGGGCGCGCGTCGCCGTCCGCGCCGGGGCCGAGCACGAGCAGCTCCTTGTCGAGCGCGGCGTCGAGCAGCGCCTCGGCGGCGGGGCCGGAGAGCACGCGCCGGCGCACCTCGACGCCGGCGTCGCTCGCCGCCAGCAGCGCCTCGGCGGCGTCGAGGCCCGCGGTGCACCGCTCGGCGCACGCGGCGTGCACCAGCGTGACCGGGCGACCCGGCGCGTTCGCCGCGATCGCGGCTGCGATGGGCCCGGCCCCCTCGGGGCGTCCGATGCCCGCGACCACGCCGCGGCGGAAGCGCAGGTCGATGTCGGGGATGACCGCGACGGCGCACGGCGCGGCGATCGCCAGCTGCACGCCGAGCGATCCGCGAGTGCGCCCGCGGGCGTACTCGTCCTTGCCGCTGCCGATCACGATCGTGTCGTGCGGGGTCGCCGCGCGCGCGAGCGCGCGCCACACCGGCCCCTCGAGCAGGAGCCGCTGCACCGCGAGGTCCGGGTGCTCCGCGCGGAGGGAATGAGCGGCGTCGGCGAGCAGGGTCTCGCCGACGCCGCTCTCGTCCTGAGGGACCGCGACATGCGCGAGGACGAGGGGTGCTCCGTCCGATTCGGAGCGGGATGCCGCCCATCGCAGCGCGGCGAGGCTCGGGGGGAAGCCGTCGACGCCAACGATGCGGCGCGGGGGGAGGGTGTCGGATGTCATGCGGGAACCAGCATCGGACGGACGCGGCCGTGTCAACAGGGTCGAAGGTCCCGCCGGTTTGGGACTAATCTCACCCGACGGGGATATCTCCTTGGAGGAGGTGCGGGTGAGCGACGAGCTGGGCTTCGCGGAGGTGCCGCGCACCGAGCTGGAGCGCACGATCGCGCAGCTGGTGCAGGACGCCCAGCGCGTGCTGACGACGAAGAGCCGGATGCGCGCCCTGCTCGCGGCGTATCGCTCCGTGACCGAGACGCTCGATCTGGATGACGTGCTGCAGCGCATCGTGGACGCCGCCGTGAGCCTCGTGGACGCGCGCAGCGGCGCCGTCGCGGTGTTCGACGACGACGGCACGGTCGAGCGCATCATCCGCGCGCGGGAACCGGAGGACGCCGGCGCCGCGTCCGTCCCGCTGGCCGACGCGCTCGAGAGCGGACGTCCGCCGCGCGTCGAACGCGTGGAGCGCGATCCGCAGGCGGTCGGCATCGCCTCCGCCGAGGTGGACGGGACGGGATTCCTCGCCCTGCCGATCCGGGCCCCGCGCGGCGCCTACGGCGCGCTGTACCTGTCGGGGCGAGCGGACGGCGACTTCACGCACGAGGACGAGGAGCTGACGAGCGCCCTCGCCGCGAACGCGGGCGTGGCGCTCGAGAACGCCCGCCTGTTCGAGCAGGCGCGGCGCCGCCAGCGCTGGAGCGCCGCGCTCGCCGAGGTGTCCTCGGCGCTGCTGTCGGAGAACATCGGCGACGTGACCGGCGTCGTGCTCGCGCGCGTGGCGACCCTCGTCGGGTCCGACCTGGCGTGCGTGATCCTGCCGCTGCCGGGCGTCGGCGGCGCGGACGGCGACGAGCTGCTCGTCCACACCGCGCGCGGCGTGGGATCGGATCCGCTGGAGGGGCGGCGCTATCCGCGGGCCGGCTCGCTCGTCGATCGGGCGCTGTCGTCGGGGCGCCCCGTGCTCGCCGCGCGCAGCCCCGCGGCGATCTCGATCGAGGCCGACATGGGCCCGACCATGGTGATCCCCGTGGTGGTGTCGGGCGAGCCCATCTGCGCGCTCACGCTGTCGCGCTCGCGGGGCGGCGCGAGGTTCACGAACGAAGACGTGGACCTCGCCGCCGACTTCGCGAGCCAGGTCGGTCTCGCGGTCGAGCTCACGCAGGCGCGCGCCGACCGGCAGCGCCTGGAGCTGGCCGACGAGCGCGCCCGCATCGCACGGGATCTGCACGACCAGGTGATCCAGCGCCTGTTCGGCGCCGGCCTGTCGCTGCAGTCGCTCGCCGCACGCCATCCGGAGGCCGCGAGCGGGATCCTGGATCAGGTGGACGCGATCGACGGCGCGATCGCAGAGATCCGCACCGCCGTCTTCGCGCTCACCGCGCGGCGCAGCGACGAGGACGCCTCCACCCGCCGCCGCGTGCTCGACGTCGCGACGGAGCTCGCGGACGCCCTGAGCAGCACTCCCCGCCTCTCCTTCACGGGCGCCGTCGACCTGATGGTCACGGAAGGCCTCGCGGACGACGTCGTCGCGGTCGTGCGCGAGTGCCTCGCGAACGCGGCCCGCCACGCCTCGGCGGACCTGGTGTCGGTCGAGGTGGCGGTCGACGACGAGGCCGTCACGGTGACCGTGACCGACGACGGCATCGGGCTGTCGGCGGAGACCGGACGACGCAGCGGCACGGCCAACCTGGCCGACCGCGCGAGCCGACGCGCCGGCGTGTTCGAGCTCGGCCCCGGCGACGACGGCGGCACGCGCGCGTTCTGGCGGGCTCCCCTCTCCGCGCCGGACTCCCGCAGCGGGGCGGAGAGGAGACGCGCGTGACACGCGTGTTCCTGGTCGACGACCACGAGATCGTGCGCCGCGGAATCGCGGACCTGCTCGACGCGCAGCGCGACCTCGAGGTGGTGGGCGAGGCGGGATCGGTGCAGCAGGCTCTGGTGCGCCTGTCCGCGATCGTCCCCGATGTCGCCGTGCTCGACGTGCGGCTCCCCGACGGGGACGGGATCCAGCTGTGCCGCACGATCCGCTCCGCGCATCCGGACGTCGCGTGCCTCATGCTCACGGCGTACGACGACGACGCGGCGAGCACCGCGGCGGTGCTCGCGGGCGCCGCCGGCTACGTGCTGAAGGACATCCGCGGCCAGAGCCTCGCCGACGCCATCCGGCGGGTCGCGGCGGGTCACTCGCTCGTCTCCCCGGCGGTCGCGCGGCGGGTCGTCGCGAGCGTCGAGAAGACCGTGACCTCCCGTGCGGGCGACGAGCCGAGGCCCGCACTGACGCTGCGCGAGAGCCAGGTGCTGCGCCTGATCGGCGAGGGCTTCACCAACCGGCAGATCGGCGAGCGGCTCGATCTCGCGGAGAAGACCGTGAAGAACTACGTCTCGGCGCTGCTCGCCAAGCTCGGGATGGAGCGCCGCACGCAGGCCGCCGTCTACGCCACGTCGCACGCCCGCCGCTGACGGAACGACGAAGGCCCCGGCTTCCGCCGGGGCCTTCGTGTCGCTGTGTGCGCGAGGGGGGAGTTGAACCCCCACGCCCTTTCGGGCACTGGCACCTGAAGCCAGCGCGTCTGCCTATTCCGCCACTCGCGCGAGACCGGATCGCTCCGGACTCAACTTTCCGAGGATATCACGGGCTCGGATCGCACGCGAACCGAGGCGGCCCGCCGCCGCGCCCCTTTCCGGCGCCGAGCCGCGGCCGGAAGGGCGCCGCCCAGTCTTGCTGGCTACGATGTGCCTACCGGTCGGCCGGACTGAGGAGACCCGTGGGACTACTGGACAGCTTCGAGCAGGGCCTCGAGCGCGCCGTCAACCGCGCGTTCGCGAAGACCTTCCGCAGCGGCATTCAGCCGGTCGAGATCGCCTCAGCGCTGCGTCGTGAGCTCGACACGAAGGCCGCCGTCGTGGCGCGCGACCGCATCCTGGTCCCCAACGAGCTGACCGTGCGGCTGAGCCCCGCCGACGAGGAGCGGATGCGCTCGCTCGGCGGCGCGCTCATCACCGAGCTCGACACGATGCTGCGCAGCCACGCGTCCGCGCAGGGCTACAGCCTCGCCGGCCCGCTGCGCATCGCGCTGCGCGCCGACGAGTCCATCACGACGGGCACGGTCGCGGTCGACTCGAACACGGCGGAGGGCCGCGTCGAGTGGCGTGCCGTCGTGGACGTGAACGGCCGCCGCCACCCGCTGGTCAAGGCGCGCACGGTGCTCGGGCGCGGCAGCGACGCCGACATCACGGTCGACGACCCCGGCACCAGCCGCGCGCACGTAGAGATCCTCTGGGACGGCGCGCGCGCGATGGTGCGCGACCTCGGCTCGACCAACGGCTCCAAGCTCGACGGCCGGCCCGTGAAGCAGTCCGGCCTGAACGACGGTCAGACCGTCACGATCGGCCGCACCGACATCGTGTTCCACGTCGTGCCGCTCGCGGCGCCCCAGACCCCGCCGTCGCGCGACGAGCGCACGACGTCGACCCGGATCCTGCCGCAGAACGGGGACTGGTCGTGACGGAGCTGAGCTCGCTGACGCTGCTGCTGCTGCAGGTCGGCTTCCTGCTGCTGATGTGGCTGTTCGTCTTCGCCGTGGTCTTCGCGCTGCGCTCCGACGTGTTCGGCGTGCGCGTGCGCCGGATGCCCGAGGCCGCCGGGCGCGCCTCCTCCAAGGCCGCGCCGGCCAAGGCGTCCCCGCAGCGTCCGGCCCCCGCGCCGAGCGCCGCGCCGGCCGGCCCCGCGACGACGACCACCGCCTCGCGCATCGTCATCACGTCGGGTCCCAAGGCCGGCCTGGAGCTGCCCCTCGGCACCGACCCGCTCACGATCGGCCGCTCGAGCGAGGCGGGCCTGGTGATCCGCGACGACTACACCTCGAGCCAGCACGCGCGTCTCGTGCTGTGGGGCGAGCAGTGGATGCTGCAGGATCTCGAGTCGACCAACGGCACGTTCCACGGCGGCGAGCGCGTCTCGCCGAACTCGCCCGTGCCGGTGCAGACGTCCACCCCCATCAAGGTCGGCGCCACGACCTTCGAGCTGCGGAAGTAAGCCCCCGCCGCCATGTTCGTGGGATCGAGTGCCGCCCTCTCTCATACGGGAAAGGTGCGATCGAACAACCAGGATTCGGGATACGCCGGATCCAACCTGTTCGTCGTGGCCGACGGCATGGGCGGCCACGCGGGAGGCGACGTCGCCTCGAGCGTCGCGGTCGGCGCGCTGCAGGAGCTCGACCACATCTTCGCCACGCCCGAGGAGGCCGAGGTCGCGTTGCGCGAGACCATCGGCGCCACGGCGGGCGACCTGATCCACCTCGTGGCCCGCCGTCCCGAGCTCGCGGGCCTCGGCACGACCGTCAGCGCCGTCGCGATGGTCGACGAGTACGCGGTCATCGCGCACATCGGCGACTCGCGCATCTACCTGTGGCGCGACGAGGCGCTCACGCAGATCACGACGGACCACACCTTCGTGCAGCGCCTGGTCGACTCCGGCCGAATCACGCCCGAGGAGGCCCGGTACCACCCGCGGCGCTCGGTGCTGATGCGCGTGCTGGGCGACATGGATCCGGACCCCGAGGTCGACACCTTCATCATGCCGACGCGTCCAGGGGACCGCTGGCTGCTGTGCTCGGACGGACTGAGCGGCGTGGTCGACGAGGCGCACATCCAGAAGGCGCTGCGCCTCGGGCTGCCGCCCGGCCGCACGGCCGACATGCTGCTGAAGTACGCGCTCGACGGCGGCGCGCCCGACAACGTCACCATCGTGATGGTGGACGTGGGCGGTCAGCACCCGCTCGTCAGCGGCACCGCGACCATCGTCGGATCCGCCTCGAACCCGCAGGGCGTCGCGGTCCCCGCGATCATCGCGCGTCCCCTGCTCCCCGCGAGCTGGCTGCACCCGAACCGCCAGGCCGCGAACGAGCCCACGCACTTCGAGCCCGAGCCCGAGTACCTCGAGGAGCTCATCGAGGAGGACCGGCGCCGCGCCCGGCGCCGTCGCGTGGGCGTGGTCGTGGTGCTCGTGCTGATCGCCGCGGCGATCGCCGGCGGATTCGCGGTCTTCTACAGCTGGACGCAGACGCGCTACTACGTCGGCGCCGATGACGACTCGGTCGTGATCTACCGCGGCATCCAGCAGTCGATCGGCCCGATCCCGTTCTCCTCACCGTCCGAGGACACGGAGATCCTGCTCGCCGACCTGTCGCCGTACCAGCGCGCCCGCGTCGAGTTCACGATCAGCGCGCGGTCGCGCGCTGACGCGGAGGCGATCGTCGACCGGCTGCGCGACTCGGTGGTCGTCGAGCCGCCCGAGCCCGCGCCCAGCGGGTCGCCCCAGCCCTCGCCGACCCCGACGGGGACGCCGACCCCGGGAGGCGACGGATGACCGGGATCACCGCCGACACCACCGTGCTGAAGGCGCTCCGCAAGGTGCGCCAGCCGCAGCCGCAGCGCAACCGCGAGCTGTTCCTGCTGCTGTTCGCGATCGCGCTGAGCCTCGGCGCCACTGCCCTGTCGCAGCTCGGCGAGCTCGGGCGCATCGAGTCGGGTGTGCTGGTCGCCGAGGGCCTGCTCGCGCTGCTGGTGCTCGCGCTGCACGTCGTGCTGCGCCTGCGCGCGCCGCAGGCCGATCCGTTCGTGGTGCCGATCGCGACGCTGCTGACCGGGCTCGGCATCGCGATGATCTACCGACTCGGGATCTCCGGGGTACAGGGCGTCGACGAGGGCGCGGCGACCAAGCAGCTGATCTTCGCCGCGGTCTCGATCCTCGCGGCCGGCGCCCTGGTGTGGGCCCTCGGCAACTACCGCGTGCTGTTCCGCTACACCTTCGTGTTCGGGCTGACCGGTCTGATCCTGCTGATCCTCCCGTTCATCCCGTTCATCAACGGCGGCGGCAACGCGACCGTCTGGGTCTCGATCGCGGGCGTGAACTTCCAGCCGGGCGAGATCGCCAAGATCTGCCTCGCGATCTTCTTCGCGGGCTACCTGGTGCGCACGCGCGAGAGCCTGACGTCGACCGGCCGGCGCGTGCTGGGCTTCACGTTCCCCCGCGCCCGCGAGTTCGGCCCGCTGCTCGTGATCTGGCTCGTGTCGATGGTCATCATCGTCGCGCAGCGCGACCTCGGCACGGGTCTTCTCATCTTCGGCATGTTCGTCGCGACGCTGTACGTCGCGACCGGCAAGACCGGATGGGTGCTGATCGGCGTCATCCTCGCCGTGGGCGGCGCGGTCGCCGCGTCCTACGTCCTGCCCTATGTGCGCGGGCGCTTCGACGCGTGGCTCGGCGCGTTCGATCCGGCGCTCTACGAGGCGGACGGCGGCAGCTTCCAGCTCGTGAACGGCATCTTCGGTCTCGCACACGGCGGCCTGCTCGGCACGGGACTCGGCCTCGGCCGGCCGTACCTCACCCCCGTGTCGCAGAGCGACTACATCATCCCGAGCCTCGGCGAGGAGCTGGGCCTCGTGGGCCTGTTCGCGATCCTCTGCCTGTACCTCGTGTTCGTCGCGCGCGGCCTGCGGATCGGCGTGGCGGGACAGGACGACTTCGGCAAGCTGCTCGCGGTGGCCCTGTCGTTCACGCTCGCGCTGCAGGTGTTCATCATGGTCGGCGGCGTGACGCGGCTCATCCCGCTGACGGGCCTGACCACGCCCTTCCTCGCGGCGGGCGGGTCGTCACTGCTCGCCAACTGGCTGATCGTGGGCATCGTCCTGCGCATCAGCGACGCCGTGCGCCAGCAGCCCAGGGCGGTGATCGGTTGATGACCAAGGAGCTCCGCAGGCTCAGCATCATCGTGCTGGTGATGTTCCTCGCGCTGTTCGGCTCGACCAGCGCGATCCAGGTGTTCCAGGCGAACGCGCTGGCCGACGAGCCGAGCAACCGCCGCACGCTGTTCGACAGCTTCGAGACGCAGCGCGGCGCGCTCATCGCCGGCGGTCGCGAGATCGCGACCTCGGTGCCGAGCGGCGACGTCTACGTGTGGCAGCGGCAGTACGCCGACTCGGCCATGTGGTCGCACCTCACGGGCTTCCTGAACCCGACGCTCGACTCGGCCACCGGCCTCGAGCAGGTGATGAGCCAGGAGCTGTCGGGAACGGCCGGATCGGCGTTCTTCTCCCGCATCGACCAGATCGTCACGGGCCAGCCGCCCCGCGGATCCAGCGTGCTGCTCACGCTCGACCCCGACGTGCAGCGCACCGCCTACGAGGCGCTCGGCGGCCTCACGGGCGCCGTGGTCGCGATCGAGCCGGACACCGGCAGGATCCTCGCGATGGTCTCGACGCCCGGCTTCGATGCCAACTCGCTCGCCGCGCACGATCCGGACGCCACGAACGCCGCCTACGCGGACCTCGAGGGCGACCCGCTGCGACCGCTGGAGAATCGCGCGCTCGCAGGCGACGTCAATCCCCCCGGATCGACCTTCAAGCTGGTCGTCGCGGCCGCCGCCTTCGAGTCCGGCGACTTCGACGCCGACTCCGAGCTGCCCAACCCCGAGACGTACACGCTCCCGCAGTCGACCAACACCGTGCACAACGCCAGCGGCACGACGTGCGGTCCGGGCAAGACGACCACGATCGCGACGGCGATCCGGCTCAGCTGCAACGTGCCCATGGCCGAGCTGGCCGCGAAGCTGGGCGCGGACGCGATCCGCGAGACCGCCGAGCGCTTCGGTTTCAACCACGAGTTCACGACGCCCCTGCGCGCCGCGACGTCGACCTATCCGGCGGGCATCTCGGACGACGCCCAGACCGCCCTGAGCGGCTTCGGCCAGGGCCAGGTGCAGGCGACGCCGCTGCAGATCGCGATGGTCGCGGCCGGCATCGCGAACGGCGGCGAGGTCATGAACCCGTACGCGGTCGACGAGGTCGTCGGCGCCGACCTGTCGGTGCAGCAGTCGTTCTCGCCGTCGCCCTTCGGGGACGCCATGGACCGGGAGACGGCCGATCTGATCACGGCCGCCATGGTCTCGAGTGTCCAGGACGGCGCGGCGACGGGTGCAAGAATAGACGGCGTCGACGTGGCCGGGAAGACGGGAACCGCGGAGATGGGCGGGGACAACCCGTACACCCTCTGGTTCACGGGATTCGCGCCGGCCGACGACCCCGAGGTCGCGGTGGCCGTGCTGGTCGAAGACGGCGGCGGACAGGGTCAGTCGGGCAGCGGGAACACGATCGCGGCGCCGATCGCGAAGAAGGTCATGGAGGCGGTGCTGAGCAGATGAGGCCAACACAGGGCGTGTCCTTCGGCGGACGGTACGAGCTGAACTCGCGGATCGCGATCGGCGGCATGGGCGAGGTCTGGGAGGCCACCGACCACGTGATCGGCCGCACGGTCGCCATCAAGATCCTCAAGGACGAGTACATGGGCGACCCGGGCTTCCTCGAGCGCTTCCGCGCCGAGGCCCGCCACGCCGCCCTCGTCAACCACGAGGGCATCGCGAGCGTCTTCGACTACGGCGAGGAGAACGGATCCGCGTTCCTCGTGATGGAGCTCGTGCCCGGCGAGGCGCTGTCCACCGTGCTCGAGCGCGAGACGAAGCTGCCGCCCGAGCGCACGCTCGACTTCGTGGCGCAGACCGCCTCGGCGCTGCAGGCCGCGCACGCGGCCGGCCTCGTGCACCGCGACATCAAGCCCGGCAACCTGCTCATCACACCCGACGGCCGCGTCAAGATCACCGACTTCGGCATCGCCCGGATCGCCGACCAGGTGCCGCTCACGGCGACCGGCCAGGTCATGGGCACCGTGCAGTACCTGTCGCCCGAGCAGGCGTCGGGCCACCCCGCCTCGCCCGCGACCGACATCTA
Source organism: Microbacterium rhizophilum (assembly GCF_039605615.1). Taxonomy (NCBI): domain Bacteria; kingdom Bacillati; phylum Actinomycetota; class Actinomycetes; order Micrococcales; family Microbacteriaceae; genus Microbacterium; species Microbacterium rhizophilum. The sequence goes on along the minus strand of NZ_JBCNUN010000004.1, from coordinate 76,987 downwards.
CTCGCTCGGCATCGTCGCTTACGAGTCGATGGCCGGACGCCGCCCCTTCACGGGCGAGTCGCAGGTCGCGATCGCGATGGCGCAGATCAACGAGCAGCCCCCGCCGCTGCCCGACGACATCCCGGAGCCGGTCCGCAACCTCGTGCTCGCGATGATCGCGAAGAAGCCCGAGGACCGTCCGGCCTCCGCCGCCGTGGTCGCGCGCGCCTCGAACGCGCTGCGCCGCGGAGACGTCGCAGCGGCGGCCGCGGCCGTGCCGGCCATCGCCGCGGGCGCCGCGCTGTCCCGCGGCGGCGACGACGCCTTCACGCAGCTGCTCTCGCCCGGCGACGACAGCGCCACGCGCATGATGCCGCGCACCACGCCGGTGCCGGTGGGCGGCGACGAGCCGCCCGCGCCCGAGCGTCGGAAGAAGAAGCGCAGCCCGTGGACGTGGCCGCTGGTGGCGCTCATCCTGCTGCTGCTCGTCGTGCTCGGCGGCGCGGTCTACGCGCTGTTCGGCGATGATCTGTTCGGCGCGACCGAGCAGACGCCTTCTCCGAAGCCGACCGTGTCGGAGCCGTCCGAGGCGCCGACGCCGTCGGACACCCCGACGCCCACGCCCGAGCTCGTGGACATCAGCGCGCTGCCGCTCGAGGGCGCCACATGCGCCGACGGCGAGGGCATCCTCGCCGAGGCCGGCCAGTTCGGCTGGTCGTGCGAGGAGGACACCCCCGCGCCGTCGACCGACCTGGAGCACACGATCTACGACTGGTCGCCGCGCGGCTTCCAGGCCCCCGGTGCGAACATCACCGCACGCGCCTACGGGCCGATGGCGGCGGTCGGCAAGCCCTCCGCCGCGCCGACGTTCGAGCAGAACGGCGCCACGGCGACCGAGGTGGTCGTGGGCGAGGAGGCCACCGTCCGCTGGGGCGTCTTCAACTGCCCGAGCGGCACCGGCACGGTCACGGGCTACACCGTGACGCTGGAGGGCCCCGCGCGATTCGCCCAGGGCCTGCAGGAGCGCGACTTCCCCGCGGATCGCCTCTCCTCCGGCATCAACGTCCAGCAGCCGGGCGACATCACTGCGACGTACCTCGCGCACTGCTCCGGTCCCGAGGGCGGATCCGCTCGGGACTCGGATCGATCCGACGTCGGGCAGGCCCGCGCGGTGCCGGCGCCGGACCCGGGCACGGATGAGAACGACACCAGCACCGAGGCGCCGAACGACGGCGCGGGAGCGAACGGCTGAGGCCGCCGGGAGCACAGCGGCTCCCGGGAAGCGAACCATGTCAGATCCGGGGGGATCCATGACCGACGAGCAGCGCTCCACGCGGGAGCGTCTGGGTGGCGAGCACGCCGACGACTCCCGGGTCCTCGGCGGCCGCTACCGCGTCGGCGAGCTGATCGGCCGCGGCGGCATGGCGAGCGTCTACCGCGGCTACGACCAGACCCTCGGCCGCGATGTCGCGATCAAGATCCTCAAGCGCGATCTGGCGAGCGACAGCGCGTTCCGCACGCGTTTCCGCCTGGAGGCCCAGGCGGCCTCGCGCATGGCGAACCAGGCCATCGTGCGCGTGTTCGACGCCGGCGAGGACGTCGCCGCCGATGCCAATGGCGAGCGGCCGATCCCGTTCATCGTGATGGAGCTCGTCCACGGCACGCTGCTCAAGGACATCGTCGCCCAGGGTCCCGTGCCGGCGGACGACGCCGCCCGCTACGTCGACGGCATCCTCGAGGCGCTCGAGTACTCGCACCGGGCGGGCGTCGTGCACCGCGACATCAAGCCGGGCAACGTCATGATCACCGACGCCGGCCAGGTGAAGGTGATGGACTTCGGCATCGCCCGCGCGGTGTCGGACAGCTCCTCCACGGTCGCCGAGACCACGACCATCCTCGGCACGGCCGCGTACTTCTCCCCGGAGCAGGCCAAGGGCGATCCGGTCGACGCCCGTGCCGACGTGTACTCCACGGGGATCGTGCTGTACGAGCTGCTGACGGGTCGGCCGCCGTTCCGCGGCGACTCGCCCGTCGCGGTGGCGTACCAGCACGTGAGCGAGACACCGACGACGCCGTCGCAGGTCAATCCCGACTCGCCCAAGGCCTTCGATCCGGTCGTGCTGCGCGCGCTCGCGAAGGATCCGTTCCAGCGCTTCCCGGATGCCGCGACGTTCCGCGAGGCATTGGATGCCGCATCCGACGGCCGGGCGCCGTCCAAGCGCGAGCTCGGCGCGCTGACGAACGAGCTCTACGGGCCGAACCCGCGGCAGGCGGCGGAGACCGCCCGTTCGCTGCGGCAGCTGTCGACCGACAACACCATGACCCGCACGCAGTCGGGTCCGCCCGTCGCGTGGATCTGGGCGGGCGTCGCCCTGCTGGCGGTGCTCGTCGCGTCCGTGCTGTTCTGGGTGGTCACCACCCGCCCCCTGACGGAGGTGCCGGCCAACGCGCGGATCATCCCGGACGTCACGGGCACGACGCTCGAGCGCGCCACCGAGGATCTCGCCGCGGAGGATCTCACCGCGATCCCCGAGACCGAGCCGAGCGACACCGTCAACGAGGGCGTCGTGATCCGCACGGATCCGACCGCCGGCGAATCCGTGACGCCCGGGACCGAGATCACGGTCGTGGTCTCCGAGGGCGTGAAGATGGCCGCCATGCCCGCGCTCGACGGTCTCACCGAGCAGGAGGCGCGCGACGCGATCACCGACGCCGGGCTGACCGTCGGATCGATCAGCCCGGAGAACGATCCGGGCCTGAAGGAGGGCATGGTCATCTCCGCCTCGGCGAGCGGTCGCGAGGTGCTCGAGGGAGACGAGCTCACCGAGGGAGCGACGGTGGATCTCGTCGTGGCCTCCGGACGCGTCACCATCCGGAACTACGCCGGGTTCGCGCTCGACGCGGCGAAGAGCGAACTCGAGGATCTGGGGCTGACGGTCAACACCTTCCCCCTCGACACGTGCCCCGCGTCTGCCGGTGACGAGGTGCAGACCCAGTCCGCCCCGCCCGGCGACGTGCCGGTGGGATCGACGGTGCAGCTGCGGTACTGCGCCGCGGAGGGCGACTCCGGCGAGGGCGACTCCGGCGGGGAGTGACGCTCCCGCCGGGAGCTATCCGACCGTGACCTCGTCGGGGACGAAGGTCATCGCGATCCACGGGTACAGGTGGAAGAACAGCCCGTAGAGCACGGCGCCCAGCAGCACGAGCAGGATCAGCACCCGGATCCACCAGGGACCGGGGAGCAGGCGCCACAGCGCGGCGTACATCAGATGAGCTCCTCGGTCAGCGCGGGCGGCGTCTCGCCGGTCGAGCGCGGCAGATACGACTCGAACACGCCGTATCCCACGAGGCGCTCGGTCATGGCGTACTTCGGCGAGCAGCTCGTGAGGGTGATGTAGCGCTCGCCCCTCGGCACGTCCGGCGCCTGCGGCACGTCCGCGAGCACCTCGTAGGCCGACGGATGCACGTACTCGAGCGTGCGGAACCGGTACGTGTACCAGCCGTCCTTCGTCTCGACCACGATCGGATCGCCGACCCGCAGCGTCTGCAGGCTCGCGAACGGCGCGCCGAAGGTCGTGCGGTGCGCCGCGAGGCCGAAGTTTCCGACCTCGCCCGGCATCTCGGTGTCGAGGTAGTGCCCGATGCCGATGTGGTCGAGCGTGCCGGAGCGCGTCACGCCGCCCGCGATGTTCACGGCGTAGTCGTCGCCCCACCGCGGCACCCGCATGACGGCGAACTTCTCGGTGTCGGCGGCCTGCGGCATCTCGGGCGGCTCGTACCAGGGCGTGCCCGCCTCGGGGTCCACCGTCGGCGTGGGGGCTGGCCCGGCCGGCTCGACCTGCGCCCACTCGCGCGACTGCTCGGCCGCCTGCGCGTTGTGCTGGGACGAGTAGATGACGTCGCCGATCCAGATCTGCCACAGGACGTACATCAGGATCACGATGCCGAGCGTGACGAGGATCTCGCCGAGGACGCTCGCGAACGTCGCGTTGCCGCGCGGGCGCCGGGCGCGCCGGGTCTGCGCGGTGGACGTCACGGGATCAGCTTAACCGGCCCGGTAGGATGTCTCCCATGGCACGATCCGAGAAGCCCGCCCGCCGATCCGGCGACGACGAGCTCGTCGAGCGCCCCGGCGCCGACGCCTCCCCGAACCCCGTCTGGTTCAAGCCCGTGATGATCGGCTTCATGCTGCTGGGCCTGGTCTGGATCCTGGTGTTCTACCTGTCGGGCATGCAGTTCCCGATCCCCGGCATCGAGGGCTGGAACCTCGTGATCGGATTCGGCATCGCCTTCATCGGCTTCCTGATGACCACGCGCTGGCGGTAGCCTCCGCTCTTCCAACGCGGAAGCGCCCGACGACTCCGGTCGCCGGGCGCTTCCGCGTTCCGGGGTGCCGCTACAGGAATTACACCGGTGTGATTCATCCCCAGCGGGGGATAACCCTGTGGATAACTCCGTCAGAGGTAGAGGGCGCCGGCGAGGACGAGCAGGCCGATGAGCGCCACGACGACCGCGCCCAGCAGCACGAGCTGCCGCCGCGTCTGGTCGGCACGCCGCGTCGTCGCGAACACGAAGCCCACCGCCGTGCCCGCGACCAGACCGCCGACGTGGGCCTGCCACGAGATGCCGCCGAACAGGAATCCGGCGACCAGGTTGATGCCGAGGATGATCAGGATCCCCGTGACGTTGCCGCCCAGGTGGCGGCCGATCACCACGAGCGCCCCGAGAAGGCCGAACAGCGCTGCCGAGGCGCCGACGACCGGCGTCCCGAACGCGAGCAGCGCCGCGGCGGCCGCGCCCCCGAGGCCCGAGATCAGATACAGCGCGAGGTATCGCCACCGCCCGAGCATCGGCTCGAGCAGCCGGCCGATCATCCACACCGACAGCAGGTTGAGGCCGACGTGGATGAAGGTGCTGTGCACGACGAGCCACGTCACCACGCGCCACGGCTCGAACACGCCGAGCTGCGGGTAGAGCCGCGGCGCCCAGAACGCGAGCCACGGCTGGATCTGGATGCCCATCAGCCGCAGCAGCTGGTCGAGCAGGAACATGGCGGCGGTGACGCCGACGATCCAGTTGGTGACGGGGGCGGCGCCCGCCCGCGCCGCGACGGCGCCGCCGCGACCCCACCGGCGCTGGGCGCGCTTCTGCGCGGGCGTCCGCGAGCGCTGCTGATCGCGCAGGCACTCGGGGCAGATGACCCCGACGGCGGCCTGCGTCTGGCACTCCGGGCAGATGGTGCGCTGGCATCGCTGGCACAGCGCGAAGCTCATCCGGTCCGGATGCCGGTAGCAGAAGTTCGCGGGATCGCGCGAGAAGTCGGTGGTGGTCACGGCGGCGGAGGCGGCGTGATCGGGACGCGTCGGGCGGTCGTCAGACCGCCGCGATCTCGACCGACTGCAGGACGACCGGCTCGACCGGGCGATCCTGCGCCCCCGTCGGGACCTGGGCGATCGCGTCCACCACGGCCTTCGAGGCGTCGTCGACGACCTCGCCGAAGATGGTGTGCTTGCCCATCAGCCACGGCGTCGGGTCGGTCGTGATGAAGAACTGCGAGCCGTTCGTGCCGCTCATGCGGCCGGTGATGGCGTTGGGGCGCTTGCCGGCGTTCGCCATCGCGAGCTTGTAGGGGGCGTTGAAGTCGAGCTCGGGGCTGATCTCGTCGTCGAACGTGTAGCCGGGACCCCCGATGCCCTGACCGAGCGGGTCGCCGCCCTGGATCATGAAGCCCGGGATGATCCGGTGGAAGATCACGTCCTTGTAGAGCGCGCCTTCGCCGGGCTTGCCCGTGGCGGGGTCGGTCCAGGATCCGGATCCGTCGGCGAGGCCGATGAAGTTCTGGACGGTCTTCGGCGCGTGGTCGCCGAAGAGGTTGACGAGGATGTCGCCGTGGTTGGTGTGCAACGTGGCGACGGCAGTGTGCTGAGGCATTTCCCCATTCTCTCAGAGGAGCGGCGCACGCGCCCGCTCGACGGTGCCTACCTCAGCCTGATGGAATACGGCAACCCTCTGCCGCTGAACGGGCGATCTGGCAGGATGGGGGAACACCACATCCCCAGCGACAGGGAGGGCAACCAACATGAGCCTCAGCAAGAAGCGCAAGAAGGAACTCCGCAAGCTGCAGGAGTCCGCCGCCCACCTGTGGGAGGCCCAGCAGGTCGTGCTCGCCGGAGCGGGGGACGTCGCGCGCCAGGCCGGCCGCCAGGTCGGCCACCTCAACCGCGAGCAGATCGCGCCGGTCATCGATCGGAAGTACCACGAGTACCTCGAGCCGGTCGTCGACCGCGTCGCGCCGCACGTGGACTCCAGCCGCAAGGCCTCGAAGGCGTTCATCGACAAGCGCGTCGTGCCGGTCGTCGGCGGTGCCGTCGGCAAGGCCCTCTCCGCGTGGGACGTCGCGAACGAGACGCGCCTGAAGCTCTCCGGTCATGCGCCGGTCGTGCAGCCCAAGAAGCGCAGTGCCGGGCCGATCATCGCCCTGGTGCTGGGCATCGCCGCCGCGGCCGCCGTGCTCTATGCGGCGTGGCAGACGCTCCGCGCGGACGACGAGCTGTGGGTCGCGGACGACCCGCTCGCCTCTCCCGACGCGTGAGCTCAGACGACATCGACGTGGCGGCATCCTCTGCGGAGGACGCCGCCACGCGTCGCGTGCGGGACGCGGCCGCCGAGCGCGGCCTCGCGATCGAGGTGCAGGCGTCGCCGCGCGCATCCTCCCTCGAGGAGGCTGCCGCGCTGCGGGGCATCACGCCCGCCGACATCGTCAAGACCCTCGTGGTCAAGGGACGCGGCGACGACGCCTACCTGTTCGCCCTGATCCCCGGCGACCGCTCGATCTCGTGGCCGAAGCTGCGGGCGCTGCTCGGGGCCAACAGGCTGCGCCTTCCCGAGCCCGAGCTCGCGCTGCAGGCGACCGGCTACGAGCGCGGCACCATCACGCCGCTCGGCAGCTCGACCGACTGGCCCGTGTACGCGGACGAGCGCATCGTGGGTCGCCGCGTCTCGATGGGCGCCGGCGCGCACGGCTGGACGCTGTACGTCGACGCGGATGCCCTCATCGAGGCCTATGCCGCGACGGTCGCCGACCTCAGCGATCCGGTGGAGACGATCAGGCGCTGAGGATCGTCGCGAGGCGACGGATCGCGAATTCGTAGCCCTGCACACCCGCACCGACGATCACGCAGCTGGCGACGTCCGACAGGTACGAGTGGTGGCGGAACGGCTCGCGCGCGTGCACGTTCGAGATGTGCACCTCGGCGAACGGCAGCGCGACGCCTGTGAGCGCGTCGCGCAGGGCGACGGACGTGTGCGTGAACGCACCGGGATTGATCACGATGCCGTCGCAGTCGGCCTTCGCCTCATGGATCGCGTCGATCAGGGCGCCCTCGTGGTTGCTCTGGAACCCGCGCAGATCGAGGCCGACCTCGGTCGCGATCGCCGTGGCGCGCGCGAAGACGTCCTCGAGCGTGTCGGATCCGTAGATCTCGGGCTCGCGGGTGCCGAGCAGGTTGAGGTTCGGCCCGTTCACGAGCAGCAGTCGCTGGGTCACGTCGCTCCTTCAGTTCTGGATGCCGGCCATGCGCAGCGCGATGTCGACCAGGCTGGTGCGCTCGATGCCGCGCACCTTCGTCAGCGGGATCCACTCCGCCATGTCGCTGGACCCGTCCACCTCGTGAGTCAGAGTGCCGCCCGTGACGGTGGCGCGGTAGACGATGCGGAGGGCGTGGAGGGGGACGGATGCGCCCTGCGCCAGGCGCTTCCTGGCGGGCACGACGTGGGAGTCGACGCCGAGCAGACCGTCGAGGCGCACCTGGTAGCCGCTCTCCTCCCACACCTCGCGTCGGGCGGCGTCCGCCGGGTCCTCTCCCGGCTCGAGGCCGCCGCCGGGCAGCGACCACGCCGGCACGCGGCCCTCGATCCAGCGCGTCAGCAGCACCCGGTCCTCGTCGTCGACGATGACGCAGTAGGCGGCGACGCGCATGTCCATGGGGTCAGCCTAGCGAGGCCCCGGACGCGCACCCGCGCGGTGACCGGCGATCGCTACAGCGCCGCGAGGGCCGGGAGCACCTCATCGGCGACCCGCGCGGCGCCGCCCACGGCGTCCTGCGGGCGGTTGCCCAGCACGACCTGCGTGATGCCGAGGCCCGCCAGGCGCTCCATCTGCGGCAGGAAGCCCGCGTCGAAGGGGTCCGCCGACGAGGCGATCACGGTCTTCTCGATCGCGTCGTAGTCGGTGCCGAGTCGGTCGCAGTGACCGCGGAGCACGTCCAGCAGGTGCGAGACCTCGTCGGGATCCGCAGACGTGAGGTTCACGATCTGCGCGTACTGGGCCGCGATGCGCAGCGTCTTGCGCTCGCCCTTCCCGCCGATCATGATCGGCGGGTGCGGCCGCTGCACGGCCTGCGGGCTGTTCAGCGTCTCGGCCAGCGCGTAGTGCGCGCCCTCGTGGGGCCCGTCGTCCTCGCTCCACATCTGGAGGACGATCTGCAGGGCCTCCTCGAGCCGCTCGAAGCGCTCCGCGATCGGCGGATACGGCACGCCCAGCGCGTGATGCTCGCGGTCGTACCAGGCGGCGCCGATCCCGAGCATCGCGCGCCCGCCGCTCAGGACGTCGAGCGTCGTGACGGTCTTCGCGAGGAGACCCGGATGGCGGTACGTGACACCCGTCACGAGGGTTCCGAGACGCATGGTCGAGGTCTGCGCGGCGAGGAAGCCGAGAGTCGTGTACGCCTCGAGCATCGGCTCGGACGCGGGCGCCACGCGCTCCATCTGGAACCAGTGGTCCATGACGGTGAACTGGGCGAATCCGCCCTGCTCGGCGGTGCGCGCGGTCTCGGCGAGCACGGCGGGCGTGCTCTGCGGGGATCCGGGAAGCGAGTAATTCCAGAAGTGAAGGCCTGCCTGCATGCGGTCAGGCTATGCCCGCTGCGCGGGTCCGGGGCCGGTTGCGCCGGAAACGCTCGGACATGGAAGATGGCCGCCCCTCACGGGAGCGGCCATCCTCGGTGCATCATCGGATCACTTGAACGCGTCCTTGATGTTCTCGCCGGCCTTCTTCAGCTTGGCGCCGGTCTGGTCGGCCTGGCCCTCGGCTTCGAGGCGCTCGTCGTCGGTCGCCTTGCCGGCGCCCTCCTTGGCCTTTCCGGAGAGGTCCTGGGCGGTGTTCTCGATCTTGTCGTCAAGTCCCATGTCTTGGCTCCTTCCGTGACGGATGGTCCCGGGTTCTACCCGGATCCCCCACGTTAGGCGGGCGGGTCCGATCGGGCACGGGGGTCGCGCGCGGAGCGATCTTGCGCTAGATGCGCCTCGTCGGGCGCGCGAGGCTTTCGCTTCGCGTAACCGCCGCGACTCGAACGCCTGACATCCTGGCGAGACCGCCGTGGGGCGGGCCACGGAGGAGGACGCGTGCCGAGCACGAAGCGCACATGGCCGAGGCTCTTCGGCGCCCTCGCGATCGGCACGCCGGTCGCCCTGCTGTTCGTCTGGCCTCAGGCGGTGCACGCCGAGACGGTTCCGGTGATCGCGCACGCGCTCTCGTTCCGGGCGCCCCTGGCCATCGGGTTCGGACTCGGCGCGCTCGTCCTGCTGGCGGTGGCCCTGCGGCGCCGGCGCCGGGGCGTGGCGGCCGGGCTGGCAGTGGTGCTGGGCGCGGCGTCTCTTGCGAACGGCGCGGTGCTGCTCGCGCGCGGTGGCGACGCGTCCATCCCCGAGGGCGACCTGGTGGTCGTCGCCTGGAACACCTGGGGAGGCGCGTCTCCCGAGTCGATCGTCCGGCTCGTGCTCGAGACCGACGCCGACATCGTGAGCCTGCCGGAGACCGGCGAGGAGACCGCGGGCGAGGTGGCGCGGCTCCTCGCGATCGAGGGGAAGGCCATGCGCGTCGACACGACCGTCGGCACGGACGACGTGCCGCACCTCCCGACCTCGCTGCTCGTCGCCTCGGAGCTCGGCGACTATCGGATCGACGCCGAGGCGGGCTCGTCCCCGAAGATGTCCAGCGGCCTGTGGCTCCCCGTCGACGGGACGGGCCCCGCGATCGCCGCCGCCCACCTCATCCCGCCGCTGCCGGACTCGATCGACGAGTGGCGCGCCGGCATGCAGTGGGTCGCCGACCGCTGCGAGGACTCCACGGTGATCGTCGCCGGCGACCTGAACGCGACGCTCGACCACCTGTCGTCCTATACCGGCGGCTGCCGGGACGCCGCGCGGGAGGGGAACGCGGCGGCGACCGGGAGCTGGCCGGCGTTCGCGCCGGCGTGGCTGGGCTCTCCGATCGACCATGTCCTCGTCGGAGCGGACTGGGACGTGCGCGGGGCCGCCGTGCTCACGTCCTTCGACGACGCGGGCAGCGATCACCGTCCCATCGTCGCCGTGCTCGACGCGCGGTGATCGGCACGGATCTCGCCCTGGCCGCCGCGGAGTCGGGCGCGTGAGAGCATGCACACGATGGACGCCGACACGCGCGCCGAGCTGCGCCTCCTGCGGGCTCGCGCCTTCGGCCCCGCCGCCGACATCGACCGGGATCCCGCCGCGCTGCGCCGCCTTCGGGAGCTGGAGGGGTTGTCGACCCTGCGCCCGGCGCCACCGCTCCCCGACGACGACGCGCCGCCTTCCGATCCCGCGCCCGAGGCGCCGCTCCCGCAGGAGCCCCTCGCCGCGATCGCGCCCACGCCCGCCGACCCACCGCCGCCGGCGAGCCCTCCCCCGCTGTCGCGACGCCTCCGCGTGACGTGGGCGGCGACGGTCGTCGCCGCCGCCGCGCTGGCGGGAGGCGCCGCGTATGGGCTCACCGTGATCTCACCCGTCGCGGTCTCGAGCGGGGCGCCGCAGATCGCGACCCTCGATCCGTCGTCCGCCCTCGAGGTCCCTTCCGGCTGGTTCGGCGCCGGGCCCAGCTCGGCCGTGTACGAGTTCCACGGCCTGATCCTGTTCGAGACGACCGGCGGGTTCGGCACCTCCGGCGGCACCGACTGCTTCGCGGCCGTCGCGGCGGAGGACCTGCCCGAGCCGGATGCCGACACCACGAGCTGGTCGGTCAGCGGGAACATGTACGCCGGATGCCGCGTGGGTGCGTTCCCGGCGATCGTGAGCATGATCGCCGACAGCGGCGCGCCCGAGGAGCTGCGCGCCCGGTACCCCGGCGACGCGCTGCAGTTCGTGAGGGACGGCGACCGCATCGGCGTCTTCCTCGACGCCGACTGAGCGGCGCGGTGATGTGAAGTGGAGTGGAGCCTAGGAGATTCGAACTCCTGACATCCTGCTTGCAAAGCAGGCGCTCTACCAACTGAGCTAAGGCCCCGGACGGGAAGATCCTCCGAGAGTTTACATGGCCGCCGCGCGGCCCCTCACGTGCCGTTGTCAGGATGCGCGACGCGATGCCAGGATGCGGGCATGAGCATGCGACGTCTCGCCGCGACGGGCCTCGCGGCCGCCGCCCTCCTGATCCTCACCGCGTGCGCGTCCGGCGCCGGCGGCGCATCGCCGGCCGGCAGCTGGGGCGAGGAGCCGGGGCCGAACGTCACGATCTCGGACGACGGCACGGTCGTCGGCAGCGACGGCTGCAACCGGCTCACGGGCAAGGGCACGATCGACGGCGACCGGATCGAGTTCGGCGACCTCGCGCAGACGCGGATGGCGTGCGCGGAGGGCACGGACGTCGTCGAGCCGTGGGCGACGTCCGCGGCGGTCGACGGGAACGCGCTCATCCTGTTCGACGAGGCGGGCCAGGAGATCCGCCGGCTCCCCCGCATCGAGCGCGAGGGCTGATCCGGATACGCGAAGAGCCTCCGCGTCTGCGAAGGCTCTCGATGGTGGGGGTACCAGGACTTGAACCTGGGACCTCTTCATTATCAGTGAAGCGCTCTAACCGCCTGAGCTATACCCCCAAGAGGGAAGGACTCGCGTCCTCAACCTCAGAGACTTTACCCGATCCGCACGGCGTTCGCGAATCGGGCCGGTCCCGCGTGTGTCAGTTCGAGGTGAAGCCCACGAGCAGTCCGCCGGTCACCTTCACCGCGAGGTTGTAGATGCCGGCGATGACGGCGCCGAGCACCGTCACGACCACCAGGTTCAGGATCGCCACGATGGTCGCGAAGGCCATCACCTGGGGCAGGCCGATGAACTGCGAGATCGACAGGCTGCCGTCCGTGAAGCTCTGGAAGAACTCGTCCATCTGGGCGATCAGGCCGGTCGTCTGCACGACCATGTAGATCAGGAAGAACGACACGATCGTCACGATCGCGAGCGCCACGGCCGCGAGGAACGACAGCTTCACGGCCGACCAGAAGTCGACGTACACCAGGCGCAGGCGCACCTGCTTGGCATTGGTCTTGTGGGTGGACTTCTTGGCCAGCTTGTCGGCTACCGTGCTCATGCGTTCTCTCCGGTCGTCTCGGGCGCGGACTCGGACGCGTCCTCGACCGCGGCCTCGCCCTCGGTCTCCTCCAGAGCCGCAACGGCGCGCTCGCTGTTGCGGGCGATGGCCAGGATGCGGTCGTCCTTGTCCGGGCGCGCGAACAGCACGCCCATGGTGTCGCGGCCCTTGGCGGGGACCTCGGCAACGGCCGAGCGTACCACCTTGCCCTTGGCGAGAACCACGAGCACCTCGTCGTCCGCCGACACGATCAGACCGCCCGCCAGGCCGCCCCGCTCGTCCGACAGCTTGGCCACCTTGATGCCCAGGCCGCCGCGTCCCTGCACGCGGTACTCGGTCACGGCCGTCCGCTTGGCGAAGCCGCCCTCGGTCACGACGAACACGTAGCCCTCGTCGGTGACGACGTTCGCCGTGAGCAGGCTGTCGCCCTCGCGGAACGACATTCCCTTGACACCGGAGGTGGAACGGCCGAGCGGCCGCAGCGCCTCATCCGTGGCGGAGAAGCGCAGCGACTGGCCGCCGCGGCTGATCATCAGGATGTCCTCGGACGAGTTCACCAGCAGCGCGCTGATCAGCTCGTCGTCCTCGCGCAGCTTGATCGCGATGATGCCACCCTGGCGGTTGGAGTCGTACTCCGCGAGCCGGGTCTTCTTCACCAGGCCCGAGCGCGTGACGAGCACGAGGTTCTCGGCCGCGTCGTAGTTGCGCAGCTCGATGATCTGCGCGATCTGCTCGTCCGGCTGCAGCGCGAGCATGTTCGCCACGTGCATGCCCTTGGCGTCGCGGCCGGCCTCCGGCAGCTCGTACGTCTTGGTGCGGTAGACGCGGCCCTTGGTCGTGAAGAACAGCAGCCAGTGGTGCGTCGTCGTCACGAAGAAGTGCTCGACCACGTCGTCGGCGCGCAGCTGCGCGCCGCGCACGCCCTTGCCGCCGCGGCGCTGCGAGCGGTAGTTGTCGCTGCGCGTGCGCTTCACATAGCCCTCGCGCGTGACCGTGACGACCATGTCCTCCTCGGCGATGAGGTCCTCCATGGACACATCGCCGTCGAAGCCGTGCAGGATGTGCGTGCGCCGCTCGTCGCCGAAGCGCGCGACGATCTCGGTGAGCTCCTCGCGGATGATCGACCGCTGGCGCATCTCGTCGGCGATGATCGCCTTGAAGTCCTCGATCTTCGCCTCGAGCTCGGTGGCCTCGTCGATGATCTTCTGACGCTCGAGGGCGGCCAGGCGACGCAGCTGCATCGACAGGATCGCGTCGGCCTGGATCTCGTCGATCTTCAGGAGGTCCTTCAGACCCTCGCGCGCCTCGTCGACCGTGGGCGAGCGGCGGATCAGCGCGATGACCTCGTCGAGCGCGTCGAGCGCCGCGAGGTAGCCGCGCAGGATGTGCATGCGCTTCTCGGCCTCGCGCAGGCGGAACTGCGTGCGCCGGACGATCACCTCGAGCTGGTGGGCGATCCAGTAGCCGATGAAGCCGTCGAGCGAGAGCGTGCGCGGCACGCCGTCGACGATCGCGAGCATGTTCGCGCCGAAGTTGGTCTGCAGCTCGGTGTGCTTGTACAGGTTGTTCAGCACGACCTTCGCGACCGCGTCGCGCTTGAGCACGACCACGAGTCGCTGACCGGTGCGGCCCGACGTCTCGTCACGGATGTCGGCGATGCCGTTCACCTTGCCCTCGCGGGCGAGCTCGCCGATCTTCACCGCGAGGTTGTCGGGATTCACCTGGTACGGCAGCTCGGTGATCACGAGGCAGGTGCGACCCTGGATCTCCTCGATCTCGACGACCGCGCGCATCGTGATGGATCCGCGACCCGTGCGGTACGCCTCGTGCACGCCCTTCGTGCCGAGGATCTGGGCGCCGGTCGGGAAGTCCGGGGCCGGGATGCGCTGCATCAGGCCCTCGAGCAGCTCCTCGCGGGGCAGCTCGGGGTTCGCGAGGGCGAACAGCGCGCCGTCGGCCACCTCGCGGAGGTTGTGCGGCGGGATGTTCGTGGCCATGCCGACCGCGATGCCGACAGAGCCGTTGACCAGCAGGTTCGGGAAGCGGGCCGGCAGGACGCTCGGCTCCTGCGTCTCGCCGTCGTAGTTGTCGGTGAAGTCGACGGTGTCCTGCTCGATGTCGCGCACCATCTCGAGCGCGAGCGCGGCCATCTTCGTCTCGGTGTACCGCGGCGCCGCGGCGCCCTGGTTGCCGGGCGAGCCGAAGTTGCCCTGGCCCTGCGCGAGCGGGTAGCGCAGCGACCACGGCTGCACGAGCCGGACGAGGGCGTCGTAGATCGCCGAGTCGCCGTGCGGGTGGTACTGACCCATGACCTCGCCCACGACGCGGGCGCACTTCGAGAACTTCTTGTCGGGACGGTATCCCCCGTCGTACATCGCGTACACGACGCGGCGGTGCACGGGCTTCAGGCCGTCACGAACGTCGGGCAGCGCGCGCCCGACGATCACGCTCATGGCGTAGTCGAGGTAGCTGCGCTGCATCTCCGACTGCAGGTCGACCTGGTCGATGCGGCCGTGGTTGTGCAGCGCCGTGATGTCGGGGCGCTGCTCGTCGTTCTCGTCAGTCATGTGTCTTCCGATTCAAGTGGCGTGAGGGATCCGGATCCGACGGGTGTCAGATGTCCAGGAACCTCACGTCCTTCGCGTTGCGCTGGATGAACGAGCGGCGCGACTCGACGTCCTCGCCCATGAGCACCGAGAAGATCTCGTCGGCGGCGGCCGCGTCGTCGATCGTGACCTGGCGCAGCGTCCGGGTCTCGGGGTTCATCGTGGTGTCCCACAGCTCGTGGTCGTTCATCTCGCCGAGACCCTTGTAGCGCTGGATGCCCGCTTCCTTCGGGATGCGCTTGCCGGCGGCCGCGCCCTCCTTCAGCAGCGCGTCGCGCTCGCGGTCGCTGTAGACGTACTCGTGCGGAGCGTTCGACCACTTCAGGCGGTACAGCGGGGGCATCGCGAGGTAGACGAAGCCCGCCTCGACGAGGCCGCGCATGTAGCGGAACAGCAGCGTCAGCAGCAGAGTGGTGATGTGCTGGCCGTCGACGTCGGCATCCGTCATCAGCACGATCTTGTGGTATCGCGCCTTGTCGATGTCGAACTCCGGCCCGATGCCCGTGCCGAAGGCCTGGATCATCGCCTGGACTTCCTTGTTGCCCAGCGCCTTGTCGATGCGCGCCCGCTCGACGTTCAGGATCTTGCCGCGCAGGGCCAGGATCGCCTGCGTGTGCGGGTCCCGACCGCCGACGGCAGAGCCGCCGGCCGAGTCGCCCTCCACCAGGAAGATCTCGCTGATGGAGGGGTCCTTGGACGTGCAGTCCTTGAGCTTGTCGGGCATCGCGGCCGACTCGAACACGCTCTTGCGCCGCGCGGTCTCGCGGGCCTTGCGTGCCGCCATGCGGGCGGTCGCGGCGTCGATCGCCTTGCGGATGACGTTCTTGGCCTGCGCGGGGTTGCGCTCGAACCAGTCGACGAGCTGGTCGCCGACGACCTTCTGCACGAACGCCTTCGCCTCGGTGTTGCCGAGCTTGGTCTTGGTCTGGCCCTCGAACTGCGGCTCGGCGAGCTTCACGGAGATGACGGCGGTGAGGCCCTCGCGGACATCGTCGCCCGTGAGGTTGTCGTCCTTCTCCTTGATGAGGTTGTTCGCGCGCGCGTACTTGTTGACGAGCGTCGTCAGTGCCGCGCGGAAGCCCTCCTCGTGCGTGCCGCCCTCGTGCGTGTTGATCATGTTCGCGTAGGTGAACACGTTCTCGCTGTACGACGTCGTCCACTGCATCGCGATCTCGACCGACATCCGGCCGTCCGCCTGCTCCTGCTCGAACTGGATGATGTCCTCGTTCACGCGCTCTGCCTTGCGCACCCTGTTGAGGTACTCGACGTAGTCGACCAGACCGCGCTCGTAGTGGAAGACGTTGTGGCGCTTGACGAGCTCCGTCGAGCCGTCCTCCTTCTCGACCTCCTCGGCCGAATCGGCGCGCTCGTCGTACAGCTCGATGCGCAGGCCCTTGTTCAGGAACGCCGTCTGCTGGAAGCGCGTGCGCAGCGTCTCGTAGTCGAAGTCGGTGGTCTCGGTGAAGATCGCGTCGTCCGGCCAGAACGTGATCGTGGTGCCGGTCTCGTCGGTCTCCTCGCCCTTCTCGAGCTTCGCGAGCGGCGTGCCGCCGTTCGCGAAGCTCTGGCGCCAGACGTGGCCCTTCTGCTTGACCTCGACGTCGAAGCGGGTCGACAGCGCGTTCACGACCGACGAGCCGACGCCGTGCAGACCGCCCGAGACGGCGTAGGCGCCGCCGCCGAACTTGCCGCCGGCGTGCAGGATCGTGAGCACCACTTCGACCGTCGACTTGGTCGGGTCGGACGAGTGCGGGTCGACCGGGATGCCGCGGCCGTTGTCGACGACGCGGAGGCCGCCGTCCGCGAGCAGCGTCACGACGATGCGGTCGGCGTGCCCGGCGAGGTGCTCGTCGACCGAGTTGTCGACGATCTCGTACACGAGGTGGTGCAGTCCGCGCGGACCGGTGGATCCGATGTACATGCCGGGGCGCTTGCGCACCGCCTCGAGTCCCTCGAGGACCTGGATGGCGTCTGCGCCGTAGTCTCCTGCGACCTTCTTCGAGGATGCCGCAGGGACCTGCGGGTCGGTCGGCGCGTTCTGCTCGTCCGGGTTGTCGATCGTCATGCGAGGGGGCGCTCCACATCTGTATTCGGGTGCCCCGCCATCCTATCAAGCGCGACCGACGCCGCTGGCCGTGACAGGCCCGCAGGCGCGCGAAAATCGCCCCGGACACCCCCGGAGGTCGCCTAGCCGTAGGTATCGCGCGGGCCACGCCCTGGAATCGATCTGCGGCCCCATTTCCAGGTGGGGACGTCCGGCCCCACGAACCGCACCGACGACACGCCCGCCTCGGGGTAGCGCGTCACGATCTGCGTGAGGATCTGCGCGCGCATGTAGGACAGGTTCTTGGCCCACGCCGTGGAGTCGCACTGGATGGTCAGCATGCCGTCCGTCAGGGACACGGGGCTGGAGTGCTGCGCGGTCTCGGCGCCGGACACGTCCTCCCACTGACGCACGAGGTCCTCGCGCGCCAGCTGGGGCGCCCACCCGTGCGCGCGCGTCAGCTTGTCGAGCGCGTCGCCGAGGGATCCGGGATCGCGGCCCTTCGTGAACGGCTGGTTCTCGTCGTCGTCGGTGCGGCGCTTCTTCTTGTTGCGCCACTGCGCGCGCCGGCTCGGCTCGAGGCCGCGCAACCGCAGGTACGTCGAGATGGTCTCGGGGATCTCGTCGTCGCTCATCCGACCTCATTCCCTGGTTCAGACGGGTCATCTCGACTCGGCTGCGCCTCGCTCGGCGACCGGGTGTCGATTGCTGAGCGACCGAGGGGAGCCGAAGCGATGGGCGCCGAACCCTCCAGCGGGTTCTCGCTCAGCGGACCGAGCACACGGCCGGCCTCGATGCGGACCGCGTTGACGCGCAGCGCCTCGGGCACGTCTCCCGCGACGGCGGCGGTCACGACCACCTGCTCGTAGCCCGCCACCACGCCCGCGAGCCGCGCGCGGCGGTCGGCGTCGAGCTCGGCGAACACGTCGTCGAGGATCAGGACCGGGTCGCCGCCCGGCGACTCCGTCCGCAGCAGCTCGGCCGACGCCAGCCGCAGGGCGAGCGCGACCGACCACGACTCGCCGTGCGAGGCGTAGCCCTTCACCGGCAGATCCCGCACGCGCAGGATCAGGTCGTCGCGGTGCGGGCCGACGAGCGTGAGGCCGCGGTCGAGCTCGGCCGCGCGCTTCTCCTGCAGCGCGGCGCGGAACAGGTCGGCGGTGCTGCCGCCGGCGACCTGGGGGTCGTCGGGTGCGGCATCCTCGCTGGCCTCCGGGTCCCCCCCGCGGATCGACAGCGCCCAGTCGAGCTCGGGCCGGTGGTCCTCCCCGGCGATCGCCGCGTACGCGGCGGCCACCGGCGCCGCGAGATCCTGCGCGAGCCGGTTCCGGGCGTCGATGATCTCCGATCCGAGCGCCACGAGCTTGTCGTCCCACACGTCCAGGGTCGGCAGCTGCGCCGACTTCAGGCCACGGGCCCGCGCCGACTTCAGCAGCGCCGTGCGCTGACGCAGCGTGCGGTCGTAGTCCGCGAGCACCGCGGACATCCGCGGCGCGCGCTGGATCAGCAGCTGGTCCGCGAAGCGGCGACGCGCGGACGGATCGCCGCGCACGATCTGCAGATCCTCCGGAGCGAACAGCACCACCTGCGCGTAGCGCGGCAGCTCATTGGTGCGGACGGGCGACCCGCCGATCCGCGCCTTGTTGGATCCGTGCTTGTTGAGCTGCAGCTCGAGGGTCACGCGCCGCTCGCCGTGCGCGAGCCGGGCGCGCACGAACGCGGCGTCGAAGCCCTCGCGCACCAGCGGCGCGTCGGCCGAGACGCGGTGCGATCCCAGCGTCGCGAGGTAGGCGATCGCCTCGGCCAGGTTCGTCTTGCCCTGACCGTTGCGCCCGACGAGCACGTTCGCCCCGGGCCGGAGCGTGAGCTCGGCTTCCGCGTAGTTGCGGAAGTCCTTCAAGCTCAGGTGCTCCACGATCATGATTCTTCTTCCCGCTTCGCGGGGTAGTGCTCGGGCGAGCGATCGATCGCTCGCCCGACGCTTCGCGCCGGGACTCGTGATCGAAGGCTGTCGCTGGCGCTCCATCCCGCGGATGTCGCGTTTTCGAGGTGGTCGGCAGTCGCTCCGCTCCACGCTCGCTTCGCTCGCACGGGCTTCACTTCCTCACTTGATTGGTCGTCCACGACAACTCAATCAGTACACGTCCGGTCTGACATGTGCCCCTGTGCGACCGAAGGGAGCGTGCCCCGAAGGGGCCGACCAGCGTGCCCCGACGGAGCCTGCGACGTCCATCGAACGCGAGCGCCGGCACGAAGTGTCGGCCGAGCGATCGATCAGCGCGCGGCGCGAGCGAAGCGAGCTACCGAAGAAGCAGATTCGGCTGCAGCAGGTACTTGAACGAGTCCTTGCCGGCCTGGTCGACCGAGGTCTGGCTCGTGATCAGCACCGGGCTGAGCTTGTTGGCGTTGTCGCTCGAGGTGAACGTGATGCGCACGAACTCGCTCTTCACCGCCGCGAGCGACTCGAGCAGGTACTGCGGGTTGAGGCCGAGCGTGACGTCCTCGCCCTGCAGGTGCGCGTCGACCGACTCGGACGCCCGCGCCTGCTCGCCGCCCGACGCGTCCATCGTGACGGACGACGTGGTGAACGTGAAGCGCAGCGGGGCCGAGCGGTCGAGAACGAGCGCCACGCGGCGCACCGCCTCCGTCAGGTCGGCGGTGCTGACGACCGCGTAGTGGTCGGTCTGCTCGGGGAACAGGCGGCGGACCGGCGGGAAGTTGCCCTTGATCAGCAGCGACGTCACGGTCTTGTTGCCCGCGGTGAACGCGATGATCTCGCGGTCGCCCGATCCGGAGAACGCGATCGAGATGTTGCCGCCGTGCGAGAAGGTCTTGCCGACCTCCTGCAGGGTGCGCGCGGGCACCAGCGCGTGCGCCTCCTGCTGGCCGCCGTCCCAGTCGATGTCGCGCAGCGCGACGCGGTAGCGGTCGGTCGCGACGAGGCTCAGCTGCTGGCCGGTGACCTCGAGCTGCACGCCCGTGAGCACCGGGGTGACGTCGTCGCGGGAGGCCGCGAACGCGACCTGCGAGATCGCGGTGGCGAAGTCATCCGCCGGCACGAGGCCCGACTCGCCGGTCACCTCGGGGATCGCGGGGTATTCCTCGACGGGCATCGACGCGAGGGCGAAGCGCGCCGACCCGCAGGTGAGGGCGATGTTGCCGTCGTCCTCGGTGGTCATCTGGATGGGGGCGTTCGGGAGTCGGCTCGCGATGTCCGACAGCAGGCGGCCGTGGACCAGGATCGTGCCGGGTTCGTCGATCGTCGCCTCGATCGTGGTGCGCGCGGAGGCCTCGTAGTCGAAGGCCGACAGCGCGAGGGCGCCGTCCTCGGTCGCCTCGATGAGGACGCCGGCCAGGATCGGCTGCGGGTTGCGCTGCGGCAGGAGCTTGACGACGAACGACACGGCCTCGCTGAAGACGTCGCGATTGACGTGGAACTTCACTTAGGGCTCCCTCGGGTGACTGCAGCCACGGATCCGCGTCCGTGGGCCTCCCATGCTAGTGCCCACCCAGGATTCCTGTGATTCCACGGCGATCGCCGGTCACGGTCATCGGAGTCCCGGTGAAGAGAAGTGATCTGTAGTCGTAGTAGCACCTGTGGAAAATGTGGATAACTCTGTGGATCCCCGTCGCGCGTAGGGAACTACAGAGTTGTGAGATGTGGATCCGCTGCGGACGGATCGGGGACGAAGACGGGGTCGCGACATCCGGGGTGACATGCGCATCCACACCGCGTTCGCGTGTCGTTCACAACCGCCAGCGCGTGTCTCAACAGTTATCCACAAGTTCTCCACAGGTGGGGAAAGTCTTATAGAGCCCGGGCCCGAGGGCTGTCAAGCGCGGATCGAGGCATACGTCACGAGGGCGGAGCGGACCCGCTCCGGAATGCCGGAAACCCGGTGGCTCAGGACGGCTCGATGACGCGCACCGGGGTGCCGTGCGCCCACGCGCGGACGTCCTCGCACGCGTCGGAATAGAAGGTCGCGTACTGCTCGCGGGTGACGTATCCGATGTGGGGCGTGAGCAGCGTGCGGGGCGCGGACAGCAGCGGATGGCCGCGCGGAAGCGGCTCCTCGTCGTGCACGTCGAGCGCGGCGCCGCCGAGCGCCCCGGACGACAGGGCGGCGATCAGCGCCCCGGTGTCCACCAGGCCGGCGCGGGCGGTGTTGACCAGCAGGCCGTCGGGGCCCAGGGCCTCGAGCTCGGCGCGGCCCACGATGCCCTGCGTGCGAGCCGAGAGCCGCAGGTGCAGCGTCGCGATGTCGGCGCGGGAGAACAGCTCGTGCCTGGACACGAGGCTCGCCCCGCACTCGGCGGCCCGGTCGGCGGTGAGGTGCTCGCTCCACGCGACGACCTCCATCCCGAACGCGCGCGCGTAGCGGGCCATCCGGCCGCCGATCTTCCCGAGGCCCACGATGCCGAGCGTGCGCCCGGACAGCTCCCGGCCGACGCCGGTCTGCCAGGGTCCGCCCCGCAGCGCCGCCTGCTGTCCCGGGATGTCGCGGACCGCGCTCATCAGCAGCGCCCACGACAGCTCCGGGGCCGCGTGCGCCGACGCGCGGGTGCCGCACACGGTGATGCCGAGCTCCCGCGCCGCGGCGACGTCGATCGACGCGTTCGCCGCCCCGGTCGTCACCAGCAGCTCGAGCCGCGGCAGGCGCGTCAGCACGCGACGCGGGAACGGGGTCCGCTCCCGCATGGCGACGACCGCCGTCGCGTCCGCGAGATCGGCGACGAGCGCATCCTCGTCCGGATGATGCTCGCGCACCGCGCGGACCTGCCAGCCGTCGAGCTCGTGCCAGGGCGCGAGGTCCCGCGCGACACCCTGGTAGTCGTCGAGGAGGACCAGGGTGCGCGTCATGGGAGGAGCCGTCAGCGGCGGCCGAGCTGTGTCGTGATCTCGGTGACCTGGTTGTAGATCGAGCGGCGCTCCTTCATGAGCTCGCTGATCTTCTTGTAGGCGTACATCACCGTCGTGTGGTCGCGGCCGCCGAACAGCTGCCCGATCTTGGGCAGCGACAGGCTGGTGCGCTCACGGCACAGGTACATCGCGATCTGGCGAGCCTGCGCGACGGCCTGCGAGCGGCTGGAACCGTAGAGGTCGTCGACCGTCAGCTTGAAGTAGGCCGCGGTCGCCGTGATGATGTCGTTCTCCGACACCACGTTGTCCTCGGTCTGGTCGACGATGTCGCGCAGCACGTTCTGGGCGAGCTGGATGTCGACATCCGACCGGTTCAGGCTGGCGAACGCCGACACGCGGATGAGTGCGCCCTCGAGCTCGCGGATGTTCGTGGAGACGACGGTGGCGATGTACTCCACGACGTCGTCGGGGATGTACAGGCGCTCGGACTGCGCTTTCTTGCGCAGGATCGCGATGCGCGTCTCGAGGTCGGGTGCCTGCACGTCGGTGATCAGGCCCCACTCGAAGCGGCTGCGCATCCGGTCCTCGAAGCCCGTCAGGTGCTTGGGGGCGACGTCCGAGGTGATCACGACCTGCTTGTCGTGGTCGTGCAGCGTGTTGAAGGTGTGGAAGAAGGCCTCCTGCGTCTCGGCCTTCCCCTGCAGGAACTGGATGTCGTCGATCAGCAGGATGTCCACGTCGCGGTAGCGCGCGTTGAACGCGGCGCCGCGGTTGTTGGCGATCGAGTTGATGAAGTCGTTCGTGAACTCCTCGCTCGACACGTACCGCACGCGCACGCCGGCGAACAGGCTCTGCGCGTAGTCGCCGATCGCGTGCAGCAGGTGCGTCTTGCCGAGACCCGAGTCGCCGTAGATGAACAGCGGGTTGTACGCCTTGGCCGGCGCCTCGGCGACCGCGACCGCGGCGGCGTGGGCGAAGCGGTTCGACTGGCCGATGACGAAGTTGTCGAAGGTGTACTTCGGGTTCAGGCGCGTGTCGCTGCGGCTCGGGGTCTGCGGCTCCGGCGGCGTCTCGACCGGACGCTGCTGCGGGGGCGGGGTCTCGAGCGGGGGCAGGCTCGCGGGCAGCTGCACCTCGGACAGGTCGGGGCTGACGGTCACGCGGAACGACTGCGCGTCGTCCCCGATCCGGGCGAGCGCATCCATGATCGGCTCGCGCAGGCGCTTGGTGATCTGCGCCGCCGTGAGGTCGTTCGGGACGGCCAGATACAGGGTGCCGCCCATCACGCCCTCGGCGACGACGAGACTGAGGAACCCCTTCATCGGAGGCGTGACGCGATCGTCCCGCCCGAGCTCGCTCAGGACGGCGCGCCAGACGGGGACCTCCGGGATCCGCTGTCCGGACGGGTCGTCGTGCGTGGACATGGGCCCCCTCGTGAGTGCTGGACGATCCACAGGGCATCCTCTCGGGTGAGGGCTCTGCGCCGCGATCATGCGGCTCATCCTGTGGATAACTGGTGCCACGCTAGTCACCGCGGGGCGCGACGGCAAACCCTGCGCCGCCCCGTGGCGGGAGGGATGCGTGTCCCTGCGCGCGAGCGCCGGGTGCTGTGGAGATACTGTCAGGTTGCCGCGCTGGTTTGCGAGAATCACAGGCGCGGACGTAACCTAGGTCGGTTGACTTATGCCTTCGCGGCATTCCCGTACCATCCACGTCTCCGGCAGCATCCATCCCGGTGACATCTTCTCCGGAGTGATTCCATGAGCAAGCGCACTTTCCAGCCCAACAACCGTCGTCGCGCCAAGAAGCACGGCTTCCGCGCCCGCATGCGCACGCGTGCCGGCCGCGCGATCCTCGCCGCGCGTCGCGGCAAGGGCCGCACCGAGCTGTCGGCGTAACACCTTCTCCCGGCCACCCGCTGGACCGTGCTCGCGCGGCCGAGGCGCCTCACCCGCGGCGACGACTACAGGCTCGTCGTCCGTCGGGGCGCTCGGTGCGCGGGGGCGAACACGGTGACCCACGTGATCCTGACAGCCGAGCCGCGCGCCGCGCGGTTCGGCTTCATCGTGTCCAAGGCCGTCGGCAATGCGGTCACGCGCAACACGGTGCGTCGACGCCTCAAGGCGGTGTGCGCCGAGGCGCTGCCGGATGTCCGCGAGGGAGCCGACGTGGTGATCCGCGCTCTGCCGTCCGCCGCGACCGCGTCGTTCTCCGACCTGCGCGCCGAGGTCACGCGCTGCCTGGCCCGACGCGCCGCCGCGGACACCGGATCGGGCGACTCGCGATGAGCGTGCTGCCGGCGTCGGCCCGCGGGAACGCGCGCTTCCACGTCTCGGGCACGATGTCGGCCGTGCCGCTGCTGCCGCGCAACGCCGGCCTCGCTCTCCTCCACGGCTACCGCGCCGTGATCTCCCCGCTCTACGGCGACGTCTGCCGCTACTACCCGTCGTGCTCGGCCTACGCCGTCACCGCGGTCCAGCAGCACGGACTCGTCAAGGGATCGGTGCTCGCCGCCGCGCGCATCGCCCGCTGCCACCCCTGGGCGGCCGGCGGGCAGGATGACGTGCACCCGCACCGGGCCTTCCGCTACGACCTCACTCCCCACGGCTTCGTCGTGCCCGCTCGAAAGGACTGATCCCTCGTGGATTTCTTCGGAACGATCCTCTGGCCCCTGAAGTGGGCCGTCGAGGCCATCCTCGTCGCCTGGCACTGGCTGTTCACCAGCGTCGGCCTGCCGGCCACGGGCGGCATCACCTGGATGCTGTCGATCCTGGGTGTCGTGCTCGTCGTCCGCGGCGCGCTGGTGCCGCTGTTCGTGCGGCAGATCAAGAGCCAGCGGGCGATGATGGAGCTCGCTCCGGAGATCCGGAAGATCCAGGATCGCTACAAGGGCAAGCGCGATCAGCTCTCTCGTGAGGCCATGAGCCGCGAGACCATGGACCTGTACAAGAAGCACGGCTCCAGCCCGCTCAGCGGCTGCTGGCCCCTGCTCGTGCAGATGCCGATCTTCTTCTCGATGTACTACACGCTGAGCGACGTGAAGCACCACGCGGACGCGGGCGTGGGCGGCGTCGGCCTGCTGGGCGCCGATCTCACGAAGCAGTTCAATGCGGCCAAGCTGTTCGAGATCGCGCCGTTCCACCAGACGCTCGGCGAGGCGTGGGCCGCCGGCCAGACCGCGACGATCATCATCCTGATCGTGCTCGTGATCCTGATGATCGCGTCGCAGTTCTACACGCAGCTGCAGATCATCTCGAAGAACCTCTCCCCCGAGGCCAAGACCGGCCAGGCCTACCAGATGCAGCGCATCATGCTCTACATCCTGCCCCTGGGCTTCATCTTCTCGGGCGTCTTCTTCCCCCTCGGCGTCGTCCTGTACTGGTTCTTCTCGAACCTGTGGACGATGGGCCAGCAGTTCCTCGTCATCCGCGAGATGCCGACCCCCGGATCCGAGGCCGCGAAGGCGCGCGAGGAGCGCCTTGCACGCCGCGGCAAGGCCCTCGACGCCAAGGGGCGGGTCGTGCCGATGGCCGTGTACGAGGCGGAGCAGCAGCGCCTGCTCGAGGAGAACGAGAAGCGAAAGGCCGCACAGCCCAAGCGTCAGCAGCCGATGAGCAAGCAGCGGGCCAAGAAGCAGGGCCCGCAGCGACCCGATGACGACGGATCCGTCGGATCCCCGGCCAAGTAATACCTTCTGATCAGGCTTTATTCGTCTCCGATCCCGAGGACACGCACATGACCACGACTCCCGTCACGGGCGACGCCCCCAGCGACGCCGAGCTCGAAGCGGAGGGCGACATCGCCGCCGACTACGTCGAGGGCCTGCTCGACATCGCCGACATCGACGGCGACCTCACGCTCGATGTGAAGCAGGGCCGCGCGTACGTCTCGGTGGAGTCCGACGACGAGTCGCTGTCGACGCTCGCGCACCCGGACACGGTGCAGGCGCTGCAGGAGCTCACGCGTCTCGCGGTGCAGGCCAAGACGGGGCGCTTCTCGCGGCTGATCCTGGATGTCGGCGGCTCGCGCGACGCGCGTCAGCGCCAGCTCGAGAAGCTGGTCGACGCCGCCGTGGCCCGCCTCGACGAGGGGGCCTCGCAGGCGTCGCTGCCGGCCATGTCGAGCTATGAACGCAAGCTCGTGCACGACATCGTCGCCGACCGCGGTCTGGTGTCGGAGTCGTACGGCGACGGCGCGGACCGCCACACCGTCATCCGCCGGGCGTGATCGTGGAGGGCCTGGAGCCGGAGCCCGCGGCCGCGGCCGCGCTGTTCGGCGACGGCGTCGATCGGGCCCGCGCGTTCGCCGCGGCCCTGGCCGAGCACGGCGAGGAGCGCGGGCTGATCGGCCCGCAGGAGCTGCCGCGCCTGTGGACGCGCCACATCCTGAACAGCGCGATCGCCGCTCCCCTCTTCCCCGCCGACGGCACCGTCGGCGATGTGGGATCGGGAGCCGGTCTGCCGGGCCTGGTGCTCGCGATCGCCCGCCCGGATGTGCGGTGGGTGCTGATCGAGCCGATGGAGCGCCGCGTCGCCTGGCTGGAGGAGCAGGTCGCCGCCTTGGGCCTCACGAACGTCGAGGTGCTGCGCGCGCGGGCCAAGGACGCGGGTCGGTATGAGGGCGTGCTGGATGCCGTGACCGCGCGCGCCGTGAGCGCGCTGCGCAAGCTGATCCCGTGGGTCGCGCCCCTCGCGCGCGACGGCGGCGAGCTGATCCTGCTCAAGGGCATGGGCGCGCCCGGCGAGATCGAGGCGGCGCAGAAGGCGATCCGCAAGTACAAGCTGTCGGAGGTGCGCGTCGAGGTCCTGGGCGAGGGTGTGCTCACCGAGGAGACCCGCGTGGTGAGGGCTGTCGTCCGCGGCTGAGGTCTCGCGACGCGGATGTTTCACGTGAAACGTCGCTCGGATCTGTGGGCGGTGGCTCGCTCCACTCCTCCACTCCCCCACTGTCGCGGCGTGGGCGCCACGGGGTACGTGCACCTGCTCCGCTGCGACGACGGCTCGCTCTCTCGCGGCAGCGAGTGGCAGCCGATCGAGCGGGCGAGTGCGGCAGCACCTGAACCGCCTCGGTTCGGTGCAGACGAACTCCCCTCTGTGCGCTCGGTGGCTCTCACCAGCGAAGCAGGACCTGGTCGGGGGGTGGGTGTTTCACGTGAAACGCCCGCCATGATGTTCCATTGCTGGATCGAGCGAGCCGCGCTGGTGCCCGAGTCGAGTGAGCGGACCGCAGGGAACTGACTGTGCCGCCCGGCCCGAATTGGGGTGTCTTCCTCGCTAGTCGAGGGAAGAGAAGCGCTGCGCCAGCGCTCGAGTGGAAACCCCGGCCCCGGGCGCCGTCGCGTTTCACGTGAAACATTCGGCACCGGTAGTTTGGAGAGGTGCAGAAGCGGCGGCGTGTCGGGCTGGTGGTGAACCCCACCGCCGGTGGTGGCAGCGCCAAGGATGTGGGCACCACCCTCGCGCGTCGGCTCGTCGAGGAAGGATTCGACGTGATCGGACTTTCGGCCCTCAGTGCAGAGGTCGCTCTCGACAACGTGCGTCGGCAGGTCGGCGAGGTGATCGCGCTCGTCGTCGTCGGCGGTGACGGGATGGTGCACCTCGGGATCCAGGCCGTCGCCGAGACGCAGATCCCTCTCGGAGTGATCCCGGTCGGCACGGGTAATGACTTCGCGGCGGCGGCCCGCATTCCCTCGCATCCGGATCGCGCGGTGGATGAGCTGGTGCGACGGCTCGCCGATGGTGCGGAACCCCGCGTGGTCGACCTCCTTCACGTCGAGGGCGAAGGCGTTGAGAACGCCCCCGCCCGGTGGGTCGCCGGTGCGGTGTCGGCTGGGCTGGACGCGGCGGTGAACGCGCGCGCGAACGGGATGCGCTTCCCGCGCGGATCTTCGCGCTACGTGATCGCCGCGATCCGGGAGATCCTGGGGTATCGCTCGTGGGGATATCGGCTCGCGGTCCAGGGCGTCTCGCTCACTCCGCCGCAGCGCAGCCAGCTCGAGAGCTTTCCGGGGATGCTCGTCGGCTCGCCGGACGCCCGCAACGAGCACGAGGTGACCTGGGAGGACCGCGGAGCGCTCGTCACCGCCGCGAACGGCTCCACGCTGGGCGGCGGCATCCGCATCGCTCCCAATGCTCGCATCGACGACGGATCGTTCGAGCTCGTGATCGCGCGGGATGTGGGGCGGATGACCGCGGGTCGGCTGTTCCCGCTCATGATCGCGGGCGCGCACCTTCGCTCGGCGCACCTGCGAGCCATCTCGGGTCGCGCCGTCACGATCGAGTCACTCGATCCGCCGGAGCGCGGTCCCGCCGTTTACGGTGACGGCGAGCGAATCGGCCTTCTGCCGGTGCGGGTCGAGGTGAGGCGAAGGGCCCTTCGCCTGCTCGCGTGACGATGTTTCACGTGAAACGTGGTGGGACGTCGGCGATCGCTGCGCCCGTCTCCTCACCCAGCGAGGGATGCGGCGAGCGGGTCCCGGGCGACACGCGGAGGGTGTCGGTGCGGGCGGTTAGAGTGGGAGAGGCCAGTTGCTCGCGAAGGGAAGAGTGTTTCACGTGAAACAGTCCGAGAAGGCGGCGTCGTTCGCACTCCCCGACGACACCCCTCTCGCACGAGAGCTGGCCGATCTGTCGGCGCGGCGTCGCGCGCTGGAGGCGGTGCAGGTGGAGTTCCCCGGGCGCACCCGGATCATGACGATCTCCAACCAGAAGGGTGGCGTCGGCAAGACCACCACCACGGTCAACATCGCCGCCGCACTCGCCTCCCTCGGTGGCCGGGTGCTCGTGATCGACCTCGACCCGCAGGGCAACGCATCGACGGCCCTGGGCATCCCCCACAGTGCCGACACCCCGAGCATCTACGACGTTCTCATCGACGGCTTCCCGCTGTCCGATGTCGTGCAGCAGAGCCCGGAGTCCGAGACGCTGTTCTGCGCCCCCAGCAACATCCACCTCGCCGGCGCGGAGATCGAGCTCGTCACGCAGGTCGCGCGCGAGCAGCGGCTCAAGACCGCGATCGACGAGCACGTGCGCGCGCAGGAGACGCCGCTCGACTTCATCCTGATCGACTGCCCGCCATCTCTCGGCCTGCTCACGATCAATGCCTTCACGGCGGCGGAGGAGGTCTTCCTGCCGATCCAGTGCGAGTACTACGCGCTCGAGGGACTCAGCCAGCTGCTGGGCAACGTCAAGATGATCCAGAAGCACCTCAATCCGCGGCTGCATTTGTCGACCATCCTGCTGACCATGTACGACGGGCGCACCAAGCTTGCGCAGCAGGTCGCCGATGAGGTGCGCAATCACTTCGAAACCGAGGTGCTGCACACGATGATCCCCAGGTCAGTCCGGATTTCCGAGGCTCCGAGCTTCGGACAGACGGTCATCGCCTACGACGGCAACTCGGCCGGCGCGATCGCCTATCGGGAGGCCGCGGTCGAGATCGTGCGGCGCAGTCACAACGAGGCCGCCGCGAACGTCGCGGCGGGAGAGGAAGCCTGATGGCGAAGCGAACGGGACTGGGACGGGGCATCGGCGCGCTGATCCCCACGGCGGAGTCGAGCGAGGCGCGCCCGGTCGACGTGTTCTTCCCCGGGGCCCCCACCAAGAAGGCGGCGGAGGCGGCCGATACCGCGACGCGAGCCGCGACGGCCCAGGCGGCGGAGGAGCTCGTCGCGGTGCCCGGCGCACGCCTCGTGCACATCGACCCGCACAGCATCGTTCCCAACCCCCGCCAGCCGCGCACGCACTTCGACCCCGAGGACCTCGCCGAGCTGGTCCACAGCGTCCGCGAGTTCGGCGTGCTGCAGCCCGTCGTCGTGCGAGACAAGGGCGACGGCACCTATGAGCTCATCATGGGCGAGCGCCGCACGCGCGCCTCGCGCGAGGCCGGCCTCACGGAGATCCCGGCCATCGTGCGGGACACCGAGGACGAGCACCTGCTGCGCGACGCCCTGCTCGAGAACCTGCACCGCTCCGAGCTGAACCCGCTCGAGGAGGCGTCGGCGTATCAGCAGCTGCTCGAGGACTTCGGGATCACGCAGGACGAGCTCGCCAAGCGGATCGGCCGCTCGCGCCCGCAGATCAGCAACACCATCCGCCTGCTGCGCCTTCCGGTGCCGGTGCAGCAGCGGGTCGCCGCCGGTGTCCTGAGCGCCGGACACGCGCGCGCGATCCTGTCGCTCGAGGACGCGGATGCCATGCAGCGCCTGTCGGACAAGATCGTCAACGAGGACCTGTCGGTGCGCGCCGCCGAGTCCGCGGCCAAGACCGTCGCGGCCGAGTCCGGCCCCCGCTCCCCCAAGCCGCAGCCCGGCGCGCGGCGGGCGTTCCTCAACGACGTCGCCGACCGGCTCGGCGACCGCCTGAACACCAAGGTGAAGATCGACCTGACCTCCCGCAAGGGCCAGATCAAGATCGACTTCGCGACGATCCAGGACCTCAACCGGATCCTCACCGAGCTCGGCGAAGAGGGCTACGGCAACTGAGCCTGCGAGGTCTTCGTCTATGCACGGACCCCATCCCCGTCAAGGGGGTGGGGTCCTTCGTGTGTCGTCCCTAGCGTGTGAGGCACACAGACCATCACGCCAAGGAGGCCCTCGTGACAGACGACACTCTCAGCCAGGACGATCCGCGTGAACCCTCGGGTGAGTTCCCCGAGCAGCAGCAGCCCACGCAGCCCGGCCTGACGGACGAGATGGATCCGACCCCCGACCACGGCGAGACCAGCTGGGTCGGCCGCGGCCGGCTCGAGGGACGCAGGGCCCTCATCACGGGCGGTGACTCCGGGATCGGACGCGCGGTCGCGATCGCGTACGCCAGGGAGGGCGCGGACGTCGCGATCGTGTATCTGCCAGAGGAGGAGCAGGACGCCCAGGTCACCGAGCGCCTCGTGCGCGAGGCCGGTCGGAAGTGCGTGCTGCTGCCAGCCGACCTCACCGAGGAGCGGGCCTGCATCGACGTGGTCGCCAGCGCCCGGCAGGAGCTGGGTGGCCTCGACATCCTCATTCCCAACGCGGCATACCAGCGCCAGCGCGACGGCGTGGACACGCTCTCGGCCTCGGAGATCGACCGCACGTTCCACACCAATCTGGTCTCGACGATGCTGCTCGCACGGGAGGCCGTGCCGCATATGTCGCCTGGGGCATCCATCATCGTGACCACCTCGATCCAGGCATCGAACCCCGCCCCGGGGCTGCTCGACTACGCCATGACGAAGGCGGCGCTCGTCGCGTTCACGCAGGCGCTCGCGCAGGAACTCGGGGAGAAGGGGATCCGCGTCAACGCGGTGGCGCCCGGTCCCATCTGGACGCCGCTGATCCCCGCCACCGGGTTCCCCGCCGACAAGGTGAAGGGGTTCGGGGCGGACACCCCGCTCGGCCGTGCGGGCCAGCCGGCCGAGCTCGCGGGGGCCTACGTGTATCTGGCCAGCAACGAGGCGTCGTACACGTCCGGCGCCGTCCTGCCGGTGACCGGCGGAAAGGGGTTCTGACATGCCGAACAGCAGCATCAAGGACGAGGAGCTCTACGAGAAGCTCCGCGACGAGGGGAACTCGAAGGAGAAGGCCGCCCGGATCTCGAACGCGGCGGCGCGCGACGGGCGCGACGAGGTGGGCGAGCGCGGCGGGCACGCCGAGAACTACGAGGACCGCACGGTCGACGAGCTCCGCAAGCGCGCGAAGGACGTCGGCATCGAGGGCTACTCGAAGCTCAAGAAGGGCGAGCTGATCGACAAGCTGCGCAACCACTGACGCCGCGCGCACGCGAAGGGGCCGGAGGGAGCGACACCCTCCGGCCCCTTCGACGTCCTCGACGGGTCAGTCGCGCCCGAGCTGCCGGGCGACCTCCGCGTCCACGGTGCGGATCGTCGCGGTGTCGACATCCGGGATCGCAGCCTCGTAGCGCGCCTGACGGCGACGGAGCCAGAACCCGCCGACCAGCAGCACCGCCAGCGCCACGTAGATGACGATCGAGACCGGGTTGCGCACCAGGATCGAGGGATCGCCCTGGCTGATCGCCATGGCCTTCCGCAGCTGCTCCTCGGCCATCGGGCCCAGGATGCCGCCGACCACCATGGGAGCGACGGGATATCCGTGGCGGCGCATGAAGAACCCCAGGACGCCGAGGAACATCAGCAGTGCGATGTCGAACACCTGGAAGTTGGCGGCGTACGCGCCGAGGCCGGCGAACACCAGGATGCCCGCGTACAGATACGGCCGCGGGATCTGCAGCACCTTCGCCCACAGCCCCACGAGCGGCAGGTTCAGGATGACCAGCACCACGTTGCCGATGTAGAGGCTCGCGATGAGCGCCCACACGAGCGCCGGCTGGTGCTCGAACAGCAGCGGTCCGGGCTGGATGCCGTACGTGGTGAACGCCGAGATGATCATCGCGGCCGTCGCGGTGGTCGGGATGCCGAGGGTCAGCAGCGGCACGAGCACGCCCGCGGCGGCGGCGTTGTTCGCCGCCTCCGGCCCCGCGACGCCCTCGATCGCGCCCTTGCCGAACTGCTGCCGGTAGGGCTCGCGCGTGAGCTTCTTCTCGGTCGCGTACGACAGGAATGTCGCGACGTCGGCGCCGCCGGCCGGGATCGATCCGATCGGGAAGCCGATCACGGTGCCGCGCAGCACGGCTTCCAGGAGCGCTTCCAGTCGCTCCGGGTCATCCACGTCCGCCAGCTGCCGGAGACCGGCCGGATCGGCGGCGTGCCGTGCCGCAGGCGGGAGCCGATGTGCAGCGCCTCGCCCACCGCGAACAGGCCCACCGCGACGATCACGACGTCGATGCCGTCGCCGAGGTTCGGGATGCCGAACGTGAAACGCGCCTGCCCCGTCAGGGTGTCGGTGCCGACGAGGCCGATGAACAGGCCGAGCGACAGCGACACCATGCCGCGCACCGGGCTGCCTCCGAGCAGCGCGCCGATCGTCAGGAACGCGACGATCATGAGCGCGAAGTAGTCGGCGGGGGCGAACGTCTTGGCGAAGTCGGCGATGGCGGGCGCGAAGAACGTCAGCGCGACGGTCGCGATCGTGCCGGCCACGAAGGATCCGATCGCCGCGGTCGCAAGGGCCGCGGCCGCGCGACCGGCGCGGGCCATCTTGTTGCCCTCCATCGCAGTGACGATCGAGGACGACTCGCCGGGGGTGTTCAGCAGGATGGAGGTGGTCGATCCGCCGTACATGCCGCCGTAGTAGATGCCGGCGAACATGATGATCGCCGAGGTCACGTCGAGCGTGTAGGTCAGCGGCAGCAGCAGCGCGACGGTCATGGCCGGGCCGATGCCGGGCAGCACGCCGACCGCGGTGCCGAGCAGCACGCCGATGAACGCGTACAGCAGGTAGGCGGGCTGGATCGCGGTCGCGAAGCCCTCCATCAGGAGATTCAGGCTGTCCATGTGAGGCTCCTCACCACTCGGTTCCGAAGAGGGGCAGGGACAGGCCGAGCACCTGGCCGAACACGAGGTACGTCAGCACCCCGAGGCCGGCGCCGATCAGCAGGGCCTTCCACCACGACCGGGCGCCGAGCGCGAGCGACGCGCCCGTGAACATGATCGTGACGGCGATCGGCCATCCGGCGTACGGGATCGTGACGAGCAGCGACGCGAACGAGAGCACGACCAGCAGCACGGTCCGCCAGGAGGTGCCCGCGCTCTCGTCGAGGTCCTCGCTGTCCTCGGGGGTGCCGACGTCGCCGCGCAGCACGGCGACCGCCGCGGCGACCGAGGCGACCAGCATCAGGCCGTTGATCGCGTAGGGCAGCACGCGCGCGCCGAGCACGTTGGACGAGCCGACCGGCTCGCGGATCGCCCCCGTCATGACGAGCGCCACGATCGAGAACACCAGGATGATCCCGATGAAGACGAGCTCGCCCAGGCGGCGTGCGCGGGGCGCCGCGGTCTCGACGACCGCGGCGCCCTTCGTGATCGGAGGCTGGCTCATCACTCGATGAGCCCGATCGTGCGCAGCGTCTCCTGCGTCGTGGTGATGTCCTCCTCGAGGAACGAGGTGAACTCCTCGCCCGTGGCGAACGCGTCGGTCCAGCCGTTGGTCTCGAGCGTCGTGGTCCACTCCTCGCTGTCGTGCAGCGACGTGACCAGGTCGACGAGCGCCTCCTTCTCGCCGTCCTCGATGCCGCCGGGGGCGATCAGGCCGCGCCAGTTGGTGAGCGTGACGTCGACGCCCTCGTCCTGCAGCGTGGGCACGTCGGGCAGCAGGGCCGCCGGCTGGGCCGACGAGACGGCCAGCGCCTTGAGCTCCCCGGCCTTGATCTGCTCGGCGAACTCACCGACGCCGGAGATGCCCGCCGCGACCTGGCCGCTGAGCAGCAGTGTGACGGCCTCGCCGCCGCCGGAGTTGGCGATGTAGTTGAGCGAGCCCGCGACGTCCTCGACGCCGGCGTTCTCGAGCAGAAGGCCCGCCAGGATGTTGTCGATGCCGCCGGCGGAGCCGCCCGTGATCGGCAGCTCGGCGCCCTTGTCGGCCCAGTCGGACAGGAAGTCGTCGAGCGTGTCGTACTCGCTGTCGCCGGGCACCACGAGCACGAGCGGCTCCTCGGTGAGGCGTGCGATCGGCGTCGTGTCCTCGATCCGGTTCTCGGATGCGTTGGTCTCGACCGCGCCGACCATCACGCTGCCGGTGACCATGAGCGTGTTCGGGTTCGTCTCGGTCGCGAGCGATGCGAGCCCGATCGTGCCGCCGGCGCCGCCGATGTTCGACACGGGCGCGGAGGTCACGAGTCCGGACGCCGTGAGGGCCTCGCCCGCGGCGCGGGCGGTCTGGTCCCAGCCGCCGCCCGGGTCGGCCGGGGCGATGACGGCGACGCTGTCGATCGCGGCCGCCTCGCCCCCGGCGCCGCCGTCGGCCTGGCCGCTGCAGGCGGTGAGTGCGATCACCGCCGCGCCGGCGAATCCGGCGAGCAGGCGGTGGGCGGTGCGTGAACGCGTGTGCTGTGTCATGGGCTCCTCCTCGAGTCCAGTCGTGCCGCGCGGGCGACGCCGATGCCGCCGCGGGATCCCCCGGAGCTTAGGACGGCGCCGCCGGACGCCGCGGCTTGCGTTCAGAACGGGAGGTTTCGGTCGTTGTGGTCCCCGCCGGCGGCCGGATCGCCCGGGTCCGGTCGCCTACCATGGGCGCGTGGTGAAGGCGATGACGCTCCGCACGCAGCTCGTGCTGCTGCAGGTGATCATCGTGCTCGCGATCGTACCCACCGTGGGGCTCGCCGCGATGTGGACCCAGGAGCGGCAGCTCCGCGAGGCGTCGCAGGAGCGGATGATCGACGTCGCCCAGTCGGTCGCGCGGCTCCCCGCCGTGCTCGACGCGTACGACGATCCGGACCCGGCGTCCGTCATCCAGCCGATCGCCGAGCTGATCCGCCAGTCGTCGGGCGTGGCGTACGTCGTCGTCACGGACGACCAGGGGATCCGGTATTCGCACCCCAACCCCGAGCGGATCGGCGAGCACGTGTCGACGGATCCGAGCGTGGCGCTCTCGGGCGACATGTACGTCGGCACCGAGACGGGCACGCTCGGCGAGTCGTGGCGCGTCAAGGTGCCGGTGTTCGACGACCGCGACGTGATCGGGCAGGTGTCGGTCGGCATCCTGTGGTCGGACCTGCGCGCCGACTACGTGGCCGACATGACGGGCTTCGCGATCGCGCTGGGCGCCGCCACCGTGATCGGCGTCGTCGCCGCGACGGGCGTGGCCCGGATGGTGCGCCGCCGGATCTACGGGCTCGAGCCGGACGAGATCCGCGGGCTGCTGGAGACGCGCGAGGCGACGCTGCACGGCATCCGGGAGGGGCTCATCGCGTTCGACGAGGACGGCCGGGTCTCGCTGTGCAACGACGCCGCGGCGCGGCTGCTCGGGGTGGACTCGCCCGCGGCGGCGGTCGGGCGGGCGGCGTCCGACCTGCTGGAGCAGGATCTCGCGGCGCTGGTCGACGAGGCGGGTCCCGCCGGCGCGGAGACGCCGCAGCGCCTGGTGCTCTCGGGCGAGCGCGTGCTGGTCGCCCGCGCCGCGCCGGTGCGGGTGGACGGGCGCGACGTCGGGACGGTCGTCATCCTGATGGACCGCACCGAGCTGGATCACGCGCTGCAGCAGCTGGAGGGTGCGCAGAGCCTGGCGGAGGGGCTGCGCGCGCAGCAGCACGAGTTCGCGAACACGCTGCACACGCTGGGCGGCCTGATCGAGCTCGGCGAGACGGACGCCGCCATGCGGGTGATCGAGCGCTCGGGCGACGGCGGCGCCATCACCCGCGTCGACGCGCACGACGGCATCCAGGACATCGAGCTCGCGGCGCTGCTGCTGGCCAAGCGCGCCCGCGCGCGCGAGCTCGGCGTCGACATCGCCGTGACCGACGACACCTCCCTGCCGCCGGGTTGCGGCGACGAGTCGGATCTCGTCACGGTCGTCGGCAACCTGCTCGACAACGCGATCGACGCGGCGGGCCGCGGCGGCCGGGTCGTGCTGCGGATCCACGGCGACGCGGACGGCGTGGGCATCGTCGTCGACGACGACGGCCCCGGCATCGCCGAGGGACGCCGCGGCGAGGTCTTCGCCCTCGGCTACTCGACGAAGGGCGCCGACGGCCGGCGCGGCTACGGCCTCACGCTCGTCGCGCGGATCGTCGAGCGGCTCGGCGGGTCCGTGGAGGTCGGCCCCTCCCCCACAGGGGGCGCGCGGTTCACAGTCGCGCTGCCGGGCACGGCGGCGCGGGGCGTGCCCGAGGCCGCGCCCGGGGCGCGCGCGTGACCCGGTTGCGGGTGCTGATCGTGGAGGACGACTTCGCCGTCGCCCATGTCACGCGCGGATTCGTCGAGCGCCATCCGCGCTACGAGGTCGTCGGCGTCGCGTCCACGGGATCCGAGGCGCTGCGCGAGCTGCGCGAGCTCGACCCCGACGTCGTGCTGCTCGACGTCTACCTGCCCGACATGTCGGGCATCACGGTGCTCGGCCGCGCCCGCGCCGCCGGCTCGCGCGTCGAGGTGATCGCCGTGACCGCCGCGCGCGACCTCGACACCGTGCGCGTCGCGCGCGCCCACGGCGTGCACCACTACCTGGTCAAGCCGTTCCCCATGCACGCGCTGCACGAACGACTCGATGACGTGTGGCGCGCGCACGAGCGCGACGCCGCGCTCGCCGCTGCGGCGGAGCTGGATCAGACGGCCGTCGACGCGCTGATGCGCCGCGACGCGCTCGCCTCGGCCGGGCAGCGCAAGGGCGTCTCGCCGCTCACGCTGGAGCGCGTCGCCGAGGCCCTCGAGTCGGTCGCCGAGCCGGTGTCGGCCGCGGAGCTGGGCGAGGCCCTCGGCATGTCCCGCGTCAGCGCGCGCCGCTACCTCGAGCGGCTCGTCGAGGCCGGCCTCGCCGCGCGGGCACCCCGCTACGGCCACGCCGGACGTCCCGAGCTGCTGTACTCGCCACGGCGCTGACGGGCGACGCCGTGGCATCGGCCCGGTCGCCAGGGTGGGGTCCGGATTGTCCACACCCGGACCCCGCTCAGTCGCGCGCGCGTAGCCTTGACGGGTGAGCGACCAGATGGAACTCCCCCGCCGACGCGCGAGCGTCGAGGTGCTGCGCGCCGAAGCGGCCGAGGAGCTCGGGGCGCTCGTGCACGAACGGCTGCGCGGCGGCGAGGACCCCTGGGAGTTCATGGAGGACCTCCCGACGGTCGACGAGCTCGTGGTCTTCACGCTCCGCGCCGAGCACATCGAGGCCGACGGCGGACTGCGACCGACCGGCGCGCGCAACCAGCGCCTGCTGCGCCTGATCGCCCAGGAGTACCCCGAGCTCACCCGCGCCGTGTGGCGCCTCATCGGGCAGGAGAACACGCACCGCCGCTGGGATGCGGTGGTGCGCGTCATCGACAGCCGCTGAGCGTCAGGCGGCCGCGCGTCGCTGCTTGCCGGGCAGCAGGAATCCGAGCGCCACGGCCAGCACCGTGAATGCGATCGCCCACGAGAACGCCGCGGCTCTCGCCGCGTGTGCGCGAGACGCCGATGGCGCTCTCGCGATCCGATCCGCCCTGTTGACATCCCGCTCGCATCCGCTAACGTACAACCAAATGGTTGTACAAACTGAGCTCACCGACGACGAGGTGGACCGGATCTTCCGGGCCCTCGCCGATGCGACGCGCCGCGACATCCTCCGCCGCACCCTCGCGGGCGAGGCGACGGTGTCGCAGCTCGCCGCCGCCTACGACATGTCCTTCGCGGCGGTGCAGAAGCACGTCGCGGTGCTGGAAGGAGCGGGGCTTGTGACGAAGCACCCGCAGGGCCGCGAACGCATCGTCCGCGGCGACCCCGAGCGGATCCGGCGCGCCCAGGCGCTGCTGGATCGGTTCGAGCAGATCTGGCGGGGCCGCATCGCCCGGCTGGACGAGCTGCTCACCGAAGACTAACCGAAACGAGAAGACGAAAGGCAGATCATGCCCCTCACCTCCGTCGAGAAGGACCTCGACGCCCTCACGATGACCATCACGGCCGAGTTCCCGGTGCCCGCGCGGCGCCTGTGGGACGCCTACGTCGACCCCCGCCAGATCGAGCGGTTCTGGGGACCGCCGGAGTGGCCGGCCACCTTCACGCGCCACGACGTGTTCCCCGGCGGCACCTCGAGCTACTACATGACCGGCCCCGACGGCACGCGGTCCGGCGGCCTGTGGCTGTTCGACGCGGTCGACGGCGGCCGATCGTTCACGGTCCGCGACGGCTTCGCCCGCGAGGACGGCACGCTGAACACCGACATGCCCACCGTGCTGATGACCTTCTCCTTCGAGGAGGCGGACGCCGGATCGCGCCTCGTGACCGTCACGACGTTCCCGTCGCTCGAGGCGATGGAGCAGCTCGTCGAGATGGGCATGGAGGAGGGCGCCACGGCCGCCATGGGCCAGATCGACGCGGTGCTGGCCGACCTGCGCTCGTTCGCGGCCGAGCTGCCGACCGCGGCCCAGCTGATCGGCGAGACGCAGGTGCGCATCAGCCGCGTGATCCGCGGCACGGTCGAGCAGGTGTGGCGCGCGCACCACGAGCCCGAGCTCATGAAGCGCTGGCTGCTCGGCCCCGACGGCTGGATCATGACGGTCGCGGACGTCGCGCAGAACGTGGGCGACCGCTTCCGCCAGGAGTGGACGCGCGAGGACGGATCCGACGGGTTCGGCTTCGAGGGCGAGCTGCTCGAGTCCGACTCGCCCCATCGCGAGGTGACGACCGAGGCGATGATCGGGATGCCGGGCGAGCCCGCTCGCAACGAGCTCACCCTCACGCCCGTGGAGGGCGGCACGCTGCTGACGCTCATGATCACCTACCCGAGCGCCGAGGTGCGCGAGACCGTGCTCGCCACGGGCATGACCGACGGCATGGAGATCAGCTACGCGCGGCTCGAGGACCTCGTGCTCGTCAGCTGATCCGCATGATGTGACGGGCTTGCGGGACGCAGCGCGGCCGGTGAGGCCGCCGAGCGCACGTCAGTCCCACCCTCCCGTCAGATCGTGCAGCAAGAGCCCGCGAACGACGGAACCCCTGGCCGAGGCCAGGGGTTCCGTCGTGAGGCATGAGGGTTACTTGAGGAACTCCGCGAGGTCCTGCTCGAGCGCGAACTTCGGCTTGGCGCCGATGATCGTGGTGGCGACCTCACCGCCCTTGAAGACCTTCATCGCCGGGATCGAGGTGATCTGGTACTTCATGGCCAGATCCGGGTTCTCGTCGACGTTGAGCTTCAGGATCGTGATCTTGTCCGGGTTCTCGGCCTGGATCTCGTCGAGCACGGGCGACACCATGCGACACGGGCCGCACCAGGCAGCCCAGAAGTCGACGAGCACGGGGCCGTCGGCCTGCAGCACGTCCTGCTCGAAGGTGGCCGAAGTGGTGGCCTTGGCGGTCATGTCTGTCTCCTTCAGTGAAGTCGTTCACCGTCCGCAACGCGGACGGGGCGGAAGTTGTTCCCTACGCGTGCGCCTCGACCAGCTGGTCCTCGGCGGGCTCGGGCTGGCCGGCGTCGCCGCGCGCGGCGAGGTAGTGCTCGGCGTCGAGGGCCGCGACCGTGCCGCTCGCGGCGGCCGTGACGGCCTGGCGGTAGGACGGGTCGATCACGTCGCCCGCGGCGAACACGCCGGGCACGGACGTGCGCGACGAGCGGCCGTCGACGGCGATCGTGCCCTCGGCGGTCAGGTCGAGCTTGTCGTGCACCAGGTGCGTGCGCGGGTCGTTGCCGATCGCGATGAACAGGCCCTCGAGCGCGAGGTCGCGCTTCTCGCCCGTCACGGTGTCGTTCAGCGTGACGCCGGTGACGGCACCGTCGCCCAGGACGTGGACGACCTCGGCGTTCCAGACGAACTCGATCTTCTCGTTCGCGAGCGCGCGATCCTGCATGATCTTGGACGCCTTGAGGGTGTCGCGGCGGTGGATCACGTAGACCTTCGAGGCGAACTTCGTCAGGAACGTGGCCTCCTCCATCGCGGAGTCGCCGCCGCCGACGACCGCGATCGTCTTGTCGCGGAAGAAGAAGCCGTCGCACGTGGCGCACCACGAGACGCCGTAGCCCGAGAGGCGGTCCTCGCCCTCGATGCCGAGCTTGCGGTACGCCGAGCCGGTCGCGAAGATCACGGCCTCGGCCTCCTCGACCTTGCCGCTGCCGAGCACGACCCTCTTGATATCGCCCGAGACGTCGAGCTCGGTGACGTCGTCGTAGGCGATCTCGGCGCCGAACCTCTCGGCCTGCTCCTGCATCTTCGCCATCAGATCCGGGCCCATGATGGCCTCGGGGAAGCCGGGGAAGTTCTCGACCTCGGTGGTGTTCATGAGCTCACCGCCGACCTCGACGGAGCTCGCCACGACCAGCGGCTTCAGGTTCGCGCGCGCGGCATAGATGGCGGCGGTGAATCCTGCCGGTCCCGATCCGATGATGATGAGCTGTCGCACGTGCGCCTCCTAGGGGTTCCGAGTGCCAGAACACATGGTACGTCCGGGGTATTCCATAGATCAACGTCTATGAGATCTTCCGGAGGCGGGATCAGCCGCGCAGGGCGTCGCGCGCGCCCCGCCCGAACAGCAGGCCGAGGCCGACCATGGTGATCGCGAGCGCGAGGTGCAGCCAGTTGTCGGCGGCGTTGAGCGGCACGATGTTCGCGTCGTGGTCGTGCGGCACGAACAGTCCGTACAGCCAGAGCAGGGCGTACACCGCCCCGCCCAGGATCAGGTACGCGCGTGATCGGCCGAACGTGCCGGCCGCCGCCAGGCCCACCGCTCCGAGCACGAGATGGACCACGTTGTGCAGGATCGAGACCTGGAAGACGCCGAACAGCATCGCCTCCGACGAGTGTCCCGCCAGCTCCAGCGACTCGACACCCGACGTCAGGCCGGGGATGAACCCGCCGATCCCGATCAGGACGAAGACGATGCTGTACACCAGCGCCGTCACCTGCAGGGGCGTCTCGGCGTACGTGCTGCTGGTGCGGGGTGCCGTGCTCATGGGGTGCGCCTCTCTCCGCCCTGGTCGCTCCTCGACGGAACAACAGCAAACCAGGACCGCCCCGCGTCACACAGTGGGTTGACGCGGGGCGGTCGAGGTGTGCGGCGCGGGGGACTATCCGGCGAACAGCGGCATCACCGACGTGATCGTCTGCCAGAGGCCGTACGCGAGCGGTATGCCCACGACGAGCCAGGACACCACCAGGCGACCGGTCTGCGATCCGGATCCGTCGCGCGATCCGTCGAGGGACTCGCTCACTTCGCCACCTCCTCCGTGACGGGGGCCGCGGCATCCGACGCGGGCTCGTGGAACCTCGAGGCGACCGGCCGGACCAGCAGGTTCGCCACGAACCCGACCGCGAGCACGCCCACCATGGTGAGCAGCGCCGCGCGGTAGTCGCCCGCCACCAGCTCGCCGGGCTTGCCCTGCGCGTCGAGGAAGCCGTTGATGATCAGCGGTCCCGCGATGCCCGCCGCCGACCACGCGGTCAGCAGCCGGCCGTGGATGGCGCCGACCTGGAACGTGCCGAACAGGTCGCGAAGGTACGCCGGGATCGTCGCGAAGCCGCCGCCGTAGAACGACAGGATCACCGCGGCCAGCGCCACGAACAGCAGCGTGCTCGTCGCGCCGACGGTCGCGAGCAGGGCGTAGAGCACCACGCCCACGCCGAGGTAGATCATGTAGATCGGCTTGCGGCCGAGGTAGTCGCTGGTCGACGACCAGACGAAGCGCCCCGCCATGTTGAACAGCGACAGCAGCGCGACGAACCCCGCGGCCGTCGTCGCCGTCACGAGCGAGGCCTCGCCCGTGCGGAAGAAGTCCTGGATCATCGGGCTCGCCTGCTCGAGGATGCCGATACCCGCCGTGACGTTGCAGAACAGCACGATCCACAGCAGCCAGAACTGCGGCGTCCTGATGGCGCTGCGCGCCGACACGCTCGCGGTCGTGACGAGCGGCTTGCTCTTCACCGACGCGGGATCCCAGCCGGCCGGCTTCCAGTCCGGCGCGGGCGTGCGCACATTGAACACGCCGAGCATCATGACGAGGAAGTACGCGATGCCGAGCGTCACGAACAGCAGCGCCACCGCGGATCCGGAGGCCACCGACGTCGAGTCGGACGGGTCGTAGGCCGGGTCGTACAGCGCCATCAGCTGCCGCGAGATCGGCGAGGCGACGAGCGCGCCGCCGCCGAATCCCATGATGGCCATGCCGGTCGCGAGGCCCGGGCGATCCGGGAACCACTTGATCAGCGTCGACACGGGCGAGATGTACCCGATGCCCAGGCCGATGCCGCCGATGAAGCCGTAGCCGACGTAGACGAGCCAGAGCTGCGACGTCGCGATGCCGAGCGCGCCGACGAGGAAGCCGGATGCCCAGAAGCAGGCGGACGTGAACATCGCCTTGCGCGGACCGACCTTCTCGACCCACGTGCCGAGCACGGCGGCCGAGACCCCGAGCATGACGATGGCGATCGAGAAGATGATCCCGATCGCCGTGAGCGAGGTCCCGAAGTGCGCG
Organism: Microbacterium rhizophilum; assembly: GCF_039605615.1. Lineage (NCBI taxonomy): Bacteria > Bacillati > Actinomycetota > Actinomycetes > Micrococcales > Microbacteriaceae > Microbacterium > Microbacterium rhizophilum. The sequence continues at coordinate 34,153 of NZ_JBCNUN010000004.1, read as the reverse complement.
ACCAGGGCGTTCTTGTAGACGCTGGTCGCGTAGGCCTGGCCGATGCAGAGGTGGATGGCGAGGGCCGCCGGCGGGATGAGCCAGCGGCTGTAACCGGGCGGTGCGATCGTGTGCTGCCTGTCGAGGAACGACACAGTACTCCCTTGTACTCGAGCGGCATGACGCTCTTCCGCGCCTGGCCGCGATGTCCCGAAAGATATCGATGGCGGGGAGAGCCCACAATGGCGACGGCGTCGTGCTCCCGGTGAGCGGGATCGCGACGCGTGTGCCGGACGAGCGGTCAGCGGCCGGCGAGGCGGCGGACGAGGCCCACCGCGGTGCGCAGCTCGGGAGCGCGGAACAGCGCCAGGATCGCGATGTAGACGGCGAGCGCGACCGCGCCGATCACGCAGACGCCCAGGGCACCCTGGATCATCCCGGTCGTCATCCAGCCGGCATGGGACCCGGCGAGGACGTATACGCCCCAGCCCGCGGCGGCGGCGGGGAGTGCGGCGAGAGTGAAGCGCGCGATCGCCCACAGGTTGGCCCCCATCCCGAGCGACCCGAGGCGGCGGTGCAGCAGCCAGCTCGCGAGGATCACCTGGGCGAGGCTGGAGAACGACTGGGCGGTCGCGACCGCGGCGGCCAGCAGTTCCTGGGGCACGAACAGCGGCATCAGCAGCGCGAGCCCGATGGCGATCGCCGCCTGGAACAGGGTGAAGAGGAACGGCGTGCGCGTGTCTCCGTACGCGTAGAACGTGCGCTGGATCACGAACTGCACCGCGAGCGGCACGAGGCCGAGGAGGAAGCCGATCAGCACGGGAGCGAGCGCCACGGCCTGGTCCGCGCTGTTGGTGATGATGCGCGCCGCGGGCACGGCCGCGACCATCACGGCCACGGCCGCGATGACGACCAGGAGTCCGAGCGTGCGCATCGCGCGGCCGATGTCCGCGCGCACGTCCTCGTCGCGGCCCGCGCCGGCATGCTCGCTCAGCTGCGTGAAGTACGGAGTGCCGATCGACATCACGATGATCGAATACGGGAGCATGAACACGAGCCACGCGTTGTACCAGGCCGCCGTCGCGGCGTTCTCGCCGGATGCGCCCGACAGCACGATCTGCTGGACGCTCGAGACGCCGAGCCCGACCAGGAGCATGGCGACCGTCCACCCGGCGAGGTTCCGGATCTCCCCCATGCCCATGCCCCGCCAACGGAAGTCGGCGCGGATCCGCAGGCCCGTGCGGCGCCAGAAGAACAGCAGGAGCAGGGTCTGCGTCACGATGCCGAGTGTGGTGAGGCCACCCAGAACGGCGATCATCGTCGGATCCCAGTGGGCGAGCTGATTGCGCTGCCCGCCGAACAGGTTGATGAACAGGATGAAGCCCGCGATGGAGACGACGTTGTTCGCGATGGGCGCCCACGCGTACGGACCGAAGACGCGGCGCGCGTTGAGCGTCTCGCCGAGCAGCGCGAACATCCCGTAGAAGAAGATCTGCGGCAGGCACCAGAGCGCGAATGCGGTCGCGAGGGCGTGCTGGGCGGGCGTGAACTTCGCGGCGAACGCGGTGACCAGCAGGGGTGCGCACAGCATGGCCGCGGCCGTCACGCCGAGCAGGATCACGGCGGCGAGCGTGAAGAACTTGGAGATGTACGCCTGGCCGCCGTCCTCGTGCCGGCTCCATTTCACGACCTGCGGCACGATGACGGCCGTCAGGACGCCGGCCGAGAGCACCTGGAAGATGTAGTTCGGCAGCTGGTTCGCGATCGCGAACGCGTCGGCCGCGCGTCCGATCGAACCGATCGCGAGCACGAGCACCGTCGCACGCAGGAGGCCGGTGACGCGGGACACGAGCGTGCCCGCGGCGATCAGCGCGCTCGCGCGGCCGAGACTATGCATCCGGGTTCCTCTCCGCGGTATCCGTCGGCTCCGCATCAGCCGGCTCGGCGGTCGTGGCGGTCTCGGCGTGGTGGCGGCGGCGCCGACGGATCGTGCGGACGATGCCGGTGCCGATCAGGCCCACGACGAGCACGACGAGCACGGCGAGGCCGATGCGCTCCCAGTCGGCGCGCACGGTGACCTCGACGGTCTGCCGTGGGCCGATGAGCTGGCCGGTGGGGCTGATGAGCGTCAGCTCGATGTCGACGTTGCCGCTGCCCACGCGCGCCTCCACCGGCACCTGCACGGCCAGGCTGCTGCTCGGCTGCACGGTCACCGTGGTGGTCTCGGTGACGTGCAGCCGCGGATCCGCGGGGCGGGCGCGCAGCGTGACGCTCGCCGGGTGGGGCAGGTCGTTGCGCACCCACACGGGGAGATCCGCGCCGGCGCTGAGCAGGTTGACGGGCGTCGGATCCTGGATGCCGACCGCGTCCGCGCGCTCGCGCGTGCGGTCGCGGAAGCCGCCCAGCGCATCCTGCCAGCCGTCGGGGCGCGTCGCCCACGTGACGCCGAGCAGCTGCAGCGCCTCGGCGCGGACGAGCCCGGTGAGCGTCTCGGGGCGCTCGAGGACGGTCGCGGTGACGCCCACGCGCTGCTCGGCGTCGCCGATCTCCGAGACGAACGCGGTGCGGCGCTCGTCCGCGGCGGTGTCGCTCGGCGTGATCGGCGCCCGCTCGGCCTCGAGCAGATCCCGCAGCGGCTGCGGCTCGACCGCGGTGCTGAGCGTCACGACGTCGATCGCCGCATCGAGCTGCGCCTCGAGGTCGAGCGGCGGCTGATCCGCCTCCTCGCCGTCGGGCGTCGGCTCGGTGCCCACGCCACGGTCGAGCGCGACGAGCAGCGGCGCGTCGCCGGCCTCGCGCCCGGCGAACCACAGCTCGGCCGTCGCGGCCGCGGCGGCGGCGGTGCGCTCGCCCTCGTCGCGGGCCCGGGCGACCTCGTCGAGCGCATCGGAGGCGCCGGCGTCGTACACGAGCACGGATCCGCCCTCCGTCGTCACGCCCGCGGCGGGCACGGCGGCTCCGCCGGCGCCCTCGGCCGTCGCGCTCGACGGCGTGAGCGTGACCGCGTCCTCGTCGGCGGCGTGCAGCCCGTCGATCACGTCGGCGCCCGCCTGCCCCGGCACCGGCCAGTAGAGCGAGCCCTCGGCGTCGCCGATGTCGAGCAGGTCCTCGAGGCGGGGACCCTCCGCCTCGGCGCCCTCGTCGCCGGGCGCGCTCGCCGGGGACTGCGTCGGCGTGGGCGACGGCCCCTGTTCGGACTCGGGAGCCAGGTACCCCTCGAGCGACAGCGGCTGGAGCGGGGCCGAGAGCCCACCGCGCAACTGCGCGGCGACGTCCGCGTCGCCGAACTGCAGCGGGAAGCGATCGTTCGCCAGCATCATCAGGCGCTCGAGCCACTCGACCGCGGTCAGCGGCGCGTTCTCGCCGAGCGCGCGGATGGCGGCGGGGATCGCCGGGTCCACGGCGAGGATCGCCTCGGATCCGGCGACCGCGTCCAGCTGCGCCGTGAGGTCGCCGTCCGTCGCGGTCAGATCGGCGAGCCGGTCCGCGTCGAGGAGGCCCCCGTCGGCGACCGGGGAGGTGATCGGGAGCACCAGGCCCACGGGCTCGGCCGCATCGGAGACGACCACGACGCTGTCCGCGGCCGCGTCTCCGTATCGGGCGCGCAGCGGATAGACGCCCGGTTCCAGGGCCGCGAGCACGCTGTGGTCGCCCGGGACCGTGATGGCGACGGTGTCGGTCTCGCCCGCCGCGATGTCGTCCGCGGAACCGACGCCGACCGGCGTCATCTCGACGCCGCCGTCGACGCCGCGCAGCCACGAGCGCAGGTCGTCCCGGTCGTCGAGCGGGTCGCGGCCGAGCTCGAGCCGCGCACTGGAGCCCTCCAGCGCCTGGTCTGACGGGTTGGCGATCGTCACGGTGGCGGTGAGGGGCGATCCCGGACGCAGCACGCCGCGCGAGGTCGCGGCGACCGTCAGCTCGGGCGGCTCCTCCTCGGCGACCGCCGCGCGCGCGGGCGTCGCCCACGACAGGCACAGGAGCGCGGCGAAGGCCGCAGCGGCGAGAGGGGCGAGGAGGCGGCGCCTGCTGCGCGCGGCCCGGCCCCGGGGGAGGTCCGTCGTCATGGTGAGCTCTGATCGCGGCTGCGCCGGACACGGCCCAGAAGCAGATCCTCTCGATTCTACGGAGACGCCTGGGGATCCTCCGGACGCGACGGGCCGCGCGAGCGCCCGGATGCGCCGTGCCGCCGCCGTGTCAGGCGCTCTCCCGCACGACGAGACGGGTCGGGACGAGCGTGCGATCGGGGGTGTCCGGATCGCCTTGGATCGCCGCCAGCAGCAGGCTGACCGCGCGCCGGCCGAGCAGATCGAAGTCCTGCGCCACGGTGGTGAGCGGCGGCTGGAACTCGGCCGCGTCCGCCACGTCGTCGAACCCGACGACCGCGACGTCGCCCCTGCCCGCCTCGCGCAGGGCGCGCAGCAGGCCGAGGGCCATCTGATCATTCGCCGCGAACACCGCCGTCACGGCGGGATCGGCCGCGAGCTCCCGCCCGCGGGCGAAACCCGACGTCGACGTCCAGTCGCCACGCACCGGATCCGGCCGCCGCGCGCCCGGCTGGGCCTCGCGCCATCCCCGCTCGCGCTCGTCGGCCGCGTAGGAGCCGGCGGGCCCCGCGAGGTGGTGCACGGAGGTGTGCCCGGCGGCCCGCAGGTGCGCGACCGCCGCGGCCGCTCCCCCGGCGTGGTCCGAGGCGATCGCGGTCAGGCCGGCCGCGGGCGGCGCGTCGACCGCGACGAGCGGGAAGACCGGCGCCGCTCCCGCGCGCACCGTGGGCGTCGCCTCGTTCAGCGCGATCGCGCCGTCGACGCCGTGGTCGTCGAGCGACCGGTAGGCCGCGGCGAGCGCCTCGGGCGTGTCGTCCGCCAGCGTCAGCACGAGAACGGCGTGGTCCTGCGCGGCGCCGGCAGCGACCACCGCCTCCAGCATGCGGGCGTTGCCGACCGACGCCAGCGTGCGCACCAGCACGCCGAGCGTGCGCGTGCGTCCCGTGCGCAGCGCGCGGGCCGCGCGATTGGGACGGTAGCCGAGCTCGGCCATCGCGGCCTCGACGCGCACGCGGGTGTCCGGATCGACCCGCGCGGAGCCGTTCGCGACGCGCGAGACCGTCTGGCCCGACACCCCGGCCAGACGCGCGACCTCCGCGGCCGATACGCTGCGCGCCATCCCGGCTCCCCTGCTCGAACTCCGACGTCATCTTGCGGACCCGCCGCCCGCACGTCCTATCATGCATGTTGACGTCAACACACGTCACTCCCGCGAAGGAAACCGGATGACGAACCCCACGAACCCCGTGCCCCCGGCCGTGCCGCTCGGCGGCGGCGTGGTGCGCCGCGCCGCCCTGCTCGCGGATGGCCGCGACCTGATCTACTACGACGACCCCGCCACGACTCTGCCTCCCGAGCGCCGCGTCGACGAGCGCGAGCTCGCCCCGCGGCCGGACACCGCGACCATGCGCCGCGATGTGCTGACGGGCGACTGGGTCTCGGTGGCCGCCTCGCGGCAGAGTCGCGTGGTCATGCCGCCCGCGGAGCTGGACCCGCTCGCGCCGCAGACGCCGTCCAATCCGTCGGAGCTGCCGAGCGCATACGACGTCGCGGTGTTCGAGAACCGCTCGCCCTCGTTCGGCCCCGCGCTCGACGAGGCGATGGGCGCCGCCCCCGCCGCCTCCGACCCGGCGCGCGGCCTCGCGGACCTCGACGCGCCGGGCCTCGGTCGCACCCGCACGTCGGTCGGGCGGTGCGAGGTGGTGTGCTTCAGCCCCGAGCGGACCGGATCGTTCGGCACCCAGACCGTCACGCGCGCCCGCACCGTGATCGAGGCGTGGGCGGATCGGACCGCGGCGCTGTCGGCGCTGCCCGGCGTGCGGCAGGTGTTCGTGTTCGAGAACCGCGGCGCCGAGATCGGCGTGACCCTCCAGCATCCGCACGGACAGATATACGCGTATCCGTATGTCACACCGCGCACCCGGCTGCTGCTGAGCGCGATCGAGCGCGAGGGGGCGGATCTGTTCGACCGGATCATGGCGTTCGAGGCCGCGGGCCCGCGCGTGCTGCTCGAGGGCGAGCACTGGATCGCGTACGTGCCGTTCGCGGCACGCTGGCCCATCGAGGTGCACCTCGCGCCGCGTCGCCACGCGCCGGACTTCGCCGCGCTGACCGCCGCAGAGCGCGACGAGCTCGCGCCGCTGTACCTGCGGCTGCTGCGCGGGCTGGACGCGCTGTACGGGACGCCGACTCCGTACATCGCCGCGTGGCACCAGGCCCCGGTCGAGGTCGGGCGCGATGCGGCGCGGCTGCACCTGCAGCTGACCTCGCCGCGCCGCGGGGCCGACAAGCTCAAGTTCCTCGCGGGCTCGGAGGCGGCGATGGGCGCCTGGATCGGCGACATCCCGCCCGAGCAGGCCGCCGAACGCCTCCGCGAGGCGCTCTCGACGATCACGGAGGTGAGCGCGTGAGCGCGCGGCAGCAGGCCGAGGAGCTGTTCCGCGCGCTGACGGGCCGCGCCCCCGAGGGCGTGTGGTCGTCCGCCGGTCGCGCGAACC
>NZ_JBCNUN010000004.1:0-27581 GCF_039605615.1 Microbacterium rhizophilum | reverse complement strand
CCAGCACCGGACATATGCCGCCGCCGGGATGCATGCCGATCTGGCGATCCGAGTCGCGTCGACCTTCGCGCCCGAGCGCGTCGAGCTGCCGCTCGCCGAGCTCGAGGCGGTGTTCGGCGGGGGCGCGGGCGCCGCGGTCGCCTCGGGGCGGGTGCCCGAGTGGGCGGCATATCCGCTGGGGGTCGCGTGGGCGGCCCTCGCCGCCGCGGGGCGGTCGGGTGCGGACGTGCCGGGAGTCGACCTCGCGATCGCGTCGGACGTGCCGGTCGGGGCGGGGCTGTCGTCGTCGGCCGCGATCGAGGGATCCGTCGCGGCCGCGCTCAACGAGCTGTGGCAGCTCGGACTCGCGCCGCTCGATATGGCGAAGGTCGGCCGCCGGGCTGAGAACGAGGCGGTGGGGGCCCCGACCGGGATCATGGACCAGGTCTCGTCGATCATGGGACGCGCGGACGCCGCGACCTTCCTCGACTGCCGCAGCCTCGAGACGCGATCCGTCGACCTCGGTCTCGAGCGGGAGGGCCTGGTGCTGCTCGCGATCGACACGAGGGTCGAGCACGCGCACGCCAGCGGCGGCTACCGCGACCGGCGCGTCGCATGCGAGCGCGGCGCCGCGGCGCTCGGCGTGCCGGCGCTGCGGGACGTCGCCGCCGCCGACCTCGATCGCGCGCGCGACCTCCTGGACGACGTCACGTTCCGGCGCGTGCGCCACATCGTCACGGAGAACCAGCGCGTGCTCGACACGGTCGGCGTGCTCGGTGCCGAGGGCCCGCGGGCGATCGGCGACCTGCTCGTCGCGTCGCACGCCTCGATGCGCGACGACTTCGAGATCTCGGTTCCCGAGCTCGACACGGCCGTGGTGGCCGCGTTGGAGGCGGGCGCGCTGGGCGCGCGCATGACCGGCGGCGGCTTCGGCGGATCCGCCGTCGCGCTGGTGGAGGCCGGTGATGCGGCGTCGGTCGCCGACGCGGCCGCCCGCGCCTTCGCCGACCGCGGCTACGCGGCGCCGCGCGCCTTCCCGATCGTCCCGTCCGACGGCGCCCGGCGAGACGCCTGATCGGGCCGTCCACCTGCACAATGCAGGAGCCGCTGTGACGGATGGGGCTGCTGTCGGCGTGTCCGCGGCGTGTCCCGATCCGGTTCCTGCGTTGTGCGGATCACCGCGGCGGGATGCGTCCTGCGTTGTGCGGACCATCGCGGCCGGATGGCGGACCCACGAGAAGGGGACCCGGACGGATCCGGGTCCCCTTCGTGCGCGGTGACGACTACGCCGTGAGCTCGGGCGTGACGTCCTGTGCGCCGGCGACCGAGCGCTGCACCTCGATCTTGCGCGGCTTGGCCTTCTCGCTGATGGGGATCAGCACGCTCAGGACGCCGTTGTCGTACGTCGCCGAGATGCCGGCAGTGTCGATCCCCTGCCCCAGGTTGAGCTGGCGCAGGTACGAGCCGGCCGGACGCTCGCGCGTGATCCACTTCACGCCCTCGGCGCTGCGCGGGGTCCGCTCGGCGCGGATCGTGAGCAGCTGGCCGTCCACGTCGATGTCGACGCTGCCCGGGTCGATGCCCGGCAGGTCTGCGCTCAGGACGTAGTGGTCGCCGTCGCGGTACAGGTCCATCGGCATCAGCCGCGGTCCCTGCCGGTCGATCAGCTGCTCGGCCATCCGGTCGAATTCACGGAAGGGGTCGAAGAACATCGCCATCGTGATCCTCCTCTTGTCTGCTCGTGGCGGTTCAGACCTGAGTCGTGGGGGACTCGATATATGAATTAGCACTCTCGAGGTGAGAGTGCCAGATCCTTCGCTGGAAGATCGTTAAGAATCCGCCGAGAGCCCGAGCACGTGGCAGAGGCCGGCGTCGACCTGTCGCATCAGATCGGCGGGCACGCGGCCCAGCGGACGCGGATCCAGGTAGTCGCGGTCGACCGGTCCGATCTGCGTCACGTTCGCGACCGCGTCGCGCTCCAGGCCGCCCACGCCCGCGGGGATCAGGACGTTGCCCGGGATCGCGACCAGCGCGGAATTGGAGATGAGCGGGATCACCAGCACGGTGCCGATCACCTCGGCGTCTGTCGCGTCGCTCTGCACCACGAGCACCGGCCGCATCCGCTCCCGCTCGCGTCCCCGGGGCTCGCCGAAGCCGATCCAGCGGATGTCGCCGCGCCTGATCATGGCGGGAGTATGCCGCAGCCGCGTTTCGACGGGATTTCGCCGCCGACCCGGGTCGGGACGGGCCGGATCGCGGGGTTGAATGGAGCGGTGACGCCGCATCCCGATCCCGCTCTCTGCGCCGCGCTGGCGGATGACCTCGCCGCCGCGCGCTTCCGCTCCGAGGCGCTGCGTGCCGCGTGGGGCGTGGAGGCCGACGACGCGACCGGACGCGGGCTGCGCGTGCCCGCCCTGCGCGGGCTGGGCGAGCGGCGGGATGCGCTCGCCACGCTCGGGCGCCTGCTGGTGCTCGGCGTCGCGCAGCCGCGCGACGCCGTCGACGCGGCGCTTCCCACCCTGGGCGCCGCGGGCCTGGAGGCGCTCGGTCTCGCGGAGGCGGGCGATGCCGTGACGCCGCGCGCGATCATCCGCCCGCAGTCCTACCTCGACACCGAGGGCACCGGCGAGTGGTGGCTGGCGAGCGACCTCGATGAGATCGCCACGGGCGGCGGCGCGCTCGCCGAGGATCACGTGCTCGGCGTCGGCGGCGCCTCGCTGACGCTGGCGGGACTGCAGCTGCCGACGCCCGCCGGCCGCGTGCTCGACCTCGGTACGGGCTGCGGCATCCAGGCCCTGCGCGCGCGGCGATACGCCGAGTCGGTCGTGGCGACGGATGTGTCCGAGCGGGCCCTCGCGTTCACGCGGCTGAACGCGCTGCTCAACCGCGATGCACGGATCGAGACCCGCGGGGGCAGCCTGTTCGATCCGGTCGCGGGCGAGACGTTCGACCGGATCGTCACCAACCCGCCGTTCGTCATCACGCCGCGCGCCACGGGCGTGCCCGGCTACGAGTACCGCGACGGCGGGCTCGTCGGGGACGCGCTGGTCGAGCAGGTCGTGCGGGGCGTGGGCGCGCATCTCGCGCCCGGGGGCATCGCGCAGCTGCTCGGGAACTGGGAGACCCGCGACGGGGTCGACGGCCTCGACCGCGTGCGCGGCTGGGTCGCGGCCTCCGCCGTGCCGCTCGAGGCGTGGGTCGTCGAGCGCGAGCTGCTGGATCCGATCCAGTACGCCGAGATGTGGATCCGCGACGGCGGCACCGTGCCCGGATCGCCGCGCCACGACGAGCTGCTCGCCGCATGGCTGGACGACTTCGCCGCGCGCGGGGTGACCGCCATCGGGTTCGGGTACGTGCTGCTGCGCCGGGCGGCGGGTGCGCCGCGGCTGCAGCGTTACGAGCGGATGACGCAGCCGATCCCGTCCGAGGGCGGCCTCGGCGCGCATCTCGCGCAGGCGCTCGCCGCGCACGATCGCCTGGCCGGCATGGACGACGACGCGCTCGCCGCATCCGTCCTCCGCGCCGCCGCGGACGTCACCGAGGCGCGGCACCACCTGCCGGGCATCGGCGACCCGCAGGTGATCGAGCTGCGGCAGGGCGCCGGCTTCGGACGCGCGATCCAGGCCGACCCCGGCCTCGCCGCGCTCGTCGGCGCGTGCGACGGCGACCTGGCGGTCGGCGCGCTCATCGCGGCGATCGCGGACCTGCTCGAGGCGGACGGCCGCGCTCTCCGCGCCGAGCTGCTCTCCCGGGTGCGGCAGCTGCTGGTGGACGGGTTCCTGGTGTTCGAGTAGACGGGGCGCTCCGCGGTCTGCGGGCAACCGAGCTCGGCCCGTGTGCGAGCGAAGCGAGCTGCGCGGAGGTCAGGCCACGGCGACGAGCGCGACGGCGGCGGCGCACGCGGCGAGGCCGATGGCCTGGCTGCGGTGGATGCGCTCGTGCAGCACGAGGGCGGCGAGGATGACGGTCGCCGCCGGGTAGAGCGACGCGATCACCGCGACGACGGTGAGCAGGCCCTGCTGCGTCGCGAGCAGGAACAGCGTGAGGGCGAGGGCGCCCAGCACCCCCGGGATCAGCGCGAGGCCGGCACTGCGCGGCGGGAGCCCCAGCGGGGCGCGGACCGCCAGCACGATCGCCAGCAGCACCACGACGGCGACCGCCATGCTCGCGGCGTTCGGCCACAGGCCCGCCTCGTCGCGCACCTGCCCGATCGCCGCGAAGTACGCACCGAAACCCGCGCCCGCGAGCGCGCCGTCCCGGACGGACGCCGCGGTGCCCGCCGCCCGGGCGCCGGACGGATCCGGAGCGCGCGCGACGAGCCAGATCGCCGCGAGGCCCACGGCGATCCCGACCCAGGTGAGCGGCGCGGGGCGCTCCCCCGTCGCGACGCCCACCACGATCGGCACCGACGCGCTCACGACCGCCGAGATCGGTGCGACCACGCTCATCCGGCCGCTCGCGAGGCCCCGATACAGGAACGCGGTGCCGAGCGCCGACCCGACGCCCGCGACCGCGGCCCACAGCAGGTCGACGGGTGCCGGCCGGCCGCCGATCCACAGCGCCAGCAGCCCGGCCGCGACGAGGGCGCCGACCTGGCCCCAGAACGCGATGGTCCACGCGCTGTGTCGCTTCGAGAGCACCCCGCCGAAGAAGTCGGAGACGCCGTACGCGGCCGCGGACGCCAGCGCCAGCAGGATCGCCGTCACGGGCGCAGGAGGCTCTTGATCGCGCGGCGCTCGTCCATCGCGGCGTAGGCCTCGGCGACCTCCGCCATGGGCACGGTGAGGTCGAAAACGCGGCCGGGCTCGATCGCGCCCGACAGCACCTCGGGCAGCAGCTCGTCGACGTAGTTGCGCACCGGCGCAACGCCGCCGCGCACGCCGACGTTGGAGGAGAACATCGTGCGCACCGGCAGCTCGGGCCCGCCGTTGGGCACGCCCACGAATCCGACCTGCCCGCCGGGGCGCGCGGAGCGCAGCGCCTGGTCCATCGACTCCCTGGTGCCGACGCACTCGAGCACCGCGTCGGGGCCGATGCCGCCGAAGAGGTCCTTGACCGCCCGGATTCCCTCGTCCCCGCGGACCTCGATCACGTCGGTCGCGCCGAACTCCCGCGCCAGCTTCTGCCGCGGCTCGTGGCGCGACATCGCGACGATCCGCTCCGCGCCCAGTCGCTTCGCGGCGAGCACGCCGCTGAGGCCGACAGCGCCGTCGCCCACGACGACCACGGTCGAGCCCGCGCGCACGCCGGCCGACACGGCGGCGTGGTGCCCCGTCAGGAACACGTCCGACAGCGTCAGCAGGCTCGGGATCAGCGCCTCGTCGGGCATGCCGCCGGGCACGACCGTGAGAGAACCGTCGGCGTGCGGGACGCGCACGTACTCGCCCTGGCCCGCGTCCGCGGGCACGCCCGTGTGGTCGTCCGACCCCCACCAGCCGAGCTCGAGGCACGATGTCGAGAAGCCGTTGCGACAGTTCTCGCACGTCATGTCGCAGTCGTAGAACGGCGCGATCACGAAGTCGCCGACCCGTACGCGCGAGACGTCGGATCCGACCTCCTCGACGATCCCGACGAACTCGTGGCCGATCCGCTGCGGCTCGTCGGGCGCGGCCGTCACGCCGCGGTAGTGCCACAGATCCGAGCCGCACACGCACGCCGCCACGACGCGGACGATCGCGTTGCGGGGATCGCGGATGACCGGATCCGGCACCTGCTCGAAGCGGACGTCACCGGGGCCGTGGAGCAGGGTCGCGCGCATGGCTCCAGGCTATCGGCGTCCGCGGCGGTCGTCGGCCTCGAGCTGCTCAGTCGAACGGCGAGGAGCTCGGGAACGGCCGGACCTCCTGGGGCCAGCCGCATCCGATCGCGATGCGGCCCGCCCAGAGGCGCGCCGCCTCCTCGTCCGGCACGTCGATGACGGTGAAGCCGCCGAACAGCTCCTTGCTCTCGACGTACGGGCCGTCCGTGAAGACGGGCTCGCCGTCCACCGGGCGCACGTGAAAGACGGGGGTCTCGCGCACGAGCCCGCCGTTCGCGTACACGTAGACGCCCGCGGCCTTCATGTCTTCGATCACCGCCATGGAGGTCCTCGCCGCCTCGCGCAGCTGCTCCGGGGTGAACTCGGGGGTCCACTCGTCGTTGAAAGCGATCAGGTACTCGGTCATCTCTGCTCCTTCGGTCTCCGCCAACCCTTCTCCTCGAGCAACGAACGGGAAAGGGGAATTCGACCGATCCGTAGACTTGATCCCATGCTCAACATGGCCGACGGTGTCGCGCGTCTCGGCGACCTGGCGGCCTCGCCCGTCGTGGCGACGCTCGCGCGCGCGTTCGCCGACGCGGGGCACGACCTCGCGATCGTCGGCGGCCCCGTGCGCGACGCGCTGCTCGGCCGCGCGACGCACGACCTCGACTTCACGACGGATGCGCGGCCCGACGACATCCTGCGCATCGTGAAGCCGATCTCCACGGCGCAGTGGGACATCGGCCGCGCGTTCGGGACGATCGGGGCGAGGGTCCAGGGCGAGCAGGTCGAGATCACGACGTACCGCGCCGACAGCTACGACGGCGTCACGCGCAAGCCCACGGTCGAGTTCGGCGACACGCTCGAGGCCGACCTCGTGCGCCGCGACTTCACGGTCAACGCGATGGCGCTGAAGGTGCCGGGGGCCAAGCTGGTCGACCCGACCGGCGGCGTGGAGGACCTGGTCGGGGGCACCCTGCGCACCCCGATCGACCCCCGCATCAGCTTCGGCGACGATCCGCTGCGCATGCTGCGCGCCGCCCGCTTCGCCTCGCAGCTCGGCTTCGAGGTCGATCACGGCACGCTCGCGGCGATCGAGGACCTCCGCGGCACGCTGTCGATCGTGAGCCCCGAGCGCATCCAGGGCGAGCTCGCGCGCCTGCTGTCAACGGACGACCCGGTGCGCGGCATCCGGGTCCTGGTCGCGACCGGGCTGATCGACGAGTTCCTGCCCGAGGTGTCGGCGCTGCGGCTCGAGGTCGACGAGCACCACCACCACAAGGACGTCTACGAGCACTCGCTCACGGTGCTGCGACAGGCGATCGACCACGAGCACGAGCGCTTCCCCGGACAGGATCCGGATGTCGCGCTGCGCCTGGCCGCGCTGCTGCACGACGTCGGCAAGCCGCGCACGCGCAAGCTCGAGAAGGGCGGCGCCGTCACGTTCCACCACCATGACCTGGTGGGGGCGCGGATGGCGCGCAAGCGCCTGCAGGCGCTGCGCTTCGACGGCGACACGATCGACGCGGTGACGAAGCTCATCGAGCTGCACCTGCGCTTCTTCGGCTACGCCGAGGGCGCGTGGACCGACTCGGCGGTGCGGCGCTACGTGCGGGACGCCGGCGACCAGCTGGACCGGCTGCACATCCTGACCCGCGCCGACGTCACCACGCGCAACAAGCGCAAGGCCACGCGCCTGGCGTCGGCGTACGACGACATCGAGACCCGGATCGCCACGCTGCGCGAGCAGGAGGAGCTCGACTCCATCCGTCCCGAGGTCGACGGCAACCGGATCCAGGAGGTGCTCGGCATCGCGCCCGGTCCGGCGGTGGGCAAGGCGTACCGGTTCCTGCTCGATCTGCGCCTGGACGAGGGCGTGCTGGGTGCGGAGGAGGCCGAGCGGCGGCTCGTGGATTGGTGGGCCGCGCAGGGGTGAGGGGGTCGGCGGTCCGAGGCCGGTCGCCGCAGCCCACTTCGCTCGCTCGGCAGCCACTCGGCGCGGCACGCCTCACGGGGCGCGAGAGCGCGGTCGGATAGGCTCGGAATCCGACTTCCCGTCCGCCCGGTCGCCCACCATCCGCCGGGGACGGCGCCGCCACGAACAGCACTGCGAGGCCGAACGTGTCCGACTCCCCCCGACAACCACTGCGGATCCTGATCGGCGCCGACACGTTCGCGCCCGACATCAACGGCGCCGCGCGCTTCGCCGAGCGCCTCGCCGCGGGGCTCGTGCAGCGGGGGCACGACGTCCACGCCGTCGTCCCGAACACGCGCCACGTGGACGAGCCGGACCGCCGCGAGGTCATCGAGGGCGCCGAGATGACGGTGCACCGGCTGCCGTCGACCAAGCTGTGGTGGCACGAGTGGCTGCGCTTCGTGTGGCCGTGGCGCGCCAAGCACCACGCCCGCCGCGTGCTCGACCGCGTCAAGCCCGACGTGGTGCACATCCAGTCGCACATCGTGATCGGCCGCGGCCTGGCGCGCGAGGCGCGCAAGCGCGGCATCCGGATCATCGCGACGAACCACGTGATGCCCGAGAACATCCTCGATCACACGACCCTGCCGGACTGGGCGAACGGGATCTTCGTCAAGCTCGCTTGGGCCGATGCCAAGCGCACGTTCGATCTGGTCGAGGCCGTCACAACGCCCACGCGCCGCGCGGCGGACTTCCTCGAGTCGGCGATCGACATCCGGGGCGTGATCCCGATCAGCTGCGGCATCGACCGCACGCAGTACACGGCCGACCTCGAGCCGCGAACCGAGAACCGGATCGTGTTCGTCGGCCGCATGACGGCGGAGAAGCAGGTCGACGTGATCCTGCGCGCCCTGGCGAAGCTCGATCCCGCGCTGGACGCGAAGCTCGACCTCGTCGGGCAGGGCGACCAGGAGCCCGCGCTGGAGGCACTCGCGAGCGAGCTCGGCGTGCGCGAGCGCGTGGTGTTCCACGGGCTCTCGACCGACGAGCACCTGCGCGCCACCCTCACTCGCGGCAGCGTGTTCGCGATCGCGTCCATCGCCGAGCTGCAGTCGATCGCGACCATGGAGGCCATGGCGTCGGGCCTGCCGGTCGTGGCCGCGAACGCCGTGGCGCTGCCGCACCTCGTGCACGAGGGCGAGAACGGCTACCTGTTCGAGCCCGGCGACGCCGACGACCTCGCCGCCAAGCTCGCCACGGTGCTGACCGCCGCGCCCGAGGAGCGCCTGCGGATGCAGCGCGCATCGCTCGAGGGCGTGCTGGTGCACGACATCAACCGCACGCTCGACACGTTCGAGGCGCTCTACCGCGGCGAGCAGGTGCCAGGCGGCGAGGTGCCGCGCGGCGGCACGCGCGCCGCCTGATCCGGATCGGGTTCCGCAGACCGTGCACGTCGTGATCTTCGCGGACCAGCACGTCGAGTCCCTCGGCGGCGCCCAGGTCTCGACGCGGCTGCAGCGCCGTTTCCTCGAGCGTGCGGGTCACACCGTCACGATCGTCGCCCCGCGTCGCCACGGCGCCCGCGCGGCGGCCGACGCGGGCGACCCGGCGTACCTCGACCTGCCGTCCATCCCGATCACGCTCGACCGCGAGTACTCGCTGACCTGGCCCGGCGCCCGGGCGGATCGCGCGATCGACCGCGGCATGGTCGGCCGCCCCGCCCCGGATCTCGTGCACGTGCAGGCGGACTTCTGGGGCGCGTTCCTCGGCTACCGGTACGCCGCTCGCCACGGGCTGCCCGTCGTGCACACCATGCACAACCGCGTCGACGTGGGCATCGAGGCCACCGCGCCCTTCCCCGGCCTGGTGCTGCGGGCGCTCAACGCCTGGCGCCGTGCCGCGCTGCGCGGGCTGCCGGGCGCCGCGGCGACCGGCCACGACGGCTGGGCCTACCTGCGCGGCCTCGCCCGCGGCGCCGCCGCGGTGACCGCGCCCTCGGGCCACTTCGCGCGGCGCCTGGAGCGCAACGGCGTGTCCGCGTCCGTCGACGTCGTGTGGAACGGGATCGACGACGACGTCCTGGATCGCGTGCTGCGGGACGTGCGGGCCGAGCGGGCGCCCGGTCCCCCGCGCTTCGTCTGGCTCGGGCGGATGAGCCCCGAGAAGCGGCTGATGCCGTTCCTCGAGGCGCTCGCCGCGGCGGACATCGCGTGCGAGGTCGAGCTGATCGGCGGCGGCGGCCAGCTTGCGGCGGCGCGCCGGCTCGTCGCGACGCACGGCCTGCCCGTGCACTTCGCGGGGAAGCTCGCCTACGACGACGTGCTGCGCCGGATCGCCGCCGCGGACGCACTGGTGCAGACCTCGATCGGCTTCGAGACGCAGGGCATGACCCCGTTCGAGGCGGCGTCGCTCGGCACGCCCGCCGTGGTCAGCGATCCGGACATCGCGGGCGAGGTCGGCCGGGGCGTGTGGCGCGTGGAGGCTCCCGAGGACGAGCCGGGACGGATCCGTGCGCTCGCCGTGGCGCTGCGCACCGCCGCGGCCGACATCGCGGCGGGCAGGGCGCCCGTCCCCGATCCCGACATCGCGGAGCGGTTCCGCCAGTCGTCCCGCACGGCCGCCATGGTGGCGGTGTACGAGCGCGCGCTCCGCGCCTCCTCCCGCTGAGTTGCCCCGATCAGCCCGAATTCTGCCGCGAATTCGGGCACGTCGGGTCAGCTAGTCGCGCTGGAAGAGGCGGGAGCGGTCGGTGCGGACGCGACCGTAGCCGTCGACGCGCACCTCGTGCGCCGTGGCGGCGATCGCGACGACCGACAGGATCGCCAGGAGGATGAGGATGATCATGGCAGACATCCTGCGCTTGCGTATATCCTGCCAACAGTGGCAGGATCGACACATCCCGCAGGAAAACTGCCACACCCGATCCGGCCGCCGAGGAGCCCCATGAAGACCGTCGCGTGCATCGTGCAGGAGGGCTTCGCGCCGTTCGAGTTCGGCGTCGCGTGCGAGGCGTTCGGCCTCGACCGCTCGGCCGAGGGCATCGAGAAGTTCGACTTCCGCATCGTCACCCCCGAGCCCGGTGCCGTGATGTCCAACCTCGGCTTCTCGATCAACGTCACGGACGACCTCACATTCGCCGAGACGGCCGACATCGTGGTGGTCTCGACGCAGCCGAAGTCGGCGTGGGGCCGGATCGACCTGCGCGTCGCGGCCATCCTGCGCGACGCGGTGGCGCGCGACGCGTGGCTGCTCAGCGTGTGCAGCGGCGCCTTCGTGCTCGCGGCGGCGGGAGTGCTGGACGGCCGCCGGGCGACCACGCACTGGCTCTACTCCGACACCATGGCGCGGATGTACCCCCGGATCGACGTGGATCCGGATGTCCTCTACGTGCAGGACGGCCGCATCATCACGAGCGCCGGCACGGCGGCGGGCCTCGACGCGTGCCTGCACCTGCTGCGGCAGGAGCTCGGGGCCGAGGCCGCCAACCGCATCGCGCGCCGCATGGTCGTCGCCCCGCAGCGCGAGGGCGGGCAGGCGCAGTTCATCCTGCGGCCGATGCCGGAGTCGACGGGACTGTCGCTCGCGCCCGTGGCCGACTGGGCGCTCGAGAACCTCGACCGCGAGCTGACGGTCGAGCAGCTCGCGAACCGCGCGCACATGTCGCCGCGCACGTTCGCGCGCCGCTTCAAGGCCGACTACGGCACGACGCCGGCGGCCTGGCTCGCGCGGCAGCGGATCATCCAGGCGCAGCGGCTGCTCGAGCAGACCGAATGGGGCCTGGACCGGATCGCGGACGAGTGCGGCTTCGGGTCCGCCGCCGTGCTGCGTCAGAACTTCTCGCGCGTGCTCGGCACGACCCCGACCGCGTACCGCGCGCGCTTCGCCTGCCCGGTGCCGGTCGCGGAGACGGCGGCGGCCTGATCCGCGGCCTCAGGCGTGCATCGGGCGGCGCGCTCAGCGTGTCCCACTTCGTGCCGGAATCGTGCCGAGCGTGTCCCGGTTCGCGCCGGAATCGGGGCGGATAGCGGCGGGAACGGGGACATGCGGGGCGGTGCGGAAGTCGCCCCTCTGGCGCGCGTGTCCCCCTCCTGATAAAGTTGAGCGTAAGCGACTCAAGTTCGGGTGGAGTTCTCTCAGGAGGCGAGCATGACGGACCAGCAGCAGGATCAGCGCAGCGCGCTCGAGCAGTTCGGCATCGACCTGACCGAGCGCGCGCGGGCGGGCAAGCTCGACCCGGTGATCGGGCGCGACGCGGAGATCCGACGCGTGAGCCAGGTGCTCACCCGGCGCACCAAGAACAACCCCGTGCTCATCGGCGAGCCGGGCGTCGGCAAGACCGCCGTCGTCGAGGGCCTCGCGCAGCGCATCGTCGCGGGCGACGTCGCCGAGAGCCTCAAGGACAAGCGCCTGATCAGCCTCGACATGTCGGCGCTCGTGGCCGGCGCGATGTATCGCGGCCAGTTCGAGGAGCGGCTCAAGAACGTCCTGAAGGAGATCACCGAGTCCGAGGGGCAGGTCATCACCTTCATCGACGAGCTGCACGTGCTGATGGGCGCGGGCGGCGGCGAGGGATCCGTCGCGGCGTCGAACATGCTCAAGCCGATGCTCGCGCGCGGCGAGCTGCGCCTGATCGGCGCCACGACGCTCAACGAGTATCGCGAGTTCATCGAGAAGGACGCCGCGCTCGAGCGCCGCTTCCAGCAGGTCTACGTGGGTGAGCCGTCCGTCGAGGACACGGTGGCGATCCTGCGTGGGCTCAAGGGCCGGTACGAGGCGCACCACGGGGTCACCATCACGGACGGCGCGCTCGTCGCCGCGGCCGCCCTGTCGAACCGGTACATCCCGAGCCGCCAGCTGCCGGACAAGGCGATCGACCTGATCGACGAGGCCATGAGCCGGCTCAAGATGGAGATCGACTCCTCCCCCGTCGAGATCGACCAGCTCAAGCGCCAGGTCGACCGCATGCGCCTGGAGGAGCTCGCGCTCAAGAAGGAGAAGGATCCCGCCTCGAAGGAGCGTCTCGCGAAGCTGCGCGAGCAGATGGCGGGCTCGGAGGCCGAGCTGAAGACCCTGGAGGCGCGCTGGGCGCGGGAACGCGGCGGCCTGAACCGCGTCGGCGACCTCAAGAAGCGCCTCGACGAGGCCGTCACGGAGCGCGACCGCGCGATGCGCGAGGCCGACTACGCCAAGGCGTCGAAGCTGCAGTACGAGACCATCACGCAGCTCGAGGCCGAGCTGGCCGAGGCGGAGCGCCAGGCCGAGGGCGCGAGCGACGAGCCGCGCATGGTCAACGAGCAGGTCACGGACGACGACATCGCCCAGGTGATCGCCTCTTGGACGGGCATCCCCGTCGGCCGCCTGCTGCAGGGCGAGACCGAGAAGCTGCTGCACCTCGAGAACGAGCTGGGCCGCCGGCTGATCGGGCAGAAGGACGCCGTGAAGGCCGTGGCCGACGCGGTCCGCCGCTCCCGCGCGGGCATCAGCGACCCGAACCGGCCCACCGGATCCTTCCTGTTCCTCGGCCCGACCGGCGTCGGCAAGACCGAGCTCGCCAAGGCGCTCGCCGAGTTCCTGTTCGACGACGAGCACGCCATGGTGCGCATCGACATGTCCGAGTACGGCGAGAAGCACACCGTCTCGCGTCTCGTCGGAGCTCCTCCCGGTTACGTCGGGTACGAGCAGGGCGGTCAGCTGACCGAGGCGGTGCGCCGGCGTCCCTACAGCGTAGTGCTGCTCGACGAGGTCGAGAAGGCGCACCCCGAGGTGTTCGACGTGCTGCTGCAGGTCATGGACGACGGCCGCCTCACGGACGGCCAGGGTCGCACGGTCGACTTCAAGAACGTGATCCTGATCCTGACGTCGAACCTGGGCTCGCCGATCCTGATCGACCCGACGCTGCCGGTCGACGCCAAGCGCGACCAGGTCATGCTGCTGGTGCGGCAGGCGTTCAAGCCCGAGTTCGTGAACCGCCTCGACGACATCGTGATGTTCCAGGCGCTGTCGCAGGACGACCTGGCGCAGATCGTCGAGCTGCAGGTCGACCTGCTGCAGCGCCGGCTGTCGGATCGCCGCCTCACGCTGGCCGTGACGCCCGACGCCCGCGCGTGGCTCGCCGAGCGGGGCTACGACCCGATCTACGGCGCGCGTCCGCTGCGCCGGCTCATCCAGCAGGAGATCCAGGACCGGCTGGCGCTCGCGATCCTGTCGGGGGGCGTGCGCGACGGCGACACCGTGCGCGTGGACGTCGCGACGGACGGCTCGCAGCTCGCGGTCACGAGCGACGGGCGGGCGGCTCAGGCGGAGGACGAGGACGACGACGTGATCGACGCGGAGATCGTCGAGGACTGATCGGTCCCGCAGAAAGCCATTCTGCAGAGCGCGCCGTTAGAGTCGAGATCGTGACACCAGAGTCGATGACGAGCGACGAGAGCGTCCCCAAGCCGAATTATCCGATCTCGTCGGTCGACAACGCCCTGCGCCTGCTCGCGATGTTCAAGGAAGTCAGCGTGGTGCGGGTGTCCGACGCGGCGACCGCGCTCGGGGTCTCGGTGTCGACCGCGCACCGGCTGATGGCGATGCTGCAGTTTCACGGCTTCGTTCGGCAGGACCCGGCCACGCGCTCGTATATGCCCGGCGGTGCCCTGCTCGACATCGGACTGGCCGTGGTGCGCAAGCTCGATATCCGGCAGATCGCCAAGCCGATCCTCGCCGACCTCGCCGGGGCCCTCGGCGAAACCGCGCACCTCGCCCAGCTCGAGGGGCCGATGGTGCGCTACCTCGTCAGCGCCGAAGGCGTCAACGCCCTGCGCGTCGCCGATCGCACCGGTCAGCTGCGCGACGGCTGGGAGAGCGCTGCGGGCCGGGCGATGCTCGCGCTGCTCTCCCCCAGCGAGCTCGATCGCGCGCTGGAGCCCGTGCGCGACCAGATCGACCGCCCGGCGCTCGATGCCGAGCTGCAGGCCACGCGAGATCGCGGCTATGCGGTGAACTTCGGCTCCATCGACATCGGATCCTTCGCGGCGGCCGTGCGCGATCGCCACGGCAAGGTGCAGTCGGCCATCAGCGTGAGCGGCCCTGCGCAGCGCATGGCCGCGCACGACCGCTCGATGCTGGTGCGCCATCTGCTCAACGCGGCGTCGCGTCTCGAGGGTCAGCAGCTCGAGTGAGAACGCGGGGCGGTCCGGATGCGCGACGCGTTCAGCACATCGAGTTCAGATGACGAAGGTGGCCGACGCGCTCGGCGCGAACAGCTCGTCCGGCGTGCGCAGCTGACGCGACAGGCCCTGTTCGAAGTGGTAGCCGAGGAACGTGCTGAGCAGGTGGCGGTTCGCCTCGAGGCCGTACTGCCAGTAATCCTGGCCCATGGCTTCGACGGTCTCGTCCAGGTGCGATGCCAGCCAAGGGAGCATGGTGGTGAGCGAGCTGCGGTAGCGCAGGTCCTCCTGAGCGACCTCGAGCCCGCGCTGGAACGCCTTCTGCAGCGAGCGGGCGACCCACGGGTTCGCCTCGAGAATGCTGCGCCGCACGACGAGCACATGCATGATCGGGAAGATCCGGGTGCGTCGGTAGTAGTCCTGCTCGACGGCCTTGTAATCGGGGAACAGGCGGGCCACCGCGGGGCTGGTCCCGAAGCTGCCGGGCACGTTCGCCGAGAACACGGCGTCGAGCTCGCCGGCGGCGAGCATGTCGGAGAGCGTCTGCTCCGGACCGATGCGGGTGACCGAGATCGATTTGGGCAGGTCGAGCGCGAGCTTCTCGTCGCGACCCGGGGCGTCCACGCCGCCGGTGAAGAACTCCATCTCCTCGCAGGCGACGCCGTACTCGTCGTTCAGCATGCCGCGCTGCCAGACGCCTGCCGTGATCTGGTACTCGGGCAGGCCGACGCGCTTGCCTCTGAGGTCCTCGGGTGAGGAGATGCCGCTGTTCGTGTTGACGAACATCGTCTGGTGGCGGAAGTAGCGCGACGGGAAGACCGGAAGGGCGATGTACTCGGGGTCCGGGCGATCGAGCGTCATCACGTAGGACGACAGGCTCATCTCGCTGATGTCGAACTCGCGGTGCAGCAGCTGACGGTAGAAGATCTCCTCCACCGGCAGCCGGAAGTAGTTGAGGTCGATGCCCTCCGGCGTGGCGCGCCCGTCGACGACCGGGCTCACGCGGTCGTACTCGCGGGCGGCAAAGGTCAGGGTCAGCTTGGTCACGTTGGGTGCTCCTCGGTTCACGTCGTCGTGCCGCCAGCGATGGCGCATATTTTATCTAGCAGAAAAGAATACCGTAGGATGAAATCGGCAATGACGTCACCCTCACGACGAAGGAGTCCTGATGGACCTCGCAGAGATCAAGATCCAACTCGCTCACGCCATCCGGATGCTCGTGCGCGCCGAGCTGCTGGACATGAACGGGCACCTCAGCTACCGCATCCCCGGGACGGATGAACTGCTGATCAACTCGCGCAAGGCCTCACGCGCGACCCTGACCGCCGACAACATCGTGCGGATCGACCTGGACGGCGAGCTGCGGGAGGGGGAGGGCGAGCCGCCGAGCGAGTTCCACATCCACACCTCGGTCTACCGCGCGCGCCCTGACGTGGCGAGCGTGCTGCACCACCACCCGCATTGGCAGACGGTGCTCGGCATCGCGCGCCAGCCGATGCAGCCGGTGTTCTCGATCGGCTCGTTCGTCAGCCCGGAGCTGCCGGTCTACGAGACCTCGAGCCTCGTCAACACCCGCGAGATCGGGGACGAGCTCGCCACGTGTCTGGGCGAGCACAGCGTCGCGACCATCCGTCACCACGGCGCGATCGTGGTGGGCGAGGGCATCCAGGAGGTGTTCGCGCGCGCGATCTTCGTCGAGGAGAACGCGAAGAAGCAGTACTACGCCTCGTTGCTCGGCCCGATCCAGCCCCTGGAGGGCGAGAACCTCGAGCGCACCCGCGAGACGAACTGGAAGCCCATCATCGCCGCGAAGATCTGGAACTACTACGCCGCGCAGGGCGAGTGAGAGCCGCAACCTGCGCGGCGCTGGACGCGTGCTACGCTCACCTCCACGCATAACAGAAAGATGTTCTGCACAATGAAATGTCTGCTGGCAGAGTGGCCAGAGAGGAGCAACCCGTGCTCGACGTGATCTGGAGCGCACTGGCGCAGGCCGTCAGCCCGACTTCGCTGCTGATGCTCGCCATCGGCGTGGTGATCGGCTTCGTGGTGGGCGTCCTGCCGGGACTGGGCGGCGCGGTGACGCTCGCCCTGCTGATCCCGGTGACGTTCGGGATGGACCCGGTGCCGGCGTTCTCGCTGCTGCTCGGCATGTACGTCGTGTCGTCGGTCGCCGGCGACTTCACCTCGGTGCTGTTCGGCATCCCCGGCGAACCGACGGCGGCCGCGATGGTGCTCGATGGCTATCCGCTCAACAAGAAGGGGCAGGCCGGCCGCGCGCTCGGCGCGGTGCTGGCTTCGTCCGGGATCGGCGCGATCTTCGGCGCGCTCGTGCTGATGCTGCTGATCCCCGTGGTGCGGCCCCTGGTGCTCGGCATCTCCGCGCCCGAGCTGTTCGCAGTGGGTCTGCTCGGTCTCACCTTCATCGCCTCGCTGTCGACCGGCAGCGTGCACAAGGGACTGGTGATGGCGACGCTCGGCGTGCTCATCGCGCTCGTCGGCATGGATCCGAACCTGGGCGTCCAGCGCTACACCTTCGGTCAGATGCACCTCTGGGAGGGCATCAGCATCGTTCCCGTCGTCGTCGGCCTCCTGGGCGGCGCCGAGGTGCTGCAGACCATGCTCGACAAGGAGGACCGGACCCGCACGGTGGGAAAGCCCCAGCTCGGCGGCATCTGGAGCGGCGCAAAGGAGACCTTCCGCCACTGGTTCCTCGTCCTGCGCACCTCGGCGATCGGCGCAGGTCTCGGCATGCTGCCCGGCCTCGGAGGCTCGGTGTCGCAGTTCGTGGCCTACGGTCACGCCAAGCAGACCTCGAAGCATCCCGAGGAGTTCGGCGACGGCTCCATCGAGGGCGTGATCGCCGCCGGTGCGACGACGACCGCGAAGGACGGCGGTCACCTGGTCCCGACGATCGCATTCGGCATCCCGGGCTCCGCATCGATGGCCGTGCTGCTGGGCGCATTCCTCATCCTGGGTCTCAATCCGGGTCCGGAGATGCTGAACGAGAACCTGGACATCACCGTCTCGCTGGTGTGGATCATCGTGCTGTCGACGATCGGTGCGGTGGGTCTCGGCTACCTCATGCTGCGCCCGCTGACCCACCTGACCAAGGTGCCCGGACGCATGCTGGTGCCGTTCCTCGTCGTGCTGCTCACGGTCGGCGCGTTCTCGGCCTCGAACACGCTCGAGGACGTCTGGATCATGCTGGCCTTCCTCGTCATCGGCGTGCTGAGCACCCGCTTCAAGTGGCCGCGCATCCCTCTGCTGCTCGGTCTCGTGCTCGGCGGCATCCTGGAGCGCTACTTCATGCTCAGCTACAACATGTTCGCGTTCGACTGGGTCGGTCGTCCGGGCGTCGTCATCGTCGGCCTCGTCATCGCCGCCCTGATCCTGACCACGGCGGTGCGCATCGCCTGGGCCAAACGCAAGGCGCGTGGGGCCCGTGATACCTCCACGATCGGAGCCGGACGATGAGCACCGAGACCATCTGGAACACCGCCGACGCTGGAAAGCCGCGCTGGTGGCAGCGGATCAACATGAGCGATCTCATCATCACGATCATCCTGCTGGCCGTGTTCACCGCCGCGCTGATCATGGCCACCGGGTTCAAGCCCGTGGCCGCCTACTTCCCGCTCGGCGTGAGTGCACTCGGCGTGATCGGCTCTCTCACCTTCCTTGTGCGGGTGCTGTTCCTTCCGCGCAAGCCCGAGGCGCCGAAGGCGGCGCTGCCGAAGGAGACCCAGTCGTTCTCCGAGGCCGAATACGAGTTCTTCCGCAGCCTCACGCGGCACGACTGGCTGACCTCGTTCGCCTGGCTCGCGAGCTTCTACGTGGTGCTCGGCGTCTTCGGCATCTACGTCGCCTCGATCGCCTTCACGGTCGCGTACCTGCGGTTCGCGGTGAGGACGAAGTGGCTCTTCAGCGTGATCTACGCGGTCGTGCTGACCGGTCTGGTGGGGGGCGTCTTCGGCGTGGTGCTGAAGCTGCCGCTCCCGGGGGGTCTGCTCGGAATCGCCTGAGCAGCGCCTCGACCCGAACTTCACACGCACACAGACAGACAGAGAGGAAACCGATGAACAAGATCATCAAGGGCGTCGGCGTGGTTGTGGCCATCGCCGCGCTGGCGGGATGCAGCTCCACCAGCGGAGACGGTGCAGGCGGAGAGGCGAGCCTCGAGGGCGAGACGGTCACGTTGGTCGTGGGCTACGACCCCGGCGGCGGCTTCGACCTCTACGCGCGCATGATCGCCCCCGAGCTCGAAAAGGCGCTCGACGCGACCGTCATCGTGGAGAACCGCCCCGGCGCGGGCGGGCTCATCGCCACGAACGAGGTGTGGGCCGCCAAGCCCGACGGCAAGACCATCATGATCGTCAACACCCCCGGCCACCTGGGGTCGGCGCTCGTCGGCGCCGACGGGGTCGCGTACGAGGCCGAGGGCTTCGGCTACATCGGCCAGATCGTGTCGGAGCCCAACGTCGTCGTCACCTCCGCCACGTCGGGCATCGCGACGATCGACGACGCGAAGGGCAAGCGCTTCGCCGCGGGCGGCCCGGGCTCGCTCGAATACGTCGACGCGCTGGCCCTGAACGAGCTGCTCGACCTCGACAGTGAAGTCGTGACGGGCTTCGCGAACTCGAAGGAGGGCACGCTCGCGGTCATCGCCGACAACGTCGAGCTGCAGTCGCTCTCGTACGGTTCGCAGCTCTCGGGCATCGAGAGCGGCGACACCAGGCCCGTGCTCGTCGTCGGCGAGTCGAACGGCGCCCCCGCGATCGAGGGCGTGCCCAACCTCCTCGACGTGGTGCCCGAGGACAAGAAGGACCTTGCTGAGAGTCATTCGGCGCTGATCTCGAGCGGGCGCGTTCTGGTGACCCCTCCGGGTATCGATCCGGAGATGCTCGACCTGCTGCGCACCGCCTTCGAGGAGGTCGCGACCGACGAGGCGTTCATCAAGGCGGCCAAGGACTCGGGCCGCGACGTGGTCTACCGCAGCGGCGCCGACGTCGAGAAGCTGGTGGGCGAGATCATGGACTCCCCCGCCGCCTACGTCGACCTGCTCAAGAAGGCGTACGGGCTCTGACCGGCCTCGCGCGCTGCACCGTACCGCCAGGGCACTCAGTGCGCCCTGGCGGTACGGCGTCATGCCGGCCGTTCGCAGGCGAGGGGGGTGATGCATGGGCGAGAAGGACGGCATCTTCCGCCTGAGCGCGATCGCCCTTCCCGCATACGGGCCGTCGCTGCTGTTCGGCATCGCGCAGGGCGCACTCGTTCCCGTGATCGTGCTGAGCGCGATGGAGCGCGGCGCATCATCGGCGACAGCGGCGCTCGTCGCCGGGCTGATCGGCATCGGCCTGCTCGTGGCCGACCTTCCCTCCGGCGCGCTTGCGCAGCGATTCGGTGAGAAGCGGGCGATGCTCATGGCGATGCTTGCCGCCATGGCAGGGCTCGCCACGTGCGTGCTGCCCCTCAGCGCGGGCGCTCCGGCTCTGATCGTCTACGGCGGCGGGATCCTGCTGTTCGGCATGGCGGGCTCGGTGTTCCACCTCGCGCGCCAGTCGTATCTGACGGAACTCGTACCGATCGGCATGAGGGCGCGAGCCCTGTCGACGCTCGGCGGCTCGATGCGCATCGGCATGTTCCTCGGGCCCTTCGCCGGCGCGGGCGCGATGGTCTTGATCGGGAGGCCCGGTGCGTACATCGTCGGACTGGTCGCGCTGGCGGCCTCGGGTGTCATCATCGTCGCGGCCCCCGACCTCGAGTCGCCGGCACAAAGTGCTGGTCCTGCGTCGCGCGTCGCCCTGCGCGACGTGCTCCGCCGCTACCGCGGCGTGCTCGCGTCGATCGGCCTCGGGGTCCTCCTGCTGTCGGCCCTGCGACAGACGCGACAGACCGTGGTCCCCTTGTGGGCCGCGGAGCTCGGCCTCGGTCCCGCGGAGACGTCCTTGATCTACGGACTCGCCGGCGCCCTGGATGCGCTTGTCTTCTATCCGACGGGATGGGTGATGGACCGCTACGGGCGACGCCCCGTGGCCGTCGCATCGACGCTGGTCCTGGCCGCCGCCTTCGTCGCGTTGCCGTGGTCGTGCGGCCCGGTGCTGATGACCGTCATCGCCTGCGTGATGGGTGTCGGAAACGGCATCGGAGCCGGCTTGGTGATGACTTTAGGAGCGGATGCGGCGCGGGCGTCGGATCGGCGCGTTTTCCTGGGGATCTGGCGCGGCGTCGGCGACACCGGTTCGGCGGCCGGTCCGCTGGCGCTCGCCGCGCTCACCGCTGTCGCGGGGCCGTCGTTCGCGATCATGGCGACCGGCCTCCTCGGGTTCGCGGCAGCCGGCGTCTTCGCACGGTGGGTGCCCCGGCAGTCCCGCGCCTGAACCCGGGTCAGAGCGGGACGGTGCGGATCGGCGCGCCCGTGACGCCGACCTCGGCGCGGAACATCGCGCCCGCGGCGGGCTCCTCATGCGGCTCGAGGCCCTCGCGCGACGTCGTGATGTACAGCGTCGTGCCGTCGAGCCCGCCGAGGGCGCAGGACGTCACGCGCTCGGCGCCGACCTCGACGATCTCGCTCAGCGCGCCGTCCGCGTCGTAGCGGCGCACGGCCGCGCCGCCGTAGAGCGCGACCCAGACGCCGTCCTCGGCGTCGACGCACAGCCCGTCCGGTCCGCCGACGCCCTCGGGCAGCGTGACGAAGGGGCGCCGCTCTCCCAGCTCGCCGTCCTCGACGTCGAACACGTCGATCCGGCCCGTCGCGGTGTCGTCGAAGTACGCGCGCGTCCCGTCGGCGGTGAAGCCGAGGCCGTTCGAGATCGTCAGGCCGCCGAACAGCCGCTCGGCGGACCGGTCGACGTTCAGCCGCCACATCGATGCGGCCCCCGGGGTCTGGGCGTACGCCATCTGTCCCGCGAGCAGGCGACCGCGCGGATCGACGGCGCCCTCGTTGAAGCGGATCGGCCCGTCCCACAGGTCGGGCGTGACCCACTCGCGCCGGTCGCGGGCGTCGTACCCGGCGAAGCCCCGCTCCGTCGCGACCACGAACCCGCCGGCCGTGCGGGGGCGCAGCAGGGCGGCCACCGGGGAGTCGACGTGGAGGCGCGACACCGTCCCCGTCGCCTCGTCGAGCGACAGCACGTCGCCGGCGAGCATGTCGACGAGCCGCAGCCCGCCCCATCCCGCATGCCAGACGGCGCCCTCGCCGTGGTACGTGACGGACGCGGTGATCTGCTCGGCGCGCGGCATGGCTCTCCTGGGATCGTGCGATCGGGTCTCGGCGTCCATGATCCCTCGCGCGACGGATGCCCCGGGGGCCGGTCCGGCAATAGCGTGACGGGTATGGACGACTCCCCCACTCCACCCGGCGCCGCGACGCCGCCCGTGCTGGCGCTGCGGAATCTGCGCAAGCAGTTCGGCCAGAAGGTCGCGGTCGACGACCTCTCGCTGGACGTGCCCGCCGGATCGATGCTGGGGCTGCTCGGCCCGAACGGCGCCGGCAAGACAACGACGCTGTCGATGGCGACGGGCGTGCTGCGGCCCGATGCGGGCACGGCGTTCGTGCTCGGCGCGGACGTGTGGCGCGATCCCGCGGCCGCGAAGGGACGGATGGGGGTGCTGCCCGACGGCGTGCGCATGTTCGACCGCCTCACGGGCTCCGAGCTGCTGCGCTACACGGGCCTGCTGCACGGCATGGCCGACGTCGACGTGACGGCGCGGTCGAGCGAGCTGCTGGACGCGCTCGGCCTGACGGACGCCGGGCGCACCCTCGTGGTCGACTACTCCGCGGGCATGCGGAAGAAGATCGGCCTGGCGTGCGCGCTGATCCATGCGCCCCGCCTGCTGCTGCTCGACGAGCCGCTCGAGGCGGTCGATCCGGTCTCCGGCGAGACGATCCGGCAGATCCTGCGCGCGTTCGTCGCGGGCGGCGGCACGGTCGTGCTCTCGAGCCACGTCATGGAGCTCGTCGAGTCGCTGTGCGACCGGGTGGCGATCGTCGCCGACGGGCGCCTGCTCGCGCACGGCACGCTCGAGGAGGTGCGGGGCGCAGTCTCGCTGCAGCAGCGGTTCCTGGATCTCGTGGGCCGGCACGATCTCGGGGCGGAGACGCTGGCGTGGTTGCGCTCCTCGTAGGCCTGCGCTGGCGGCAGCTCGGCCACCAGCTCGCGAAGAACCCGTGGATGATCGTCTCGCTCGCGGTGTTCGGGCTGATGGCGCTGAGCCTCCTGGGCGGCCTGGCGTTCGGCCTCGCGGCGCTGCGCCTGTTCGCGCCGGACATCGCGGTCACGGCGCTCGTGATCGCCGGATCCGTCATCGTGCTCGGCTGGTGGCTCGGATCGATCCTGGTCGGCTCCGACGAGCTGCTCGCGCCCGAGCGGTTCTCCCTGCTGCCGGTGCGCGCCGGGCAGCTGCTGCCGGGACTCGTGCTGGCCGGGGCGATCGGCATCGGCGGGATCGGCACCTCGCTCGCGCTGCTGCTCATGCTGATCGGCTGGTCCGTCGACCCCCTCGCGCTCATCGCGGCGGTGCTGCTGACGCCGGTGGCGCTCGCGACCTGCGTGCTCGGGGCTCGCGTGGTCGGGGGCCTTCTGGCGCGCTCGCTGGCGGGCCGACGCACGCGCGACGTGGTGCTGGTCTTCGGCGCGCTGCTGGCGGTCTTCTCGGGCGTCCTGCTCAATGTCGGCGTCGGCGTGGCTCTCCGGCTCGAGGTCGCGGGACCGGTGTTCGTGCAGGTCGCGGACGTGCTCGCGT
Source organism: Microbacterium rhizophilum (assembly GCF_039605615.1). Lineage (NCBI taxonomy): Bacteria > Bacillati > Actinomycetota > Actinomycetes > Micrococcales > Microbacteriaceae > Microbacterium > Microbacterium rhizophilum. The sequence goes on along the minus strand of NZ_JBCNUN010000004.1, from coordinate 4,051 downwards.
GGACGCCGGTCGGCGCCGCGTTCGGCGTGCCCGCCGCGCTCGCGCAGGGCGACGGCGCGGCCGCGGTGCTGCGCCTTCTCGTCGCGCTCGCCACGGTCGCGCTGCTCTGGCTCGCGGCGCGCGCGATGCTCGCCGCCCGGCTCGTGGCGCCGATCCTCAGCCGGGGCGGGGGCGAGGTGCGCGGCGGCGGACTGCTGGACCGGATGCTTCCCGCCAGCCCCGTGGGTGCGATCGCCGCGCGCTCGCTGCGCTACCGGCGCCGCGACCCGCGGCACATCCTGAACACCGCCACGCTCGTGCTGCTGCCGGTCATCGTCGTGCTCCCCCAGCTGCTGCAGCGCGGCGACGACGAGGCGATCGCCTTCGGCGACGCGGTCATCCTGGTCCCCGCCATCTGCGCCCTGATCGTCGGCACGATCGTGCAGCTCGACATCGCGTACGACCACGACGCCGTCGCGCTGCACGTGGTCGCGGGCGTGCGGGGCGCCGACGACCGCGCGGGCCGCGTGCTCGGGATCGGGATCATCGCGGTGCCGCTGGCGATCGCGATGTGCGCGCTCGCGTGCCTCGTGATCGACGACTGGGGGCTGCTGCCCGCGAGCCTCGGCGCCTCGCTCGGCTTCGTGCTCGCCGCCGCGGGTGCGGGCGCGTTCGTCGGGCCGTGGCTGCCGGGCCGGGCGCCCGCGCCGGAGGCGAACCCGCTCGGCCGCGGGTCGTCCGGTGGGGTGCAGTCGCTCGCGGCGCTCGCGGTGATGCTGCCGATGGTGCTCGTGGTCGGCGGCCCGGCGTTCGGGTTCGCCATCGCGGCGCTCTGGCATCCGCCGCTCGGCTGGGTGAGCCTCGCCTGCGGTCTCGTCCTGGGCGGCGCCGCGGTGTGGGCCGGGATCGTCCTGGGCGGACGCATCCTCGACCGCCGCTGGCCCGAGGTGCTGACCGCGGTGCGCAGCGAGGCCTGACCCCGGGCACGCGAAAGGGCCGCCGGTGGGATCACACCCGCCGGCCCTTGTCGCGTGGGATCAGGCGTCGACGACGAGCGACTCCGCGATCGGGCGGCGCGTGCGCGGCGCGACCTCGCGCTCGCGGAGCGCCTCGGGCAGGGCCTCGAGGTCGCCGAACTCGCCGAGCGCCGTGACGGTGAAGGGGCGCTCGTTCTGCGCGAGGCCGAAGCGCGTGGAGATCGCGGCCGGGTCGAAGCCGGTCATCTGGTGCACGACGAGGCCGTCGTGGTGGGCCTGCACCGACAGGTGGGCCATCGCCTGGCCCAGGTCGTACAGGGCCGAGGGGATCTCGCGACCCTCGTCGCTGTGCGTCACGGCGACCGCCACGATGAGCACGGCGGCGGCCGGGGCCCACGCCTGGTTGAAGCCCATCAGCGAGTCGGCGATCGCGGTGTGCTCGGCGGTGCCGCGGCGGGCGACGATGAACTTCCAGGGCTGCACGTTGTTGGCCGACGGCGTCCAGCGCGCGGCCTCGAGCGCGCTCGCGAGCTTCTGCTCGTCGATCGGCGCGGTGGCGTCGTAGGCGCGGGGGCTCCAGCGTCCGGCGAGGACGTCGAGGACCGGGTGGTCGGTGGTCGCGGTGCGGTCGAGCGTGGCAGCGCCCATGGTTCTCTCCCTGTGGTTCTCGGATCGAGGTCGGAGGCGCCGTTGCCCACCGGGTGCAACCCCGGCGTCATGAGTCTATTCCCGCGCATCGAACCGGCCCTCAGGAGGCACCCAGACGCCGACGGCGCGTGCCCCGAGGGACACGCGCCGTCGAGCCGGACGGATCAGCCGCGCAGCGCGTCGGACAGCTTGACGCGGGCCCCCATCCGCAGCAGCGAATTCTCGTAGATCTTCGCGCCGAGCGCGATCACCACGACGCACGAGGCGAGCATGATCACGAGCGAGACCAGCGGCTCCCACCACAGGGCGTCGCCGAAGAACAGCCGGATCGGCATCGCCACGGGCGCCGAGAACGGCACGTACGACATCACGGCCATCGCGACGGGGTTCTCGCCGAGGAACAGCACCAGGAAGTACGGGATCATCGTCAGCCACATCACGGGCGTCAGCGTCGGTCCCGAGTCCTCCTGACGCGACACGAGGGACCCGGCGGCCGCGAACATCGCCGCCAGCAGCAGGAAGCCGAACACGAAGAACACCGCGAACCACACGATCGGCGCGCCGAGCCCCTGCAGGAACTCGGTCTGGCCGGTCAGGACGAGCCCGATCACCGCCACCGCGATCAGCAGCAGGATCTGACCGAACGCGAGCATCGCGTTGCCGAGCACCTTCCCGGCGAGCATCACGCGCGCCGGGATCGCCGACAGCAGGATCTCGATCACCCGCGTCTGCTTCTCCTCGATCACGCTCATCGTGATGGGCGAGCCGAACGAGACCGCGGCCATCATGAACACGATGCCGAACACGAGCCCGAGGACGTAGCGCATCGGCCCCTCGCCGTCCGCCTCCGGATCCAGCAGCTCGATCGTGGGAGCGACGGACAGCAGCGAGACGAGCGCGTCGGGCGCCTCCCGTTCGGCCAGCACCCGCACGCCCGTGGGCGAGTCGCCGTCCGCCAGCAGAGCGGCCTCGACCGTGCCGTCCGCGACGAGCGCCTCGGCCTCGGCGCGATCGGCGACCTCCGTGACCTCGAGCGCGTCGACATCCGGCAGGTTCCCGGCGACGTCCGCCGTCGCGGCGATCTCGATCGTGCCGGCGGTGCTCGCCTGGAAGCCCGACCACAGGATGCCGCCGAGGGCGATGATCAGCAGGATCGCGGTCGAGATCAGGAACGAGCGACTGCGCAGCTTGCCGCCGATCTCGCGCTCGGCGACGAGCCACACACCCTGCGCGGGCGAGAGCGTCGCCTCGCGGCGGACCGTGTGGCGTGCCGGCGTCTCGGTCGCGGTGCTCACTGGATGACCTCCTTGAAGATCTGGGCGAGGGTCGGGCGGACGGGCGAGAACGCGGCGACGTCCCCGCGGTCGAGGGCCCCGCGCAGCACGCGCTGGGCGGCGGCGTCGTCGGCCGCGTCGAAGACCGCGTAGCCGCCGTCGAACTCGGTGACCTCGATGCCCGGCTCGTCGCGCAGCCATCCCGCATCCGACGAGGAGACCAGCTCGAAACGGCGCGTCGCGTGCCGCGCACGGAGGTCGTCGCGCGATCCGTTCGCCCGGATGGTGCCGCCCGCGATGATCACAAGGTCGTCGCACAGCCGCTCGACCACGTCGAGCTGGTGCGACGAGAACAGCACCGAGACGCCCGCGGCGGCGCGCTCCTGCAGCACGCCCGCGACGACGTCCACGGCGAGCGGGTCGAGGCCCGAGAACGGCTCGTCCAGGATCAGCACCTCGGGGTCGTGCACCAGGGCCGCCGCGATCTGGGCGCGCTGCTGATTGCCGAGCGAGAGCGCCTCGATGTTGTCGGTCAGGCGCTCCCCCAGCCCGAGCTGCTCGAGGATCGCCTTCGCCCGCGCCGTGGCGTCCTCCTTCGAGAACCCGTGCAGGCGCGCCAGGTAGACGATGTGCTCGAGCACCCGCATCTTCGGGTACAGCCCGCGCTCCTCCGGCATGTAGCCGAAGCTGCGCCGGTCGGCGGCCGTGAGCGGCGCGCCGTTCAGGGTCACCGATCCCGCCTCGTAGGCCAGCAGGCCCAGCACGATCCGCATCGTCGTGGTCTTGCCGGCGCCGTTTCCGCCGACGAATCCGGTCAGGCGACCCGGCGCGACGTCGAACGACACGTCGTCGAGCACCCGCCTCTCGCCGTAGCTCTTCACGATCCCGCTCAGCGTCAGCATCCGCGATCCCTTTCGTCCATGGTTCTCACGGTAGGGATCCCGATGCCCCGCCCGGATCCCCCGGGGGGCGGATCTTCCGCCTCCCCCGCGCGGCGGTCCTCCCCCGCGCGGCGGTCCTGCCCCCGCGGCGGTCCTACCCCCGCCGAGAACACGTGTTGTGAGCGAGAACACGCCATTTCTGCGCCGAAACGGAGTGTGATGTCTCAGGACATCGGTGACGGAACTGCATCAGGACATCGGTGACGGTTCCTGCATCAGGACATCGGTGACA
>NZ_JBCNUN010000003.1:369511-392932 GCF_039605615.1 Microbacterium rhizophilum | reverse complement strand
AGTGTCACCACCAAACACACCCGAAGTGTCACCGATGTCCTGATACAGAACTGTCACCAATGTCCTGCGACATGACACGCCATATCTGGGCCGATATGGCGTGTCGTCGCTGACAGCACGTGTTCTCGTTGAGTGAGCGACGGCCGCCCCGGGATCGGTTCCCGAGGCGGCCGTCGCGCGAGCGAGGCTACTTCTGCCAGATGTAGATGCGGCGCTGCTGCTCGTCCTCGTTGGCGGGCGAGAGGTCGATGCCCTTGCGGTCGCGCAGCAGCAGCGTCGCGATCAGCGAGACCGCGACGGTGCCGAGCAGGTACCACGTGATGCCCGTGGTGGACTTCGTCGCCGCGACGATGGCGGTCGCGATCGTCGGGGCGAAGGCGCCGCCGAAGATCGAGCCGATGGCATAGGCGATCGCGACGCCCGAGAACCGCACCGACGCCGGGAACAGCTCGCTGTACCAGGACGACTGCGCGCCGTAGGTGAGGCCGAGACCGAGCCCCAGCAGCACGACGGCGAAGGTCAGTCCGCCGATCGTGGCCGTGCCGACGAGCGGGAACAGCGTCAGGACCGTGATCGCCAGCGCGATCCATCCGACGATGTACACGTTGCGGCGCCCGAAGCGGTCCGACAGCGTGCCTGCCGCGAAGGTCGTCACCAGCCACGCGACGGCCGAGGCCACGATCGCCCACTGCACCGACGCGGGGTCGAGCGCGATGGGTCCCTCGGGGTTGCTCGCATAGGCCTGGATGAATCCGCCCGTGGTCATGTAGCCGACCGCGTTGTTGCCGACGAAGACGCCGGCCGCCAGCAGGACGAGCAGCGCGTAGCGCTTGAACAGGCTGACGACCGGGACCTTCTTCTGCTCGTGGCGCTCGGCGATCTCCTCGAAGACCGGGCTCTCCTCGACGCGGCGGCGCACCCAGTAGCCGACGAAGATCAGCACGAAGCTGAGCAGGAACGGCACGCGCCAGCCCCAGCTCAGGAAGCTCTCCTGATCCGGCGCGATCACGCGCATCACGCCGAGCACGGCGCTCGCGAGCAGCAGGCCGATCGGCACGCCGATCTGCGGCATGGCGCCGAACAGGCCGCGGCGGTGCTTGGGCGCGTGCTCGACGGCCATCAGCACGGCCCCGCCCCACTCGCCGCCGGCCGACAGGCCCTGCAGGATGCGCAGCGTGACGAGAAGGATCGGTGCCGCGACGCCGATGCTCGCGTACGTGGGGAGGGCGCCGACGAGCATGGTCGCGCCGCCCATCAGGATCAGCGTGAGCACGAGCATCGGGCGGCGGCCGATCTTGTCGCCGAAGTGCCCCGCCAGGAACGCCCCGAGCGGACGGAACAGGAAGCTCACCCCGATCGTGATCGTCGACCAGATCGGCGCGAGCTCCTTGCCGGCCGGCTCGAAGAACAGCACGGCGAACACCGAGCTGGCGGCGAACGCGTACGTGAAGAAGTCGTACCACTCGACCGTGGTGCCGACCACCGTGGCGAAGGCCACGCGGCGACGGTCGACGGGGCTGGAGATGGTGCCGGTCGGCGTGAGCGGACCGGGGGCTGCGTCTCGGGCAGACATGTGACCTCCGTTGGTCGGGACGTGCGGCGCCTCTTCGCGCCGTTCGCGGGGAGCGTCGCCGCTCTACTGCTTGTTCGAATATAGAACGGCGTGTTCGAATACGGAATCGGTCGATTCCGGATGCGAGGCTACACCACGAACGGACGTCAGGCCAGAGATAAGCGACCGGATGGTCAGTATTCCCGTCGGCGACGACCCGCGTGCGAGCGGAGCGAGCGTGGAGCGAACCAACTCACGCGGGCGCGAGGCGCACGCCGGCCGACGCGAGGCGCGCTACAGAGAGCCGAAGCCCTCGCCGATGAGCTCGATGAGCTCCTCGCGCTCCTCGACCGGCAGGAACGCGCCCGCGGCGGCGTTCAGCTGGAACGTCTCGATGTCGTCCAGGCCGTAGCCGAACGCCGCGACGAGCTGCGCGAGCTCGCGCGTGAGCGACGTGCGGCTCATGAGCCGGTTGTCCGTGTTGACCGTGACGGCGAAGCCCAGCTGGTACAGCAGGTCGAACGGGTGGTCCTCCAGCTGCGTGCCCCACGCCGCGATCGCGCCGGTCTGCAGGTTGGACGACGGTGACAGCTCGAGCGGGATCTCGCGGTCGCGCACCCAGCGCGAGAGGTCGCCGAAGCGCACGCGCACCTCCTCGCCCTCGCGCGCGACGACATCCAGGTCCTCCGCGATCCGCACGCCGTGGCCGAGACGCAGGGCACGGCCGTCGAGCAGGGCGGAGCGGATCGAGTCGAGCCCCGCGCCCTCGCCCGCGTGGATCGTCGACGGCAGGAAAGCGCCGCCGACGATGTCGATCGCCTCCCGGTGACCCGATGCCGGGAACCCGTCCTCGGGCCCGGCCAGGTCGAAGCCGACCACGCCCTCGTCGCGGAACTCCACGGCCAGGCGCGCGACGTCGGCCGAGCGGGCGTTCTGGCGCATGGCCGTCAGCAGCTGTCCCACGCGGATGCTGCGTCCGGCGTCGTCGGCGGCGTCCTCGCCCTCCTCGATGCCCTCCTGCACGGCCTCGACGGCTTCCTCGAGCGTCAGGCCGCCGGCCACGTGCAGCTCGGGTGCCCAGCGCACCTCGCCGTAGATCACGCCGTCCTCGGCGAGGTCCTCGACGAACTCGCGCGCGACGCGCGTGAGGCCCTCGCGCGTCTGCATCACGGCGGTGGTGACGGAGAACGTCTCGAGGTACTTCTCCAGCGATCCGGAATCGCTCTGCCGCGCGAACCACGAGGCGAGGCGCGCGGGATCCGTCTCGGGAAGGTCCACTCCCGCCGCGTCGGCGAGCTCGACGATCGTGTCGGGGCGCAGTCCCCCGTCCAGGTGGTCGTGCAGCGAGACCTTCGGCAGGCTGCGGATCGACACACCCTCCACGCGGGCGTCTCCGAACGGATCGATCATGGTGCGCTCCTCGCGGCTGGTGTGGGCGGTCCGGTGATCAGGATGTGGCCGTGATGCGCTCGCGCACAAGCGGCGCGTCCCCGGGCGCGGCGTCGCCGAGCTCCCAGGCGCCCTCGAGGGAATCCAGGGCGCGCGCGAAGCGGCTGTCGTCGGGGCCGCCGAGCGTGAACAACGGCTGGCCCGCGGTCACCCGGTCGCCGGGCTTGGCGTGCAGGTCGATGCCCGCCGAGTGCAGCACGGGATCCTCGGCGCGCGCGCGACCGGCGCCCAGGCGCCAGGCCGCGACGCCGAAGCCGTACGCGTCGATCCGCGTCACGAAGCCGTCGCGCGGGGCGACGATCGTGTGCGTCTCCGCGGGCACCGGCAGCGCGGCGTCCGGATCGCCGTCCTGCGCCACGATCATGCGGCGCCACGCGTCCATGGCGCGGCCGTCGCGGAGGGCCTCCTCCACGTCGGCGTCGGGCCGCCCCGCCAGGGCGAGCATCTCGCGCGCGAGCGCGACCGTGAGCTCCACGACGTCGGCGGGACCGCCGCCCGCGAGCACCTCGACCGACTCCCGCACCTCGTTCGCGTTGCCGATCGCGAGGCCCAGCGGGGTGTCCATGTCGGTCAGCAGCGCGGTCGTCCGCACGCCCGAGTCGGTGCCGAGCTCGACCATGGTGCGGGCGAGCTCGCGCGCGCGGTCGAAGTCGCGCATGAACGCGCCCGATCCGAACTTCACGTCCAGGACGAGCGCGTCCGTGCCCTCGGCGATCTTCTTCGACATGATGCTCGACGCGATCAGCGGGATCGCCTCGACCGTGCCGGTCACGTCGCGCAGGGCATAGAGGCGCTTGTCCGCCGGGGCGAGCCCGGACCCGGCCGCGCAGATCACGGCGCCGACGTCGCGCAGCTGCGCGGTCATCTCCTCGTTCGACAGCGCGGCGCGCCACCCGGGGATCGACTCGAGCTTGTCGAGCGTGCCGCCCGTGTGGCCCAGGCCGCGACCCGACAGCTGCGGCACCGCGACGCCGAACGCCGCCACGAGCGGCGCGAGCGGCAGCGTGATCTTGTCGCCCACGCCGCCCGTGGAGTGCTTGTCGACCGTGGGCTTGCCGAGCCCGGCGAAGCTCATCCGCTCCCCCGACGCGATCATCGCGTCGGTCATGACGCGGATCTCGTCGCGGTCCATCCCGTTCAGCAGCACGGCCATCGCGAACGCGGCCATCTGCGAGTCGGCGACGTAGTCGCGCGTGTACGCGTCGATCATCCAGCGCAGGGCGTCCTCGTCGACCCGGCCGCCGTCGCGCTTGGCGCGGATGACGTCGACGGCGTCGAACGCCTCGACCTCGCTCATCGTCCCGCCTCCTCGAGGTCGCGCGGGCCGAACGCGTCCGGCAGCACCTCGTCGATCGTGCGGATGCCCGAGATCGTCTCGAGCAGCATGCCCGGCACGGCGTGCTCGAACAGCAGCTGGCGGCACCGGCCGCACGGCATGATCGTGGCGCCCTGGCCGTCCACACACACGAAGGCGACCAGCCGGCCGCCCCCGCTCCGGTGCAGCTCGGAGACCAGGCCGCACTCGGCGCACAGCGTCACGCCGTATGCGGCGTTCTCCACGTTGCAGCCGGACACGATCCGGCCGTCCGAGGCGAGCGCGGCGGCGCCGACCTTGTAGCGCGAGTACGGGGCGTACGCGTGCTGCATGGCCTCGGTCGCGACGGCTCGCAGCTCGTCCCAGTCGACGTCTCCGGACCAGGCGTTCTCGTCTGTCATCTCATCCCTTGGTGTACGGCTTGCCGACGGCCCTCGGCGCGACCACGCGGCCCGCCACGAGCGTCACCGCGAGGATCGTCACCACGTACGGCGTCATCTCGATCAGGTCGGACGGGATCGCCGCGCCCGCCTGGTTGGTCCAGATGCGGAAAGCCGATGCGAATCCGAAAAGCAGCGCGGCGAGCGCCGCGTAGATCGGGTGCCAGCGGCCCAGGATCACGGCCGCCAGCGCGATGAAGCCGTTGCCGGCGCTCATCTCGTTCACGAACGCCCCGACCGATCCGATCGTCATCGCGGCGCCTCCGAGGCCCGCGATGAGGCCGGCGATCGTGACCGTCCAGAACCGCCAGCGGTTGACGTCGATGCCGACCGTGTCGGCCGCCTGCGGGTGCTCGCCGAGGGCGCGCACCCGGAGGCCGACCTTCGTCTTGAACAGGACGAACCACACCGCCGGGACGATGAGGAACATCAGATAGGTCGTCAGGCGCTGGTCGAACAGCACGGGGCCCAGCACCGGGATGTCCGCGAGCAGCGGGATCCGCAGGCGGGGCAGGGTGCCGGGGTCGTTGTAGGTCTGCGCCTCGGGGCCGAGCACGGTCGCGTACAGCAGCTTCGTGACGGCCGTGACGAGCCCGATGAGGACCACGCCGACGATCACCTGGTCGACGACGTACACGATCGCGAACGCGGCGAGCACCATCGAGATGAGCGCGCCCGTGATCATCGCCGCGACGAGTCCCGCGATCTGGCTGCCCGTGACGGACGAGACGAGCGCGGCCGTGAACGCGCCGCCGAGCAGCTGCGCCTCGATCGCGATGTTGACGACGCCCACGCGCTCGCCGATGACGCCGGCCATCGCGCCGAGCACGATGGCCGTCGACAGCGCGACGGTGTTGGTGAGCAGGAACGGCAGCAGCACCTGGCCGCCGGCGCCGACCCACGCGGTGAGGCTCGCGAGGAACGCGATCGCGACGACGAGGGACGCCCAGATCCCGACGCGACGGCGCAGCCACGCGCGCCGGATGGCCCACGCGGCGACCAGCACGGCGATCCCGCCGAGCACGAGGCCGAGCACGCGCGGCACGGCGGGGCTGGGCGGCACCACGACGGCGTCGCCCGAGCCGGACCAGACGAACGCGGTCGGCTCGTCGCGACCGAGCAGGCCGAAGACGACGAGCGTCAGGATCGCGACGACCGCGAGCACGACGGGGGTGCGCCACGAGCGCGGCGGCAGCGGCACGATGTGCGAGGCCGCGGGGGCGGTGTCGACGGCGGCGGCGGTCATCGCGTCTCCTCCTTCGGCTTCGGCAGGAACGGCACGATCTGGCGGATGAGGGGCGGCGCGGCGATGAACAGCAGGATCATGCCCTGCATGACGCTCAGCACCTCGGGCGACACGTCCGCGACCTGCATGGTCGGGCTCGCGGCCTTGAACGCGCCGAACAGCAGCCCGGCGAACAGCACGCCGAGCGCGCCGTTGCCGCCCACCAGGGCGATCGTGATGGCATCGAATCCGATGCCGGCGTCGATGCCGGGGCCGTAGTTGCCCTCGCGGCCGATCGCCTGGTTCAGACCCGCGAGGCCGACGAACAGTCCGGAGATCACCATGGCGAGGATCGCCGTGGTCTCGACGTTCACGCCCGCCGCGCGCGCGGCCTCCGGGTTCGCCCCCACCATGCGCAGCCGGAAGCCGAGCGTGGAGCGCTCCATCAGCCACCAGAACACGACGACCGCGAGCAGGCAGGCGACGAACGACCAGCGCAGATCGAAGCCCTCGCCGAGCAGCAGCGGGAAGACGGCCGTCGGATCGGGCGCGATCGTCGCGGGGTTCTGCCCCTCCGACATGTCGTGGAGGATCGGCGTGCGCATGAGGAACGTCACGAGCGAGACGGCGATGTAGTTCATCATGATCGTCACGATGACCTCGTGCGCGCCCGTGCGCGCCTTGAGGAATCCCGCGATGCCGGCCCACAGCCCCGCGGCTGCGAAGCCGAAGACCATCGCCACGAGGAGGTGCAGCACCCACGGCAGGTGCAGCTGGCTCGCGGCGAACGACGCCCACGCGGCCGCCATGAGCATCTGCCCCTGGCCGCCGATGTTGAACAGCCCCGTGCGGAAGGTGACCGCGAGCCCCAGGCCCGCGGCGATCAGCGGGCCCGCGAAGCGCAGCGTCTCCGTGAGCGGACGGATCGCGCGGGCGAAGTCCTCGGCGCGCGTGTTCCAGATCGCGCCGCGGATCAGGGCGTCCCACGCCGTGGCGACCGCCGCGCCGGCCTCCCGGAAGAAATCGCTCGGGCGCGCGAACAGGTAGCCGAGCGTCGGGCGCACGTCCTCGTTCGTGAAGACCACGAGCAGCAGGCCCACGACGAGCGACAGCGCGATCGCGACGAGGGTGCGGACGACGCTTCCCTCCCCGAGATCGCGCAGGAACGCGCGCATGCGGTCGGGGCGGTCCCCCGCCGGCGGCTGCGGATCGGTCGGCGTCGGGTCGGTCGTGACCGCGGTCATGCGTGCACTCCTGCCATGAGCTGTCCGAGCTGGTCGCGGGCGGTGTCGCCCGGCACGATCCCGATGATCGACCCCTGGTACATCACGGCGATCCGGTCGGCCAGTGCGGACACCTCGTCCAGCTCGGTCGAGATGATGAGCACGGGCACGCCCGCGTCGCGGACCGCGACGATCCGCTCGTGGATGAACTCGATGGATCCGACATCGACGCCGCGCGTGGGCTGCGACGCGATGAACAGCTTCAGGTCGCGCGCCATCTCGCGGGCGATCACGACCTTCTGCTGGTTGCCGCCGGAGAGCTTCCCGACCGCGACGTGCGGTCCCTGCGTGCGGATGTCGAACTCGGCGATCGCAGCGTCGGCGAACGCGTCGCGAGCCGCGAAGTCGATGCCCCAGCCCCTCACGAACGGGCCGTGGAAGCTGCGGTCGAGCATGAGGTTCTCGGCGACGCTGAACTCGCCGACGAGGCCCTCGACCTTGCGGTCCTCGGGCACGAAGCCGACGCCCTCCTCGAGCACGCCGCGCACGGTGCGGCCGAGCAGCTCCTCGCCAAGCAGCCGGACGGATCCCTTGACATGCTTGTGCAGGCCGACGATCGCCTCGGCGAGCTCGGTCTGGCCGTTGCCCTGCACGCCGGCGATGCACAGCACCTCGCCGGCGCGGATCGTGAACGAGACGTCGTCGAGCAGGCGTGCCCCATTCGGGGCGAACAGCGTCAGGTCCTCGACGACGAGGGCGTCCTCGCCCGCCTTCGGGGGGTTCTTGCGGACGGTCAGCTCGACGTCGCGGCCCACCATCAGCGAGGCGAGCTCCTGGCTGGACGCCGCCGGATCCGCGTCTCCGACGACGCGGCCGAGCCGGATCACGGTGATGCGGTCGGCGACCGCCTTCACCTCCCGCAGCTTGTGCGTGATGAACACGATCGAGGTGCCGGCCTCCGCCAGCTGCCGCATCGTGACCATCAGCTCGTCGGTCTCCTGCGGCGTCAGGACAGCCGTCGGCTCGTCCAGGATGAGCACGCGCGCGTCGCGTGAGAGCGCCTTGACGATCTCGACGCGCTGCTGGACGCCGACGGGCAGATCGCCGACGACGGCGTCGGGATCGATGTCGAAGCCGAACCGCGCCGAGATCTCGCGCACGCGCCGGCGCGCCGTGGCGAGGTCGAGCACGCCGCCCTTGGTGGGCTCGTGGCCGAGCATGACGTTCTCGGCGACCGTGAAGACGGGGATCAGCATGAAGTGCTGGTGGACCATGCCGACGCCGGCGGCCATCGCATCGCCGGGTCCCTTGAAGTGCACCGCGACGTCGTCCAGCAGGATGTCGCCCTCGTCGGGCTGGTACAGCCCGAACAGCACGTTCATGAGGGTGGACTTTCCCGCGCCGTTCTCGCCCAGCAGTGCGTGGATCTCCCCGGGTTCCACCACCAGGTCGATGCCGTCGTTGGCGGTCAGCGTGCCGAATCGTTTGGTGATACCGCGCAACTCGAGTTTCATGGTCTCCCCATCCTTCCCGAAGTCCTTCCCACTCGGAAGAGACGGGCGCCCGGTGCGATCCGCACCGGGCGCCCGTCGGGCCCCGCTTCTGCTCAGCCCTGGTTCTTCGTGAGCGTGATCTCGATCTCGCCGTCGGTGATCTGCTGCGACAGCTCGTCCAGCTTCGTCACGACGTCCGCCGGGACCTTGTCGGCGAAGGCGCCGAAGTCCGACAGGCCGGTGCCGTCGTTCTCGAGCGTGCCGAAGTAGGGCTCAGCCGTGAAGGAGTCGTCCTTCGTCTCCGAGATGATGTCGAACACGGCCTGCGTCATGCGCTTCTCGACCGAGGTGAGCGTGATGTCGGCGAGCTGCGGCTGCGTGACCGCGATGTCCTTGTCGACGCCGAGGAGCACCGCGTTCGGGTCCGAGCCCTCGCGGATCGCCTCCGCGGTGGCCGTGAACAGACCGCCCGCGACCGGGAAGATCACGTCGGCGCCGGCGGCGAGCTGGCCGTTGCTGATCGACTTGGCCTCCTCGGTGTTGGCGAAGTCGCCGACGAAGTCGCCGGTGGCCGTGGCGGGGTCCCAGCCGACGACCTTGACGGGCGTGCCCGACTCCTCCTCGTACTTCTTGGCGCCCTGGTAGAAGCCGTCCATGAAGGAGGTGACCGAGTCGATCTGGAGGCCGCCGTAGGTGCCGACGACCTTCGAGGTCGAGTACGCCGCCGAGAGGTAGCCGGCGAGGTAGCTCGACTGCTCGGTCGCGTACATGATCGGCTTGACGTTGTCCTCGCTGCCGCCGGGCCATCCGTCGAGCCACGCGAACTTCGCGTCGGGGTTCTCGTCCGCGATGTCGAAGATGACGCCGTTCGTGCCGCCGAGCGAGAAGTTGAAGCCGATCGCGAACGTGATGTCGCAGCCGTTGTCGACCATGGCGGTGAGGTTCGGGACGAAGTCCTCGGCGGATGCCGACTCCGCGTCGTCGATCTGAACGCCCAGCTCCGACTCCGCCTGCTGCAGGCCGGCGAACGCCGCCTCGTTGAAGCTCTTGTCGTTCCAGCTGCCCTCGTCCGAGACGGCGCAGGCGAGGAAGTCGTCCGCGGGCTCGGGCGCGGCGGAGCCGCCGGGCGCGTCGTCTTCGGGTGCGGCGCCGCAGCCGGCGAGAAGGATCGCCGAGCCGACGATCGCGAGGCCGGCGAGCGCGGCCTTCCGGGTGGTCCTGATCACACTGTCCTCCAAGAAGTGCTACGGCCCCGGCGGGGAGGCGGGGCGTACGCTGCCCCGTCCGGGTGCGGGGCGATACGCTCACCGTACATAACGCCGACCGTGCATTTCGCACGGATCGACCCCCCGAAACGCGATAGTTACAAACCCGTCTCCGGGCGAGCGGTTCCGGTCGAGCCGCGGTTCAGAGCACCCGGCCGTCGCCGCGCGACTGCAGGGTGCCCACGACGCTCTTCACGCGCTGGGCGTGCTCCCCGGTCGTGACGAGCAGCGCGTCCTCGGTGTCGACCACGATCAGCCCCTCGACCCCGACCACCGCGATGATCCGGTTCGTCTGCGAGACGACGAGGCCCGTCGACTCGTCGGCGAGCACCATCTCGTTGCGGCCGAGGATCGACATCTGATCCGAGCGCCCGCCGGAGATCAGCTTCGCGAGGCTCGCGAAGTCGCCCACGTCGTCCCAGTCGAAGTGACCGGGGACGACCGCGAGCCGGCCCTTGTCGGCGGCGGGCTCGGCCACGGCGTAGTCGATCGCGATCTTCTTCAGGCTCGGCCAGACGCGGTCGGTCACCTCGGCCCGCCGATCCGTGTCCCACGCCTCGGCGATCTCCAGCAGTCCCGCGTGGAGCTCGGGCTCGTTCGCGGCGAGCTCGTCGAGCAGCACGTCGGCGCGCGAGATGAACATGCCCGCGTTCCAGAGGAAGCTGCGGTCGGCGTAGTACCGGCGGGCGGTCTCGAGATCGGGCTTCTCGACGAAGCGCTCGACGATCGCCGCCATGGGCGCGCCCTCGATGTCGATCTCCGAGCCCAGCTGGATGTAGCCGAAGCCGACGGACGGCTCGGAAGGCGCGATCCCGATCGTGGAGATGTAGCCCGCGCGCGCGGCCGCGACGGCCTGCTGCACCGCGAACTCGAAGGCGCGCTGGCGCTGGATGTGGTGATCGGCCGCGAACGAGCCGATGATCACGTCCGGCTCGCGCCGCACCAGGATGGCGGCCGCCAGCCCGATCGCGGCGGCAGACTCGCGCTGCGAGGCCTCGATGAAGACGTTGCGCTCGGGGATGTCGGGGAGCTCCTCCTCGACCTTGTGCTCGTGGGCCTTGCCCGTGACCACCGCGATGCGATCGGGGCCGGTCAGCGGGAGCAGGCGGTCCCACGTGTTGCGCAGCAGCGAGACGCCCGATCCGGTCAGATCGTGCAGGAACTTGGGCGTCTCGGCCCGGGACAGCGGCCAGAGCCGAGAGCCGACGCCCCCCGCCGGGATCACTGCGTAGAAGTCATCGATCGGCTCAGCCATGCGGCCAGGCTACCGGGCGGGAAGCGGTCGAGAAGAACTTCCCTAACTATCTCGATGTCGAGATAGTTAGGACCGCCTTCATCGCGGTGTTCGCGGGTGGCGAAGTAGAGTTGGGGTGCCCACGGCCGCCCTGCGCGCCATCCGGGCGATGGCCTCGCAACGATCAGGGAGGAACGACGTGTCCGCTCCTACGCGTACGACATTGTCGGTGACGGAGACCACTTCGAAGGTCCCACGAGGAACTCTCTACCGCGGCCGCGAGGGCATGTGGTCGTGGGTCCTGCACCGCATCACGGGTGTCGCGATCTTCTTCTTCCTCCTGGTGCACGTGCTCGACACGTCGCTGATCCGGGTCTCCCCCGAGGCGTACGACGCCGTGATCGGCACGTACAAGCACTGGATCATGGGCCTCGGCGAGATCGCCCTCGTCGGCGCCATCGTCTTCCACGCCTTCAACGGCCTGCGGATCATCCTGGTCGACTTCTGGGCGAAGGGCGCCAAGTACCAGCGTCAGCTGTTCTGGGGCGTCATCGCGGTGTGGGTCGTCGCCATGGCCGGCTTCGTGCCCCGCCAGCTCATCAACACGTTCTCGCACATGGGAGGGGCGCACTGATGACCGCCGACACCCTCGCCGCGCCCCGCGCGCCGCACAGCGCCCCACGCAACAGGGGCGTCAACCTCGAGAAGTGGGGTTGGATCTACATGCGCGCCTCGGGCGTGGTGCTGATCGTGCTGATCTTCGGCCACCTGCTCGTGAACCTGGTGCTGCCCGAGGGCGGCGTCCAGGCGCTCAACTTCGCCTTCGTCGCCGGCAAGTTCGCCACGCCGTTCTGGCAGTGGTGGGACGTGCTGATGCTGTGGCTCGCGTTCATCCACGGCGCCAACGGCCTGCGCACGATCATCAACGACTACGTGCATCACGCGACGGCGCGCAAGGCGCTCGTCGCGGTGACGTGGATCGTCGTGGCCGTGATGATCGTGCTCGGCACGCTCGTGGTGTTCACGTTCGACCCGTGCCTCGGCGTCACGCCGGAGAGCACGCTGTGGGACATGTGCCAGGCCGCGGCCTGACAGGAATCGATAGGGATATGACCACGCAGACCAGCGAGTCCGTCGTGCGCGACGGCGTCCACTACCACCAGTTCGACATCGTGATCGTCGGCGCCGGCGGCGCCGGCATGCGCGCGGCGATCGAGGCCGGCCCCGGCGCCAAGACCGCCGTGATCACGAAGCTCTACCCGACCCGCTCGCACACGGGCGCGGCGCAGGGCGGCATGGCCGCGGCGCTCGCGAACGTCGAGGAGGACTCGTGGGAGTGGCACACGTTCGACACCGTCAAGGGCGGCGACTACCTCGTCGATCAGGACGCCGCGGAGATCCTGGCCAAGGAGGCGATCGACGCCGTCATCGACCTCGAGAACATGGGCCTGCCGTTCAACCGCACGCCCGACGGCAAGATCGACCAGCGCCGCTTCGGCGGTCACACGGCCGAGCACGGCAAGACGCCGGTGCGCCGCGCCTGCTATGCGGCCGACCGCACGGGCCACATGATCCTGCAGACGCTGTTCCAGAACTGCGTCAAGCTCGGCATCAACTTCTTCAACGAGTTCTACGCGCTCGATCTGATCACGGTGAAGGACGCCGACGGCAAGACGCAGATCGCCGGTGTGGTCGCGTACGAGCTGGCCACGGGCGAGCTGCACGTGTTCCACTCCAAGGCCGTGATCTTCGCCACCGGCGGCTTCGGCAAGATCTTCAAGACCACCTCGAACGCCCACACCCTCACGGGCGACGGCGTCGGCATCGTGTGGCGCAAGGGCCTGCCGCTCGAGGACGTGGAGTTCTTCCAGTTCCACCCGACGGGTCTGGCCGGTCTCGGCATCCTGCTCACGGAGGGCGCCCGCGGTGAGGGCGCCATCCTGCGCAACGCGTCGGGCGAGCGCTTCATGGAGCGCTACGCCCCCACCATCAAGGACCTCGCCCCGCGCGACATCGTCGCGCGCTGCATGGTCCAGGAGGTGCGCGAGGGCCGCGGCGCCGGTCCGAACAAGGACTACGTGCTGCTGGACTGCACGCACCTGGGCGCCGAGGTGCTCGAGACGAAGCTCCCGGACATCACGGAGTTCGCCCGCACGTACCTGGGCATCGACCCGGTCGTCGAGCCGGTGCCCGTGATGCCGACCGCGCACTACGCGATGGGCGGCATCCCGACGAACAACGCCGGCGAGGTGCTCGCCGACAACGACACCGTCGTGCCGGGCCTGTACGCGGCCGGCGAGTGCGCGTGCGTGTCGGTGCACGGCGCCAACCGCCTCGGCACCAACTCGCTGCTCGACATCAACGTGTTCGGCAAGCGCTCGGGGCAGAACGCGGTCGAGTACGTCAAGACCGCCGACTTCGTGCCGCTCCCCGAGGACCCGGCCGCCGCCGTCCGCGAGCTGATCGAGGGCGTCCGCACCGCCAAGGGCACCGAGCGCATCTCTGACATCCGCAAGAAGCTGCAGGAGGAGATGGACGACAAGGCCCAGGTCTTCCGCACCGAGGAGAGCCTGACCGACGTCCTCGGCACGATCGCGGAGCTGCGCGAGCGGTACAAGAACATCTACGTCGACGACAAGGGCCGCCGGTACAACACCGACCTGCTCGAGGCCGTCGAGCTGGGCTTCCTGCTCGACATCGCCGAGATCGTCGCCTACGCCGCGCGCAACCGCCGCGAGAGCCGCGGCGGCCACATGCGCGAGGACTACCAGGCGCGCGACGACGAGAACTTCATGCAGCACACGATGGCGTACCTCACGGGCGACCCGCACTCGGCCGACCCCGAGGACCACATCAAGCTGGACTGGAAGCCCGTCGTGTTCACCAAGAACGAGCAGGGCGAGTTGAACTACCCGCCGATGGAGAGGAAGTACTGATGGCCGCCACCGCCGTCACCGAGAGCGCTCCTGCCGAGTCCGCCGACCCGGCCATCCAGTCGTACCTCGTCACGTTCATCATCCGGCGCTTCGACCCCGAGGTCGACAGCGAGCCGCGCTGGGTCGACTACGACGTCGAGATGTACTCGACCGACCGCGTGCTCGACGCGCTGCACCGCATCAAGTGGGACCAGGACGGATCGCTCGCGTTCCGCCGCTCGTGCGCCCACGGCATCTGCGGCTCGGACGCCATGCGCATCAACGGCCGCAACCGCCTCGCCTGCAAGACGCTGATCAAGGACCTCGACATCTCGAAGCCGATCTATGTCGAGGCGATCAAGGGCCTGCCGCTCGAGAAGGACCTCATCGTCGACATGGACCCGTTCTTCGCGGCCTACCGCGAGGTGCAGCCCTTCCTGGTGGCGAAGTCCGCGCCCGAGAAGGGCAAGGAGCGCGTGCAGTCGATCGCCGACCGCGCGATCTTCGACGACACCACCAAGTGCATCCTGTGCGCCGCGTGCACCTCGTCGTGCCCCGTGTTCTGGACCGACGGCCAGTACTTCGGCCCGGCCGCGATCGTCAACGCACACCGCTTCATCTTCGACTCGCGCGACGACGCCGGCGACGTGCGCCTGGACATCCTCAACGACAAGGAGGGCGTGTGGCGCTGCCGCACGACCTTCAACTGCACCGAGGCGTGCCCCCGTGGCATCGAGATCACCAAGGCGATCGCCGACGTGAAGCAGGCCGTGATGCGCGGCACCGAGAGCCAGAAGAAGTCGCTCAAGCTGATCCACGCGTCCTGATCGCTCACGCCTGACGCCTTCCCGGGCCCATCGACATCCGGATGTCGGTGGGCCCGGTTACGTTTGAGGCATGCCTCGCACGGTCCGCATCGCCTCTGTCAACGTCAACGGCATCCGGGCCGCCTCCCGCAACGGGATGGGCGCCTGGGTCGACGCCGCGCAGCCCGACATCATCACGCTGCAGGAGGTGCGCGGCGAGCTCGAGCACCTCGAGGCCGCGCTTCCGGGGTGGCGCGTCGTCGCCGACGCGTCGCTGCAGAAGGGCCGGGCCGGCGTGGCCATCGCGAGCCGCGAGGAGTGCGCGATCTCGCGCGTCGAGCTGGGCGACGACGCGCTCGAGTCCAACGGCCGCTGGATCGAGGCCGACTTCGAGTTCGGCGACGAGACGCTGACCGTCGTGAGCGCGTACGTCCCCACGGGCGAGGCCGAGACGCCCGCGAAGCAGGATCAGAAGTGGGCGTTCCTCGACGCCATGGAGCGCCGCCTGCCGGAGCTGTCCGCGGACGGCGGGCTCGCGCTCGTCACGGGCGACCTGAACGTCGGTCACCGCCCGCTCGACATCCGGAACTGGAAGGGCAACGTCAAGAAGGCCGGCTACCTCGCCCGCGAGCGCGCGTACTTCGACCGCTTCCTGACGCCTCTCGGCGAGCCGGTGACGGGCCAGGAGGGCATCGGCCGCGGGATGGGCGGTCAGCTCAGCGACACCCGCGCCTACAGCGAGGGCCGCACGGGCCTCGGCTGGGTCGACGTGGGTCGCGCCGCCGCGGGCGAGGTCGACGGCCCGTACACGTGGTGGTCGATGCGCGGCAAGGCGTTCGACAACGACACGGGCTGGCGCATCGACTACCACCTGGCCTCCCCCGCCCTCGCGGCCCGGGCCTCGGGCTATCGCGTCGACCGCGCGCCGTCCTACGACACCCGCTGGAGCGATCACTCCCCCGTCGTCGTCGACTACGAGTTCTGATCGCTCGCTTCGCTCGCACGTCGTGCCAGAGCACCTCAGCGGGCAAATAGGATCGTACGGTGACGAAACAGCGCCTCTACTCCGGAATGCAGCCTTCGGCCGACTCGCTTCAGATCGGCAACTACATCGGGGCTCTCCTGCAGTGGCGCGGCATGCAGGATCAGTACGACGCGTTCTTCTCGGTCGTCGATCTGCACGCCATCACCGTGCCGCAGGATCCCGCGATGCTGCGCGAGAAGACCCGCCGCACCGTCGCTCAGTACATCGCCGCGGGCATCGAGCCCTCGCGCTCGACGCTGTACGTGCAGTCGCACGTGCGCGCGCACGCGGAGCTCGCCTGGATCCTGTCGACCATCACGGGCTTCGGCGAGGCCGGCCGCATGACGCAGTTCAAGGACAAGTCGCAGAAGCAGGGCGCGGACGCGACGAGCGTCGGCCTGTTCACCTACCCGGTCCTGATGGCGGCGGACATCCTGCTGTACCAGACAGATGTGGTGCCGGTCGGCGACGACCAGAAGCAGCACGTCGAGCTGACGCGCGACCTGGCCGAGCGGTTCAACGCGCGCTTCGGCGAGACGTTCCGCGTGCCGAAGCCGGTGATCCAGGCCGAGACCGCGCGCATCTACGACCTGCAGGAGCCGACGGCGAAGATGTCGAAGTCCGCCGAGTCGCAGGCGGGAGTGCTGTGGCTGCTGGACGAGCCGAGCGTCACCGCGAAGAAGATCATGCGCGCGGTGACGGACAGCGACGGCACCGTGCGGTACGACCGCGCGGAGAAGCCGGGCGTGTCGAACCTGCTCACGATCTACTCGGCACTCACGGGCCGTCCGGTCTCCGAGATCGAGGACGAGTACGCGGGCCGCGGCTACGGCGACTTCAAGAAGGGCCTGCGCGACGTGGTCGTGGCGGAGTTCGAGCCCGTGCGCGCCCGCGCGCTCGAGCTGCTGGACGACCCTGCCGAGCTCGACCGGGTGCTGGCGGCCAACGCGGCGCGCGCCGCGGAGGTCGCCGACGCGACCCTCGCGACGGTCTACGAGCGCGTGGGCCTGCTGCGCCGTGGGTGAGCCGGTCGTCCTCCGGACCACCCGCCTCACCCTCTCCCGCCCGGTCGACTCCGACGTCGACGCGATCTTCGACGAGTGCCAGGATCCGGTGATCCAGTCGTTCACGACCGTCCCGTCGCCGTATGCGCGGGAGGACGCCGAGAAGTTCGTCGCGCTCGCGAGCCACTGGTGGGACGAGGGCTCGGAGCTCGTGTGGGCGATCCGAGACGCCGCGGGCCTCGCGGGCATGGTGGGCCTGCACCGCATCAAGGACGGCGCGGCCGAGCTCGGCTACTGGCTCGCGCCCGGCGCGCGCGGCCGGGGCTACGCCGCCGAGGCGACGACCGCGGTGGTGGACTTCGCCTTCGGCCCGCTGCGCCTGGAGCGCCTCGAGTGGCACGCCGTGGTGGGCAACACCGCCTCGGCGCGGGTGGCGCAGAACCTCGGCTTCCAGCTCGAGGGCATCCGCCGCCGCGGCCTGGCCGGCCACGGCCCACGCGTCGACGGCTGGATCGCCGGCCTCCTCGCCACGGACCCCCGCACCCCGCAGCCCTGGCCCGTCTGACCCGCTCCTTCCGCACAACGCAGGAGCGGGATCCGCATCCGGGTCCCATCCGGGGTCACGGTGCGCATCCGTCACATCCGTTCCTGCGTTGTGCAGATTCAGCGGCGACCGGCGGCGAGCAGGCCCCGGATGGCCTTGATCAGGATGTCGGGTGACGTGAACAGGAGGTGGGCGGTCGGCCGGAGGACGGCATAGCCCAGGGCGGCGAGCTCGAGGTCGCGCAGCCGGTCCGCGGCCTGCTTCTCCCAGCCCTCGTGGAACTCCCTGCTGTCGCACTCGATCACGATCCATCCGTCGACGACCAGGTCCACTCGTCCGACTCCGGGGATCCGCTTCTGCACCTCGACGGATCTCCCGGTCGCCCGCGCGATGAGCCGCGCGAATGTCTCGCTGCCGGACTCGGCCCTCCCGTCCACCAGACCGCGCAGCCTCTGGAACCGGGGCGGAAGCGACGCGAACAGCGCCGACAGATCGGTCTGGCGGATGAGTCCCTGGTGCAGCGCGCTGTCGATCGAGGCGAGGCCCGCACGTGGCCCCTGGCACCGCATCGCCTGGGCGAGGGCCTCGATGAGAGGCGCATTCACGTCGGCGCCGTCGGCATCCGACCCGCGCCAGTGCACCTGAATCGAGACGCCGTCCTCCGCACATCGGAGGCGCCGCTTCCGATCCGTGGCACTGCGCAGCCGCGATCCGCTCGGCGACACCTGGACATGCAGCCGCACGTCCTCCCGGTCGAGCACGAAGATGCCACGGGACCTCAGCACCGTCGTGCAGTCCACCCGGCCTCCGACGCGCGCGGCTCGCCGCTCGTCGAGCGTGGCGGAACGCCAGAGGTACACATTCCGACGCGCGCGGAACAGGTGACCGGACTCCAGCGCGTTCTCCACCTCCTGCCGCGTGTACCCGAGCCGGCGCAGCTCGGGGTACGTCACGCACACACCGGCGCGGCCGAATGCATCCTGTTCGAGAGCCGACATGCGGCCGATCCTGTCCGCCGCCAGACGCCGGATCAGCGGATCCACGGTGATGTGGATGGGGTTCCCGCGCGATGGGACCTGTGGACGAGTGCCCCGCCCGCGCTCCACCTGCACGACGCAGGACCGAAACCCGAGATCGGCCCCGGAGATCGCCACCAGCCTCACCCGCCACATCCGATCCTGCGTTGTGCGGATCTCGCGGCGTGGCCCGCCAGGACGGAGCACGGCCATCCGGGTCCAGAGGGGGATCCGGATCACGGCTCCCCCGGTCCGATACGGACCATCCGATCCGGAACGGCGTGCACAACGCAGGAGCGGATCCGCACCCGGGTCCCATCCGGTGTCTCGGGGCTCATCCGTCACATCCGATCCTGCGTTGTGCGGATCCGGCGCCGCGGGAGAGGATGACGGCATGCCGGAGATGCCCGAGGTGGAGGGACTGGTCGGGTTCCTTCGGGGGCGGACGATCGGTCTGGAGGTCGCGCAGGCGCGGCTCGCGCAGATCGCGGCGCTCAAGACGTTCGACCCGCGCCTCGACGAGCTCGTCGGGCGGACCGTCACGGCCGTCGAGAGGCACGGGAAGTTCCTCGACCTCGCGCTCGGCGACATGCACCTGGTGTTCCACCTCGCCAAGGCCGGGTGGCTGCGCTGGCACGAGGCGCTGCCGGCGACCGTGATCAAACCGGGTCGCTCCCCCATCGCGCTGCGGGTGGGCTTCGGAGACGGCTCGGGGTTCGACCTCACCGAGGCGGGCACGAAGAAGTCGCTCGCGGTCTACGTCGTGCGCGATCCGCAGCAGGTCGAGGGCATCGCCCGGCTCGGACCGGATCCGCTGGGCGACGACTTCACGCGCGAGACGCTGGCGGGGCTCCTGCAGGGGCGCCGCACCCAGATCAAGGGCGTGCTGCGCGACCAGCACACCGTCGCGGGCATCGGCAACGCCTACTCGGACGAGATCCTGCACGCCGCCCGCATGTCGCCCTACGCGCTCGCCGCCAACCTGGGCGACGAGGACGTCGACCGCCTCTACGCCGCGATGCGCGACACCCTGACCGAGGCGGTCGGGGCCGCGCGCGGCCGCCCACCCGCCGAGCTCAAGGACGCCAAGCGCCGCGGCATGAGCGTGCACGCCCGCGCCGGAGAGGCGTGCCCCGTGTGCGGCGACACCGTGCGCAGCGTCTTCCTCGCGGACCGCAGCTTCGAGTACTGCCCGACGTGCCAGACCGGCGGCAAGGTGCTCGCCGACCGCCGCCTGTCGCGCCTGCTCAAGTGAGGAAGCCGGATGACGGGAATGGATCCGACGCCCGCGCGTTCGGATAACCTGGGTGCAGCACACGTGCTCCGGGGTCGGTGAGAATCCGAACCGGCGGTGACAGTCCGCGAGCCGAAGCGCCACAGGCGCCAGGCCGATCCGGTGGAATTCCGGAACCGACGGTGATGTGCGGCGAGAGCCGCGCGAGTCCGGATGGGAGGCAGCACGGAGGCGCCGCGATCCACGATCGCGCCGCCTCCCGAGCGATGTTCGGCCCCGGTTTCGTCGAGGAGGGTCGGATGGCGCACAGCCGCGCAGAGGAGCGCGCGATGAGCCGCGCCCTCGAGCTCGCGCTCCGCGGGCCCCGCAGCCGCAACCCGCAGGTGGGCGCGCTGATCCTCTCCCCCGACGGCGAGATCCTCGCCGAGGGATGGCACCGCGGCGCCGGCACGGCCCACGCCGAGGTGGACGCGCTGAGCCACCTGCCCGAGGGCGGCGCCGCGGGCGCGACCGCGATCGTCACGCTCGAGCCGTGCAACCACACGGGCCGCACGGGCCCGTGCGCCGAAGCCCTGATCCGCGCGGGCGTCGCGCGCGTCGTGTACGCGCTCGACGACCCGGGCGAGGTCTCGGGCGGCGGCGGCCGGCGACTGCGCGCCGCCGGGGTCGACGTCGAGTCCGGCGTGCTCGCCGACGAGGCGCTCGCCCTGATCGGCCCGTGGCTGACCGCGACGAGACTCGGTCGCCCGCACGTCACCGTGAAGTGGGCGCAGAGCCTCGACGGTCGCGCGGCCGCGGCCGACGGCACCAGCCAGTGGATCACCGGACCGGCGTCGCGCGCGGACGTGCACGCCCGCCGCGCGCAGGCCGACGCGATCGTGGTCGGCACGGGCACGGTCCTGGCAGACGACCCGGCCCTGACGGCGCGCGACGGCGGCACGCTCCACCCCGAGCAGCCCGTCCCCGTGGTGATCGGCGCGCGCGAGACGCCCGCCGGCGCCGCGGTGCGCGCGCATCCGCACGAGCCCCTCTTCTACGACACGCACGACCTGGCGTTCGTGCTCGCGGACCTGTGGGATCACGGGCTGCACCGCGTGTTCGTCGAGGGCGGGCCGACGCTCGCCAGCGCGTTCATGGCGGCGGGCTACGCGGACCGGATCCTCGCGTATGTCGCCCCCGTGATCCTGGGCGGCCCGCGCGTGGCCCTCACCGACATCGGGGCGCCGTCGATCGACCGCGCCCTCCGCCTGCGCGTGACCGACCGGATCGCGCTGGGCGACGACACGCTCTATGTCGCGGAGCCGGCGTCATCCGGATCCGCCCCCGAAGAAGGAGATCGCTGATGTTCACCGGAATCGTCGAGGAGATCGGCCGCATCACGGCCGTCGAGCCGTCCGGAGACGGCGTGCGCCTGACGCTGCACGCACCGGGCGCCATCGAGGGCGTGCGCCACGGCGACTCGATCGCCGTGAGCGGCGTGTGTCTCACGGTCGTCGACTGGACGGGCGAGGGCTTCACCGCCGACGTGATGAAGCAGACGCTCGACATGTCGACGCTCGACGCCGCCCGCACGGGCACGCCGGTCAACATCGAGCGCGCCACCGCCGCCGGCGGGCGCCTCGGCGGCCACATCGTGCAGGGCCACATCGACGGCACGGGCGTGGTGCGCGAGGTCCGGCCCGGGGCGCAGTGGCGCGTCGTGCGGATCGGCCTGCCCGGCCATCTCGCCCCGCTCGTGGTCGACAAGGGATCGATCGCGGTCGACGGCGTCTCGCTCACGGTGAGCGCGGTCAGCGCCGCCGGCGCCGCCGACGCCTGGTTCGAGGTGTCGCTCATCCCCGAGACGCTCGCCGCCACGACGCTCGGGGAGCGCGCCCCCGGCGACCGCGTGAACCTCGAGACCGACATCCTGGCGCGCCACGTCCAGCGTCTGCTGGCGTTCGGCGCCTCCGCTCCCGATGCCGCGCGCCCCTGGTCGTTCGCGACCACCGAGGTGCCCGCCGCCGACTACTCCGTGCTCGACCCGTCCCTCGCCCCGGCCCGCGCCGTCGGCGGTTCCACAGAAGGAGGCTCCCTGTGACATCGAACAGCAGCCTGAACAACACCGACAGCGCCATCGAGCTCGGCTCGATCGACGAGGCCCTCGACGCGCTGCGCGCCGGCCGCCCGGTCATCGTCGCCGACGACGAGGACCGCGAGAACGAGGGCGACGTCGTCCTGTCCGCCGAGCTCGCGACCCCGGAGTGGGTCGCGTGGGCCGTGCGCTGGTCGTCCGGATTCCTCTGCGCCCCGATGCCGCAGGAGTACGCCGACCGCCTCGACCTGCCGCCCATGGTCGAGCACAACGAGGATGCCCGCTCCACCGCGTACACGGTCAGCGTGGACGCCGCCGTCGGCGTCACGACCGGCATCAGCGCGGCCGACCGCGCCCGCACGCTGAACGTGCTCGCCGACCCGGCGTCCGAGGCCAAGGACCTGATCCGGCCCGGGCACATCCTGCCGCTGCGCGCCGTCCCCGGCGGCGTGCGCGACCGCGCGGGCCACACGGAGGCGTCCGTCGAGCTCATGCGCCTCGCCGGTCTGGCGCCCGTCGCCGTGATCGGCGAGCTGGTCGCGGAGGACGGGTCCATGATGCGGATGCCCGGCCTCGTCGAGCTCGGCCGGCGCGAGGGGATCCCCGTGATCACGATCGAGCAGCTCATCGCCCACCTCGACGAGCACGACCCGCGCGGGGCCGACCGCCCCACGACGCGTCGCCAGGTGAGCCTGCGCGCCGACGCCACTGTGCCGACGGCGCACGGCACGTTCCGGTTCCTCGCCTACAAGGACCGCCAGACCGGCACCGACCACATCGCGGTCGTCTCGGGCGATCTGTCGGCCGAGGCGCCGCTCGTGCGCGTGCACTCCGAGTGCCTCACGGGCGAGGCGTTCGGCTCGCTGAAGTGCGAGTGCGGCCCCCAGCTCGAGGCCGCGCTCGACGCGATCGAGCAGGACGGCGGCGTGGTCGTCTACATGCGCGGCCACGAGGGACGCGGCATCGGCCTGATCAACAAGCTGCGCGCGTACGCCCTGCAGGAGCGCGGTCTCGACACGGTCGACGCCAACACGGCCCTGGGCCTGCCCGCCGACGCCCGCGACTACGCGGCTGCGGCCGGCATCCTCGCCGACCTCGGGATCGAGCGCATCCGGCTGCTCACGAACAACACCGACAAGGTGGCGCAGCTGCGCGGATTCGGGCTCGACGTGGTCGAGCAGGTCCCGCTGATCGTCGGGGTCGGCCCGAACAACCACCAGTACCTGGAGACCAAGCGCGACCGGATGGGCCACATCATCGGCGAAGAGGAGCTCGCCGACGCGATCGCGCGCATGCACGAGGGAGGAACGCGATGAGCGGACACGGAGCGCCCAAGGGCGCGCAGATCGACGGCACCGGGCTGGACGTGGTGGTCGTCGCCGGCGCCTGGCACGACGCCATCACGGACGGGCTGATCGCGGGCGCGCAGCGCACGCTCGAGGCCGCCGGCGCGACGCAGCACCTGGTGCGCGTCGCGGGGTCGTTCGAGCTGCCCGTCGTCGCGAAGGCCGCCCTCGAGGCCGGCGCCGACGCGGTCGTCGCGCTCGGCGTGATCATCCGCGGCGGGACGCCGCACTTCGACTTCGTCTCCTCGGCCGCGACCGACGG
>NZ_JBCNUN010000003.1:273158-369480 GCF_039605615.1 Microbacterium rhizophilum | reverse complement strand
CCCGTGGGCTTCGGCGTCCTGACTCTGGACGACGAGCAGCAGGGCCTGGATCGTGCGGGTCTCGAGGGCTCCAAGGAGGACAAGGGCGCCGAGGCGGCCGACGCCGCGCTGCGCACGGCCCTCACGCTGCGCGAGCTGCGCGCGCTGCGCCTCGCGGACGAGGTGGACTGACGCGGGCGCGGATCCGTTCTTTCGGCGCGGGGACTCGGCAGAACGCCGGGTCCCCGCCGTCATCCATCAGCAGAATGCGAAGTGCTCAGCGGAGTGCGGGATCGAAGCGCGCAGATGGGCAATTGTTGAATTCGCCCCCCAATAGAATGTCATCCTGCACCGCCGACCTCCTTCGGCGACGTCCCCTTTCGTTGTTCCCCAGACAGGCATTCAGATGACCACCGCTGCTCAGAGCCCCTCCGCGGGCGCCGCCGCCAAGCCCGCCAACTCGCGCTCGCGCGTGATCACGGCGAGCCTCATCGGCACCACGATCGAGTTCTACGACTTCTACGCGTACGCCACGGCCGCCGTGCTCGTGTTCCCGTCGCTGTTCTTCCCCGCCGCCGACCCGACGACCTCGCTGCTCGTCTCGTTCGCGACGTTCGGCGCCGCGATGGTCGCGCGCCCGGTCGGCGCCATCGCGTTCGGCCACTTCGGCGACCGCATCGGCCGCAAGGCGACGCTCGTCGCGTCGCTGCTCGTGATGGGAATCGCGACGTTCCTGATCGGCGTCCTCCCGACCTACAACGAGATCGGCGTGTGGGCCGGCATCCTGCTGCTCATCCTGCGCCTGTCGCAGGGCTTCGCCCTCGGCGGCGAGTGGTCGGGCGCCGCGCTCGTCGCGACCGAGAACGCCCCGCGTGGCAAGCGCGCGCTGTACGGCACGTTCCCCCAGCTGGGCGCGCCGATCGGCTTCATCATCGCCAACGGGCTGTTCCTGATCATCAACTTCTCGATCCCCGGCGAGGCCGGCGCTCCCTCCGAGGCGTTCCTCTCGTGGGGCTGGCGGATCCCGTTCCTGTTCTCGGCCGTCATGGTCATCATCGGCCTGTGGGTGCGCCTGAAGCTCGTCGAGTCGTCGACGTTCGAGAAGGCGTCGACGCAGGGCGCGATCAAGCGCTTCCCGCTCGGCGAGGCGTTCCGTCGCTACTGGAAGCAGCTCATCCTCGGCACGTTCATCATGCTGGCGACGTACGTGCTGTTCTACCTGCTGACGAGCTTCATGCTCTCCTACGGCACGAAGGCCCCCGTCGCGCCCGAGACCTACGACGCGGCCGTCGCCGGCCCGTGGGTGCCCGGCCTCGGCTTCAGCTACGTCCAGTTCGTGCTCATGCAGATCGTCGGCGTGGTGTTCTTCGGTCTGTTCACGGTGCTCGCCGGTCCGATCGCCGACCGGATCGGACGCCGCAAGCTCCTCATCGGCGTCACGATCGGCATCATCGTGTTCGGAGCGCTGTTCCCGGTGTTCCTGCTGCCGCAGGGCGCCGCGACCATGCCGCTCACGGTCGTGTTCCTCATCATCGGCTTCGCGCTGATGGGCTCGACGTTCGGGCCGATGGGCGCGCTGCTGCCCGAGCTGTTCCCGACCAACGTGCGCTACACCGGCTCGGCCGTGGCGTACAACGTCTCGTCGATCCTCGGCGCCGCGCTGGCCCCGCTCGTGGCCGTGGTGCTGTGGGCGTGGGGCGGCGGCAACCCATGGCTCGTGGGCCTGTACCTCTCGGGCGCCGGCGTGCTCACCCTGATCGCGCTGCTGCTCTCGCGCGAGACGAAGGACGTCGACTACGACGAGGGCCTGGTGGCCGCGGAGGCGACCGTCCTCTGACCCGCTGAATCCGAATCGGCCCTCTCGCGACCCTCGGGAGGGCCGATCCCGTCTCCGAGAACACGTCCTCTCAGCGGCGGCACGCCGAATCTGCACAGATCTGGCGTGTGCTCGCTGAGAGCACGTGTTCTCAGACAGGGCAGGGACAGGACAGGGGCAGGGGCTCACAGGCCATAGGCCTCGAGCAGGCGGAGCCAGAACTCGCTGAGCGTCGGGTAGGACGGGACGGCGTGCCACAGGCGGGCGAGCGGCACCTCGCCGGCGATCGCGATCGTCGCCGCGTGGATCTGCTCGCCCACGCCCGGGCCGACGAGCGTGAGGCCCAACAGCACGCCGCGGTCCTCGTCGACCACGGCGCGGGCGCGGCCCGCGTAGTCGTCGGCCACGAGACCGGCCCCCGCGACGTTCGCGAGGTCATAGTCGACGACACGGACGCGCAGCCCGCGCTCCTCCGCCTGCGCGGCGGTGAGGCCGGCGGAGGCGACCTCGGGATCCGTGAACACGACCTGCGGCACCGCGGCGTGATCCGCGGTCGCGACGTGGCGGCCCCACGGCGCGTCGTCGACCTCCTCGCCCTTCGCGCGCGCGGCGATCACGTCGCCGGCGGCGCGGGCCTCGTACTTCCCCTGGTGCGTGAGCAGCACGCGGCCCGCGGCGTCGCCGACGGCGTACAGCCAGTCGGAGCCGCGCACGCGCAGGGTGTCGTCGACGTCGAGCAGGCCCTTGTCGCCGAGCAGCTCGTCGACGCCGAGGTCGTGCAGGCGGGCCCGCCGTCCGGCCGCGACGACGATCTCGTCCGCGCTCACGGATCCGTCCGCGAACCGGATGACGACGGACCCGTCGTCCTGACGCGTCACCTCGGTCGGGCTCGCGTCCTCGCGCACCGTGACGCCGCGGGAGCGGAGCGCGTCGCGCACCGCCTCGCCGGCGAACGGCTCGAGCGAGCGCAGCAGGGGGCTGCGCGAGAGCAGCGTCACCTCGCTGCCGAGGTCGGCGAACATGGTCGCCACCTCGACCGCGACGACGCCCCCGCCGAGCACGGCCAGGCGCGGCGGGATCGTCTGCGCGGAGGTCGCCTCGCGGCTCGTCCACGGCTTCGCCTCGCGCAGGCCCGGGATGCCGGGGAGCCGCGCCTCGCTGCCGGTCGCGATCACGACGGCGTGCCGCGCGACGAGCTCGGACTCGCCGTCCTCGCCCGCCACGATCACGCGCCGCTCCCCCGCGACGCGTCCGCGCCCGCGCACCAGCGCGATCCCGGCCGACTCGAGCCAGCGCACCTGACCGGAGTCGTCCCAGTTCGCGGCGAACCCGTCGCGTCGCCGCAGGATCGCCTCGGGCTCGAGCGATCCGCCCGTCACGCCGGCGACCGCCTGCGCGGCCCGCAGCGCGGCGCCCGGGCGCAGCAGCGCCTTGGAGGGCATGCACGCCCAGTACGAGCACTCGCCGCCGACCAGCTCGGACTCGACGATCACCGCCTCGAGCCCGCCGCGCACGGCGCGGTCGGCGACGTTCTCGCCGACCGGGCCCGCGCCGATGACCACCACATCCGTCTCACGCACCGTCATGTGCCGAACGTAACGCCGGCGCGGGGCCCGCGATACCGTGAAACCATGGAAACGCTGCGCGACGTGGTCATCGTCATCCACCTGCTCGGATTCGCCATCCTGTTCGGCGCGTGGGTCGTCGAGGCCGCCGCCCGCCGCTACCAGCCGACCCGGCTCATGACGCTCGGCATGGTGATCGCGCTGGTCGCCGGCCTCGCCCTCTCGGCGCCGTGGGCGGTCGAGGACCTCGACTACATGAAGATCGGCATCAAGCTGGTCATCCTGATCGTGATCGGGGCCCTGCTCGGGATCGGCACGGCCCGTGCCAGGAAGGGCACTCCGCTGCCCGCCTGGACCTTCTGGCTGATCGGCATCCTCACGCTCGCCAACGTCGCCATCGCCGTCATCTGGTAGAGCCCGGCTTCGACCCGCTGCGCTCGCTCAGCCCGTTTCGCGAAGCGGGTCAGACCAGGGGCGTCCCGTGCGTGTGGAAGCTCTCGATCGTCTTCATGCCCCACGCCTGGCCCTTCTTGCGCTCCTCCTGCGACCACTCGACCACGGGCTGGTCCGGGTCGAGCAGCAGGCGGGCGCCGGCGTTGGCGAACTCGATGCGGTTGCCGCCGGGCTCCCAGACGTACAGGAAGAACGTCTGGTTGATGGTGTGCTTGTGCGGGCCGGACTCGATGTGGATGCCGTTCTCGAGGAAGATGTCGGCGGCCTTCAGGATGTCCTCGCGCGTGTCGGGGGCGAACGCGATGTGGTGCAGGCGGTTGCCGTGCTTGGTCCAGTCGTCCGAGTACACGACGTCGTACGACTTCAGCGAGAAGTGGAACCACCACGCGGCGAAGCGCCCGTCGTCGTTGCGGATGCGCTCCGACTCGCGCATGCCGAGCGCCTTGGCGAGGAATTCGCCGTTGGCCTCGACGTCCTTCGCGAGGTAGTTGATGTGGTCGATCCGGCGAGCGTTCACGCCGCGACCGGGGAACGCCGAGGCCTGGTTCTTGAGCGCGGGGCGGTCCTCGTCCGACGCCGTGTAGCGCTCGGTCTCGTAGTAGATCCCCATCTCGTGCCCGTCGGGGTCGCGGAAGCGGAACGTCCGTCCCGTGCCGACCTCCCCGTCGACCCAGCCGTCGCCCAGGCCCATCTCCTCGATCGCGGCCACGCGGCGGTCCAGCGCCTCCTGGCTGGACGCGCGGAACGACGTGCGGCCCACGCCCGCTGCGTCGCGCCTGGTGAGCTTGATCGTGTAGAGCTCGTAGTCGTCCCACGTGCGCAGGTAGACGGAGTCGCCCTGCTCCGCGACGACGCGCATCGCGAGCAGGTCGCGGAAGAACCAGAGGCTCTCGTCGAACTTCGGCGTGTACAGCTCGACGTTCGCGAGATGCGCGACGTCGAAGGCGGTGTGGTCGGTCATGGCGGTCCTCTCTGACAGCAGGGGGTTAGAGACGCGGGCGCGGGAAGACCGTGCCCTCGAAGATCTTGCGGGCGGTGCGCAGGGCGGCCGAGCGGGTGACGGCCGCGTCGGATCCGGATCCCTCGAGCGTCACGTCGACGTCGAAGTGCCCCGTCGGATGCTCGACGACGAACGGATCGCCCTCCGCCGGGATCGCGGCGAGGTCGCGCCCGACGGATCCGTCGGCCAGCACGCCGGCGGCGACCGTGAGCGCGCCGAGCACGCCGATCGAGGTGTGCACGCGGTGCGGCAGGAAGCTGCGCGTCGCGATCGCGCCGCCGTGCCGCGGCGCACTCACCAGCACCATCTTCGGCACGGTGGCCTCGCTCACGTCACCCAGGCCCATGAGCTCGGCGGCGGCGAACCGGATCCGCTCGAGCCGCTCCTTGAGCGCGGCGTCGGCCTCGAGCGCGGCGGGATCCTCGTCGCCTTCCAGCCCCACGTCGGAGGCGCGGATGAGCACGGTCGGCATGCCGTTGTCGACGCAGGTCACGGCGGTGCCGTCGACGTCGTCGGCGGCGGCACCGGTCGGGAAGAGCGACCCGGTGGAGGATCCCGCCGTGCCCTCGAAGTCCAGCGAGATGGCGCCGGCCGTGCCGGGGACGCCGTCGATGGCCAGCTCTCCGTCGTAGTCGACCAGCCCGCCGGGTGTCGCGAACGTCGCGGTCGCGATGCTGCCGGTGTTGACCATCCGGATCCGCACGCTCGTGCGATGCCCCGTCGCGAGCACGAGCCCGCGCTCGACCGCGAACGGGCCGATGCCGGCGAGGATGTTGCCGCAGTTCTGCCTGTCGGTGACGAACGCCTCGTCGACGCCCAGCTGCAGGAACAGGTAGTCGACGTCGGCGTCCGGATCGGCGGACGGCGAGACGACGGCGACCTTCGAGGTCAGCGGATGCGCCCCGCCGAGCCCGTCGATCTGGCGCGGATCGGGCGTGCCCATGATCCGCAGCAGCAGGTCGTCGCGCTCCGCCTCGTCGGCGGGCAGGTCGGAGGCGAGGAAGTACGCGCCCTTCGAAGTTCCGCCGCGCATCAGCGTGCAGCGGATGCCGTCACCGGCCATGCTCGGCCTGGCTCACGTATCGGACGCCGAGCTCGGACAGCAGCGCGCGCAGGCCCTTGCGATCGAGGCTCAGCTCCGCGCCGCTGCCGTATGCGGCGCGATCCGCCTCCTCCTTCGCCACGCGCGCCTCGGCCGCGGCGAGCGCCGCTCCGGCCTCGAGACGCGGCACGCACACCACGCCGTCGTCGTCGGCGATCACGACGTCGCCGGGGTGCACCAGCATGCCGTCCACGACGACCGGGACGTTCACGGATCCGGCGGTCGCCTTGACCGTGCCCTGCGAGTGCACGCCGTGCGACCAGACCGGGAAGCCCATGTCGCGCAGGTCCTGCGTGTCGCGCACGCCGGTGGCGGTCACGAGGCCGCGCACGCCGCGGGCCTTGAGCGCGGTCGCGAACAGGTCGCCGAACGCCCCGTCGGTCGTGGGCGACGTCGTCGCGACGACCAGGACGTCGCCCTCGCGGCACTGCTCGATCGCGGCGTGGATCATCAGGTTGTCGCCGGGCCAGCTGAGCACCGTCACGGCGGTGCCGGCCACGCGCGCGCCGTGCTGGACGGGCCGGATCGACGGGCCCGCGAGACCGACGCGCCCCATCGCCTCGTGCACGGTCGCGACGCCGTGCACCGCGAGGGCGTCCGCGGTCGCGGTGTCCGCGCGGTCGATGTCGGTGACGACGATGCCGAGCTCGCTCATCCGGATCCGTCTCTCAGTCCAGGACCGACGTGACCTGCGGGTAGTAGCGCATGTACGCCTCGCCCATGGTCTCGTGCGGCAGGCCCAGGTTGGGGCCGGCGTTGCGCTTGACCTGCACGCCGCGGCGCACCGCGAGGGCCGTGTAGTACTCCCACATGTGCTTCTGGGCCGGCAGGCACTCCATCGCGGCCTTCTTGCGCCCGAACGCCTCCGTGATGTCGAGCAGCACGTTGGGCTTGAAGTCGGACTGCTCCGGCTGGTGCGGCTCGAAGAAGAACACGGGCGGGGCGCCGATGATCTCGTCCTTGGTGGGGTACGAGCCGTCGGAGTTCGCCACCCCGATCGCCTGTGCGAGCACGCGGGCCTGCAGCGCCATGCGCGCCGCGGCCGGGTGGTCGCCGTTGTAGGGATCGGCGAGCGGGTGGGTCAGCACCACCGTGGGCTGCACACGGCGGAACACGTCGACGAGCTTCTGCACGGCCTCCGGGCTCTCGAGCAGCGGGTAGTCGCCCAGGTCGAGGAACTCGATCCGGGCGCCGAGCGCCTCCGCGGCCGCCTCGGCCTCCGCGCGGCGGATCGCCTTGATCTCGTCGAGCGGCTTGCCCGCCAGCCACTGGCTCGCGGACTCGCCGCGCTCGCCGTACGACAGGCACACGACCGTGGCCCGCTCGCCGCGCAGCGCGGCGGCGGCGATCGCGCCGCCCGCGCGCCAGACGAAGTCTCCGGCATGGGCGCTGACGACGAGGAGCGAGGGGTCGGGCATGGATCATCCGTTCGTTCGTGCGACGACTGCTCCCTGCAGTGAACCAGCCCGGATCGATCCGGGTCAAGATTGTTGACAATCCTGGTGACGCAAACGTGGAAGATTTTTCCCTATGCATATAGCCATATCGCCGGATCCATGAGAGTCTGCCGCCGACGACGACGTCCGATCCGGAGGGAAATCCATGGCGAACAATCTGCAGGAGCTGCTCGACGAGCGCGGAAACACGGTGGAGATGCTGCGCAACTCGCGCCTGGGCACCTACATCTACCCCGTGGTGCCGAGCGAGTTCAGCAACTGGCGGCGCGAGCAGAAGGCGTGGCGGGAGACGGCCGTGCTCTACGACCAGACGCACCACATGGTCAACTTCTTCGTCTCGGGTCCCGACGCGCTGAAGCTGCTGAGCGACACGGGCATCAACAGCTTCTCGAACTTCGCGGTCGACACGGCCAAGCAGTTCGTGCCCACGGCCTCGAACGGCGGCGTGATCGGCGACGGCATCCTGTTCCGCGAGGCCGACCTCGACTACGTGTACGTCGGCCGCGCGCCGGGCGCCAACTGGCTGCAGTTCCACGCCGAGACCGGCGGCTACGACGTCGAGTTCCGCTATGACGACCGCTCCCCCTCGCGCCCCTACGGCCAGGCCGTGCACCGCGAGTACTACCGGTTCCAGATCCAGGGCCCGCGCGCGTGGGACATCATCGAGAAGCTCAACGGCGGCACGCTCGAGAAGGTGCGCTTCTTCCACATGGGCCACCTCGAGGTCGCGGGCAGGCAGGTGCGCACCCTCCGCCACGGCATGGCCGGCGCGCCGGGTCTCGAGCTCTGGGGCCCGTACGAGGACCACGGCCTGATCCGCGACGCCATCCTCGAGGCGGGCGCCGAGTTCGGCATCGAGCCCTGCGGATCCCGCGCCTACTCGTCCAACACGCTCGAGTCGGGATGGATCCCCTCGCCGCTGCCGGCGATCTACTCCAGCGAGGGCGAGCGCGCCTACCGCGAGTGGCTGCCGACGAACAGCTACGAGGCGATCAACGCCATCGCCGGGTCGTTCGTGTCCGAGAACATCGAGGACTACTACCTGAACCCGTGGGAGCTCGGCTACGGCTCGTTCGTGAAGTTCGACCACGACTTCATCGGGCGCGACGCGCTCGAGAAGATCGACGGCGAGCAGCAGCGTCGCAAGGTCACGCTCGCGTGGAACGACGAGGACCTCGCGAAGATCCTGACCTCGGTGATCGACCGCGACAGCGAGGGCTACCAGTTCTTCGACCTGCCCAACGCGAACTACGGGTCCAGCAACTTCGACTCCGTGATCGACGCGGACGGCACCAACATCGGCCTGTCGCTGTTCACGGGCGTGACCGCGAACGAGAAGCGCGGCCTGTCGCTCGCGACCGTCGACCGCGACGTCCCCGAGGGCGCCGAGGTCCGCGTCGTGTGGGGCGAGCCGGACGGCGGATCGGGCAAGACCACGGTCGAGCCGCACAAGCAGATCGAGGTGCGCGCGATCGTCAGCCCCGTGCCGTACGCGACCGTCGCCCGCGAGACCTACCAGGGCGGCTGGCGGTCCACCGGCGCGCTGTAAGCGGCCGAACCGGCCTTCGGGTGCCTTCGGCACCGAATGAGCGCTCATTCGGTGCCGAAGGCACCCTTTCCGTGTGGAACGGGGTCGAGCGGGCGGGCCGCGCGGTCATCGCGCGTCCGCGAGGATGCGCGCCAGCCAGGCGTGCGTGGCGCGCGTCATGTCGTCCGGAGTGCCGGCGTCGGCGAGCACCCCGAGGGCGTCGCGCATCTCGTGCTCGCGGCGCTCGGCGTGCTTGTAGGTGCCCGCGACGAGGCGCTCGACGACGTCGTCGCCGTCCGCTCCGAGTTCATCCGCGATCTGCGCGCGGAGCCAGTCCTCCGCTCCCGTCGCACGAGCGGCCTCCAGCCCCTCGATCACGAGCGCCGCGAGGCCCTTCATGAACACGGCCCGCAGCAGCTTCAGCCGCGCGGCGTCGCCGATGCCGCCCGGCGCGACGTCCACCGGCACGCCGAAGGGGCGGATCAGCGCGGCGAAGTCCTCGGCCGCGTCGCCGCTGGCGAGCAGCGGCGTGCGGTGCTCGGCGCGCGGTACCGGGGCGAGCACCGCGACGTCCGTGATCCGCATCCCCGCATCGCGGGCGATCGTCGCCACCCGCTCCTTCGTCTCGGGCGAGGCCGTGTTGAGGTCCGCGAGCAGGGCGCCCGGCGCCATGAACTGCACCGCGTCGCGCGCGGCGCCGAGGGACGCGCGCGCGCCGACCAGGCTCAGCACGACGTCGGCGCCCGCGACGCACTCCGCGAGCCGCGCCCGCTGCGCGATGCCGGTGGCCGACACGTCCACGTACGGGTCGTATCCCGCCACATCCGCGCCCGCCCCTGCCAGGCCACGCGCGTACAGGCTGCCGGCCTCGCCGAGTCCCATCACCGCGATCCGCGTCATGCCGGACACCCTACGTCCGGGTTCAGATTCGCGCCACGATTGTTGACACTTCCGCCGCGATGTCCATTAGCCTTCCGGTACGGGAGCATCGGCGCTCCACCCGAACGCGGCACGATCCGCGGGCGCGCCGCTCTCGACCCACTGCAAGGACGCACGGAAGACTGAGGCGATGGCCGCTCGACTCACGCTGCAGGACCTCGGCCTCCGATTCGGAGGCGTGACGGTGCTGCAGGACGTCGGCTTCGATGTGGAGCCCGGCGAGATCCTCGGACTCGTCGGCCCCAACGGAGCCGGCAAGACCTCGCTGTTCAACTGCATCAGCGGGCACTACCGCCCCACGTCGGGATCGATCGCGATCGATGACGCCCCGGTGAGCGGGCTGCACCCGTCGCGCCTGGCGGGGCATGGTCTCGCGCGCACCTTCCAGCACCCGGCGCTGCAGCTGCACGCGACGGTGCTCGAGAACGTCCTGCTCGGCGGGCACATGCGGCTGCCGGGCGGTCCGCTCGCGTGGTCGCTGCGGGTGCCGCCCACCGGCCGCCGCGAGCGCGAGCTGCGCAGCGAGGCGGTCGAGCTGCTCGAGGCGCACGGTCTCGGCTGGGCCGCGCACCTGCCCGCCGACGAGCTGTCGCACGGCCTGCACAAGGGCATCGAGCTGTGCCGCGCCCTTCTGTCGCGTCCCCGCCTGCTGCTGCTGGACGAGCCCGCGGCCGGCCTGTCGCACGGGGAGGTGGAGCGCTTCATCCAGACCGTGCGGGATCTCCGGGCGAATGCCGACGTGACCGTCGTGATCGTCGAGCACCACATGGGCCTGATCTCGGCCCTGACCGACCGCGTCGTCGTGCTCGACCACGGCCGCAAGCTCATGGAGGGCACGGCCGCCGAGGCGCAGGCCGACCCTCGCGTGATCGAGGCCTACATCGGCAAGGAGGCCGCGGATGACGCTGCTTGAGCTGGAGGACGTCACGGCGTCCTACGGGCCGGTCCAGGTGCTCGAGAGCGTGTCGCTGAGCGTGCCCGACGGCGGCGCGGTGGGCATCCTGGGCGCGAACGGCGCCGGCAAGACCACCACCCTGCGCGCGATCAGCGGTGTGGTGCGCACCACCGGCCGGATCGTGTTCGACGGCCAGGACATCCGGGGCCTGCGCCCCGACCAGGTCGCGGCGCGCGGCATCGCCCACGTGCCCGAGGGCCGCGGCACGCTGCCGAACCTCACGGTGCGCGAGAACCTCCTGGTCGGCGCCTACCTGCGCAGGGATCGCCGCGCCCTCGCCGCCGACATCGACTACCTGCTCGAGCTGTTCCCGAACCTGAAGGAGCGGATCGGGTCCAACGCCTCCGCGCTGTCGGGCGGTGAGCAGCAGATGCTCGCGGTGGGCCGCGCGTTCATGGCGAAGCCGCGCCTGCTGCTGCTGGACGAGCCGTCGCTGGGCCTCGCGCCGAGCACCGCGAAGAACGTCTACGAGGCCATCCGCCGGCTGCGCCGGGAGTCGGGCATCGCGATGCTCGTGGTCGAGCAGAACGCCAATCTCGCCTTCAGCATCGTCGACACCGCCACGGTGCTCGAGACCGGTCGCAGCGTCCTGACGGGCACGTCGGCCGAGCTGAAGGGCCGGGACGAGATCCGTCGCGCGTACCTGGGAGGCTGACGTGGGCACCTTCATCCAACTCGTCGTCGACGGCCTCGCCATGGGCTCGATCTACGCGGCCCTCGCGCTGGCGATCGTGATCGTGAACCAGTCGACCGGCATGATCAACTTCGCGCAGGGCGGCATGGCGGTGCTGTCCGCCTACCTGTCGTACGCGTTCCTCCGCCTCGGGGTGCCGCTGATCCTGGCGATCCTGATCGCGATCGTCCTGTCGTTCGCGCTCGGCGCCGTGATCGAGCGGCTGCTGATGCGCCGGTTCGAGGGCGGCGATCCCGACACCGCCGTGGTCGTGACCGTCGGCCTGCTGACCCTCATCACCGGCGTGTGCGGCTGGATCTGGTCGTACAACAACCTGCAGTTCCCCTCGCTGTTCCCCGGCGACTCCTTCTCGGTGCTGGGTGCTGCGGTCAGCTGGCGCTCGCTCGGCACCTTCCTGACCATCGCCGCGATCATGGTGCTGCTGCAGCTGCTGTTCCAGAAGACCAAGGTCGGCCTCGCGCTGCGGGCCGTCGCCGACAACCCGCGCTCGTCGTCGTTCTCGGGCCTGCCGGTCGGCCGCCTGCTGATGATCGGATGGGGCCTCGCGGCCGCCCTCGGCGCGGTCGCCGGGGCGCTCGTCGCGCCGCGGCTGTCGCTCACGCCCGGCATGCTCGACGGCGCGCTCGTCTACGCCCTGGCCGCCGTGATCCTGGGCGGCGCGACGAGCCCGATCGGCGTCGTGGTCGCCGCGTGGCTGATCGGCGTGCTCGAGAACCTGGCGGCCGTCTACGTGCCGTTCATCGGCCACGACCTGAAGATCGCCGTGCCGTTCATCCTGCTGTTCGTGGTGCTGCTGATCCGGCCGCAGGGCCTGTTCGGCCGCAAGACGGTGGTGCGCGTCTGATGGAGAGAATCATGTCTGTGAACGGCACCGCGCTCTGGAAGAACCGCTGGGTGCGCATCGGCGTGGCCGTGGTGATCGCGCTGCTGCTCGTCTTCGCGCCGTGGAACCTCGACCCCGCCACGAACCAGGCCCTCGCCCGCATCGGCGTCTTCGCCGTCGGGGTGCTCGGCCTCAACGTCATCATGGGCTACACGGGCCAGGTGTCCCTCGGCCAGATCTTCTTCCTCGGACTCGGCGCCTACGTCACGGCGTACGGCGTCACCGAGGGCTGGAACATCGCCGTGGTGCTCGTGCTGGCCGTGCTCATCCCCGGCGTCGTCGGCTACATCGTCGCGCTCGCGGCCGCGCGCCTCGGCGGGCTCGCGATCGCCATGGTCACCATCGCGCTGCCGATCATCGGCGTCCCGCTCGCGAAGCGCCTGGCCGACTGGACCGGCGGCTCGCAGGGCACCTCGGCGCGGTTCTCCTCGGCGCCCGACTGGTTCGGCAGCGACCTGGACGACATCTGGCAGTACTACATCGTGCTCGCGATCGCGGCCGTCGTGTTCGCGCTCGTGTACAACCTGGTGCGCGGCAAGTTCGGCCGGGCCCTCGCGATCGTCAAGGAGAACGAGGCCGTCGCCTCGTCGATGGGCATCTCGCCGTACCGGTACAAGGTGATGGCCTTCACCATCGCGGCCATGATCGGCGGCGTCAGCGGCTTCCTCTACATGGTCGTGGTGCAGTACACCTCTCCCGAGACTCTCGCGTTCCACCACTCGATCAGCCTCCTCGCGTCGATGGTCATCGGCGGCGCCGGGAGCATCGCCGGATCGATCATCGGCGGCGTGTACTACGTGCTCGTTCCGAACGTGACGAACGAGATCGACGCGACGCTCACGTCGCTCCTGCAGGGCGTCATCCTGCTCGTCGTGCTGTTCGTCCTGCCGGGCGGCATCGCGAGCCTGCCGCGCGTCATCCGCCGCCTCACGCACCGGCGCGGCGGCGATCGCGCGGCGCACGCGCCCGCGCCCCAGGACCAGAAGACGCAGTAACCAGTCCCCACCCCGGATACATCCGACACACCAGGAGGTACAGCATGAACATGCGCAGCAAGGCGGTGAAGGCCGTCGGCATCGTCGCCATGGGCTCGGTCGTCGCACTCGCGCTCGCGGGTTGCAGCCGCGGCGCCGAGGCCGGGCCCGAGCCGAGCGGCGACGGCGAGGTCGCCGCCAGCCCCGGCATCACCGACGACAGCATCACCCTCGGCGTCACGACGCCGCTGTCGGGCGGGACGGCCGGCCCCGGCAACTGCACGGTCGCGGGCCTCGTGGCCTACTTCGGCCAGGCCGGCCCGATCGAGTTCGGCGACGGCAAGACGCGCGAGGTCACGGTCGAGGCGTACGACGACGTGTACGACCCGCAGAAGGCGCTGACGAACTTCCAGCAGAACCAGGCGAACGTGTTCGCGTTCACCTCGGGCCTCGGCACGCCGACCAACCGGGCCTACCGCGACGCGGCGATCGACGAGGAGGTGCCGCAGGTGCTCGTCATGACGGGCGACCCGCTGTTCAGCGACCGGGAGCAGAGCCCCTGGCAGCTGGGCTTCGTGCCGATCTACCAGAACGAGGGCGCCGCGTTCGGCGAGCTGCTCGCCGGCTCGTCGGACGAGCACAAGGTCGCGATCCTGTCGCAGAACGACGACTACGGCAAGGGATACGTCGAGGGCTTCAAGTCGGCCATCGAGGGCGCGGACAACATCGAGGTCGTCGAGGAGCTCACGTACGAGGCGACCGACACGTCGGTCGACGCCCAGCTGACCGAGCTGGCGGCCAGCGGCGCGGACGTGTTCTTCAACGCGATGTCGATCACGCCGCTGACGATCAGCACGATCGAGAAGGCGCGCGAGCTGTCGTGGACGCCCAGCTGGTTCCTGCCGTCCAACACGTCGAGCCCGGGCGGGATCCTGACCCCCGCCGGCGCGAACGCCGACGACGGGTTCTACTCGGTGTCGTTCGCGAAGGCCCCGCAGAGCCCCGCGTTCGCCGAGGACGAGGACGTCACGACCTTCCTCTCGGCCCTCGAGGAGTTCTCGGGCGACTACACCACGAAGCCCGACTTCCCGCACTGCATGTGGAGCTACATGGTCGGCGCCACCCTCGAGGAGGCCTTCTCGAACATGGAGGAGCCCACGCGCGAGAGCTTCATGGCGGCGCTCACGGACATCTCGGGCTTCACCGCCCCGCTGATGCTCGAGGGCACCTCGATCGACACGACGAAGGACGGCCAGCCCGCCGTGTCGTCGGTCGTCGTGCAGCGCTTCAACGGCCAGGGCTACGCGAACGCCGACACGTTCGAGTGACCCGATCCGCGGAGGGGGTCCGGCGTCACGCCGGGCCCCCTTCGTCGTGCCAGAACCCGTGCCCCCGTGCGAGCGAGGCGACAGCGCCTCCCTCGCGAGGGTGCCGCCTGCGGCCACGAAGCGTGCGAGAGGTTTCTCAGAGGGGAAGACCCGCCAGGAGGGCGACGATGCCCTGGAGGTGGCGTCTCGTGGCATCGGCCGCGGCCTCGGGCTCGCGCGCGAGCACGGCGTCGATGATCGCGATGTGCTCGGGAGCCGACTGGTCGATGCGGCCAGGGTGATACGCCAGGCGGAACTGGTGGCGCGCCGACTGCGCCAGCAGCCGCTCGAGCAGCTGCGTCGCCGTCGCGTGGCCGCTGAGATCGCGGATGCGGCGATCCATGTCCTGGTTCAGCGACGCGTACCGGACGAGATCCCGCTCCCTCGCCGCGGCACGGATCTGCTCGCGCAGCTCGGTGAGGTCGGCGGCGTCCTCGTCGGAGAGGTTCTCGGCCGCCTTGCGCGCGCAGAGCTCCTCGAGCCCCATGCGCACCTCGACGATCTCGATCGCCTCCTCCACGCTGATGGCCCGCACACGGGCGCCGCGGTTGGGCAGCCGCTCGACGAGGCCCTCGCCGGCGAGGTTCATGAGCGCCGTGCGGACGGCGGCGCGACTCGCCTCGAACCGGTCGCTCAGGTCGGCCTCGATCAGCCGCTGGTGCGGCGCGAAGTCGCCGCGCAGGATCGCGTCGCGGACGCGCGCGGTCAGGTCGTGCTGACCCGCGTCGGTGGTCGCCTCGGTCGTCGTCGACACGGTTCCCCCTTGCAGCTGGCTCACCCGGAGAGCGGGCTGACGCCCATTCTGCAAGATGTCGACCGGATCGTCGCAGATCCTGTGCACAAAGCCGCGCCGCGTCGCCGCGAGACGGCGACCCCTGGGCATCGCGGAGCGCGGTCAATATGCTGGCATCCATCCAGCGCCGTGGCCGGACCGACCGCAGCCCGAATGCCCCGGGAGGAATCATGCCCCACCTCGGACGTCGATGGGCCGCCGCGGCGGCCGTCCTGGCCCTGTGCGCGGGCGTCGTCGCCGCGAGTCCCGCCTCCGCGCATCCGCGGGAGACGGGCAGGACGGCGACCGCCACCGGCTACGGCGGCGCCGTGAGCACGGTGGATCCGGATGCCTCCGCCGCGGCGATCGAGGTGCTGCGCAGGGGCGGCAACGCGGCCGACGCGGCCGTGGCCGCGGCCGCGACGCTCGGCGTGACCGAGCCGTACAGCGCCGGCATCGGCGGCGGCGGGTACTTCGTGTACTACGACGCGAGGAAGGGGAAGGTCGGCACGATCGACGGCCGCGAGACCGCGCCGGCGGCCATGCCGCGCGACGCGTTCATCGATCCGGCGACGGGCCAGCCGTACCCGTTCACGCCCGAGCTCGTCACGAGCGGCGTGTCCGTGGGCGTGCCGGGGACGCCGGCCACGTGGGAGCGCGCGCTCGAGCGCTGGGGCACGCTGAG
This sequence comes from Microbacterium rhizophilum, assembly GCF_039605615.1. Classification (NCBI taxonomy): domain Bacteria; kingdom Bacillati; phylum Actinomycetota; class Actinomycetes; order Micrococcales; family Microbacteriaceae; genus Microbacterium; species Microbacterium rhizophilum. Next base: position 353,311 of record NZ_JBCNUN010000003.1, on the reverse strand, counting down.
CCTCGGCGAGGCTCTGAAGCCGGCCATCAAGGTGGCCACGCGCGGCTTCGTCGTGGATCCGACGTTCCGCCAGCAGACGCTCGACAACAGGGTCCGCTTCGAGGCGTTCACGTCGACGCGCGAGCTGTTCCTGCCGGGCGGCGACGCGCCCACCGTCGGCAGCGTCTTCCGCAACCACGACCTGGCCGCGACCTACCGCCTCCTCGCCAAGCGCGGCGCCGACGCCTTCTACACCGGTCGCCTCGCCGCCGAGATCGCGAAGACGGTCCAGGCGCCGCCGGTCAGCGACGGCACGACGCTGCCGGTGCCGGTCGGCCACATGACGACGGCCGACCTCGCCGGATACCGCGCGCTCGACCAGGCGCCGACGCACGTGGAGTACCGCGACCTGGACGTCTACGGCATGGCGCCGTCGAGCAGCGGCGGCACCACGGTGGGCGAGGCGCTGAACATCCTGGACACCGCCGAGCTGTCCGACATGTCCACCCCGGACGCGCTGCACCGCTATCTCGAGGCGAGCGCCCTCGCCTTCGCGGACCGCGCCGAGTACGTCGGCGATCCCGCATCCGTGGACGTCCCGACCGCGGCGCTGACCGATCCGCTGTTCGGCCGCGAGCGCGCCTGCGAGATCGATCCGCTGCATGCGGCGACCAAGCCCGTGGCGCCCGGCGATGTGCGCTCGTACGACGGCGTGTGCGAGACGGGATCCGGGGCGCCCGCCGACGACAAGGACACCGAGAACATCTCGACCACCAACCTCACCGTCGCGGACAGATGGGGCGACGTCGCGGAATACACGCTCACGATCGAGCAGACCGGCGGATCCGGCATCACGGTGCCCGGTCGCGGCTTCCTGCTCAACAACGAGCTGACCGACTTCTCCACCGTGTACGACCCCGACGATCCGAACCGGATCGAGCCGGGCAAGCGCCCGCGCTCCTCGATGTCGCCGACCATCATCCTGAGGGACGGTGATCCGTTCCTGGCGCTCGGATCGCCCGGCGGATCCACCATCATCACCACGGTGCTGCAGACGATCCTGAACCGCGTGGATCTCGGCATGACCCTCCCCGAGGCCATCGCGGCCCCGCGCGCGTCGCAGCGGAACACCGCGGCCGTGACGGCCGAGCCCGAGTTCATCACGGCGTACCGCGATGACCTGACGCCGTACGGTCACCAGCTCACGCCGTCGGGCGACTCCTTCACCTCGGCGGCGGAGATCGGCGCGGCCACCGCGATCGAGTTCCGGCGCGACGGCCGGATGATCGCGGCGGCCGAACCCGTGCGGCGCGGCGGCGGCTCGGCGATGGTGGTCAAGCCGGCGCGTTGACGCCTGCCCGTCGCGCGGGCGCCGTCAGCCGGCGTCCGCCCGGATCCGGGTGAGCATGTCGCGCAGCAGCGCGTTGAAGCGCTCGGCCTCCGCCGCCGAGACGCCGTCCAGGATGATCTCCTGACCGCGCACCGAGACGGGCCGCATGAGGTGATGCATCTCGGCGCCGTCCTCGCTGAGGTACATGGGGCGCGAGCCGCGCGGACCGTCCGACAGCAGCAGCATCCCCCGCCCGAGGAGGGTGTTCACGCTCTTGGAGACCACGGCCTTGTTCACGTCGAGGAAGTCCGACACCTCGGTCGCCGACGCACCGGGGCGGGTCGCGATCGCGGAGATCACGCGCCAGTCGTTGGTCCCGAGGCCGAACCGCCGCCGCAGCTCGTGAGACTCGCGCCACACGAGTGCGTTCGACAGCAGTGCCAGGAGCCGTGGCGTGAAGCCGTCGGGTTCGAGCACGTCGGACAGCGGCTCCGTGACGGCCCCGGCGGGAGCTGCGTGCCGTCGCGCCGCGTCGTTCGCGGCGCCCTCGGTCTCCACGGCCCGGTCCATGTCGGCCCCCTCCCCACGGCCTTAGCCGTGAATGTGCGCACAGTCTGGCAGACCTCCGGGCGTTCACCCGTCCATGACGAAGCGCGTCAACAAGTTTATGGACATTCCTGTTTACACCTAAACACGATCCTGCTACGTTCGCTCTCACCGGGGCCGACGAGGGCTCCGGGCAGTGCGAGGGTCGACGACGACATCCGCGGGTGACGTCGGCGACTCCGGGCCTAGGAGGCGTGAGATGACCGGCACAGTCCTGGACACCGGCGAGCGGCACAGCGTCGCGGAGCTGACGGACCTGGCATACGAGCTGCGGCGCAAGCTGCTCGAGCTCTGCGGCACGTACGAAGGGGCCGTCCACATCGGCGGCGACCTGTCGGTCGCCGACATCCTGACGGTGCTCTTCCACCACGGCCTGCGGGTCGACCCAGCTGACCTCGCCAACCCGGCGCGCGACCGATTCGTCCTAAGCAAGGGACACGCCGCGGTCTGCATGTACATCGCGATGGCGATGCGCGGGTTCTTCTCCTACGACGAGATCGTCGACACCTACGGCCAGCTCGACAGCGCGTACGGCATGCATCCCTGCAAGGTGCAGCTTCCGGGCGTCGAGGCGTCGACCGGGTCGCTCGGGCACGGCCTGCCGCTCGCCGTCGGGATGGCGCTGAGCGCGCGTCACCGCGGCGAGCAGCACCGGGTCGTGACCCTGCTGGGCGACGGCGAGACGGGCGAGGGCTCGGTGTGGGAGGGCGTGATGGCCGGCCGCAGCCAGAAGCTCGGCAACCTCGTGGCGTTCGTGGACCGCAACCGCCAGCTCATGACGAGCTTCGCCGAGGAGCGGGTCATGTTCGAGCCGTATCCCGACAAGTGGCGCGCGTTCGGCTGGAACGTCATCGAGGTCGACGGCCACGACATGGGCCAGCTCGTCGACGCGATCGACCGCCTGCCCTCCCCCGACAGCGACGTGCCCACCGTCGTCATCTGCGAGACGGTCAAGGGCAAGGGCGTCGACTTCATGGAGCGCAACCTGGCCTGGCACGCCGGCTCGCTGGGCGCCGCCGACCTCGAGCGCGCGCTCGCCGCCCTGGACGCGAGCCGCGGCACCACCGCCGCAGACATCGCGCCCGTCACGACCGAGCAGGAGGCCCGCTGATGCCCGTCACCTTCACCTTCGGAGAGATGCTCTCCGCCCGATCCGTCATCGGCTCCACGCTCGCCGAGCTCGGCGAGACGCACGAGAACCTCTGGGTGCTGACCCCCGACATCGGCGCCACGCTCGTCGAGTTCCGCGACAAGTACCCCGACCGGTTCGTCGACGTGGGGCTCGCGGAGCAGGTGTGCGTCGGCATCGCCGCCGGGCTCGCCTACGACGGCAACATCCCCGTCGTCTCGGGCATGCTGCCCTTCCTCTCGATGCGCGCGCTGGAGCAGGTGCGCACCGACGTCTGCTACCCGAACCTGCCGGTCAAGATCATCGGCACGCACGGCGGCCTCGTCGGCAACGGCGGATCGACGCACTACGCGGTCGAGGACCTGAGCCTGATGTGCTCGCTCACCAACATGACCGTCACGTCGATCGGCGACCCCGCCATGGTCGGCGAGATCATCCGGCAGTCGATGGACATGCAGGGGCCCATCTACATCCGCCTCGCGGTCGGCAAGAAGGACAAGGTCCTGTACGAGCAGGGACAGCACGAGATCCGGATCGGCAAGGGCATCGTCGCGCGCGACGGCTCGGACGTGACGCTGTTCACGCACGGCACCACGGTCGCGCAGGCGCTGGATGCCGCCGAGCAGCTCGCCGAGGACGGCGTGTCCGTGCGCGTCGTGGACATGTTCACGCTCAAGCCGATCGACGCCGACCTGATCGAGCGCTGCGCCGCCGAGACCGGCGGGCGCTTCGTGGTCCTGGAGGACCACCTCGCGTACGGCGGCCTCGCCTCGCGCGTGGCCGATGTGGTCGCCGACCGCGGCATCCGCCTGGAGTCGTTCGAGCGGCTCGGCATCCCGCAGGTCTACGCGGGCTTCGGCGAGGACGAGCAGCTGCGCGACAAGCACGGCTACGGCCTCTCGGCCACGGTCGCGGCGCTGCATCGCGCCGTGGGCCCGGCCACCCGCGCCGCCGCCGCCGAGCCGGCCGCGGTCTGAGGGAGGCCGGGATGAGGACCGTCGCCGTCACGAAGATCGGCAGCCTGCGCGACCCCGACGAGGGCACGCGAGGCCGCATCGGGGTCGTGGACTTCCCCGAGCCCGATCTCGGGCCCGACGACGTGCGGATCCGCGTCGCGTACGCGGCGATCTGCGGATCCGATCCCCACCTCGCGGAGGGCTTCTTCGGCACCGACGTGCCCATCGGGCTCGGCCACGAGATCTCGGGGATCGTCGAGGCGCTCGGCGAGCGCGCGACGCGCAACGGGCTGCGGGTCGGCGATCGCGTGTCGGGCAACTTCCTGAAGTTCTGCGGGACGTGCCGCGCGTGCGTGGATGGGCGCCAGCAGTTCTGCGAGCACATCCAGGACTACAACCGCCCCGGCATGGCCGAGACGATCACGTGGCACGAGTCGCAGGTGCACCGTCTGCCCGACTCGGTGTCTCTGCTGCAGGGGTGTCTGCTCGAACCGACCAGCGTCGCGGTGCGGATCGCCGACAAGACGCGCATCCGCGTCGGCGACCGCGTCGCGATCTGCGGCGGCGGTCCGATCGGCCAGCTGGCGCTGCAGGTCATGAAGCGCCACGGAGCCACATCGCTCACGCTGATCGAGCCGATCGCGGAGCGGCGCGAGATGGCGCTGCGGCACGGCGCCGAGTTCGTGATCGACCCGGTCGGCGAGGACCAGGCGGCCCGTGCGGCGGAGATCACGGAGGGCCGCGGCTACGACATCGTGATCGACGCGTCCGGATCGACGCGGGCCGTGCGAGGACTGCTGGACATCGCCGCGAAGGGCGCGACCGTGATCTACGGCGCGATGTACCCCGACGACTTCGAGATGCCGCTGCACCTGTCCGACCACCTGTATCTCAAGGAGCTCACGATCACGGGCGTCTTCGTCTCCCCGTACGCGTTCCCTCGTGCCCTGCAGCTCCTGCCCCACCTCGATCTCGACGAGCTCACGGCCGCGGTGTTCGACCTCGAGGATGCGGCGGCGGCGTTCGAGGAGCACGTCAGCGGCCGGCACCCGAAGGTGGTCATCCGCTGCAACCGGATCGAGGACGCGGCGTGAGCGCCGACACGGCGATGGCGCCCGCGGTCTCGGTCCAGGCGACGCCCGCGCTCGAGGCGACCGGCATCACGAAGTCGTTCGAGGGCGTCGCCGCGCTCCGCGGCGTCGACCTGTCGGTTCTGCCGGGCGAGATCCACGCGCTGCTCGGCGAGAACGGCGCCGGCAAGTCGACGCTCATCAAGATCATCACGGGCCTGTACTCGCACGACGAGGGCAGCGTCACCTTCGGCGGCGAGCCCGCGGACTTCTCGAGCGTGCGCGCCGCCAACCGGTCGGGCGTGGTCGCGCTCTACCAGGAGCTCTCGATCGTGCCCACGATCAGCGTCGCCGAGAACATCCTCCTGACCGAGGGCGCGCCGTCGACCCTGGGGGTCGTGCGCGGCCGGGCGATGCGCCAGCGCGCGCAGGCGCTGCTGGACCGGCTCAACCAGAGGATCCCCCTGCGCGCGCTCGCGGGCGACCTGTCCCCCGTGAAGCAGACGATGGTGTCGATCGCGCGGGCCCTCGCGATGGACGCGCGCGTGCTGATCCTGGACGAGCCGACGGCCTCGCTCACCGACACGGAGATCGGCGACCTGTTCGCCGTGCTGCGGGGGCTGCGGGACGAGGGCGTCGCGATCGTGTACGTCTCGCACCGCCTCGAGGAGGTCTTCGAACTGTGCGACCGCCTCACGGTCATGCGCAACGGCCAGACCATCGTGACGAAGCCGGTGTCCGAGTCGTCGATCGACGAGGTGATCTCGAAGATGGTGGGCCGCGAGCAGAGCGAGCTGTACCCCCGGCGCGACACCGCGCGCGAGGACGTGGTCCTCGCCGTCTCGGGGCTGTCGGGGCGCCGCGTCTCCGAGGTGTCCTTCCAGCTGCGCGCGGGCGAGGTGCTCGGCGTCGGCGGACTGGCGGGATCGGGCCGCAGCGAGCTGCTGCGACTGCTCGCCGGCGCGCAGAAGCGCTCGGCCGGACGCGTCGCGGTGGCGGGCGCGGAGGTCGGGGGCGGCGTGGGCCGCGCTCTCGAGGCGGGCATCGCGCTCGTCCCGGAGGAGCGGCGCAGCCAGGGCGTCATCCTGTCCGCCCCCATCACCGAGAACATCGCGATCGCCAACCTCGGCCGGGTCAGCCGGGCGGGTCTCGTGTCGGGGACGCGCATCACCGCCCTCGCGAAGGAGGCGATGGCGAACCTCAGGATCAAGGCGGCCGGGCACCGGCAGGACGTCGGCCAGCTCTCGGGCGGAAACCAGCAGAAGGTCGTGCTCGCGAAGATCCTCGCGCGCGGCCCGCAGGTCCTGCTGATGGACGAGCCCACGCGCGGCATCGACGTCGGCACCAAGGCGGAGATCTACCGCCTCATCCGGGAGCTCGCGGCCGACGGCATGGCCGTGATCGCGGTCAGCAGCGAGCTGCCGGAGCTCATCGGCCTGTCCGACCGGATCCTCGTCATGCACGAGGGGCGGATCGCCGGCGAGCTCGACGCGGCGAGCGCCACGGACGAGCAGATTCTCACCCACGCTTACGGAAGGGACGCCTGACATGGTGACCGAGACCCTCACGGTGCAGGCCGTCGGCACTGACCGCAAGAGCTTCACGCAGCTGATCTGGCAGTCGAGCACGATCGTGGCGCTCGTCGTGCTGATCGTCGTCTTCGCGATCGCGAGCGGCGGCCGGTTCGCCTCCGCGTCGAATCTCACGAACATCCTCAACGCCGTGGCCATCCTCACGATCGTCGCGGTCGCGCAGACCATCGTCATGGTCGTCGGCGACTTCGATCTCTCGGTCGGCATGACCGCGACCCTCGGCGGCGCGATGGCGGGCGCACTGCTCGTCGGCGGCGCGAACCTCGCCGTCGCGATCCTCGCGGGCATCGGTGTCGGGATCGTGGTCGGAGCGGTCAACGGAGCGCTCGTCGCGTTCCTGAACATCTCCGCGTTCGTCGCCACGCTCGCGACCATGACGGCCGTCGGCGGGCTGAATCTGCTCATCACGGACGGCACGAACATCTACGGCTGGGCCGAGGAGTTCAACATCGTCGGGCAGATGCGCATCAACGGCATCCCCGCGCCCGTGATCTACGCGGTCGTCATCTCGATCATCGTGTGGCTCGTCCTGCGCTTCACCACGCTCGGCCGGCGCTGGTACGCGATCGGCGGCAACGCCGAGGTCGCCCGGCTCTCCGGCGTGAGCGTGCGCCCCACCCGGTTCTTCGCGTTCGTCGCCGCGGGCGGGCTCTCGGCCCTCGCCGGCGTCGTGCTCGTCAGCCGTCTCGGCAGCGCCGGGCCGCACGCGGCCGACGACCGGATGATGTTCGCCGTCGCCGCGGTGTTCCTCGGCATGACCCTGCTCCGCTCCGGGCAGGCGAACATCGGCGGCACGCTCATCGGCGTCGCGATCATCGGCGTCGTGCAGAACGGCCTCAACCTCGTCGGCATCAACACGTACATCCAGCAGGTGCTGATCGGCGCGATCATCATCGGCGCCGTGCTGCTGTCCGGCCTGAAGAACAAGAACACCTGACCCCACCCCCACCAGCAGTACCCGCATCTCAGACAAGGGAGTTCACGATGCACGCACACAGGATCCTCAAGCCCCTCGCCGCCGCCGGCGTCGGCCTGTTCGCCGTCGCGGCGCTGGCCGGCTGCTCGGTCGACACCGGCCAGGGAGGCGGCGGCGCCGCCCCGGCCGGCGCGGCGGGAGAGACCAAGGAGAACGGCATGGGCGACGACGGCGTCTTCAAGGTCGCCGCGTTCACCGCCGGCTACGGCACCCCCGGCGGCAAGCTCACGCTCGATTACTTCGTCGAGGCGGGCAACAAGGAGGACGACTGGGAGGTCACGCTCGACACCAGCGAGTTCAACTACGACGAGATCACGACCGAGATCCAGAACCAGATCTCCAACGGCGCGGACGCCATCCTCGCCGGATTCCCGGACCCGCGCCAGACCGCGGTGATCGAGCGGGCCGCGGCGGACGCCGGCATCCCGATCTTCTCGATCGACGGCGGCGTCGAGGCGAACGACGCATACGCGGTCGACGTCACCTTCAGCCAGCAGCAGATGGCCGAGGCGACCGTCGGCGCCCTCGAAGAGGCCGTCGGCGGCTCGCTCGAGGGCAAGGACGTCATGGTGATCGGCCACGATCCCCACATCGGCATCATGACCCGCAGCAACCTGGCGCTCGACCTGCTCGAGGAGAAGGGCGCCAACATCGCGGGCGGCGAGATGAAGCAGGCCCTCAACCCCGGCACGGGACGCACCGAGGCGCTGAACTTCGTGCAGGACTACCTGCAGGCCAACCCCGACGGCCTGGACGCCGTGTGGGTCGGATGGGACGACGCGGCGCTCGGCGCCGTGAAGGCCATCAACGAGGCCGGCCGCGACGACATCTTCGTCACGGGCGTCGACGCGCTGAAGGAGACGACGGTCGAGATCAAGAAGAACGGCCCGATGTACGGCTCCATGGCGCAGGACTGGATCGGCGTGGTCGACCAGGTCATCGACATCATGAACGACTACCGCGACAGCGCGACGCTGCCCGAGGAGAACTTCATCGAGCTGCCCGCCGAGCTGATCGACCGCAGCAACGTCGACTCGTTCGAGCCGACTCTCTGATCCGGATGAGCACGCAGCTGCAGACGAGGCCGGACATCGCCGGCCTGTTCGACCTGAGCGGCGACCTCGTCGTGGTGACGGGCGCGTCGAGCGGGATCGGTCAGGCCGCGGCCGAGATGTACGCGGCCGCGGGCGCGACGGTCGTCGTGCTGGGTCGCAGCGAGGCGCGTGTCGCCGATGTGGTCTCGGGCATCGCGGCCTCGGGCGGCACGGCGCACGGCTTCGCCGTCGACGTCGCCGTCCGCGGTGCGGTCGATGCGGTGCTGGACCGCGTGGTCCGCGAGGTCGGCCGCCCCACCGTGGTGGTCGCGAACGCGGGCATCGCGGGCGGTGCGAGCTACCGCGCCGATGGGCGCCTGGCCGACTACTCCGACGCGGAGTGGGACGAGGTGGTCGGCACCAACCTCACCGGCACGTTCGAGACCGTGCGCGCCGCGGCGCGCGTGCTCGATCGCGGCGGGCGCATCCTCGTCACCGCGTCCACCGCCGGCATGCGCACCGACCCCATGGTGTCGTACGCCTACGTGGCGACGAAGGCGGCGATCCTGAACTTCGTGCGCCAGACCGCGCTCGAGCTCGCGCCCCGAGGCATCCGGGTCAACGCCGTCGCGCCGGGCCCTTTCAAGGGCACCCGGATCGGCGACGGCAAGACCGAGATCTCGCCCGAGTTCGAGGCCGAGTGGGCCTCGACGATCCCCCTCGGCCGGATGGGGACGATGCCCGAGATCCAGGGACCGATGCTCTTCCTGGTCTCGCCGGCCTCGGCCTTCGTGACCGGGGCGATCCTGGCGGTCGACGGCGGCGCGGTGGCGCTCTCGCACACCGCCTTCTGACATCCGCTCCGGGGATCCGGAGGGGAGGCCGCACGCTCCCTCCCCTCCGGTCCCCACCCATCACGCACGACAGACACATCACCGAGGAGACACACATGAGACTCGACGGCAAGGTCGCCATCATCACCGGCGGCGCGAGCGGCATCGGACGCGCGACCGTGCACAAGTTCGTGCGCGAGGGCGCCAAGGTGCTCGTCGCCGACATCGACCCGGCGCGCGCCGAGCAGGTGGTCGCCGAGGTCGAGGAGGCCGGCTTCCCCGGCGCGGCGGCGGCCACGGCGGTCGACGTGTCGGTGTTCGCCGACGTCGAGGCGATGGTGGCCAAGGCCGTCGAGGTCTTCGGCGCCGTGCACGTGATCTTCAACAACGCCGGCATCGCGGGCGGCGCGCCGCTGCTCGAGCACGACGTGGTCAAGGACTACGAGCCGATGATCAAGGTCGATCAGAACGGCGTCTACTACGGCATCGTCGCGGCCGGCCGGCAGATGGCGAAGCAGGGCACGGGCGGCGTGATCATCAGCACGTCGTCGGTCTACGGCGAGCAGGCCGCCGAGCTTGCGTTCAGCTACAGCGCCGCGAAGGCCGCCGTCATCTCGTTCACCCGCTCGGCGGCGTACGAGCTCGCTGAGCACGGCATCCGGGCCGTGGCGATCACGCCGGGCCGCGTGGCCACGCCGATCATCAACCAGTTCAGCGAGGAGCTGAAGGCCACGTTCGCGGCCGAGCAGCTGCGCGGCAGGCTCACGGATCCCGAGGAGATCGCGGACGTCGTGGCCTTCCTCGCGTCGGACGAGTCGCGCGTCATCAACGGCACCGTGGTGAGCGTCGACGACGGCTACTCCGTCTTCAAGCAGCGCCTCGACCTGCCGGTGTTCTGAGCCGGACGCGGCGAGAGGAGAACCGGATGTCCGCCATCCCCGAAGAGCTGCCCGCCGGCCTCGATGTCGCGTGCCACCTCAACGTGGTGCTGGCCGACCCGGGCTCGGACGTGCTCACCGCCGCGCTCGACGGCATCGCCGCGCGCGGGTTCCGACGGGTGGTCCTCCCGCCGGTGGATCCGGACGTCTTCGACGCGCCGGGCTTCCGCAGGCTCTGCGAGGCGCGGGGCCTGTCGGCGATTCCCATCGCGGGCCAGACGCCCGACGCGGACGTGTCCTCGCCCGATCCGGAGGTGCGCGCCGCGGGCGTGTCCGCGCTGGACCGGATGGTCGAGGTCGCGGCGGCGCTCGGGTCGGATCAGCTCAACGGCGTGCCGTACGGGCTGTTCGGGCGCTCGCCCACGCAGGTGCCGCGGGACGCGCGGGAGCGCTCGGCCGCGGCCCTCGGCGAGGTCGCCGATCGCGCACACGAGCGCGGGGTGACCGTCGTGTTCGAGGTGCTGAACCGGTACGAGACCGCCATGATCAACACCGCCGAGCAGGCGATGGCCTATGCGGAGGCGAGCGGCTCGCCCCACCTGAGGATCCATCTCGACACGTTCCACATGGCGGTCGAGGAGGAGGACGTCTCCGCGGCGATCCGCACGGCCCTGCCGCGGCTGGCGTTCCTCGAGCTCGGCCAGTCCGGACGCGGCAGGCTGTCGCGCGGATCGGTGGACGTCGCCGGTGTGGTGCGCCGCGCCCTCGACGACGGCTATGCCGGGCGATGGGGCGTGGAGGCGTTCAGCGCCGCGATCCTGCCGCCACCGGCGCGCGACGCGCTGGCGATCTGGCGGGAGCCCTACGTCGACGGGCTGCTCCTCGTCGATGACGCGGCGCGGCTCATCCGGGCCGGCTGGGCCGCGAGCGCCCCCGGCCGCAGGGCCGCGCGCCTCGCCCGCGCGCGGGCCTCGGACGGCGTCGCCCCGGCGAATGGGAGTGGATCGGGAACGGATCCTGGCGACGATATTGTCTCCGATCCGTTCGTGGCACACACTGATCCCGAGACCCGTATTCCCCCCGGCGCCCCCGCGCCGGAACCACCCGATGCGGGAGCACCCGCAGCGCATGACCCCGCGGGCGCGAACGCACCCGCAGCACACACAGAGAGGTGAGTGATCCCATGACGGACACCCAGGACGCGGTCGTCAGCACGGACGCCGCAGACGGCTCGGCGTCGGACACCGAGGTCGGATCGGCCGAGACGCAGACGGCCGTCCGCACGGCCCTGTACATCGGCGGCGAGGAGCGCTTCACGGACGAGGTCGTGAAGATCGCCGACCCGGGCAAGCCCGGCGTCATCGTCGGCGAGGCCGCCTCTGCGTCAGCCCAGGACGTGGCAGACGCGGTCGCCGCGGCGAAGGCCGCGTTCCCCGCCTGGTCCGCGCTCTCCGCGCAGGAGCGCGCGGCGGCGATGGCCGAGGCCATCGCCGGCATCGCGGACGACCGCGACACGGACGCCGCGATCCTGTCGCAGGAGAACGGCAAGATCCGGATGGAGGCGTGGATCGACGCGCTCGTGTTCGAGATCCGCTGGAACGTCACGCTCGGCGTCGCCGATCAGGTCGACGAGGGCACGACGCTCTCGCCCGCGCCCGGCATCCCGGTCACCACGCAGGTGCAGCACTCGCCGCTGGGCGTCGTGTCGATCATCGTGCCGTTCAACTGGCCCATCGCGATCCTCGGGGCGGCCCTCCCGAACGCGCTGCTCGCGGGCAACACGGTCGTCGTCAAGCCGCCGGCATCCGCGCCGCTCGCCACCGCGCGGCTGGTGCAGCGCGTCGCGGCGAAGCTGCCCGCGGGCGTGCTGAACGTCGTGACGGGCAAGGACGAGAACATGTCGGCCCTGATCCAGAACCCCGATGTCGCGAAGCTGTCGTTCACCGGCAGCGTCAACGGCGGCAAGCGGATGATGGAGATGGCGTCCAAGACGCTCACGCGCGTGACGCTCGAGCTGGGCGGCAACGACGCGGCGGTGATCGCAGAGGACGCCGTGCTCGACGACACGCACGTCGACCGCCTGTTCGGCGCGATCTACGACACCACGGGTCAGATCTGCATGAACGCCAAGCGCGTGTACGTGCATCGCTCGCGGCAGGAGGAGCTCGTCGCGGCGCTCGAGGCGCGCCTGCAGAAGGTCGTGCTCGGCTACGGCCTGGACGAGGGCACAACGATGGGCCCGCTGCACCAGCCGGCGCAGAAGGCGTTCGTCGAGGAGATCATCCAGGAGGCGAAGGACGCCGGCGCCGAGGTGCGGGAGTACGGTGAGCTGCCCGGCGGCGAGCTGGAGGGCGGCAACTTCCTGCGCCCGGCACTCGTGATCGATCCGGATCCCTCGCTGCGCGTCGTGACGATGGAGCAGTTCGGCCCGGTGATCCCGATCATCCCGTTCGACTCCGAGGACGAGGCGATCGCGGCCGCGAACGACACGTGGGCGGGCCTGGGCGGCTCGGTCTGGACCTCCAGCCCCGACACCGCGCAGCGCATCGGCTCCCGCCTGCAGTGCGGCTACGTGTGGATCAACGACCACGGCGCCAACCGCCTCGACCTGCGCGCGCCGTTCGGCGGCGTGAAGCAGTCGGGCATGGGCCGCGAGCAGGGCATCGACGGCGTCCGCGACTTCCAGGACACCCACTCGATCGCCACGCTCGACGAGGAGGCCCTCAAGGCCATGGCGCACTGACGCCCGCCCTCACCCCGGCGACCCCGCGATCCACGAGACCGCATCGCCGCCACGAGACCGCAGCGCTCCGCTGCGGTCTCGTGGCGTGAACGAGGTCTCGCGGATCAGCGGGCCCCGGCCGACCCTGTCGTCACGGCCGGGATGACGTGCTCGTCGAACAGCTCGAGCGACCGCAGCGCGGCCTCGTGCGGGAGACCGCCCCATGCGAACGCGCCGGCGAGGTAGTTGATGCCGGTCCGGGCGATCACGTGCGCCACCTGCTCGCGCACGGTCTCGGCCGATCCCACGAAGAACAGGTGACGGTCGACCAGGTCGTGCACGTCCGGCGTCTGCTCGTACTGCCCGGCCTGGGCGCGTCGCCACAGGTGCGAGAAGCTGTCGAAGTGCTCGTCGAACGCGGCGCGCGCGAGGGCGAAGGCCTCGTCGTCCGTGTCGGCCACGACGACGTGGCGCATGATGCCGAAGCGCGGCGTCGCGGCATCCGAGCGCTCCGCCGCCGCCCGCGCCCGCTCGGCGAAGTACAGCTCGCGATGCTCGCGGATCACCTCCAGCGGCGGCGACCTGAACGCGAAGCCGAAGATCGCGTTCTGCCCGCGCGACGCCGCCTGGGTGACCGAATCCGGGTTGCCGGTCGGGTACCAGACCTCCGGCACCGCGCGCGGCCGGACGAACAGCTCCGTCCGCTCCCCCGTGCGCGGGTCCGTGAACACGCCCGTCTCCAGCGCCGCGAGGATCGCGGGCGTGTGGGCGGCGTAGCGCTCCGCCATCTCCTCGCGATCGAAGCCGAAGAAGCCGGCCTCGATCGGCGAGGAGCCCTTGCCGATGCCGATCTCGAGCCGGCCGTGCGAGAGCTGGTCGAGCATGCCGATCTCCTGCACGAGGCGCAGCGGGTCGTACAGCGGCACGATGAACGTCGTCGGCACGAGGCGGATGCGCGAGGTCTCCCGGGCGACCGCCGCCAGCCACACGGCGGGAGACGACGCGAGCCCGAGCGGCGTGCCGTGGTGCTCGGCGACGTGATAGCGGCCGAATCCTCTCGCGTCCGCCCGGCGAACGAGCGCGATCCGCTCGTCGTAGTGCGTCGCTGTGTCCCGCCCGGAGGCGTCCACCCAGTCGAAGAGGCCGAACTCGATCGCCGTGCTCCCCGTCATGCGGGCGCTCCTTCGTGTGCGGCCGGGGAGTCGCCCAGGGCCCGGCGGATGAATCGCGCCACGACCGCGCCGAACGTCTCGTCCGCGCCGAGGCTCAGCACGCTCGTGAAGTGGCTGTGGCCCGGCGCGACGTGAGCGAACGGCAGCGCGCCGCGCTCGGCCAGGACCGCGACGACGGCCGCGGCGGCCTGGCGCTGGAACGCCAGCGGATCGTGCTCGCCCGTGCCGATGAACAGCGGCAGGCGGGACGCGGCGAGCGCGGCCAGCGGCGAGCGCGCGGCGCGGTCGTCGCCGTAGTACAACGCGACCATGGCGGCGATCTCGTCGTCCGCGGTGACCGGGTCGTAGATGCCCGACTGCAGCGCGACGCCCGCGATGCCTCCGGAGACCGGTCCACCATGCCCCGCGATGTACCCCGCGACATGCGCGGCGCCCGCCGAGTGACCGAACAGCACGATGCGATCCGGATCCCCGCCGACCGCCGGCGCGTCCTCGCGCAGCCGCCGCACGGCGGATCCGACGTCCTGCGCGCCGGCCGGCCAGACGTGATCCGGCGCGCGCCGGTACGTCATGGTCGCGGCGATCCAGCCGAGTCCGGCCGCCCATGCGCCGACGTTGTCGAAGAACGGCAGCACCGGATCGCGCTTGTCCCCGCCGACGAATCCGCCGCCGTGCACGAACAGGATGATCGGCCGCGCGGCGCCGGGCTCGAGCGGCTCGAGCGCGTGCAGGTCGAACCGCTGGCGCTCGTCCTCCCCGTACGCCACGTCGCGCTCGACGTGGGGCGCGCGGATGTCGCCGAGGATCTCGCCGAGCAGCGTGCGCTGTTCGGCGATCGCCTCGGGGGTGAAGGTGCGCGCGTGCGCGCGCAGCGTCGCCCAGGCGTCGGCGGGCAGTCCGGACATCGGCGTCCTTCCTCTCGGGTGTCTCGAGAATCCCACGCTCCGGGAGCCCGTCGCGCACGGGTCTCCACCGAGCGGGAGTCGCCGCGCCCGATTTGTCCGGCACCCGAACGTCAACTACAGTTGACGTCATGACCGAGACCGCCCAGGCGACCGATCCGGATGAGCCGATCCCCGCACTGTTCCGCATCGCGGAGCAGCGACGCGAGCTGAGCCGCGAGGAGGAGGCGCAGGTGCGCCGCGCCCGCGTGCACGGATACTCCTGGGAGGCCATCGCGACGGCGCTCGGGATCACCAAGCAGGCGGCACACAAGAAGTTCGGCCGAAAATGAGCACCGTGTCCGACACCCGCACCCGCCGCAGTCCATTCGCCCGCCCCCGCAGGGACGACGGCCCCCGCGCGACATTCCGGCAGCTGCTGCCGTTCATCTTCGAGCACAAGCGCGTGCTCGTGTGGGTCTCGATCCTGAGCGTGCTCGCGGCGGTGACGACGCTCGTCCAGCCGCTGCTGATCGGCCAGGTGATCGAGCGGGTGCAGGCGAGCGAGCCGCTCGGCGTGCTGGTGTGGTCGCTCGTGGCGTTCGTGATCGTGTCGTCGGCGATCAGCGCCTACCAGCACTTCCTGCTGCAGCGCACGGGCACGGCGGTCGTGCTGTCGAGCCGCCGCCGCCTGATCGCCCGCATCCTGCACCTGCCGATCTCGGAGTTCGACGCTCGGCGCACGGGCGACCTGGTCTCGCGCGTCGGCACCGACACGACCATGCTCTATGCCGTGCTGACGCAGGGCCTCGCCGACAGCGTCGGCAGCGTGCTGCTGTTCGTGGGCGCGCTCGTCGCGATGCTGGTGATCGATCCGATCCTGCTGCTCTCGATCGCCGGCGTGCTCGGGATCAGCGTGGTCGCGGTCGTGTCGCTGAGCGGGCGGATGCGCCGCGCCACCGCCCGCCAGCAGGAGCGCGTCGGCGAGCTCACGAGCGGCATCGAGCGCGCGATCGGCGCCGTGCGGACGATCCGCGCGGCCGGCGCCGCATCGCGCGAGGAGAAGGCGGTGAGCGAGAAGGCGTCCGAGGCGTACGATGCCGGCGTCGAGGTCGCGAAGGCCTCGGCGCTCGTCGTGCCGATCGCCGGGATCGCGCTGCAGGCGTCCATGCTCGTCGTGCTCGGCGTCGGCGGCATGCGCGTCGCCTCGGGCGCCGTGGCGGTGTCGAGTCTCGTGACGTTCGTGATGTTCCTGTTCCTGCTGGTGATGCCGCTCGCCTCGGCGTTCGGCGCGATCGCGAGCGTCGGCCAGGCGCTCGGCGCGCTCGGACGGATCCAGGAGATCCTGGATCTCCCCGACGAGACCGCGACCGACGGCGCCCCGCGCGCCGCGGCTCCGGTGCCCGACGCCGCGGCGATCGCGTTCCGCGACGTGCGCTTCCGCTACCCCGCGGCCGCCGTCGCGGCGCGGGAGCAGGCCGAGCGCGAGGCTCACGTGCCGCTCGACGAGTCGGCCACGCCCGACGACGTGCTGCGCGGCGTCTCGTTCGACGTGCCCCGCGGCGCGCGCGTCGCGCTCGTCGGTCCGAGCGGCGCGGGCAAGTCGACCATCCTGTCGCTCCTGGAGCGGTTCTACGACCCCACGGCGGGCCGCATCGAGCTCGACGGACAGGATGTGCGCGAGCTGTCGCGCGACGAGCTGCGCGCGCGCTTCGGCTACGTCGAGCAGGATGCCCCGACGCTCGCCGGCACGATCGCCGACAACCTGCGCCTCGCGTCGCCCGACGCATCCGACGCCGACTGCGAGCGGGTGCTGCGCGCCGTGAATCTCGGGAGCGTGATCGACCGCTCGCCCACGGGGGTCGACACCCCCGTCGGCGAGGACGGCGTCATGCTGTCGGGCGGCGAGCGCCAGCGACTCGCGATCGCACGCGCCCTGCTCGCGGCCCCGCCGATCCTGCTCCTGGACGAGTCGACCTCGTCGCTCGACGGCCTCAACGAGCAGCTCATGCGCGACGCGATCGACGCGGTCGCCGAGGGCCGCACGCTGCTGGTGATCGCGCACCGCCTCTCGACGGTCATCGACAGCGACCGCATCGTCGTGCTCGACCGCGGCGAGGTGATCGGGCAGGGCACGCACTCCGAGCTCGTCGCGAGCGTCCCCCTCTACCGCGACCTCGCGCGGCACCAGCTGCTGGTCTGAATGTCCGAGGCCCGCGCCACACTGGGCGGGTGACCAAGCTCCTCTACTACACGGCGACGACGCTCGACGGCTTCCTGGCCGATCCGGATCAGTCGCTCGACTGGCTGCTGCGGCAGGACCAGGATCAGGCCGGGCCGCTGAACTACGACGACTTCATCGCGGGCATCGGCGCGATCGTCATGGGCTCGACCACTTACACGTGGGTGCGCGAGCACTTCCCCGACCAGTGGTTCTACACGGTGCCCGCCTGGGTCATGACGACGCGCGACCTGGACGTGCCGCCGTTCGAGGGCGCGGACGTCCGCTTCGCCTCGGGCGACGTGCGCGCGGTGCACGAGCAGATGGTCGCGGCGGCGGGCGGCAGGGATCTCTGGGTCGTCGGCGGCGGCGAGCTGGCGGGCGCGTTCGCCGACGCCGGACTGCTCGACGAGGTGATCGCGTACATCGCCCCGGTCACGCTCGGCGCGGGCGCCCCCATCCTGCCGCGCCGGCTCGATCTCGAGCTGCTCGAGGCGACGCGGAACCGCGCGTTCATCGCCGCGCGCTACCGCGTGGTGGGCGGGCTCACCGAGGACCGCACGGGCTGACCTCGCGCGCGACGGCGGGCGCGGCTGGCACGATGGTCGGCATGACGAGTGAGCCGATCCAGTTCCCCTCCACGTCGGGTCCCACCCTGGCGGGGGTGCTCGAGATCCCCGAGGGAGAGGTGCGCGGCTGGGGTGTGTTCAGCCACGGCCTGACCCTGGGCAAGGACAGCCCGGCGGCGTCCCGGGTCTCGAAGGCGCTCGCGGCCGACGGCATCGGCATGCTGCGCTTCGACAACCTCGGCCTCGGCGACTCGGGCGGCGACTGGGCCGACAGCTCGTTCTCGCTGAAGGTCGCCGACACCATCGCGGCGACCCGGATGATGGCCGGGCGCGGCACCCCGGTCTCCCTGCTGGTCGGCCACTCGTTCGGCGGCGCGGCGGTGCTGGCCGCGGCCGAGCAGTGCCCAGACGTCCGGGCGCTCGCCACGGTCGGCGCGCCGTACGAGCCGCAGCACGCCGAGCACAACTTCGAGCACATCGTCGACCTCGTGATGGCGCAGGGCGAGGCCGAGTGGCGCATCGGCGGGCGCGAGCTCACGCTGCGCCGCGGCTTCATCGACGACCTGCGCCGCACCGACCTGTCCGAGGTGATCGAGCGCCTGCGCAAGCCCCTGCTGATCCTGCACTCCCCCGACGACACCATGGTGCCGATCAGGAACGCGCAGGAGATCTTCTTCGCCGCGCACCATCCGCGCAGCTTCATCGACCTCGAGGCGACGGATCACTTCCTCACGGGCAAGGGCCACGCGGCGCGCGCCGCGCGCATCATCGGCGCGTGGGCGGGCGCCTACCTGGGCTGACTCAGGGCTTCTGCCCGCGCGCCCGCAGGTCGGCCTTGCGCACCTCGCCGGCGAGACCGCATCCCTCCGCCGAGACCGCACGTCGCCACTGCTGTCTCGCGTGCGCGCTGCAGTCTCACGTGGGCGCTGCGGTCTCGCGTGCGCGCTGCAGTCTCGCGTGCGCGCTGCTGTCTCGCGTGCGCGCTGCAGTCTCGCGTGCGCGCTGCAGTCTCACGTGGGCGGTGCGGTCTCAGCGCTCGAGCGGCCAGCCCGTGTACGCCTCGGCGAGGTAGGCGCGGCCGGGTTCGGACTCCACCACGCTGCGCAGCTCGCCGAGCTGGCGGCGGCGGTCGAAGTCCGTCGCGTCCGGCGCGACGTGCAGCATGCTCGTCATCCACCACGAGAAGTGCTGGGCCTTCCAGATGCGCTTCAGCGCCCGCTCCGGATAGGCGTCGAGCGGCCGCTCGTCCCGCTCGGCCAGCAGGGCGCGCAGCGCGTCGGCGAGCAGCACGACGTCGGCCACGGCGAGGTTCATGCCCTTCGCCCCGGTCGGCGGCACGGTGTGCGCCGCGTCGCCCACGAGCACGGCGCGGCCGCGGCGCAGCTCGTGCGCCACGAAGCTGCGGAACCGCAGCACATCGCGCTGGAAGATGCGCCCCTCCCGCAGCGTGGTGCCCGGCACACGCGCCTGCAGGATGTCCCAGAGCTCGCGCTCGGAGAATCGCTCCGGGTCCTCCTCGGGGTCGCACTGGAAGTACATCCGCTGCACGGTCGCGCTGCGCTGGCTGATCAACGCGAACCCGTCGGGAGAGCTGCTGTAGATGAGCTCGTCGGCGGACGGCGGCGCCTCGCACAGCACACCGAACCACGCGAACGGGTACTCGCGATAGAAGCCCCCATGCGATCCGGTCACGACCTCGCGCGTCGCACCCCGCGATCCGTCGGCCCCGACGACGACGTCCGCCTCGATCTCGATCCGCTCGCCATCCGGTCCGGTCGCGATCACCCGAGGACGGTCGGTCTCGACATCCTCGACCGCCACCGCGCCGACTCCGAAGCGCAGATCCTGCCCCGCGGCCAGGCGTGCGGCGATCAGATCCTTCAGCACCTCGTGCTGCGGGTACAGCCACACGCCGCGTCCGACGGTCGAGGCGAAGTCGATGCGGTGCCCCTCGCCGTCGAAGCGCAGCTCGATGCCGTCGTGACGAACACCGGCGGTGCGCACCCGATCCGACGCGCCCGTGGAGTCCAGGATCTCGACGGTCCCCTGTTCGAGGATGCCCGCGCGGATCGTCGTCTCGATCTCCTCGCGCGACCGGCTGTCGATCACGATCGACGCGATGCCCTCCGCGTCCAGCAGGTGCGAGAGCAGGAGCCCCGCGGGCCCCGCTCCCACGATCGCGACGGCGGTGCGCTCGGTCATCCGTGTCCTCCTCGGCGTCGGCTCCGTCGCCGATCGCGCCTCTCCGAGCCTGTCACAGTCGGGGCCTCACCGATCCGACCCCCATCGTGCAGGGCGCGGCCGCGCCACGGGGGCGAAGCGCGTCTGAAGAGACCTGTGCGAGCGAAGCGAGCGTTGAGCGCAGCGACAGCGCCCTCGCTCGCCAGGGCGTCGCCTGCGGGCCCACAGCGTGCGAAACGAAGGAGAGGAGATGAACGGCCCGCCCCCGGATCGGAAGACAGGGGCGGGCCGTTTCTGTGTCGCGTTCGACCGGGGCGTGTGCGGCGCTGATCCGGATCGTTCGCGGGCGAAGGACCGAGTGCGGTCCGTCCTTCGCGGTCTGTGGGCGCCCTACGGGCGCATCATGAGCGCAGCCGATCGCGCAGCGCGTCCAGCTGCGCGCGCAGCTCGGCCGGGGTGCGGTCGCCGAAGAGGTCGTAGAACTCCTCGGTCAGATCCGCCTCCTCGAGCCACGCGTCGGCGTCGATCGCGAAGAGCTCGTCGAGGTCCTGCTGCGGCACCTCGATGCCGTCCAGGTTCAGCGAGCCGGGCGCGGGCACGAGGCCGATCGGGGTCACGACGGCCTCCGTCTCCCCCTGCAGGCGGCGGATGATCCAGTCGATCACGCGCGAGTTGTCGCCGAACCCGGGCCACAGGAAGCGGCCGTCGGCGCCGCGGCGGAACCAGTTCACCTGGTACACCTTCGGCAGGTGCTCGGCGAGGTCGCCCATCTCGAGCCAGTGCGCGAAGTAGTCGGCCATGTTGTAGCCGCAGAAGGGCATCATGGCGAACGGGTCGCGGCGCAGCTCGCCGACCTTGCCCTCGGCGGCGGCGGTGCGCTCGGAAGAGATGTTCGAGCCGAGGAACACGCCGTGCTCCCAGTTGAACGCCTCGACGACGAGCGGCACGTTGGTCGCGCGGCGGCCGCCGAACAGGATGACGTCGAGCGGCACGGCCTCCTCCCAGTCGTCCGCGATGGACGGCGCCTGGGCGGCGGAGACGGTGAAGCGCGAGTTGGGATGGGCGGCGGGACGGTCCGCGTCGGGCGTCCAGTCCTCGCCGCGCCAGTCGATGAGGTGCGCGGGCGCCTCGTCCGTGAGTCCCTCCCACCACACGTCGCCGTCGTCCGTGAGCGCGACGTTCGTGAACAGGACGTTGCCCCAGAGCGTCTCGACCGCCGTGACGTTGGTCGACTCGCCCGTGCCGGGGGCGACGCCGAAGAAGCCGGCCTCGGGGTTGATGGCGTACAGGCGCCCGTCCTCCCCGGGTCGGATCCAGGTGATGTCGTCGCCGAGGGTCTCGACCGTCCAGCCGGGGATGGTGGGGCGCAGCATCGCGAGGTTGGTCTTGCCGCAGGCCGACGGGAACGCGGCGGCCACGTGGTACGCCTGCCCCTTGGGGTCGATCACGCGGATGAGGAGCATGTGCTCGGCCATCCAGCCCTGGTCGCGGCCGAGCACCGAGGCGATGCGCAGGGCGTAGCACTTCTTCGCCAGGATCGCGTTGCCGCCGTATCCGGAGCCGAACGACCAGACCTCGAGCGTGTCGGGGAAGTGGACGATGTACTTCTCGCCGTTGCTGGGCCACGCGACGTCCTCGGCGCCGTCGTGCAGCGGCGATCCCACCGAGTGGACCGTCCGCACCCACGGCGTGCCCTGTGCGATGAGCTCCGTGACCTCCGCGCCGACGCGCGTCATGACCTCGATCGAGGCGACGGCGTAGGGGCTGTCGGTGAGCTGCACGCCGAGCTGCGAGATCGGCCCCCCGACCTTGCCCATCGAGAAGGGCACGACGAACATCGTGCGACCCCGCATGGAGCCCTCGAACAGCGGGCGCAGCGTGGCGCGCATCTCCGCGGGCTCGGCCCAGTTGTTCGTGGGTCCGGCGTCTTCCTGCTTCTCGGAGCAGATGAACGTGCGGGACTCGAGGCGGGCGACGTCGCCTTCGTCCGAACGCGCGAGGTAGGAGCCGGGGCGCTTGGCGTCGTTCAGCTTGATGAGCGTGCCGTCCGCGACCATCTGCGCCAGGAGCGCGTCGTTCTCCTCCGCCGAGCCGTCGACCCAGTGGATCCGATCCGGCTGCGTGAGCGCCGCGATCTCCTCGACCCAGGCGACGAGGGCGGCCATGCCCGGTCCGTCGATCGCGGGCTGGGCGCCGAACGCGTCGAAGGGAGACGTCGCGCGGGCGGTGGGGCTCTCGATGATGGCCATGCGTTGTTCCTAACCGTCTTTCCCGGGGGAGAGTTGCGGGGGGCTTACCCAGGATCACCCCGGGGCCGCGGCGTTTTCGGGTGGCGAGGGCCAAAAGAATCCCGGTTCTTTCGCTAGCATCAAGGAATGACCCCCCGGGACGATCAGAAGGCCGGCATCGAGCTGAAGACCCTCGGGCACCGCATCCGGCACTACCGGCTGCAACAGGGCTTCACGCTCGACGAGCTCGGCGCCGCGGTCGGTGTGGCCGGCAGCCAGCTCAGCCTGATCGAGAACGGCAAGCGCGAGCCCAAGCTCTCGCTTCTGCAGTCGATCGCCGCGGCCACGCACGCGAGCGTCACGGACCTCATCTCGGGCGAGCCGCCGAACCGGCGCGCGGCGCTCGAGATCGAGCTCGAGCGGGTGCAGTCGAGCTCGGTGTTCCGCAGCCTCGGGATCGCGCCGATCAAGGTGACGAAGACGCTCTCGGACGAGACGATCGAGTCGGTCCTGGGCCTGCACCGCGAGCTGCAGCGCCGCGAGAGCGAGGCGATCGCGACCCCCGAGGAGGCCCGCCGCGCCAACACCGAGCTGCGCCTGCGGATGCGCAGCCTCGACAACTACCTGCCCGAGCTCGAGCAGCTGGCCGAGAAGCAGCTGCGCGCCGCCGGCCACACGCAGGGCGCGCTGACGCACCGCTCCGTGAGCATCATGGCCGAGCAGCTCGGCTTCTCCCTGATCTACGCGAACGATCTGCCGCCGTCGACCCGATCCATCACCGACCTCGAGAACGGCCGGATCTATCTCCCGCCCGCCTCGATCCCCGGCGGCCACGGCCTGCGCTCGATGGCGCTGCAGGCCATGGCCCACCGCCTGCTCGGGCACAAGCCGCCCACCTCGTACGCCGACTTCCTGCAGCAGCGGCTCGAGATCAACTACTACGCGGCGTGCTGCCTCATGCCGCAGAGCGGCTCCGTCGCGTTCCTGCAGCAGGCGAAGAGGGACCGCAACCTCGCGGTCGAGGACTTCCGCGACGCATTCGGCGTGACGCACGAGGCCGCCGCGATGCGCATGACCAACCTGATGACCCACCACATGGGCATGCCGCTGCACTTCCTGCGCGTGGGCGAGGCCGGGCAGATCGAGCGCGTGTACGAGAACGACGGCCTGCCGCTGCCCGAGGACGTGACCGGATCCGTGGAGGGCCAGATCGTGTGCCGGAAGTTCGCCGCGCGCGACGCGTTCGACCAGCAGAACCGCACGACCGAGCACTACCAGTACACGGACACCCCCACGGGCACGTTCTGGTGCTCGACGCAGACCGGCACGAGCGATCGCGGCGGATTCTCGATCACCGTGGGCGTGCGCTTCGACGACGCGAAGTGGTGGCGCGGCCGTGAGACGCAGAACCGCGAGATCTCCACCTGCCCCGACGAGAGCTGCTGCCGGCGCGCGCCCTCGGATCAGTCGGATCGCTGGAAGGGCCGCGCCTGGCCGAGCGCGCGCGTGCACACCCACATGTTCGCGCCGCTCCCCCGCGGCGCCTTCCCGGGCGTGGACGAGACCGCGGTCTACGAGTTCCTCGACCGCCACCAGGACGCGTAGCCCCCGCCTCCGGCTGCACAACGCAGGAGCGAATGTGACGGCCGAGGCTGGCGTCGGCGTGCCGCGGCGGAATCCGGATCCGCGTCCTGCGTCGTGCAGCCGGCGCGCGGAGCGCGCGAACAGACCGCGCGCTAGGCGATCGAGCGCTCCGCCGCCTCGACCACGTTGGTCATCAGCAGCGCGACGGTCATCGGGCCGACGCCGCCCGGGTTCGGCGACAGGAAGCCCGCGACGTCCGCGACATCCGGATGCACGTCGCCGTAGACCTTCGACCTGCCTGTCTCGGGATCCTGCTCCCGCGTCACGCCGACATCCAGCACGGCGGCTCCCGGCTTGACGTCCGCGGCCGTGATCAGGTGCTTCACGCCCGCGCCGGCGACGATCACGTCGGCCTGGCGCAGGTACGGCCCCATGTCCGGCGTGCCCGTGTGCACCTGCGTCACGGTGGCGTTGACGTCGCGGCGCGTGAGCAGCAGGCCCATCGGGCGACCGATCGTGACGCCACGGCCGACCACCACGACGTGCTTGCCCTTCAGGTCGTACCCGTTGCGCGTGAGCAGCTCGATCACTCCCCGGGGCGTGCACGGCAGCGGTGTCGCGATCGGCTCGTTGACGTTCAGCACGAGGCGGCCGAGATTCGTCGGGTGCAGGCCGTCGGCGTCCTTCGCGGGGTCGATGCGCTCGAGGATCGCGTCGGTGTCCAGATGCTTCGGCAGCGGCAGCTGCACGATGTAGCCGTGGCACGTCGGGTCGGCGTTGAGCGCGTCGATCAGCTCCTCGACCTGCTCCTGCGTCGCGTCGGCGGGCAGCTCCCGCTGGATCGAGTTCATCCCGATCGCCTCGGACTGCTTGTGCTTCATCCCGACGTACAGCTGCGACGCCGGGTCGGCGCCCACCAGCACCGTCGCGATGCCGGGCGTGACGCCCTTCTCCTTGAGCGCGGCGATCCGCTGCGCCAGTTCGTCCTTGATCGCCTTCGCGGTGGCGACCCCATCCAGCTTCTCTGCAGGCATGATCCGGAGCCTACCGATCAGAGGCCGGGGTACAGCGGGAAGGATTCCGCCAGGCGGGCCACCCGCTCACGCAGGGCCGGGATGTCCGCGCGCGGCTGCAGGGCGAGCGCGATCACATCGGCCACCTCGGTGAACTCCTCGTCGCCGAAGCCGCGCGTCGCGAGCGCGGGTGTGCCGATGCGCAGGCCCGACGTCGTCATGGGCGGGCGCGGGTCGTTCGGCACCGAGTTGCGGTTGACGGTGATGCGGATCTCGTGCAAGAGGTCCTCGGCCTGCTTGCCGTCGATCGCCGCGTCGCGCAGGTCGACGAGCACGAGGTGCACGTCGGTGCCGCCCGAGCGGATCGCGATGCCGGCGTCCGCCACATCCTGCCGGGAGAGGCGCTCGGCGAGGATCCGCGCGCCGCGCAGCGTGCGCTCCTGGCGGTCCCTGAACGCGTCGGTCGCGGCGAGCTTGAAGGCGGTCGCCTTGGCCGCGATCACGTGCATGAGCGGGCCGCCCTGCTGACCCGGGAACACCGCGGAGTTGATCTTCTTCGCGATCTCGGCGTCGTCGGACAGGATGAAGCCCGAGCGCGGGCCGCCGATCGTCTTGTGCACGGTCGACGACACGACGTGCGCGTGCGGCACGGGGTTCGGGTGCAGGCCCGCGGCCACGAGCCCCGCGAAGTGCGCCATATCGACCCACAGCAGCGCGCCGACCTCGTCGGCGATCGCGCGGAAGGCGGCGAAGTCGAGCTGTCGGGGGTAGGCGGACCAGCCGGCGATGATGACCTTCGGCTTGTGCTCGACGGCGAGGCGACGCACCTCGTCCATGTCGACGAGCGAGGTCTCGGCGTCCACGCCGTACGCGACGATGTCGTACAGGCGGCCCGAGAAGTTGATCTTCATGCCGTGCGTGAGGTGGCCGCCGTGGTCGAGCGACAGTCCCAGGATCGTGTCGCCGGGGCGCGCGATCGCGTGCAGCACGGCGGCGTTGGCCGAGGCGCCCGAGTGCGGCTGGACGTTCGCGAACTTCGCCCCGAACAGCGCCTTGGCGCGCTCGATCGCGAGCTCCTCCGCGACGTCGACCTCCTCGCAGCCGCCGTAGTAGCGGCGGCCCGGGTAGCCCTCGGCGTACTTGTTGGTGAGCACCGAGCCCTGGGACTCGAGCACCGAGACCGGCACGAAGTTCTCGGACGCGATCATCTCGAGGAACCCGCGCTGGCGGTCGAGCTCGCGCTGCAGCACCTGCGCGATCTCCGGATCGACCTCGGCGAGGGGGGCGTTGAACAGCGGATCGGTCATGGCGATCTCCAGACGACGTTCGGGATGGGTATCTCGCATCGGCCCAGGCGTGCGGTCGAATGCCGTCTCGGTCGCTTCCCGGTGGTGGCCCACCTCAACGCCAGTCGCGACACCGCGAGTCTACAGGGTGCCGCTCCGGGCGGCAGGGCGACGGAGCCCTGCGGCAGTCTGCACACCGCGTCCGTCCGCTGCCCGGGCACCGCTCGCGGGAGATGGTGCGTACCCCCACAATGGTGGTACCGAGATCGGACCCGACCGATCCGAGT
The DNA here is from genome assembly GCF_039605615.1 of Microbacterium rhizophilum. Lineage (NCBI taxonomy): Bacteria > Bacillati > Actinomycetota > Actinomycetes > Micrococcales > Microbacteriaceae > Microbacterium > Microbacterium rhizophilum. Next base: position 326,784 of record NZ_JBCNUN010000003.1, on the reverse strand, counting down.
CGATGCGAATCCCCTCGCGCCTCACCGCCGCTCCCCCGAAGCGAGACCCGACGTGTCCGAAGCCGCCGACGACCCGACCGCCACCGACGCCGATCTGGTGCTGCGCTCCCGCTCGGGCGACGCACGCGCGTACGGAGAGCTGTGGCGCCGCCATCATGCCGCCGGGATCGCCGTCGCCCGTTCGGTGACGTCGAGCATCGATCCGGATGACCTCGTGCAGGAGGCGTTCACGCGCATCTTCCAGGCGATCCGGCGAGGCGGCGGACCCACCGGCGCGTTCCGCGCATACCTGTTCACCGCGATCCGCAACACCGCGGCGTCGTGGGGACGCGGCCGCCGCGAGTCGGCGATCGACGAGCTCGACACGCTCGCGGATCCGGCCTCCACCGACGAGGCGCGGCTCGAGGAGCTGGACCGCGGCCTCACCCACCGGGCGTTCCGCAGCCTGCCGACCCGCTGGCAGGAGGTGCTCTGGTACACCGAGGTCGAGGGGCTCGGCCATGGCGAGGCCGCCTCCCGGCTCGGGATGAAGGCGGGCGCGGTCAAGCAGCTCGCGTTCCGCGCACGCGAGGGCCTGCGCGAGGCGTGGATCCAGGTGCATATCACCGCGCTCGGCGACGGATCGGAGTGCCGCTGGACGGTCGAGCACCTGGGCGCCCACGCCCGCGGCAACCTGGCCGGCCGCAATCGCGCGCGCATCGAGGCGCACCTCGAGGACTGCGGCCGCTGCGCGCTGCTGGCGACCGAGGCGCAGGAGGTCGGCAGCCGGCTCGCCCTCGCGCTGCTGCCGCTCGCGATCGGCGTCACGGCCACCGCGTCCTACCTCGCCTCGCTCGAGCGCGGCGGCGCCGCGGTCGTGGCGCTCGCGGCCATGCCGTCGGGCGCGGCGGCGGGCGGTGCCGCAGCGGGCGGCACGGCGGTGTCGGCGGGGACGTTCTCGCTGGGCGGCCTGGTCGGCACCGGCGTGACCTCCGCGGGACTGGCCGGAGCGCTGCTGGCTGTGACGATCGTGCCGACCACCGCGCCGGCCGATGCCGCCACGACGGCCGAGACCCCGGCGGCGGTCGCCGCGCCGGCGGATGCCCCGAGCGACGCGGATGTGCGGCCCGCTTCCCAGCCGTCCGCGGGTCCGGTGTCCTCGCCCGCGGATCCCGCGGCGATCCCGGCGCTCGGCGATCCGGCGCCGGGCACGCCGACCTCCGGCAGGGGCGGCGCGGCCGACTTGCCCGAGGGTGCACCGACCGCGGCTTCGAACGCACGCGTCTCCACCCCCGCCGCCGCTCGTGCGACGCCGCCCCCGGCGTCCGCCCCGGTCGCTCCGGCGGTCTCCGCGTCGGTCGACGACAAGGGCGCCGCCGGGCGCGTCGACGTCCCCGGCCTGGGCGAGGCCGAGGTGAAGGCGGGTGGCGGCGCGACCGTGAGCGTGAAGGCCCCGGGTGGCGCGCAGGCCGAGGTGACGGCCGGCAAGGGCGCTTCGGCTCGCGTGGAGGTGCCGAGCGTCGGCCGGGTGGATGTCACGGCGGGACGCGGCGACGCCGGACGCGATGCGGACGCCACGACGGACGAGGGCGCGGCCGGCGCGCTCGTCGAAGTCGAGGCCGAGGGGAAGGCCGGCGTGGAGCTCGGCCTGAAGGTCGGCGGGATCGGCCTGGGCGTCTCCGTAGGCGGCGGCCACGGTGTGCTGGACGGGCTCCTCGGCTGACCGCCTGCCGACCTGACGCCGGAGAGCGCAAGGGCCCCGGGAGCCCCTCCCCCGAGATGCTCCCGAGCCCCATGCGCGCTCTCGCCCATGAGACGCGGCGGGACCGGATCTATGACGCCGGTTCCGCCGGATTCCTCGATGACGCTCAGACAACTCGCTCACAGCGCAGAATCACCCGAAAGGCGGGTCTGTCAGTGGCGTCCTGACCTCGCGAACAGAGACAATGAGTGAGATGACCGTGCACCAGTTCCCCGACGCTCCCGAGGCGGCGCCCGACGCCGACCTCGTGCTGCGTTCGCGCTCGGGCGACACCGGGGCCTTCGGCGAGCTGTGGCGCCGCCACTACCGCTCCGGCGTGGTCGTCGCCCGGGCGGTCTCGAGCACGATCGATCCGGACGATCTGGTGCAGGAGGCCTACGTCCGCATCTTCCAGGCGATCCGCCGCGGCGGCGGACCGAGCGGATCGTTCCGCGCCTATCTGTTCACCGCGATCCGCAACACGGCTGCGGCGTGGGGACGCGCCTCGCGCGATACCGCGATCGACGAACTCGACACGCTCGCGGATCCCGAGACGACGGATGAGGCCGCGGACTCCGCGGTCGACCGCGACCTGACGCACACCGCGTTCCGCAGCCTGCCCACGCGCTGGCAGGAGGTGCTCTGGTACACGGAGATCGAGCAGCGGGGCCCCGCGCAGATCGCCCCACTGCTAGGGATGACGCCCGTCGCCGTGGCTCAGCTGTCGTCGCGCGCCCGCGAGGGCCTCCGCGAGGCATGGATCCAGGCCCACCTGAACGCGTCCGTCGAGGGCTCGGAGTGCCGCTGGGCGATCGAGCACCTCGGAGCGCACACGCGCGGCAACCTCGGTGCCCGCAACCAGAGCCGGCTCGACGCCCACCTCGCCGACTGCACCCGATGCACGACCGTCGCCGGCGAGGCGCAGGAGGTCGGGAGCCGGCTGGCGCTCGTGCTGCTTCCCGTCACGATCGGCGTCGCCGCGACCGCCTCGTACCTCGCCGCGCTGCAGCGCGACGACGTCGCGGCCGTCGCGCTGGCCGCCATGCCGTCGAGCGTCGTCGAGGGCGCCGTGGTCGCGGCCGGTGGCGCCACCGCGGGAGCAGCCGGCGGGAACGGCGGCGGATCGACCTCGCCCTGGACCGTGGGCGGCCTGATCGCCGCCGGCGTGGCCGCGCTGACGGTCGCGGGCATCGTGGTCGCGGCCTCCCTCGGGCTGTTCCCGGGCGGCGGATCGCCGCTCACCGCGCCCACCGCCGACGACGCGGCGCCTCCCTCCACCGAGGTGGAAGCCTCGCCCGAGCTGATCGACGGCACCCCGGCCCCGGACGGCACCCCGACGCCGGAGCCGACCGAGGACCCCGCTTCGCCCGAGTCCACGCCGCTGCCGCGCCCCTCGACGCCTGCGCCCCCGGCGCCCGAGACCTCGGCCCCCGCGCCGCCGCCGACCACGCCGCCCGCACCCGAGACGACCCCGCTGGCCTTGACCTCGGGCGCGCGCTCCGAGAGCGGCGACGTCGTGCTGGGCGTCACGGGGTCCCCGGATCGCGAGGTGCAGGCGTTCGCGGTGTCCGACGCCGCCTCCGGCGACGGCGGCTTCTCCGTCGGCGTGCCGCTCGCGGTCGCGGTCGCCTCGCAGGAGGCGCTGGCGCACACGACGCTCGACGCCGACGGCGCCGGCACGCTCGTGTTCGCGCTGACGCGGGACCAGGCGCTCGCCGACGTCACCATCGAGGTCTCGTACGTCGACGACAGCGAGGGCATCGCGACCCGTCGCCTGAGCGAGCTCTGGGACCTGCGTGCCCTGCTGCTCGCCGAGCCCACGCCGACGCCCACGGTCACGCCGACCGCGTCCCCCACCCCGACGCCGACGCCCACCCCGACGGTGTCCCCCACTCCGCCCGCGACCGAGCCGCCGGCCCCGGGATGCGACGGCGGCTGGTGGCCCTGGGCGCAGAGCGACTCCTGCCTCGTCGTGTCGGTCGAGGACGTCGAGAAGGACAGCTTGATCCTGGTCGCGACCAAGGTCCAGCCCTACCGCCTGGAGGACGACGGCACCGCCGTCTTCGCCATCGACCTCACGTGGACCGATCCGACGGATCGCGTCTCCGTCACGGCACCGGATGGAACGGTGCGCGATCTCGGCACGGTCGGCGAGCTTGCCAACGCGCGCTGATGGTCGCGGGAAGCTCCCGCGGCCCTGAACGCGGCACGGCCATCGCATCCGACGGCACGCCGCTGGCCTACTGGACGGCCGGCGAGGGCGATCCGGTCATCCTGATCGCCGGCCAGGCCGTCGAGCACGTGTCCTGGCGCATCGCCGCCGAGCTGCTGTACTCCCGGGTGGACGGCAGCGGGCGGCGCCTGATCGTGTTCGATCACCGCGGCACGGGCGCCAGCGACCTGGGTGCCGTCGACCGGTACGAGACCCGGATGTTCGCTCAGGACGTGGTGGCGATCCTGGATGCCGCCGGTGTCGACCGCGCCGACGTCGTCGGCCATTCGATGGGCGGGCGCGTCGCGCAGTGGCTCGCGATCGACGCGCCGGATCGCGTGCGCCGACTGGTGCTCGCATCCACATCCGCCGGCGATGCGCACGGCTCGGGCCGCACGCCCGCCGTGGAGGAGGCGCTGCGCTCGGGGGACCGCTCCCGCATCGCCGAGCTGTTCTTCACGAAGCACCCCGAGTGGTTCCTGCATCTGCTCGCGATCACCGGCGATCCCAACGCCCGCGGCCGGCACTTCCGTGCGAGCCGGCGTCACGACGCGCTCGACCAGCTGCACGCCGTCGCCGCCCCCACGCTCATCGTGCACGGCGCGGCCGACGCGATCGCACCGCTGGACCATGCGTGGCTGCTGCACGACCGCATCGATGACGCCGAGCTCGCCGTCATCCCGGACGGCCGGCACGGCATCCTGATCGAGGGCGGCCCCGCCGCGCGCATCGTCGGCCGCTTCCTGGACGGCGAGCCGGTCTAGCGCCGCCGCATCCCTCAGCGGCGGCGACCGGTGCCGAACATGCCGCGGATCACGCCGTTGAGCAGGGTCTGCGTCGTGCGCGATCCGAGCACCTTCTCGAGCGTGGACTTCTCCGCGCGCGACGACGTGCGCGTCCGTCCGCCGCCCGAGGTCTTCTTCACGAGCCGCTCGTACTCCTGCCGCGCCTTCTTCTCGGCCGCGGCATCCGCCTTCTCGATCTCGGCGCGCTGGCGCGCGAGCTCCGCGTCCGCCTCGGCCTGCCGCTGCGCCGCCTCGGCGGCGTTCATCTTCGCCGTCAGGATCTCGTACGACGACTCGCGATCGACGCGCTCGCCGTACCGCGGCAGCAGGGGGGACGCGGCGATCGCGGCGTCGATCTGCGCATCCGGCGTCGGCTGCATGAGGCCCTGCGGGGCCCGCACGCGGGTCCACGCGACGGGCGTCGGGGCGCCCTTCTCGCTCATCACCGTGACGATCGCCTCGCCCGTGCCGAGCTCCTGCAGCACGCGCTCGAGGTCGTAGCCCGACCGCGGGTAGGTGCCGACCGTGGCGCGCAGCGCCTTCGCGTCGTCCGGCGTGAACGCGCGCAGCTGGTGCTGCACGCGCGAGCCGAGCTGGGCGAGCACGTCCTCGTGCACGTCCTTGGGCGTCTGGGTGACGAAGAAGACGCCCACGCCCTTCGAGCGGATCAGCCGAACGGTCTGGGTGATCGCGGCCAGGAAGTCGCTCGACGCGCTGTTGAACAGCAGGTGCGCCTCGTCGAAGAAGAAGACGAGCTTCGGCTTGTCGGGGTCGCCGACCTCGGGCAGGATCTCGAACAGCTCGGCGAGCAGGTACATCAGGAACGTCGAGTACAGCTCGGGCCGGTTCGCGACGCCCGGCACCTCGAGCAGCGACACGATGCCGCGACCGTCGCCGGCGTGGCGGAGAAAGTCGGCCACGTCGAACTCGGGCTCGCCGAAGAAGACGTCGGCGCCGCCCTCGGCGAACGTGATGAGCTCGCGCAGGATGACCCCCGCGGTCGCGCTCGAGAGGCCGCCGAGCTCCTTGAGCTCGGGCTTGCCCTCGTCGCTCGTGAGGTACATCAGCACGGCGCGCAGATCCTCGAGGTCGACCAGCGGCAGGCCGTTCTTGTCGGCGTAGTGGAAGACGAGCCCGAGGCTCGACTCCTGCGTGTCGTTCAGGCCGAGCACCTTCGACAGCAGCAGCGGGCCGAAGCCCGTGACGGTCGCGCGCACCGGCACGCCCTTGCCGAGCCCGCCGAGCGCGAAGTACTCGACCGCCGCGGCGGCGGGCGTCCAGTCCTGGCCGATGCCGCGGGTGCGCGCGAGCAGCTTGTCGCTCGGCTCGCCGGGCGTCGCCATGCCCGACAGGTCGCCCTTGATGTCCGCCGCGAACACCGGCACGCCCTTGGCCGCGAGCTGCTCGGCGAGGCCCTGCAGCGTGCGCGTCTTGCCCGTGCCGGTCGCCCCTGCCACGAGGCCGTGGCGGTTCAGCATGCCCAGCGGGATCCGGATCTGCGCCTCCGCCACCGGATCGCCGTTCACGAGGGCGCCGAGGTCGAGTGTCTCCCCCTCGAACGCGTAGCCCGTCGCGATCGCGCGCACGGCATCCGCGTCCAGCGGCCCGGCCGACGCCGTGGTCGCAGGCTCGGCGGGCGGGGCGGGTGCCGGCGCCTCGGCGGCCGGCACCTGGGCATCGACCCCGGGCTCCGGATCGGCCGGGGCGGTCTGCGGGTCGGCGCCAGCAGCGCCCGCCGCCTCCTGGGCCGCGGCGGCCTGCGCCGCCGCCAGACGCGCCTTCGCCTCCGCCGCGCGGAGCGCCGCCTCCGCGGCCTCCGCCTCGGCCTGCAGGCGGGCGAGCTCGGCCTCGGCGGCCACGACGGCGGGGTCCTTCTCGGCGCTCATGGCTGTCAGCCTAGCGACGGCCATCCGCGCCGGTCAGGGCCGACGGCGCGGTCGCCGCACGCGCCCTTCGGCGCGCAGGCCGCGCGCGAACGCGACGGCGACCAGCAGCGCGACGCCCGCTCCGATGAGCGCCCCGCCGGCCGTGTCCGTGAGCCAGTGCGCCGAGAGGTAGGTGCGCGCGAACGCCATGAGCGCGATCCAGCACGCGGCGAGCGCGGCGACCCACGCGCGCGGCAGCACGATCCACAGCGCGAGCGTGAGCGTCGCGGCGTTCGCGACGTGCCCCGACGGGAAGGATCCGACGTCCACCGTCACGAGGATGTCCTCGGGGCGCGCACGGCCCAGCACGTGCTTCAGGATCTGCACGACGCCCGCGCTCGCGAGGGAGGCGACCACGACGTATCCGGCGGCCCAGGGTCGTCTCGCCGCGAGCAGGACCGCGACGAGGAACAGGGGCAGCCAGAGCGTGGCGATCCGCCCCCCGCCGACCGCGTCCATGAACAGCGACAGCTGCAGCGCGGGGCCGTCGGGCGTCGCCGAGAGCACGCCGTCCCACCACAGGTCGAACGCGGTCGGATCGGCGCCCGGGAGCAGCAGCGCGGCGCCGAGCGCAAGGCCCGCCGCGAGCAGGCCGATTCCCCACCACAGCCAGGTCCGGCGCTCGCGCCGCGCGTCCATCCGGGTCCGCCTCTCGAGTGCCGGCGTCGCGCGCCGATCGGAAGCCTCAGATCCTACGCGGTCATAGGGATCTCGGAGGTCGCGTACACGACTCCCTGCATGCTCGCGAATAGGATTGGGGCGTGTCCCCTCAGAAGCAGTCCGGCAATCCTGCGCGCCAGGCCCATATCGAGCAGACCGTCAAGCAGCAGCGCGAGGCGAAGCGGCAGGAGAAGCTCGCCGAGTACCAGCGCCAGCTGAAGAAGCGACAGCGCGGCAAGCTGCTCTGGTGGGTCCTCGGCGGCGTCGCGGTGCTCGCCGTGGCCGCGATCGTGATCGCGTCGATCGTATTCGCCCCCAAGACCTACACCGCGGGCAGCGAGGGCGCCGAGATCGAGGGCGTTCAGACGTTCGAGCTCGAGTCGGACCACGTCGAGGGCGTCGTGGAGTACGAGCAGACCCCGCCCGCCGGCGGACCGCACAACAGCGCGTGGCTGAGCTGCGGCATCTACGACCAGCCCCAGCAGAACGAGAACGCGGTGCACGCGCTCGAGCACGGCGCGGTATGGATCACGTACGACCCCGAGCAGATCACGGGCGGAGACCTCGACGCCCTGCGCGCCCTCGCGCCGCGCACGTACGCGCTCGTGTCGCCGTACCCGGGGATGGACACCCCGATCGCGGTGAGCGCCTGGGAGCACCAGCTCAAGGTCGACTCCGTGGACGACCCCCGCATCGCCCAGTTCATCGAGGAGTACTGGCAGGGCGGCACCGCGCCCGAGCTCGGCGCCTCGTGCACGGGCATCGAGGGCCCCGGCAAGCTCTGATCCGTGGCTGACGAGGAGCGTTCCGGACGCCCGCCGGCATGGGCGCTGGCCGCCCTCGCGGTGGTGCTCGTCGCCGGTCTCGCGTTCGCGGTCGGCCGCTTCTCCACGTTCGGGCAGGCGCCGTCCGGGCCGAACGCCGCCGACATCGGCTTCGCGCGCGACATGCAGATGCATCACGCGCAGGCCGTCGAGATGGCGATGATCCAGTACCGCGCGACGGACGACGACGAGCTCCGTCTCATCTCGTACGACATCGCCACGGCACAGTCGCAGCAGTCGGGCCAGATGTTCGACTGGATCGAGGACTGGGGTGTGCCGCAGCGCGGCTCGGATCCGATCATGCAGTGGATGTCCGCGGACGGCGGGCACGATCACGGCGGATCGGGCGCGGAGCCCGCGACCGAGGACGAGCTGCGCGCCGCGATGGGCATGGCCGGCGACGCGGATCTCGCCGCCCTGCGCACCGCGACCGGCACCGAGCGGGACTGCCTCTTCACCGATCTGATGATCCGCCACCACGCCGGCGCGCTCGAGATGGTCGACGCCGTCCAGCGTCTCGGCAGCGACCCCCGCGTCGCCCGCACCGCGGGCGGCATGGCGGAGTCGCAGCAGCGCGAGATCCAGGCCCTGGAGTCGGTGCAGACCCGCCTCGCCTGCGGCTGAGGACGGATCCCCAGCCGCGGGCGGCGGTTTCAGCCCTTCGCGGAGCCTGCCAGCAGGCCGCGCACGAAGTAGCGCTGCAGGAACAGGAACACCAGCAGCGGCACGATGATCGCGATGAACGCGCCGGCCGTCAGCAGGTGCCAGTCCTCGCCGCGCGATCCGGACATCTGCGCCAGCAGCTTCGTGATCGGCGCGACGTTGCCGTCCGCGAAGATCAGCGCGACGAGCAGGTCGTTCCAGACCCAGAGGAACTGGAAGATCGCGAACGATGCGATGGCCGGCATGCTCAGCGGCAGCACGATCCGGAAGAAGATCTGACCGTGCCCCGCCCCGTCCACGCGCGCCGCCTCGATCACCTCGCCCGGGATCTGCGAGATGAAGTTGTGCAGCAGGAAGATCGCCAGCGGCAGGCCGAAGATCGTGTGCGCGACCCAGACCTGCGCGTAGCCGGCCGATCCGAACGCCTGGATCACCGGGAACCCGAACAGCTCGCCGCGCGAGAACAGCTGCAGCAGCGGGATGAACGCCATCTGGATCGGCACGATCTGCAGCGCGAACACCAGCACGAACAGCAGGTTCCGACCGCGGAACTCGACCCAGGCGAAGCCGTACGCCGCCAGGGTCGCGATGATCAGCGGGATGATCGCCGCCGGCAGCGTGATCGCGAACGAGTTCACGAACGCGCCGAGCAACGTCAGGCCGCCGGTGCTCGTGCTGAGCGCCTCGATGTAGTTGTCGGCGGTCCAGCCCCAGTTCTGCAGGGCGGTCCACCACCCGGTCCGCTCGATCTGCGTGCGCGGCCGGAACGACGACACGAGCACGCCGAACGTCGGGATCGTCCAGATCGCGGCGATCACGAGGGCGGCGATCGTCGCCCACGGCGAGGTCAGCCGCCGCTTGGTGTCGCCGAGCACGGGCTTCTGTGACGGCCGGGCCGTCGTGACCGCCTGCGTCGACGCCACGATCTCCTCTGTGGCGGCCATCAGCGCACCTCCCTCTGAGCGCGCAGCTGTCTGGCGTTGTAGATGACCAGCGGCAGCACGAGGATGAACAGGATGACGGCGTACGCCGCCGAGCGCCCGGGCTCGAAGCTGCGGAACTGCTGGTACATCTCGTTCGCGATCACCGACGTGTCGTTCGCGCCCGCGGTCATGGTGCGGACGATGTCGAAGATCTTCATCGACGCGATCGCGATCGTCGTGAGGACCACGATGAGCGAGGGCCGGATGCCGGGCACCACGACGTTCATGAACCGCTCGTAGGCGTTCGCGCCGTCGAGCTCGGCGGCCTCCAGCTGCTCGTTCGGCACGCCCTTGATCGCGGCGGACAGCACGACCATCGCGAAGCCCGTGTAGATCCAGACGAACACGATGATCAGGAACAGCGTGTTCCACGGCTCCACCTGCAGGAACGGCACGGGGCTGCCCCCGAGCCAGACCAGGATCTGGTTCACGAAGCCGATCTGCTCGGCGTCGGCCGGGCGGGACGTGTACATGAAGCGCCAGATGATCGACGCGCCCACGAACGAGATCGCCATCGGCAGGAACACGAGGATCTTGTAGACCTTCTCACCCCGCGTCTTGTCGATGAAGTACGCGTACACGAGCCCGATCACGGTGGAGACGATCGGCGCGATCAGCACCCAGATGATCGTGTTCACGATCGTCCGGATGCCCTGCGGCTGCGTGAAGATCCAGACGAAGTTGTCGATGCCCACGAAGGTCGTGCCCCGGGAGTTCAGCATCGACTGGACGAACGTCTGGATCACGGGGAACACGAGTCCCACGAGCAGCAGGATCAGGGCCGGCGCCAGGAACCCGAACAGCTGGAACAGCGATCCGGCTCCGCCGCGCGAGCGCAGGTCGAGCCAGAAGAAGAGCGCGCCGAGCACGCCCGCGGCCGCGATCGCCCACGAGTACGACTGCAGGAGCCACATCACCAGCAGCGGCAGGAGAACGCACGCGGCGAGCCGGATGAGCGTGTACATCCGGCCCGCGCGCGGCGCGATCTCGATGAAGAACAGCAGGACGGCGACCGCGGCGACGAACACCCCGATGATGATCGGGATCTCGAGCCACGGCGACAGCGTGCTCAGCCATTCGAGGAAGGACGCCATGGTCGGCTGCTACTCGGCCGGCCAGCCGGATTCGATCTGCTCGAGCACCTGCGGCGTCGGCGTGCCGTTCACCCAGTCGCGCATGCCCTGCCAGAAGGAGCCCGCGCCGACGACCGACGGCATCAGGTCGGAGCCGTCGAAGCGGAACGTGGTCTCCTCGTTCTGCAGGATCCCGATGGCCTCCTGCAGGATGGCGCTCTGCGCGTTCTCCGGGTCGAGGCCCTTGTTGGCGCTGATCACGCCGCCGAGCGAGACGCGGGAGTTCGCCCACTCGGGGCTGGAGAGGTACTCCTGCACCTTGACCACGGCCTCGTCGTCGCTGAACGCGCCGACGATCTCGCCGCCGCCGGTGACGACCTCGCCCTCGGCGCTCGCGTCGTACGGCGGCAGCATGAACGCCCAGACGTCGCCGTCCTCGGCGACCTCGCCGCCGGCCTCCACGATGAAGCCGTCCAGGAACGAGGCCTGGTGGGTCAGCAGGCAGTCGCCTTCGACCAGCGCCGTCGCGACGTCGCCGAAGGGCACCGTGCCGATCGAGGCGACATCGCCGAAGCCGGCGTTGACGTACTCGGGGTCGAGCAGGATCTTCGCGGTCTCGTCGAACGCGCTCTGGATCTGCGGATCGGTGAACGGCACCTCGTTCGCGACCCACTGGTCGTACACGTCCGGGCCGGCCTGGCGCAGGACGAGGTCCTCGATCCAGTCGGTGCCGGGCCATCCGGTGGCCGCGTCGGATCCGAAGCCCGCGCACCACGGGGCCGCGCCGGTCTTGTCGCGCATCTCCTGCGTGAGGTCGAGCAGTCCCTGCCAGTCGGTCGGGATCTCCCAGCCGTTCTCCTCGAACACGCTCGGCTGGTACCAGATCCAGCCCTTCACGCTCGCCATGAGGGGCGCGCCGTAGATCTTGCCGTCGAAGCTGGCGTAGCCCTCCCAGTCCTCGGCCCAGTTGTCGCGGAGGTTGCTCACGACGCCCTCGGGGGCCTCGAGCAGGTAGCCGCGGCTCGCCATGTCGGCCAGCAGGCCCGGCTGGGGGAAGATCGCGAGGTCCGGCGGGTTGCCGCCCTGCGCGCGCACCGCGATCTGCGCCTCGAACTCCTGCGAGCCCTCGTATACGATGTCGATGTCGTTCTCCTCCTCCCAGTCCGCCCAGGACTGCTCGAGGAGCTCCGCCTCCGCGTCGATGATCGTGCCGTACACGGTGACCTGGGATCCGCCTTCGCCGCCGCCCCCGCCTTCGCCGCCACCCGTCACACCGGGACCGCCCGTGCAGCCCGCGAGCGCGAGCACGGTGATCCCCAGCCCGGTGGTCGAGAGGATGAGCCTCTTACGCAGTGCAGTCGACATCGTCTGCTCCAGTCTGTCGTCGCGCGATCGGGCCGCGCGTCCTTCCCCCGCCTTCGGAGGTCTTGTGCCGCTGACACTAGTAGGCCCCGTGGCGGCGGACAACGATCCGCCCGTCACGGGAGTGTCACGACCCGGATCGCGCCGCGCGCGCCCGAGACGACGAAAGCCCCGGGAGATCCCGGGGCTTTCGTGCCGATCCGAACGGACCGGCGAATCCAACAGCGTTGGATGGTCGCATCCGCTGGAGCGGATGCTCATGGATTACTTGAGGGTCACCGTGGCGCCGGCGGCCTCGAGGGCCTCCTTGGCCTTCTCGGCGGTCTCCTTGTTCGCGCCCTCGAGCACGGCCTTCGGGGCACCGTCGACGACGGCCTTGGCCTCGCCGAGGCCCAGCGAGGTGAGCTCGCGGACGGTCTTGATGACCTGGATCTTCTTGTCGCCGGCGGCCTCGAGGATGACGTCGAACGAGTCCTTCTCCTCGACCTCCTCGGCGGCCGCGCCACCGCCGGCACCGGCGACGGCGACGGGAGCGGCAGCGGTGACCTCGAACTTCTCCTCGAACGCCTTCACGAACTCGCTGAGCTCGATGAGGGTCAGTTCGGAGAACTGCTCGAGCAGCTCCTCGGTGGTGAGCTTCGCCATGATGTATCTCCTAGATAGATATGTGGTTTGTGGGATGAAACGCCGGCTGCTTACGCGGCCTGGGCGGTCTCGAGCTTCTCGCGAAGAGCATCGATGGTGGCCGCGGCCTTGCCCATCGTGGCCTTCATCATGCCCGCAGCCTTCGCCAGCAGAACCTCACGGCTCTCGAGCGAGGCGTACGTGTTGACCTCGTCGGCGGAGAGGGCCTTGCCCTCGAACACTCCGCCCTTGATCACGAGAAGCGGGTTCGCCTTGGCGAAGTCACGCAGCGCCTTCGCGGTGGTGACGAAGTCACCGTGCACGAACGCGATGGCCGACGGGCCCTTGAGGTCGTCGTCCAGCGAGTCGAAGCCCGCGGCCTTGGCGGCGATCTTCGTCAGCGTGTTCTTCACCACGGCGTACTCCGCGTCCTGACGGATGTTGTTGCGCAGCTGCTTGAGCTGGGCAACCGTCAGACCGCGGTACTCGGTCAGCAGGACGGCGTTCGAGCTCTCGAAAGACTTCGTGAGCTCGTTGACCGATGCATCCTTCTGCGCCATGGTCACTCCTTGGTGTGTACGAGATGCCCCACGGCGGTGAGGCACCGACCGAGCCCACCCACACAAAGCAAAACGCTCCGGCGCAAGCGCACGGAGCGTGGATCCAGATCGGATTTCGTTCGTGACACCTGCGCGGGCCCCTGCTGAGCAGTGCTTCGATCGTCCTGCGCAAGCGCGTGACGATGACCGGCGGTCTTCGGCTTCGACAAGCTTAGCACGGCCCGCGGCGGTCCCCGACCGGCTGCGCGCTCAGTCGGAGAGCGCGAGGGCGCGGAACATGTCGCGCTCGCGCAGGCGGTCGCGGTTCGACGCGGGAGCCGGCGGCGCGACCTCGACGACCTTGCCGGTCGTGCGCTGATAGAGCTCGTCGATGAGGCGCGTGGCGAGGCGCACCAGCTGGGCGATCTCCCGGTCGTCGCGCTCGATCCACGTCGACTTGGGCTCGTCGTGCATCGGCTGGAAGTCGCGGTGCTCCTCCCAGACGAACAGCGTGCGCTCGGCGCCGAGCACGTGCTGCTGCCACCACACCTGGCGCAGGTAGCTGCGCGGGATGGAGCGCCACGTCTTGTTCGTGGTCTTGATCTCGGCGAGCGAGACGCGGCCGTGCGCGTCGACGCCGATGCCGTCGGGAGTGGCGAGGTGGCGCTTCTCGACGACCGCATGGAACAGCGCGCTGGAGGGCTGGATGCCGTGCGTCGCGGCGACCCACGCGGCGATCTCGGGCTCCCGGCGCCGGCCGTGATCCGTGTAGGCGTTGCCCGAGAAGCGCGACCCCATGAGCTTCTGGTCCGCGGCTCGCGCGATCGACCGGTCGCTCGCGGTCAGCGATGCGACGTCCGTCGCCGTGATGCCCCGGGCGCGAGCCCGCAGCCACGCGACCCGGTCGCGGGAGTCCGCGAGGATCCGGGTCTGCAGTTCGGGGGTCACCCATCGACCCTAACTCCGGTCGCCGACGCCGCCCGTCCGCAACGCCGCGCGCGGGGACCCGGGCGCCGCGCGCATCTGTTGCACCGCCGAAACACCCGCGAGACATTCACCCGATTGACTCGAGCCACGAACGGTCGCGCGGTCTGCGCGGGGCCGCCCGAGACGCCGAGAAGGGGACGACCGATGAGATTCCGGCCGGCACGCACCACCGCCCCGAGGCCGGCGACGCTCCATGAGCCGCTCGCCGAGCCGCCCACGCACATGCGCGCCGTCGTGTTCGACGCCCCCGGAGATCCGTCCGTGCTGAGGATCGACACGGTCCCGGTGCCGACGCCCGTCATGGACGAGGTGCTCGTGCGGGTCGTCGCAGCGGGGGTGAACGCGGTCGACGCCCGCACGCGTGCGGGTGCCGGGGTGACGCCCGCGATCGGCGCCTACCCGGCGGTGCCGGGGTTCGACTTCTCGGGCGTCGTGGTCGCCGCGCCGTACGAGGCCCATCCGCTCCCGCCCGGCACCGCGGTCTACGGCATGACGGCCGTCCCGCGCACGCCGGGCAGCTATGCGGAGTACGTGGTGGCGTCGTCCCGCTCGCTCGCCGCGAAGCCGCTCTCGCTCTCGCACGCCGAGGCGGCCGCCGTGCCGCTGGCGGCGCTCACGGCGTGGCAGCTCGTGGTCGAGACCGCGCGAGCGCACGAGGGCCAGCGGATCCTCATCCACGCGGGCTCGGGGGGGGTCGGCCACTTCGCGGTGCAGTTCGCGACCTACTTCGGCGCGCACGTGACGGCCACCACCTCGACCGAGAACGGCACCTGGCTGCGCGATCTGGGCGCGCACGTGGTGGTCGACTACACCACCACCCGCTTCGAGGACGTGGTGAGCGACGTCGACGTCGTGATCGACCTCGTCGGCTCCACGACCGGACCGCGCTCGCTCAGCGTGCTGCGCCCGGGAGGGCTGGTCATCGTGGTGCCGCCAGGAAGCTGGCCGGAGTACGCCGAGGCGGCCGCGTCGGCCGGGGCGCGCGCGACCTCGTTCACGGTGACACCCGACGGCGCCGCGCTCGCCACGATCGGCCGCCTGCTCGACTCGGGGGCGATCCAGGTCTACGTCGAGCGGGTCTTCGACCTCGACGAGGCGGCCGCCGCGCACCGCCAGCTCGAGGCGGGCCACACGCGCGGCAAGCTCGTGCTGCGCGTCACCGACGGCTGATCAGTCGTGGTCGAGCGCCGCGCGGGCGGCCGTCACGACGGCCTCGCGGATGTCGGCGAGGAGAGGCGAGCGCAGGTTCCACTGCTGCCAGTACAGCGGGACTGAGATGCTGGGGCCGTCGATCCGGATCAGCCGACCCGCCTCGAGCGACGCCTGGGACTGCATGGGCGGCAGCAGCCCCCAGCCGAACCCGAGCCGCACGGCGGTCGCGAAGTCCTCGGACGCCGGCACGTAGTGGCGCGGCGGACGCGAGGGGTCCACGCCGCGCGCGACGAGCCACTCGGTCTGCAGGTCGTCGCTGCGGTCGTAGTCGACCACCGGAGCGGCGGACAGCGCGTCGAGCGTCGACCCGGCCGGGAACCAGCGCTCCACGAACTCGGGGGACGCGACCGGGTGGTAGACCGTGGCGCCGAGCGGCGTGACCGCGCATCCGGCGATCGGGTCCTGCTGCGACGTCACGGCGGCCGTCACGGTGCCCGCCTCGAGCAGCGCGGCCGTGTGGTCCTGGTCGTCCCGATGCAGCTCGAGCGAGACGTCGTGCACGCGGAGCACCGGCTGCAGCGCGGGCAGGAACCAGGTGGCGAGCGAATCGGAGTTCACCGCGATGGGCACGTGCATGCGCCCCGGTCCCTCGAGGCCGAGCTCGACGCCCGCGTCGTGGCCCAGCAGGGCGTACTGGCGCGCGAGCCGCACCACCACGGCGCCGGCCTCCGTGGCGCGGGCGGGCTTCGCGCGGACGACGAGCACGCGCCCGAGCTGGCCCTCGAGCGCGCGGAGGCGCTGGCTCACGGCCGAGGGGGTGATGCGCAGGCGCCGCGCGGCGCCGTCCAGGCTGCCCTCGTCGACGATCGCGGCGACCGTCGCGGCGAGATCCGGAGCGATCCACATGAATGAAGCCGTCCTTAATCGAGCGAAGAATCATGAACCTCGCTTTTGATCTTCGCACGCCCGCTCCTACCGTCGGAATGTGCTCACCGCGTTCCTGGCCGGCCTCGGCCTCTGCCTCTCCCTGATCATCGCCCCCGGCGCCCAGAACGTCTTCCTCCTCCGGATGGGCGTGAAGCGCCAGCACGTCGTCGCGCTCGCGGTGACGTGCCTGGTGAGCGACGTGATCCTGATCGCCACCGGCGTCGCGGGTTTCGGGGCGGTCGTGCGTCACCTGCCGTGGATCTTCGAGCTCGTGCGCTGGGGTGGCGTGGCGTTCCTCGCGGCGTACGGGCTCGCAGCGGCGTGGCGGGCGCTGCGCCCGCAGGAGCAGTCGATCGTGGTGGACGAGCCCGCTGCCGCTCCGGCCGCGCCGGTCTCATCCGGCACGGGCGGCGTCGCGACGCTCGTCCGGGCGACGCAGACCGCGCCCGCGCGCACCCTCGCGCCGGCGATCCTGTCGTGCCTGGCGATCACGTGGCTGAATCCGCACGCGTACCTCGACACCGTCTTCCTCGTGGGCTCGGTGTCGGCGGGCTACGGCGATCTGCGCTGGATCTTCGGGGCCGGCGCGGTGGCCGGCAGCGCGATCTGGTTCTCGCTGATGACGGTCGCGGCGCGCTTCGCCGCGCGCTGGCTGCGCTCGCCGCGCGCGTGGCGGATCCTGGACGGCTTCATCGCCGTCGCGATGCTCGCCCTGGCCGCGGGTCTCGCAGTGGCCTGATCGCGGTCGCGGGTCCACGATGGACCCATGCCTCGCTGAGCGACCGGAGGGAGACGCGGTGAAGCATGTCCACGTGATGGTCCGCGGTCGGGTGCAGGGCGTCGGGTACCGGTTCCAGACGCGCACGCAGGCCCGCCGCCTCGGCGTGACGGGCTGGGTGCGCAACCGCCGGGACGGATCCGTCGAGGCGGTGGCGGAGGGAGAGCCGGACGCGGTCGACGCACTTCTCGCCTGGATGGCGGAGGGCCCGCCCGGTGCCAGGGTCGAGGCGGTCGACGCCGCGCCCGCGGAACCGACGGGCGCCGACGGCTTCGAGATCCGTCGGACGGCCTGATCCCGGCTACGCAGAAGGGGCCCCGCCTGACGGCGGAGCCCCTTCTGCGACGCGTGCGTTACGCGATGACGTTGACGTCCAGCGGGATGCCGGGGCCGAACGTGGTCGACACGGCGCCCTTCTGGATGTAACGGCCCTTCGAGCTGGACGGCTTCAGGCGCACGATCTCGTCGAGAGCCGCGGCGATGTTCTCGTCGAGCTGCTCGGCCGAGAACGAGGCCTTGCCGACGATGAAGTGCACGTTGGCGTGCTTGTCGACGCGGAACTCGATCTTGCCGCCCTTGATCTCCTCCACGGCCTTGGCCGGGTTGGGGGTCACGGTGCCGGTCTTAGGGTTCGGCATCAGGCCGCGGGGGCCGAGCACCTTGCCCAGACGACCGACCTGGCCCATGAGCTCCGGCACGGCGACGGCCGCGTCGAAGTCGGTCCAGCCGGCGGCGACCTTCTCGATCAGCTCGGCGCCGCCGACCTCGTCAGCGCCGGCCGCGATGGCGGCCTCGGCCGCGGGGCCGTTGGCGAAGACGATGACGCGGGCGGTCTTGCCCGTGCCGTGCGGCAGCATGACGGTGCCGCGCACCATCTGGTCCGCCTTGCGCGGGTCGACCGAGAGCTTCAGCGCGACCTCGACGGTCGAGTCGAACTTCTTCGAACCCGTCTCCTTCGCGAGGGCGACGGCCTCGGTGGGCGTGTAGAACCTGCCGGCCTCGAGCTTCTCGACGGCGGCGGCGTAAGCCTTGGACTTGGTAGCCATGTTGGTGATCCCCCTCAGTCCTCGACCGTGATGCCCATGGAGCGGGCGGTGCCGGCGATGATCTTCGAGGCGGCCTCGATGTCGTTCGCGTTCAGGTCGGGCTGCTTCGTCTTGGCGATCTCGATGACCTGCTCCTTGGTGAGCTTGCCGACCTTGACCGTGTGCGGCGTGGCCGAGCCCTTGGGCAGGCCGGCCGCCTTCTTGATGAGCTCCGCGGCAGGCGGGGTCTTCAGAACGAACGTGAAGCTGCGGTCCTCGTAGACGGTGATCTCCACGGGGATGACGTTGCCGCGCTGCGACTCGGTCGCGGCGTTGTACGCCTTGCAGAACTCCATGATGTTGACGCCGTGCTGACCCAGGGCGGGGCCGATCGGCGGCGCCGGGTTGGCTGCACCGGCGTTGATCTGAAGCTTGATCAGGCCGGTCACCTTCTTCTTCGGTGCCATTTCCTCTTCCTCTCGTCGAGCGGATGCCGGTTGCATCCGCTCTCCCGCTCGCCCGGACATCCCGAGCCGCGGTGCTGCGCTCGCGCGTGACGGCACACACGAGCAACCTCCCCATACTACGCGAGGATCGGGGCGGATGTCGACACGCCGCGGCTCGCTGGGCGTGCCCCGGTCGACCTGAGCACGGGGGCATCGGTCGTGGTCGCCTCAGCTCCCCCGAGCGAGGAGGTCTGCGGCAATGGTGAGCCGCACCTTCTCTTCGATATCAGCGATCACGACCGCCCCCGGGTGATGACCCCCTGCGCCCGACGCACCCGCACTCGCGCGCGCCACCTGATGCGCGCGACATCTCCCGCCAGGATCGCAGCAGTCTGTACCCGCCCCGCAGCTGCTTCGAGAGCAGCTGCCCACAGCAGATCACAATCTTGGACAGCTGGCAAGGATTTTCTGGATGGGTGTCCAGAAACGGGATCCCGCGCCGCGCGTCCGGGCGTATGATCGGGCGCAACAAGGGCGAGGAGTCAGCATGAGCACCGTCACCGAACGTGCCCAGAAGGCGAAGGTCGACAAGTTCGCGGCCCGTCGCAGCGAGCTCGCCGACGCCGCCCTCTCCGCGATCGCCGACGGCGGCTTCGCCCGCACAGGACTGCGCGACATCGCCGCCCGAGTGGGGCTGTCGCACGGCGTGCTGCACTACTACTTCCGGGACAAGGACGACCTGATCGCGCACGCGGTGTGGCAGTACAAGTCGGAGTGCGCCCGCCGGTACGACCCGGTCGTGGCGACCGCGACGACCGCCTCCGAGCTCGCCGATGGATTCGCGGCCGAGATGGCCTCGACGCTGCAGGACGACGCCGACATGCATCGACTCTGGTACGACCTGCGCACGCAGGCGATGTACGAGGAGGGCTTCCGCGACACGATCGTGGCCATCGACGCGCTGCTGACCGACATGGTGTGGACCGTCCTGCGCCGCTACGCCGATCTCGCCGGGCGCGAGATCGCGATCGAGCGCGACGAGGCGTATGCGCTCGTCGACGGGGCGTTCCTCAACGCCCTGATCGCCTTCCTGCGTGGTGACCTCGACTCGCCAGCGCGACTGCAGGGCACCGCGGCCCGGCTGCTCGCCGCGGTCCTGCGCTGACCGGCGGCCGCCGGCACCACGCGCCGGACGCGACGACGCCCCGCGACCGCAGTCGCAGGGCGTCGTGACAGAGCCTCGTCGCCGAGGCTCAGACCATCTTGGTGACCTGGTCGAACGACAGCTCGACCGGGGTCTCGCGCTCGAAGAGCGAGACGAGGACGGTGAGCTTGCCGCTCTCCGGCTTGATCTCGCTGATCGTGCCGGGGAGACCCGCGAACGAGCCCTCCTTGATCGTGATCGTCTCGCCCGTCTCGAAGTCGACCTCGGCGGGGATGACACGGGCCTGCGTGGCCTGGCCCTTGGGGGCGCCGCCCTTCGCCTGGGCCTGCGCCTCCTTGATCTCGACGAGGGGCTTCAGCATGTTGAAGGCCTCCTCGAAGCGCAGCGGCGTCGGGTTGTGGGCGTTGCCCACGAAGCCGGTGACGCCCGGGGTGTGGCGCACGACCGACCAGGTGTCCTCGTTCAGCTCCATGCGCACCAGCACGTAGCCGGGGATGCGCACGCGCGTGACCATCTTGCGCTGGCCGTTCTTGATCTCGACGACGTCCTCCATGGGGACCTCGACCTGGTAGATGTCGTCCTCGACCTCGAGCGTCGACTTGCGCTGCTCGATGTTGGCCTTCACCTTGCGCTCGAAGCCGGCGTACGAGTGGATCACATACCACTTGCCCTCGAGCGAGCGCAGCTCCTGGCGGAACGTCTCGTAGGGGTCCTCGTCGCCCTCGGCGGCGTCCGCGTCCACGGCGTCGTCGTCGCCGTTCACGTCGGGCCCGTCGTAGGGGGTGACCTCCTCGGCCTCGGCGGCCTCGCGCTCGGCGGCCTCCTCCTGGGTCGAGTCGCTCAGGACCTCGGCCGCGGCCTCGACCTCGTCGGTCTCGTCGATGTGCAGGGCGTCGTTCACGATCGCGTCAGCCTCCGGGTCGTCGATCTCGATGTCTTCGTCGTCGTTCGTGTCTTCCTCGTCGACGTCGTCCGATCCGTCGAGGTGCATCGCGAGGTGTTCGGCGGAGTCGCTGGCGTGGGAGTTGGAGTACAGGACGTTGCCCTCCTGGGCCTCGTCCTCCTCGCTCGACTGCTCGGCTGCCGGCGCCCAGTCGGCGTCGTCGACGTGCTTTTCAGACACTGGCGTTCATCTCTTCCGTTCAGCGGCGGATGAGCGGTGTGCTCATCCGCGTGCTCCCCTGTCGGTCCGACAGAACGAGCGGTGCGTCAGCAGATCAGGCAGGGACTCCGAAGACGACCGTCGTGACCCACGAGAAGAGATAGTCGAGGCCGTAGACCAGAGCCATCATGACCACGACGAAGCCCAGCACGACCGCGGTGAACTTCAGCAGCTCCGAACGGGTCGGCGTGACGACCTTGCGGAGCTCGGCGATGACCTGGCGGAAGAAGATCACGATCCGCGCGAAGAAGCCGGGCTTCTTCTCGCCACTCGTGCCTGCCGCGACGATGTCGCCGCTCGCTGCGTCCTGGACCATTGACTGCCTTTCGTGAGTCAGCTGACGCTGACGCGCAGGGCGGACAGGAATCGAACCTGCAACCTGCGGTTTTGGAGACCGCTGCTCTGCCAATTGAGCTACCGCCCTAGAGATCCGAGCGGACCCCTGGGTCATCTGATTCCCACCGATCCGGATCCCGGGCACGGCGAAAGAATGCAGACGACAACTGCATGGACAAGCATACGGCATGGCCCGAAGGCCCGCGAACCGGGGCCCGCCCCGCGCGTGGCGGGCCGGGTTCGGCCGCGCTCCCCCGGGACACGCCGGACGGGGCGCTCGGACTACTGCCCGGGCGCCCCGTCCGGCGGGGATCACTTCGATATCGTCTTGGCCGCGCTCGTCTTCGACACGGTCGTGTAGCCGGTCTTGGATCCGGTCACCTTGACGGTGATCTTGTGCGCGCGGTCGGTCGAGGTCAGCTTGTACGTCGACCTCGTCGCTCCCGAGATCGCTTTGCCGTCGCGTAGCCACTGGTACTTGAGCGTGGCTCCGCTCGTCCAGGTGCCGGCCTTGGCGGTGAGCGTGTACCCGGCCTTGGTCGTGCCGCTGATGGTCGGCGTCGCCGCCGTCAGCGTCGCCGGCGTCACCGCGGCGGTCACCTTGCTCGTCTTGGCCGCAGTTGCGTATCCGGCCTTGGATCCGGTGACCTTCACCGAGACCTTCCTGGCGGCATCCGACGTCGTGAGCTTGTAGGCGGACTTCGTCGCACCCGTGATGCTCTTGCCGTCACGCAGCCACTGGTACGTGAGCGTCGTGCCGCTCGTCCACGTACCCGCCTTCGCCGTCAGCGTCGAGCCGACCTTCGTCGTGCCCGTGATCGTCGGCGTCGGAGCCGTCAGCGTGAGCAGCGCCACCGCGGCGGTCTGCGCGCTCGTCTTCGCCACCGACGTGTAACCCGACTTGGATCCGGTGACCTTCACCGAGATCTTCTTGCTGCCATCCGACGCCGTCAGGACGTACGTCGACTTGGTGGCCCCGGTGATCGCGACGCCGTTGCGCAGCCACTGGTACGTGAACGCCGTGCCGGTGGTCCACGTGCCCGCCTTCGCCGTCAGCGTCGAACCCACCTTCACCGTGCCGGTGATCGTCGGGGTCGCCGCGGCGAGCGCCGGCAGGGTGATCCCCGCGGTCTGCGTGCTGTTCTTCGGTGCGGACGCGTAGCCGATCTTGGATCCCGTCACGGTGACCGAGATCTTCTTGCCTGCGTCGGACGCGGTGAGCGTGTACGTCGACGCGGTCGCCCCGGAGATCGCCGTGCCGTCACGCAGCCACTGGTAGGCGAACGCCGTGCCGGTGGTCCACGTGCCGGGCTTCGCCGTCAGCGTCGATCCCACCGTGGTGGTGCCGGTGATCGTCGGCGTCGCGGCCGTGAGGCTCGGCAGCGCGACCGCGGCCGTCTGGGCGCTCTTCTTCGATGCCGGGGCATAGCCCGTCTTCGAACCCGACACCTCGACCGAGATCTTCTTCCCGGCGTCGGCCGCCGTGAGCACATACGTCGACGCCGTCGCGCCGCTGATCGCCGCGTCGTCGGCGAGCCACCGGTACGCGAACGTCGCGCCCGTCGTCCACATGCCGGTGACCGCAGTCAGGGTCGACCCCACCGTGGTGGTGCCGGTGATCGTCGGCGTCGCCGTGGTGAGCGTCAGCAGGGTGACCGCGGCCGTCTGCACGCTCTTCTTCGACGCCGGGGCATAGCCCGCCTTCGAACCCGCGACCTCCACCGAGATCTTCTTCCCGGCGTCCGCCGCGGTGAGCGCGTACGTCGCCTTCGTCGCACCGGCGATGACGACGTCGTCCGCAAACCACTGGTAGGTGAACGCCGTGCCGGTCGTCCACGTGCCCGTGACGGCGGTGAGCGTCGAGCCCACTGTGATGGCGCCGGTGATCGTCGGCACCGCGGCCGTCAGCGTCGCCAGGGCGACAGCGTCGGTCGGGGCACTCGTCTTCGACGCGGGTGCGTAGCCGACCTTGGATCCCGACACGGTGACGGTGATCTTCTTGCCCGCGTCCGTCGCCGACAGCGCGTACGTGCCGCCCGTCGCGCCCGTGATGGCGACGCCGTCGGCGAGCCACTGGTACGCGAAGGCCGTGCCCGTCGTCCACGTGCCAGTAACGGCCGTGAGGGTCGAGCCGACCGTGACGGCACCCGTGATCGTCGGCACCGCCGTGGTCAGCGCCGGCAGCACGACCGCAGCCGTCTGCACGCTCTTCCTCGACGCGGGGGCATAGCCCGCCTTCGAACCGGACACCTCGACCGAGATCTTCTTGCCGGCCTCGGCCACGGTGAGCACGTGCGTCGACTTCGTCGCACCCGCGATCGCCACGTCATCGGCGAGCCACTGGTACACGAACGCCGTACCCGTCGTCCACGCGCCCGCGACGGCCGTCAGGGTCGCCCCGACGGTCGCGGATCCGGTGACGGTCGGGACAGCGGACGCCAGCGTCGCCGGAGCAATGACATCCGTCTGCTCGCTCTGCTCCACGACATCCGACAGCCCCGCCTTGGAGCCGACCACCCGCACGGCGATCCGCTTGCCGGAGTCGTCCGCTGTCAGCGAGTACGTCGACGCAGTCGCACCGGCGATCGCCTCGCCGTCGCGCAGCCACTCGTAGGCGAACGTCACGCCCGCCGGCGACCACGCGCCGGCTTCGGCGGTGAGCGTCTCGCCCACCATCGGGGTGCCCGAGATCCGCGGCTGCGAACCCTCGATGGCGAGCGGAGGCGTCTCGATCTCGCCAGGCGCAAGCAGTACGAATTCGAGGGACTCCGTCTCACCGGGGCGGAAGTTCACTGGCGTCGCCTCGTCCTCGCTGGGCGCCCTCTGCCACCACTGCTCGACGAATTCGCTGTCGCTGTAGGGACGGAAGCCGACCCGAAGCGGCACGCCGGGATCGAGGTGTGTGAGGCGGAAGGTCCCGTCCGCGTCAGTGAACAGCTTGTAGCCATACCCGTCAGCGGTATTGACGGACACCTGGATGTCCGACATCGGCATGCCGGCCAGGTTCCGGGCCACCCCGGTGAGCACGGCGTGTCGCGGCAGAACGATCGTCTGCAGTGTCGTGTCGCCCGTCAAAGAGAAGGTGTCCGCCTCTGCGGAGTCCATCGCGCCGCCGAGCCACCGCGTCGCGTATCCGGAGCCGTCCTCCTGTGTCCATGCATCGGCGCGAACCGTGTAATCACCGGAGAGCAGCGGGACTCGGTAGTAGCCCTGCGCGTCGGTCCACAAGCCCGCTCGCCCGTTCTCATCTCCTGCGGCCGACGGCATGACGAAGACATATGCATCACGGATCGGGGCACCCAGGTCATCGGTGACGCGGCCCGTGACGACGCCCGCTGTCGGCGCGAGTTCGACCCGGCCGAGATCGAATCCCGTCGACGGGACCGTGAAGGTCCGGGCGCGAGAGAGTTCGGCGGTGCCTCCCAGGTACTGCGACGCGATCGCGTCGTCGTCTGACTGGAACCACAGCGTGTAGGTTCCGGGCACGACGCCCTCGAAGCGGATCTCGCCAGACTGGTCGAATTGGGTCCAGGCTCGTTGGTTGCCCTGACGATCGACGAGGTTCGCGGTCGTCCAGCCCGCAGGCGCGCCCACGACCTCCGCCGTCACTGCGATCCCGCCCTGAAGGGCGACATCCTGTGTCGTTGTCGCTCCCGGCTCGACATCGAAGAACGTCTCCACGTCGCTCCAGTCGTTGACGCCTCCGAGCCACTGACTCGCGAAGCCGTCGCCGCGCACCTTGATCGTGTAGCGGCCCGGGATGACGTTCTCGATCACGAAGCGGCCGGACTCGTCGGCCTCCGTCTGTCCGTTCCCGCCTCCCGCTCCCTCGAGGATCGCCTGGGGGAACTCCTCCTCGACGCCGCCGAGCTCCACCCAGGCGCCCGCGACGGGGTCACCTGCCGGATCGGTCACGACGCCCGTGATGCGGCCCGGCTGCAGCGTCTCGATCTCGCCGAGATCGACGACGCCCCCCTCCGTGACCGAGATGTACTCGGCCTGCGACTCGTCGGACGCCGGTCCATAGAACGACGGCACGATGCCGTCACCAGTGAACCGCAGCGTGTAGTCGCCCGCGGGCACCGCGCTGAAGCGGAACTCTCCCGGCCCTCGACCGGACCACTCATCGGGTTGATCTGAGATCCAGTCGGTTGCGATCTCGATGCCAGCACGGTCGACGAGGTACACCTCGCCCGACGCGGGAGCGCTGCCATCCGGGTGAAGGACGAAACCCGAGATGGTGCCGCCGCGGCGGATCTCACCGTCTATGGACGAGGTCGTCGCGCCTGGCTCGACCACGACCGGGGTCGCCTCACGTGCTCCTTGTGCGCCCTGCCACCACTCACCGAGGAGCGGGTCACCCGATCCCTGATCCCATGCCGAGAACTGGACGAGGTAGCTTCCCGCGGCGAGTCCCCCGAATTCGTAGGAGCCACTCTCACTGTCCACGCTGGCGTTGTTCACCGACGTCATCGGCGGCTCTAGCGGAGATCCGTCCGACGAGTCGCCATCCAGCCACGCCTGGTAGTCCGGCGACGACGTGTCGAGGCGATACAGATCGACATATCCACTCGCGTCGGCGGACGGAAGGGCGACGAATCCGGAAATCCGTCCGGCGCGCACCAGAGTCGCGTCGTAGCCGGTCAGGTCCACCCCCGCTTCGACGTCGAATCGGACAGAGTCCGTCTGCTCGGCGACATCACCCCACCACTCGCTCACGTACTCGCCGTTGTAGTCATCGAATCGCAGCGTGTAGGAACCGTGGGACAGGCTGCCGACTGTGAACCGGCCATCCTCGTCGGTGGATGCCGACTGCGTGCTGGAGAAGTAGCCACCTTCGTCGTAGCCCTCGTCCTCGCGCCAGACGTATGCCGCCACCTCGACTCCGCCAATGCCTGCACCGTCGGCGGAGGTCACACGGCCGGAGATCTTCGCGGCACGCGCGAGCGTCGCGTCATAGCTGGTCAGGTCCGAACCCGCTCCGACAGTGAAGCGCGTCGCGTCCGCCTGCTCGGCGACATCACCCCACCACTCGGCCACGTTCCCGCCGTTGTAGTCGCGGAACCGCAGGGTGTACGAGCCTTCCGAAAGGCCCTGGATCGCGTAGCGCCCGTCTTCGCCGGTGTAGACCGACTGCGCGCCGGAGAAGTATCCGCCCTCGGCGTAGTCCTCGTCCTCACGCCAGGCGTATGCCCTCACTTCGACGTCCGCGATGGCCTGGCCATCGTCAGAGGTGACTTGTCCGGAGATCGTCGCGCCCGCCTCGAGCTGGACATCGATGCCGGACAGCTGCTCCCCGGCCGTCAGCGGGATCGGGTGCGCGGCCGACTCGTCCGCACCGCCGCCCCACCATCCGGTGATGACGTTGCCGCCGGCGCTGACGTACAACCTGTACGCTCCCGCCTCGAGCCGTCCGAACGCGTAGCGGCCCAGCGCATCGGTCGACATGCCGTCGACCCATTCGCTCCGCGCGCCATCGCCTTCGTCGAACACGCGATACAAGTCGAGCTGGACATCATCCGCAGGGCTGCCGTCCGGCAGCGTCACGACGCCGGAGATCGTTCCGGTCGCCGCGGCGTGCGCTGGCGCGGCCTGGAGAGAGAAGCCGGATGCCAGGAGGAATCCGACGACAAGCAGGGAGAGATAGCGGCCGAAACGGCCGCGCAGGACAGCGCTCACGAAAGGAATTCCTCGCACCGGGGGGACTGGGGGAATGGGACGTTCGGATTCGAACGGCGGCGCTTCGGGGGAATTGCCAGCTTGTGAAAGATATCGAGCGATATCTCCGCACGGCAACGAGGAATATCCGATATCGGAGCGTCTATTCCAGTGAATGGGATGAATCAACCGGGATTCCGGAAGACGACGGCGGCGCCGCAGGGTCGAGACCCCACGGCGCCGCCGAGAACGAAAGTGAAAGTCAGCCGTTCGGGAGGAATGTGTACTTCGTCGAGAGGTATTCGTGGATGCCCTCGAATCCGCCCTCGCGGCCCACGCCAGACTGCTTCACGCCGCCGAAGGGCGCGGCCGCGTTCGAGACCACGCCCGCGTTGAGGCCCATCATCCCGGTCTCGAGGCGCTCGATCATCCGGTGCCCGCGCTGCAGATCCTCCGTATACACGTATGAGACCAGGCCGTACTCGGTGTCGTTGGCCAGGCGCACGGCATCGTCCTCGGTCGTGAACGTGGCGATCGCGAGCACCGGGCCGAAGATCTCCTCGCGCAGGATGGCGCTGCCCGGCTGGACGCCCGTGACGACGGTCGGCTGGTAGAACGTGCCGGGGCCGTCGAGCTTCTCGCCGCCGGCGACCACGGTCGCGCCGCGCTCGGTGGCGTCAGCCACCAGCTCGGCGGCCTTGTCCACCGCGTCGGCGTCGATGAGCGGGCCGATCTCGACCCCCTCCTCCGTGCCTCGGCCGATCTTCATCTGCTTCACGCGCTCGGCGATCCGGTTCGCGAACTCCTCGGCGACCGACTCGTGCACGATGAAGCGGTTCGCGGCCGTGCACGCCTGGCCGATGTTGCGGAACTTCGCCTGCATGGCACCGGTCACGGCCTTGTCGAGGTCGGCGTCCTCGAAGATCACGAACGGGGCGTTGCCGCCGAGCTCCATCGACACGCGCAGCACGCCCTCGGCGGCCTGCGCGATGAGCTTGCGGCCGACCTCGGTCGATCCGGTGAACGAGAGCTTCCGCAGGCGCGGGTCGGCGATGATCGGCGCCGACACGCGGCTCGAGGACGCCGAGGTGATGACGTTCACGACGCCCTCGGGCAGGCCCGCCTCAACCAGGAGCTGCGTGAAGAACAGGGTCGTGAGCGGCGTCAGCTGCGGGGGCTTGATCACCACGGTGCAACCCGCGGCGAGCGCGGGCGCGATCTTGCGCGTGGCCATCGCGAACGGAAAGTTCCACGGCGTGATGAAGAACGACGGGCCCACCGGGCGCTGCGACACGATGATGCGACCGGTGCCCTCGGGATTGGCGCCGTAGCGGCCCGAGATGCGCACGGCCTCCTCGCTGAACCAGCGGTTGAACTCGTTGCCGTAGGCGACCTCGCCCTTCGCCTCGGCCAGCGGCTTGCCCATCTCGATGGTCATCAGCAGGGCCACGTCGTCGGCGCGCTCGCGCACCAGATCGAACGCGCGACGCAGGATGTCGCTGCGCACGCGCGGCGGGGTGTTCGCCCACTCGTCCTGCACGGCCACGGCGGCGTCGAGCGCGCGGATGCCATCCTCGGCGGTGCCGTCCGCCACCTGCGCGATGACCTCGTTCGTCGCCGGGTCGCGCACCTCGAAGGTCCTCCCCGAAGAGGAGTCCACCCACTCGCCGCCGATGAACAGGCGGGTCTCCACCTCGGCCAGCAGCGCCTTCTCGCGTTCGTTCACGGTCGTCCTCCGGTTCGGATCGGATGGGCGGGCGCCTGTTCCCAGTCGTCGACACCGACGACGGCGGCCGTCCCTACACGGGCGAGATTACGCCCGCCGACCATCCGATGCATGTGAACCAACGACCACCATCGGCGATTCGGAGTGTGCTTCCGTACATATGCCGCGGAGGCCGACACCTCGTGCTCCATGGCGCGTCGACGAGGTCGCCGCGCGCGGGGAGGCCTACTACGCTCGTGCGTGTGACCGACCGCGCCCCGCTCTCCCGCAAGCTCTCCGCCATCGCCGAATCCGCCACGCTGAAGGTGGATGCCAAGGCGAAGGCCCTGAAGGCCGAGGGCAAGGCGATCATCTCCTACGCGGCGGGCGAGCCGGACTTCCCCACCCCCGCGTTCGTCGTCGACGCCGCGGCCGAGGCGCTCCAGGACCCGGCGAACTTCCGGTACACACCGGCCGCGGGCCTGCCGGCCCTGCGCGAGGCGATCGCCGCCAAGACCCTGCGCGACTCGGGTCTCGAGATCCCCGCCTCCCGCGTCGTCGTCACCAACGGCGGCAAGCAGGCCGTGTACCAGGCGTTCCAGGCGGTGGTGAACCCCGGCGACGAGGTGCTGCTGCCCGCGCCGTACTGGACCACCTATCCCGAGGCGATCCGCCTCGCCGACGGCGTCCCGGTCGAGGTGTTCGCCGGCGCCGATCAGGATTACAAGGTCACGGTCACCCAGCTCGAGGCCGCACGCACCGACCGCACCACCGTGCTGGTGTTCGTCTCGCCGTCGAACCCGACCGGATCCGTCTACACGCCGGAGGAGACGAAGGCGATCGGCGAGTGGGCACTCGCGCACGGCATCTGGGTGATCAGCGACGAGATCTACCAGAACCTCACGTACGAGGGCGTCCGCGCCGCCTCCATCGTGGAGGCCGTCCCCGAGCTCGCGGAGCAGACGATCCTCGTCAACGGCGTGGCGAAGACCTACGCCATGACGGGCTGGCGCGTGGGCTGGATGGTCGGCCCGACCGACGCGATCGCCCTCGCCGCGAACCTGCAGTCGCACCTGTCCAGCAACGTCAACAACGTCGCCCAGCGCGCCGCCCTCGCGGCGCTGACGGGCTCGCAGGTCGAGGCCGAGGAGATGCGCACCGCGTTCGACCGCCGCCGCCGGCTCATCGTCGACGAGCTGGCGAAGATCCCGGGGGTGGAGGTGCCGAACCCGCTCGGCGCGTTCTACGCGTACCCGGACGTGCGCGGCCTGCTGGGCCGCGAGTGGGCGGGCCGCACCCCGACGACTACCCTGGAGCTGGCGGATCTCATCCTCGACGAGGCCGAGGTCGCGGTCGTCCCGGGCGAGGCCTTCGGCCCCTCGGGATATCTCCGCCTGTCGTACGCCCTCGGCGACGACGCGCTGCTCGAGGGCGTCCAGCGCCTCCAGAAGCTCTTCTCTTAGCTCGCTGCGCTCGCATCTCGCACGCTGCGGGGCCGCAAGCGGCTCCCTTGCGAGCGAGGGCGCTGTCGCAGGCTCCATCGCCGGCAGCGCTTCGCTCGCACAGGGGCCGAGCTCCCGATCACCTCCTCACCGCATAACTTCTTCTCTCCTCGAATCGCTCATGTCTCAATCACTCATCACGGGATCCCCGTGGCGCGTCATCCTGGCGTTCTCCGTGCCGCTGCTGATCGGCAACGTGGTCCAGCAGGTGTACCAGATCGCCGACACGATCGTGGTCGGCCGCTACCTCGGCGTCGAGTCCCTCGCCGCCGTCGGCGCGACCGGCAGCCTGCTCTTCCTGCTGCTGGGCTTCGCCTGGGGCCTCACGAGCGGCTTCGCGATCCCGACGGCGCAGGCCTTCGGCGCGCGCGATCACGCGGCCGTCCGGCGCTCGGTCGCAGCCGGCACGATCCTGACCGCCGTCGTCACGGTCGTGATCACGGCGCTCGCCCCGCTGATCTCCGGCCCGGCGCTCGCTCTCATGCAGACACCGGACGAGCTGATGGCGGAGGCGACGACCTTCACCCAGATCAGCTTCCTGGGTGCGGGCGCGATGATGTTCTTCAACTACCTCGCCGCGATCATCCGCGCGATCGGCGACTCGCGCACACCGCTCGTGTTCCTCACGATCTCGTGCGGCCTCAACATCGGGCTCGTGCTGGCCTTCGTCGGCGCCTTCGGGTGGGGCGTCGCCGGCGCGGCGCTCGCGACCGTGCTCGCGCAGACACTGTCGGTCCTGATGTGCCTCGAGTACGTGCGGCGGCGCCTGCCGGTGCTGCACGTGCGCCGCGAGGACTGGAGCGCCGCACGCCACGACCTGCGCGAGCACCTGCGACTGGGCCTGCCGATGGGCTTCCAGGCGTCGATCATCGCGATCGGCACGATCACGGTGCAGGTCGCGCTCAACACGCTCGGGACGGATGCCGTCGCCGCGTACACGACCGGATCGCGCGTCGACAGCCTCGCGATCGCGTTCCTGCAGTCGCTGGGCCTGGCGGTGTCGATGTACGCCGCGCAGAACCTCGGCGCCCGCAGGCCGGATCGCATCCGGCGCGGCGTCATCCAGGCGACCTGGCTCGCGCTGATCGCGGCGGGCCTGCTCGGCGTCTTCATGATCGTGCTGGGCGCCTCGATCGTGCGCGTGTTCATCGGCGACGGATCGGATGCGGTCGTCGAGCTCGCGCACGGCATGCTGATCGTGAACGGCGCGACGTACACGCTGCTGGGCGTGCTGTTCGTCATCCGCGGCGCGCTGCAGGGGCTCGGCCACACGCTGATCCCGACCGTGACCGGCATCGTCGAGCTCGTGATGCGCGCCGGGGCGGCGATCGCGCTCGGCGGCGCGATGGGATTCATCGGCGTCGCGCTCAGCAATCCGCTGGCGTGGCTCGGCGCCGTCGCGCTGCTGGTGCCGGCCTACGTGCGCGAGTACCGCCGCCTCGGCGGCATGACGGTGAATCCGATCGAGGTCACCGCCACGACGACGATCCCGATCATCGGCCCGACGGACGGCTCCATGGTGGTCGACGCGGTCGTGACGGCGCCGATCCCGGTCGTGAAGCCGAAGCGCGGCATCCGGCGCGTGCGCTGAGTCAGTCCTCGTAGCCGACGAGCCAGCGCACGCCGAAGCGGTCCACGACCGTGCCGTCGTGCGCGCCCCAGGGCCGCTCGACGAGCGGATCGACCACGTCTCCCCCGTCGGAGAGCGCCGCGAACCAGCGCTCGAGCGTGGCCGGATCGGCCGCGCCGAGCAGCGCGAACGACAGCCCCCGCGTGCGCAGCGGCTCCTCGTCGTCCGCCACGTCGGAGCCGAACAGGTCGACCGGCCCGGCGAGGATGCCATGCGCGATCGCGTCGGGCGGGCCGTCGTCGCGTCCGAAGTCGGCGAACGTGTGCAGCGTCAGCTCGCCGCCGAACACGCCGTGGTAGAACTCGAGCGCCTCGCGGGCGGTGGCGGGGAAGAACAGGTACGGGACGGGCGCGGACATGGGCCGACGCTATCGCTGCTACAGCTCGACGCCCACCAGCACCGGCTCGGGCATCAGCACGATGCCGAACTCGGCGGCGACGCGGCTCTGCACGAAGCGCGCCAGCGCAGCGACCTCTTCGGCCGTCGCTCCCCCGCGGTTGGTCAGCGCGAGAGTGTGCTTGGTCGACAGCGTGGCGCGCGAGCGCGGCAGGCCGAAGCCCTTCGGCAGCCCCGCGTTCTCGATCAGCCACGCGGCGCTGATCTTCACCCGCGTCTCGGTCTGCGCCGGCGGCGGGACGTATCCGTCCCACTGCGACAGCGGGATGACCGACACCGCGTCCATCGCCGGCGTCAGCGGCCAGCGCGGGCACTCGGCCGGGAGCGTGCGCGCGACCGCCTCCGTCACGATCGGGTTGTTGAAGAACGATCCGGCGCTGTGCGTGTCGTGATCCGGCTCGCTCAGGACCATGCCCTTGCCGGCGCGGATCGCGAGCACGGTGTCGCGGATCCACGCGACCGACACCGCGGCATCCGGCGCGAGCCCCAGCGCCGAGCGCAGGCGCGCGTCCGCCACCGGGCGCGGCTCGTGCCCCACGCGCGCGAGGTCGAGCGTGAGCGAGAGCACCACGGCCGAGCGCGGGGCGACCGATCCGTAGTGGTGCTTGAGGACGGACGTGCGGGGACCGAGCCCCAGCTCGCCGGCGGGCACCGTGGACACGTCTCCCGTCTCCTCGTCGAGGAGATCGACCTCCACGAGCGTCTGCACGATCTCCTGGCCGTACGCGCCGACGTTCTGGATCGGCGCCGCTCCGGCGGTGCCCGGGATGCCCGACATCGCCTCGATGCCGCTCAGCCCCTGAGCCACGCTCCACGCGACCAGCTCGTCCCAGTTCTGGCCCGCCTCGATCCGGATCCGCGCGAACCCGTCGCGGGCGCCCGGCACCTCCTCGAAGCCGGACGTCAGGATCCGGATCACCGTGCCCGGGAACGGCTCGTCGCCCGCGAGCAGGTTGGAGCCCCCGCCGAGCACCAACCAGGGCTCGGCGGCATCCGCCCAGACGTCGCGCAGCGCCGCGACCAGCTCGTCGCGAGTGCGCGCGTCGATCATGCGCTCGGGCGCGCCGCCCACGCGCAGCGTCGTGAGATCCCGCAGCGGGATCGGCGCGACCTCGGGCATCACGCCCTCCGGACGCGCACCTGCGCCTTGCCGAGCACGGTCGCGCCGGCGGCCGTGACCGTGAGGTCGATGCGCGCCGTCTCGTCGTCGACCTGGCCGATCTTGGCGGTGACCTGGACGTCGGCGCCCGCGTCGGGGTCGACCACGACGGGCTTGCTGAAGTTCACGCCGTACTCGAGGATCCGGCCGGCGTCTCCCAGCCACTCCCCGATCGTGGAGACCGCAAGGCCCATCGTGAGCATTCCGTGCGCGAGCACGCCGTCGAGGCCCACGCGCGCGGCGACGTCGTCGCGGTAGTGGATCGGGTTGAAGTCGCCCGACGCACCCGCGTAGCGCACGAGCGACTCGCGCGTGAGGTGGACGGTGCGCTCGGCGACGACGTCGCCCACGGTCAGCTCGGTCATTCCTCGCCTCCGATCAGCAGCACGGACGTGGCGGTCACGATGTGGCCGCCGTCGGCGGCCGTGATCTCGGTCTCGCTCGTGACCATCGCGCCGGCGCCCATGGCGCGCAGTCCCGTGACGGCGATCCGGCCGGTGACCTCGTCGCCCGCGACGATCGGCCGGGTCCAGCGGAAGCTCTGCTTGGCGTGGATCGTGCGCTCGAGCGCGATGCCCGAGTCCGGCTCGGCGAGCAGCTGCTGCAGCGTCAGGTCCTGGATCACCATGGCGAACGTCGGCGGGGCGACCACGTCGGCGTAGCCCAGCGCGCGGGCGGCCTCGGGGTCGTGGTGCTCGGGGGCGTCGGCGAACACGGCGCGCGCGAACTCGCGCACCTTCTCGCGTCCGACCAGGTAGGGCTGCGTCGGCGGGAACTCACGCCCCTGCAGTTCGGGATTCACTGGCACCGGCTCATCCTATCGACCGCCCCTCACGGCGACCTCGCCCGCCATGCGGTCGGCCCAGGGCGGTATCGTGGCGGACGTGTTCCCGGTAGTTCGAGGCCCCATCGGGGCGGAGGAGGTCGTCGGCGCTGCTCGCGCCGGCTTGGGCTGACGCGCGCCCACTCCCTCCTTCTCTCTCAGTCACTCACCTCAAGGACACCCCCATGCTT
Source organism: Microbacterium rhizophilum (assembly GCF_039605615.1). Taxonomy (NCBI): domain Bacteria; kingdom Bacillati; phylum Actinomycetota; class Actinomycetes; order Micrococcales; family Microbacteriaceae; genus Microbacterium; species Microbacterium rhizophilum. Next base: position 292,372 of record NZ_JBCNUN010000003.1, on the reverse strand, counting down.
CCCCTCACCGAGCGCGACGTCCGCGCCTCCTTCGTCAACGCCAGCCGCAAGGAGGTCTCCGACCTCTCGCTGCCCCCCGGGTTCGCCGAAATCGCCTGGGACCGCCTCGACTACCTCGGCTGGGCCGATCCGAAGTTCCCGCGCCGCGCGTACGCGGTCGTCGAGCTGGATGGGCGCCCGGTCGGCATGCTGCTGCAGCAGGCCGAGCAGCGAACGAGCGCCCGGGCGCAGTGCTCGTGGTGCGACGACGTGCTGCTCACGAACGACGTGCAGTTCTTCGCGGCGCGCAGGACCGGGCCCGCCGGGCGGAAGGGCGACACCGTCGGCACGCTGGTGTGCGCGAACTTCGGCTGCTCCGCGGTCGTGCGCAAGCTGCCGCCGCTGGCGTACGAGGGCTTCGATCGCGAGGCCGCGCGCGCGGAGCGCATCCGTCGCCTGGGCGAGCACGTGCGCGCGTTCGCCCGCGGTCTCTGATCAGATCATCCCGAGCGGTGAAGGGCTCCCGCCGGGGTCAGTCGCCCTTGGGCTTCCGGCCCGCCCGGATCGCGCGCTGGGTCATCTGGATCGTCAGGACGATCAGGAAGATCACGAACAGGAGGTTGGCGACCTGCGGATCGACCGCGCCCGCGACGATCGCGCCCAGCGGCGTCGTGAGGCACGCCGCGATGCCGATCCCGAGCCCGGCGACCAGGTCGACGTTCTTGTGCCGGATGTTGCCGATTGTGCCGGACATCGTCGTGGGGATCATCATCAGCAGCGACGTGCCCTTGGCGACCAGGTCGCTGGCGCCGAACAAAAGGATCAGCACCGGCACGACGATGATGCCGCCGCCGACCCCGATGAGTCCCGACATCACGCCGGTGACGAGGCCGGTCAGCACGAGCGCCGCGCCGGACCAGAACGTCAGCTCCAGGACGGCGTCGCGCGACGGGATGACGAAGAACAGGCTGATCATGACCACGACGAGGAAGCCCACGAAGATCCACCGCAGCACGGGCTCGGACAGCCGGTGCAGGAGCCGCGTGCCGATCTGGGCGCCGACGACGGCGCCCGCGGCGAGCAGCAGCGCGGCGATCCAGTCCACGTCGCCGTGCACGGCATAGGAGATGACGCCGACCGCGGCCGTCGGGATGATCGCGGCCGAGGAGGTGCCGGAGGCGAGCTTCTGGCCGAAGGCGGCGAGCATCACCAGCAGCGGAACGATCACCGTGCCCCCGCCCACGCCGAAGAGGCCGGACAGGAATCCGGACAGGAGGCCGATGGCCGCAAAAGTCAGCAGGGCCCGGGGTCCGCGGGAGCGCAGCACGTCGATCATCGGCTCCACGCTATCGTTCGCCGCGCCCGTCCGCGGACGCGATCAGCCGCGCGCACCCGGCCCGCGCGCACCCGGCCCGCGCGCACCCGTGCCGAGCGTGCCGGTCGGCGCGCAGGCGAGGCAGAGCGTCTGCCGGCGGCCGTCCTCTCGGTGCAGCGTGACCCACGGCTCGTCTCGCGCGATGCGGGCGCCGCAGTGGTCGCAGCGGCGCGCGCGACGGGCGAACAGGAAGATCAGCCCGGCCAGCAGGATGAGGCCGCCCACCGCCGCGAGCCCGATCAGCAGCGCCGCGTCGGATCCCGTGACGGCCAGGAGAGGCGGCAGCTCATCGGCGACGGGCTCCGCGGGCTCGCCCGTGTCGCCCTGCATGCGGGCGATCACATCGAAGGAGAGCACGGTGTCGGAGGACAGCGCCCCCTGGTCGCCGACATCCGCCGGCATCGCGAAGCCCATGGTCACGGTCGTCTCCGCGCCCTGCGGCACCCTCACCTCGGCGACGACGACGGCCCCGCCGTCGTCGAGCGCGCGCAGCCGCGCGAAGGTCGCCGCCCCCTCGACGCCGCCCGCGCTCCAGAACAGCTCGATGCGCTCGCCGAGCTCGGGGTTGGCGGAGTTGATCTCCTCGGCCAGGCCGAGCGACACGGTCATCACGGCCGCCGCCGGGCCGGCGTTGCCGATCCGAAGCGCGCGCGCGACGCGGTCGCCGGGAGAGGCGACGCGGTCCCCGACGAAGCTCGCCTCGGCGGTCGCCACGCCGTCGCCGCGCCAGTCGAGGTGGACCGTCGGCCCGTCCCAGGCGGCGACGATCGCGGCCTCGCCGGACGAGGTGTCACCGGGGACGGCGGCGGTCTCCCCCGAGACCGACGTCGCCGCCCCCGGCGCTTCGGCGGGCGCGACGGGGTACGCGCCCCCGGATCCGGCGCGGACGGACCCTCCCCCGAGGACGTCCGCGCCGGTCGCCGCGCCGAACACCGTCGCGCCCGAGGCGCTGACGACGCCGTACGCGGCGACGAGCAGGATGATGAGCGCCAGCAGCCCGGCGAGCGCGCGGCCGCTGCGGCTGAGGCCGGCCACGCGCACCCCGGACGCGGGGTGCGGTTCGGACCACGCCGATCCCGCCGGCCCGACGACGATGCGGTCGCTCACTTCGTCACGCTCCGCTCGCTCAGTGCCTCGCGTGCGCGGGTCGGCATGGACGTCGGTGTCGGGGCGGACCGGAGCGGTCGTGAGCGCGGCGGGAACTCCGAGCAGCACCGCGATCTCCGTCTCGCGGACCGCGACCTCGCGCTCCCGGATCGCCAGCTCGCGCAGGCGCAGGTCGTATTCGCGGTCGTCCGCGAGGGGCGCCGCCGTCGTGGGACCGGTCGTCGACCCTGCAGCGGGAGCGGCGGTCGTGATGACCCGGGTGCGGGGCGGGCGCATGCCGTCCCAGATCCACAGGGCGCCGAGCCCGACGAGCGCGCCGATGATCACGGCGATCTGGTTGTCGGCGACCCAGTTGCGCAGCCAGCCGAGCTGCGGCACGCCGTAGAGGAAGACGCCGCGCACCTGCGCGGGCGAGACCGGCTCGTCGGGTGCGCTGTTGGCATCGCCCTGCGTGATCAGGCGGCAGTCGGTGCCGTCCTCGTAGGTGCCGATCGTCTTGCCGATCACGCGGTGCGTGATGAGCGCGGGGTCGTCGGGGCGCGGGAGGTAGGTGATGATGTCGCCGATCGCGACGCCGGCGCAGACGTCGGCCTCGTCGATGCCGCGGGTGACGACGACGTCCCCGGGCCGGAGGTTCGGCTCCATCGAGCCGGTGAGGATGGTGAGACTGGTGCCGCCGGCGAGGCGGGGGATCACGAGGATCGCGACGACGAGCACGAGGAGGGCCGCCCCGACCGCGACGGCCGCGGCGTGAGCCGCGATCCGCCAGGGCGAGTCGTGCAGCGTGGGGACGCGCGTCAGCGCGCGACCGCCGTTCGCTCGCGTGGTCATGGGGTTCTCCTCGGGGGTGCGGCGCGGTGCGCCGGGAGGTTCTGGGGGAAGGGCCTGGGGCCCGGATGGCCAGAGCCGCGGCGCCGGGAGGGGGATCCCGGCGCCGCGGCGGTCTGGGTCACTCGAACTGGGTGCCGGTGTCGCGCACCTGCTCGAGCGTCAGCGCGGTGCCGGCGAGCGTGTCGGTGACCGTCGCCTGGTCGCGGCCCGCGGTCGCCTCATCGAACTCGCCGTAGACGACGACCGTGATCTCCTCGGTCTCGTCGGCCATCGCGTACACGGTGGTGCCATCGGCGTCCTGCACGCCCGCCTCCTGGCCGGTCTGCGGAGCCGAGAGGTACAGCAGCGTGGCGTCGCCCGTGGCGGGCAGCGCGGTCTCGTCGATCAGCTTCGTGCCGGCCTGATAGATCTCGTACGTGTACGTCATGCCGGTGTTGGCCAGGGCGCTCTCGTCGAGGCCGTCGATCGCGAGCCGGCCGACGAGGTTGTCGCCCTCCAGCGTCACGTCGGCCGTGAAGGCCGCGGCGACGATGTCGCCGGGGACGATGCGCCACGTGCCGTCGTCGATCGTGTGGCCCGGCTGCGACCCGTCGGTGCCGGGGATCTCGGCCTTCCCGTCCGCGCGTCCGGGCGTGACGTCGTAGAACGCGGTGTCCGCGGCGTTGACGAGGTTCAGGTCACCGGCCGTGATGTCGCCGCCGGCGAACGCGTCGGTGGCGCTCCACAGGGCGAACGTCGAGCCGCCCGACAGCAGCGCGACCGCGCCGAGCCCGACCCAGATCAGGCCGCGACGACGCTTGCGCTCCTCGGTCACGATGACGGTGGCGCCGTTGGTGTCCATGGTGTTCTTCTTTCCTTCCGCTGCCTCTGCGCGAGGCGATTCTCAATCGGTCTCTCCGGCGGCGCCGGGAGAAGTCGTGGGGCGAGGGATCCGAGCTGGATCTTCCCTCTCATCCGGGGTTCTTCCCTCGCGACACTTCAAGGAAACCAGCGGGAGGAGCGCACATCCGAGCTGTCGACGGGCCTGAGCGAGCCATCCGGGGCCGAGTGAGTACCCGGGCGGCGCGGATGGGGGATGCATGCGAGTGCATGAGTATGACGAGGGCCGGGCCACCCGGGATGCCGGCGCCACGGCGTCCGGAGACGCCGATGCGACCCGGTCCGCACACAGACCGGGTCGCATCTCCGGGGCGTTCGGGGCGTCAGGGACCGCCGCCGTCGCGCCCCTATCCCTCCGCCGGAACCTCCGGCTCGGTGGCGGGTCGGGAGACCTGCGCCGGGACGTAGCGATCGCCCGCCCGGACATCAGGACGCGTGGTGGTGACGAGGGGATCCAGCGCGATCACCAGATCGGGCTCGTTGGACGGGTCGGGATACAGCATCGACCGCCACTCGGTGGCGTCGCTCGCCTCGGAGCCGTCCACGCCCGTGCCGGAGGTCTCCGCGCTGTTGACGTACTCCCCCGCGGGCTCGAGCGACGGCGGGACGCCCACGGCGCTCGCCCATCGGTCGAGGCCGCTGATCGAGCGACCGTCGTCGCCCGTGGCATCGACCGCGACGTCGTTGACGTACAGCCCGTCCGGCGGGGCGTCGTATGCGATCGCGACGCACCAGTCCTGCACCGTCTCCGCGCCCGTGTACGCCTCGGGCTCCTGCAGCGTGCGTTCCCGGCCCTCGTACACGATCACGTCGCGCGCGTCGCCCTCGGGGGTCTCCGGGACCTGCGAGCAGTCGCCGTTCACCGCGGCCGGATAGATCTTCGCCGTCGAGCGCGCGAGCAGCGTGTTCGCGCGGCCGCGGCCCTCCGCCAGGCTGGTCGTCGAGCCGTCCTTCGCGACCTGCTCGACCGGCGCGACGTCGAAGTCGATGCCGGCGATGCCCTGGGCCCATCCGCGTGCCTGGAAGCGCCAGATCACGGGACCGGAGCCTCCGCCCGTCTGACCGACGACCTGGGCGATCACGGTGCCCGGCAGACGCACGTGCACGGCGCCCCCGTCGGCCGAGAACTCCGCCGCACCGACGTCGCCGAGCGGCTGCGCGCCGAACTGCACGGCGCCCTCGTTCACGGGGGCGGTCTCCTGCACCTGGTTCAGCGCCCACAGCGCCTGCGCGCCGCTCACGAGCCCGCAGGACAGCACGCCGACCATCGCCCCGGCGGCCGCACCGCCCACCAGGAGCCGCACGCGGCGGCTCATCCGGATCGTCATCACGCACCTCCTCGGTCCGCGAGGCCGTCGCCGGCGCGCACCTGCTCGAGGCGCACACTCAGGTCGCCCACGGTCCACTGCCCGGCCTCGTCGGGCTGCTCCGCATCCGGGGCCATCCAGACGTAGTCGCCGCCGACCTCGACCGAGACCACCAGCACCCACTCGGACGTCACGCCGGCATCGGAGCCGACCAGGCGGTCGGGCGATGCGGCCCCGCCGAGCGGGACGTCGCCCGACAGCGGCGCCACCTGCGCGCCGTGTCCGTCCTCCACGTGGAAGGTCGCGGTCACGCCGTCGGTGACGACGCCGGCATCGGCGAAGCCGACGGTCAGGGCGCCGACGAGATTGTCGCCGGTCAGCTCGGTCGTGACGGGGATGCGGATCTCCACCTCGTCGCCGGGCATCGAGAGGAAGTCCGCCGGCGTCTCGCCGAGCCCGCCCGAGGCGGGAGAGGCGACGCCGGGCGTGGTCTGCCGCCAGGTCGCCTCCCCGACCGTCAGGTCGAGGTCCCCGGCCGTGATCGACCCGGTCGCGAACGGCGCGGCGGCGCTCCACAGCGCGTAGGTGACGGCGCCGGCGAGGATCGCGGTGCCGGCGAACGCGCCGACCGCCGCGACCCAGGGTGCGCGTCGTGCGGTGAGTTTCATGTCCACTCCTTCAGCGTGCCGCTCGCGCGGTCACTCACCCGCCGGGGCGGGAGCGGCCTGAGTGGTGTCCTCCGGGATCAGGGCGCCCGAGGCGGACAGCTTGAGGGATTCGCCGCGCCGCAGCTGAGGGATCGTGCCGATGACGCCGTCCTCGCCCAGCCGCTCGTCCGAATCGGTCACCGTGATGTCGGTGAGCGTCGTCTCCCAGTCATCCTGCGACAGGTTGGTGACGGTGTACACGAAGTACACGAGCTGGCCGTCGAGCAGCCGTCCGCCGGTCGGCGCGAGCGTGCCCGTCGCCTCGATGGCCTCGGGCGTGGAGACGTCGGTCACATCGACGTACGCGCTCTTGACGATCTGGATCGCCGGATCCGTCGCGTACAGCTTCGGCGTCACCCGGGGAACGACGAGACCGTCGTAGTTCGCGTCGTCGGAGGCGACCGTGAACGAGATGGTCACGTGGGTGCCCGCGGTCACGGAGCCCGCATCGGCGGTCACGGTGACGACGTCGGACTCGTCGGCGTGCGCGGCGATCACGGGATCGGCGGAGGTGTGGAGCTCCGGCGTGCCCTCCGGCTGCGCGATGACGGTGGCGAACGCCAGGTCCGCCGTCGGCTCCGGTGCACCGGCCCTGAGCCGCAGCGTGAACGTCCGGCCGTGAGGCTCGCCCGCGACCAGGTCGAACGCCGCGGGATCGACCTGAAGCGGGTTCACGAAGGCGATCCGCGCATCCGTGCTCGAGGCCGCATCCTTGTTCGTGAGTCCGCTCGGGGAGGCGACCCGGTCCGCGGCAAGCGCGATGGTCACATCCGCGGAGTCGTCCACCCGCACGACGACGTCGAAGGACATGCCGTCGCTGCCGGCCACGGGGTCGACGCGGACGACCCGCACGTCGAGTCGGGACGCGTCGATCGTGTCCGCCGTGGCGCTCGCCGTCGCCTGGAACGCCGCCGGGGTGACGGTCGCCGCGTCCAGCGGGATCGAGCTGGTGAGCGTGAAGTGGAGGTCCCGGCCCAGGGTGGGGTCGTGCTGACCGTCGGCCTGATTCAGGGTGAGCGCGGGACGGCAGTTGCCCGTCACGGGAACGACACGGGAGTACTGGGACGACTCGAGCTGCCCGAGGCCCTCGACCTGCGTCTGCAGCCGCACGAAGCCGGAGACGACGCCCGTGACGGGGTCCACCGCCTGCGCGGTGCCGTTCGGCAGGGTCACGGCCCCCACCGGCAGCGAGAACGCCAGCTTCGCGCTGCCGCCGGGAACGTCCCTCACCTCGCCGAGATGGACCTCGGCGGTGTCCCCGGCGGTCCAGTACAGCTGAAGAGTGACGGGCTCCGCCGCGGCCGTCGTCTCGCCGGACGGCGCCGGCTCGGTCGCATCGACGACCGCCGTGCACACGGGAAGCGTCGACGCCGGCGGCTCCACGCGCAGCGCGCCCTGTGGGATCGCCCCCTGCGGGACGGCCGCGGCCCCAGAGGGGGTCCAGGTCTGGACGGCCTCGTTCGCGGAGTCGTCGTAGTTGTCCAGCATCACCCGCGTGTCGGAGGTCTCCTCCGCCGTGCCCGGGGCCGCCTGCGACGCCGTGCGCGTGCCGAAGGTGTTGCCCTCGACCGTGACCAGACCCGTCTTCTGCAGCCGGATCGTGACGTCGCTGTAGCCGTCGAAGTGGTTGTCCGCCACGGTCAGGCCCGACGGGACCACCGAGGATGCGGACTCGGCGCCGTACCGCGCGATCGCGAACGTGTTGCCGCTCTCGGCCCGCACGAACGTGTTGCGTGCGATCGTGCTGGTGCCGTGCAGGCGGTCTCCGTACGGCAGCGTGATGAACGCGTAGTCGCGACCCGTGCCGTAGCCCTGGTTGTCCGTGAACACGTTGTCCTCGATGACCAGGTCGGTGATGTCGGCGGAGTTGCTGCCCGTCAGGTTTCCGGGGGAGCCGAGCTGAAACGCGTACTGCCCCGTCATGTTCTCGACCCGCATGTGGCGGAACGTCAGTCCGTCGATCGTGTTGTCCGTCCACGTGGGGCCGGCAGTGTCACGCCAGAAGTTGGTGAGCCGCGTCCGGCAGCCGGATCCGTTGCTGGCGCTGCACGTCGTGCCGCTCGAGTAGAGCACGTCCACGTGCTCGATGACGATGTCGCGCATCGCCTGATCCGGATCGTAGCTGTCGAAGACGAAGATCCCGCCGTCGACGGTGCTGTCGTAGTAGCCCGACACCTCGTAGTCGCGCACCGTCACGTCGCTGACCCCCTCGCGGAACACGACGAAGCGCTCGGGGCTGTAGTTCGCGGTCGTGGCGACGACGCCCTTGCCGCCGCCCGTGTCGCCGTCGATGACGACGCGCTCGGCGTCGGGACCGATCACGAACGACGAGCCCGGCGAGAGCACCATGTCGGCGTTCTGGACGGTGATGTCGGGCCCGTCGAGGTAGAACGCCGCGGCCTCGTAGGAGTCGCTTCCCGCGCCCAGCAGCGTGACCGAGCCGTTCACCTGGATGCGGTGCCCGAGGTCGATCGTGACGGGCGACGTGACGTGGAAGTACGCCCCGTAGGCGTCCTGGGCGGTGATGCGCGTGGTGATCATCTTGTCGGCGTTGACGTTCGGGATGTCCCCCAGCCGACTGCCCACCGGGATGCTCTCGTCGACGGTGATCAGCACCTCGCCCGCCCCGAGGGCGAGCGCGTTCGACTCCTCGATCGCGGCGCGCAGCGTGCACTCCGGATCGGCCAGCAGCGTGTCGGCCGTGGCGCAGGCGCCGTCGCCCGGGGCGGCGTCCTCGCCACCCCACTCGAGCGAGTCGACGACGATGTTCGTCACGGCGGACGCGGGAGACGCGAGCACGACGGGGACGAGGATCGAGGCCACCGCGGAGACCGCGGCGATCGCCCCTGCGGCCAGGAGGCGCGTGCGTCGACGGCTGCGGCGGAGATCGCGGCGGGTGTGAAGGATGTCCATGGGTGTGTGCGCTCCTGCCCCGTGTGCGGGGGGCTGTCGAGTTCTCGGCCGGGTGCGGCCGATACCCATCCAATGCCGGGTTCCGCGCACGCGCGGGCGCCCGCGTCCGGTGCAGTGGCGCAGCGGGCGCGCCTGAGTGGCGCTCGGCCACCGGAGCCGCTCGGCGCGAAGCGGTCTGAGTAGGCCGGCCGCCTACGACGCGGTGCCCTCGAGAGCCGCAGCGAGCTGGTGACGCCCCTCGACCCGCAGCTTCTGGAACACGCGGTACAGGTGGTTCTCGACCGTGCGCGTGCTGACGACGAGCTTCCTGGCGATCTCGCCGTTGCTCATCCCCTGGGCCGCGAGCTGTGCGATCTCGCGCTCCCGAGCGGTGAGCGCGTGCTCCTGCAGCAGGGGCCGGACGAGCGCGGGGTACGCGCCTCCGAGCCGTTCGGCCTGCTCGCGCACGCGCCGGGCGATCTCGGCGTCGTCGGCCTCGCCGGTTCGTGATGCGAGGGCGGCCGCCGCGATCTGCACCCGGATCGACCAGCCCGCGTACCCGAGCCGGGCGAGCTCGTCGGCCACCGGCAGCATCTCGGCCACAGCCGATCCGGCGAGGGCACGTCCGTACTCGACGAGCACGCCCGCGAGGCCGCCCGGTTCCGCGCCCGCGCCCCACTCGCTCATCCGGTCGACGCGCGAGCGGTCCGGGTCCAGCTCGAGGCAGCGCACGGCGAGCATCAGCGCGTTGACCGCGTACCCGCGGCCCACCGCCTCCTCGGCCGCCGCCCACAGGTCCCCGGCGACGGCGGGCGGCGCGTCGCCCGCCGCCAGGCGCGCGTGCGCGCGCGCCTGGATCGAGGTCATCAGCGGAAGCGGGCCGATCGTCGGCACCACACGGTCGGCCTGGTCGGCGATGGAGCGCGCCGTGGCCTTTCGACCGATCCCCGCCGCCACGCGACCCGCGGCCACGAGTGCGCCGAGGTGGAAGTGACTGTGGCGAAGGGGCGTGTAGCCGACCGAGAGCAGGATGCCGACGTGGTCGCGCAGGCTCGCGTCATCGCCCCGCAGCACGAGAATCAGCGCGAGCGCGTAGCCGTATGCGGTGATGGCGTCGGGATCGAGTCGGGAGATGCCCTCGTCGAAGCGCCCGCGTGCCTCCTCCTCGGCGGCGAGCAGATCGCCCGCGAGCACGAGCGCGAGCGTCCGGAGCGGTGCGGCCCCCTGCAGGAGCGAAGGGTCCTCGTCATCGATCAGGTCGAGCTCGTCCAGCGCCGCCGCCGGGCGACCGAGCGCGAGCAGCTGCTCGGCGCGCACTGTCCGGATCGTGCCCGCGACCATCGGCGGTGCCCCGTCGGGGGGCTCCGGCAGCGGTTCGTCCGGGTCCGTCGCCTCGTACACGTACGCGAGATGCGCGAGGTTCGCGTCCAGCAGGCCCGCCCATTCCCCGGCGTGTTCGCGCTCGGCGGCGAGGAAGGCGCGGGCGCGGTCCATGCCTCCCGGAGCCGACGCGAGGACGAGGGCACGCCAGACGGAGAGCAGCGCACGATCCTTCTCGTCGCATCGCGCCGACGGCGTCGCGAGCACCGAGTCGATCTCGCCGCGGTCGCCGCCCAGCGCCATCAGCGAGACCGCGTACGCGATCGCCGCGGGCGCGTCCTGCCGCCGCTGCCACTCGGCCTTGCGCACGAGCGACTCGGCCGTGAGGCGCTCGTAGACCATCCGGTTCAGCGTCGCATCGAGCGAGCTGCGATTCTCGGCGTCCTCGGTCGCGGGCCTGCCGAGACCCCGGCGCGGCAGGTATCCCCCCTGTCCCGCCGCATCGAGCGCGCCGGGCGCGATCGGCGGACGCGGGCGATCCGGTGCACGTCGATCCGCGAGCGTCGCATCGATCTCGTCGAGCACGCGCATGCGGCGGGCACCCATCCGGTCGCGGCTCAGATGCTCCGACAGCAGCGGCGGGTACACGCTCAGCGTGACCGCGCCGTCGGCCGATGCGAATGCGAGCAGACCGCGTTCGTCGAGGGCTTCGACGTCGCCCCACGCGACCAGCTGCCGGGCGACGCTCACGTCGACGGCCCCGACGAGGGACAGCTTCAGCAGCGCATCGAGCTGCGAGGGCGCGAGCCCCTGCAGGAACGGCTCCACGACGCCGGCCAGCCGGGGCGACCACATCGTGGGAGCACCTCGCCACATGCCGCCGCGCTCGGCGATGAGCCCCTCGCGCAGGCCGTTGTCGATGATCGCCTCCATGAGCCCCGGCAGCCCACCCGACTTGGCGTGGATGCGGGCCGCGGTCTCGACCGCGACCGGTCCCCCGCACAGCTGCTCGATCAGCTCGGTCGCGTCGCCGAAGGCGAGCGGCGGCATCACCAGGCGCACTCCTGGTCGCACGAAGGCGGCGAGCGAGAACTCCGGGACGATGCGCGCGATCACGGTGGACGACAGCAGCGGCACCGGGCGATCATGCAGCGCGGCGACGATGGCGCCCGCCGAGGTCTCGTCCATCAGGTCCGCATCGTCGATGACGAGCACGGTGCGCTCTCCCGCGATCGCGCGGTGGAGGGCCGCGACCGCGGTCGACACGGGCGTTCCCGCGCCCGGGGCCCGGCTGTCGAGCAGGCCGGCCACCGCGAGCGCCTCGAGCGGCCTCGAGCGCAGGGCGGGGCTGCCGTGGATCTCCACCGTCTCCCAACCCGCCCCGGCGATCTGCTCCACCACGGCGCGCAGCAGCGCGCTGCGCCCGCTGCCGGGCAGCCCGGACAGGCTCACGCTCACGCCGGACCGCAGGTACTCCACCGCGTCGTCCCGCAGGTCTGCGAACAAGGACTCCGACATGGCGCTCACACTACTCACGGGCGCGCGGGCCGCGAGCGCCGCTCGGACCCTCCGCCCGACTGCACAATCCGAGGCGGATGGCAAGCGGGTTGAGGCGCTCGAGACGCCGAAGGACGCTGTCCGGGTCAATGCGAGAGAGGGGCGCAGATGAAGGCGATGGTGTACCGGGGTCCGTTCCGGGTGCGGGTGGAGGAGAAGGACATCCCGCCGATCGAGCATCCGAACGACGCGATCGTGCGGGTCACGCGCGCCGCGATCTGCGGATCCGACCTGCATCTCTACCACGGCATGATGCCCGACACCCGGATCGGGACGACGTTCGGCCATGAGTTCATCGGCGTGGTCGAGGAGGTCGGATCGTCGGTGCAGAGCCTGCAGGTCGGCGACCGCGTCATAGTGCCGTTCAACGTGTACTGCGGATCGTGCTGGTTCTGCGCGCGCGGCCTGTACTCGAACTGCCACAACGTCAACCCGAACGCCACGGCGATCGGCGGCATCTACGGGTACTCGCACACGTGCGGCGGGTACGACGGCGGCCAGGCCGAGTACGTGCGCGTGCCGTTCGCGGATGTCGGGCCCAGCGTCATCCCGGACTGGCTGGACGACGAGGACGCGCTCATGCTGACGGACGCGCTGCCCACGGGCTACTTCGGCGCGCAGCTCGGCGACATCGCGGAGGGCGACACGGTCGTCGTGTTCGGCGCCGGTCCCGTAGGCCTGTTCGCGGCCAAGTCGTCATGGCTCATGGGCGCGGGGCGCGTGATCGTGGTGGATCACCTCGAGAACCGCCTCGCCAAGGCGCGCGAGTTCGCGCACGCCGAGACGATGCACTTCGGCGAGTACGACGACATCGTCGTGGCGCTGAAGAAGGCCACGGATCACCTCGGCGCCGACGTCGCGATCGACGCCGTGGGGGCCGAGGCCGACGGAAACCTCACCCAGCACATCACGGCGGCGAAGCTCAAGCTGCAGGGCGGCTCGCCCATCGCGCTGAACTGGGCCATCGATTCGGTGCGCAAGGGCGGCAACGTGTCGGTGATGGGAGCGTACGGGCCGATGTTCTCGGCGGTGAAGTTCGGCGACGCGATGAACAAGGGACTCACGCTCCGGATGAACCAGTGCCCGGTGAAGCGGCAGTGGCCGCGCCTGCTCGAGCACATCAGGAACGGGTACCTCAAGCCGAGCGAGATCATCACGCACCGGCTGCCGCTCGAAGACATCGCCGAGGGGTACCACATCTTCTCGGCCAAGCTCGACGGCTGCATCAAGCCCGTGATCGTGCCGAGCGCGGCCTGAGAGGAGAACGACATGCCGTACACCGCCGAAGACCCGAGGCACTGGTCGGCCGCGGAGCTGCGCGCCCGCATTCCCGGCTGGGGCGCCGATCTGGACCCCGCCGATCGCCCGTCCTACCCCAAGCAGCGCTACGCGCCCGGCGAGACCGGGGCGCACTGGGAGGAACCCGAGCAGCAGCCGGAGCGCACACCGCGGGAGCGGTCGATCGAGCACGCGCGGCTGACTCCCGTGTTCGGGACGTCCGCTCCCCTGCACGGCGTGTCGGGTGCCATCCGACGCTTCGCCTACGCCCGGTTCAGCGAGGGCCGCGCGGCGCACTGGCTGCTGCTCCTCCTGGGCGACCGCGTGGACGCCGTGGAGAGCAGCCTCGCCTCGCTCTTCACCGGCCACCCGGACAATCCCCTCGCCGAGACCGGGGTGCTCAGCGAGCGGCGCCGCCACGGGATCACGTCGCGGCTCGGTCGCGGACGCGCGGACGTGAAGCACCAATGGCTGGACCCGATCCTGGTCGCCGGTCCCTGGCTGCTCGCCGCGTGGGGCGTGATCGCACTCGCGCGCAAGGCGCTCGGGCGACGCTGACACCTGTCCCGGATGATCAGCGCGGGCGGACCGTGAGGCCCTGCGTCACCGTGCCGACCGGACCGTCCTCGTCGTGGAGCACGCTCATCGTGACGCCCGCGCCATCCGGCCCGAACGACACGGTGGTGTCGAAGCCGATCCACTCGCCGCGGGGCGCCCGGATCAGGTGGGCCGCGAGATCCAGATTGGGGTAGACGACGTCGTCCGACGCCGCGCGCGGAGTGACGCCGTTCGCGAGGTCGACGATGCCGAGCAGCCGGGCGACCGGACTCACGGGCACTCCCTGGATGAGACCGAACCGCGGCCGCATCCAGAAGGTGGCGCGTCCCGGCTCGTGCTCGATGCGCCGGGCCTCCATCGACGCCACGAATCCGCCGGGCCACCGCGCCGTGGCGTCCCATTCCGGCACCTCGTCGAGCGGCGGGACCGTCGGCAGCGGCGTACCCGCGAAGCGCGCTGTGTCGAATGCCTGGGCGAGCCAGGCGCGGGCGATCAGGGACGTGCGTCCGTCCTGCCCGAGCCGGGCCTCGACGAGCTCGATCGTGCGGCCCGCGCGCAGCACGGTGACGGACACATCGACCGTCTCCAGCGGCATCGTGCCGAGGATCTCGCAGGAGAACCGTGTCAGCCGCAGTCCGTCGTCGCGCCGCGCGTCGCGATCCCTCTCGATCGCATGCGCGAGCAGTCCCATGCCCGGCGCGACATGCTGCTCATCCGGATTCCACCCGCCGCCGACGTGCTGCGTCGGGCGGAACCTCGACGCGGACTCGGGGAGGTAGTACGCGCCGTCGCTCATCCGGTCATTCTGTCAGCGGCAGCCGCTCACGATGGACGGGGACGCGACCGGTCGTCCTCCGGCACGTCGCCCTCCCCGAGGTCGCGCTCGCTCAGCGCCGCCTCCTCGGTGGGCGTGGTGGGACGGTCGTCCCCGGCCGGCTCCGCGAAGCCGGCGAAGTCGGTCTCGCCGTGCTCGATCGCGAGGCGGTCGGCGTCCTCGTGGTCCAGGCGCGCGGCCTCGCCATCGGGGTCTCGTCGTTCCTCGCGCGCGGTCACGTTCCGACCTCGTCTTCGCCATAAACCTCGCTCGGCGCGTCGGCGCCATCCGGCAACGCCGCCGCGTCCGGGTCGCCGTCCGCGAGGGAGGCGTCGCCCGCCGGCGCGTCGGCGCCCATCGTGCCATCGTTGCCGGTCGGTGTCTCGGCGCCGCCCAAGGTGTCGCCCGCCGCGTGAGGGCCATCCGGCCCAGCGGCGTCATTCTCCTCGGGGAGACCCTTCCCGTTCGCCCCGCTCTCGGGGATGCCCGCAGTGCTGTCGCTCATGTCCTCACGATGCAACGGAGAGGGCGGCGAACGCAGGGGGTTGCCGCCCCGCGCCCGGGGCGCTAGGCGCGGGCTGCGCCGCGTTCGACGACGGGGCGGATCGGGGCGATGGCGTTCGTGCGGGTGAAGGGCATGGGCTGGGCCGCTCGTCTCTCTCGTCGACCGCGCCTGGGACAGCGCAGGTCGTCTGTGCACACGGCGCGCGGGGATCTCGCGCCGCGCCTCATGCTGGCGCAGCATGACCCGCCCGCGGAACCCCTCGATCCCGCTGTCTGAGACGCTTCACGCGATCTTGAGCGAACGATAGGCCGGGGGCCGCAGTCCGGCTCCGACGTAGCCAGCAGACGCCCTCGGGAACGCGTAAGGCCCTCGCCGGAGCGAGGGCCTTATCTGTAGCAGGAGCGGGGCTTGAACCCGCGACCTCACGATTATGAGTCGTGCGCTCTCACCAACTGAGCTACCCTGCCATCGCATCTCGGTCGCGAGATGCGGAGAGCCCCGAGTCAGGATTGAACTGACGACCCCTTCCTTACCATGGAAGTGCTCTGCCACTGAGCTATCGGGGCGTGCCACCCACGCCGGGGCAACCACACGAGGATATCATCCTCACGGCCGGGACTCGAACCGAGCGCCCGCCCGCGCGAGTCTCACTCGCCGTCGGCCTCGCCTGCCACACTGCCCGCCTCCGCGGCGTCCTCCTCCTTGGGGAAGTGGACGCCGGCGTGCTCCTGCAGCCAGGGCAGCGGGTCGATCGACTGGTTGCTCGGAAGGCGCAGCTCGAAGTGCAGGTGCGCGCCGAACGAGCGACCCGTGTTGCCCACGAGGCCGATGACATCGCCGACCTCGACGTGCTGCCCCTCGGTGACGCGGATCGAGCCGTCCTGCATGTGCGCGTAGTGGCTCGTGATCCTCTGGCCGTCGATGACGTGGTCGATGTAGACGTTGTTGCCGTAGGCGCCGTACGAGCCGATGCGCACCGTGCCCCCGGCGATCGCCTGCACCGGCGCGCCCGCGCCCGGGGTGAAGTCGATGCCCTCGTGCAGGCGCCCCCAGCGCTGGCCGAAGCCGAACGACTTGCTCGTGCCCACGACGATGGGCCACTGGATGTCGGCCGTCGGGTCGTTGACGTAGAAGGCGCCGGCCGTGTTGATGCCCGAGACCTCGGCCATCTCGGCGAACGTGGTCGCCTCGTACCCGCTCGAGCGCTCGATCTGCGCGTTCTCGACCTGGGCCGGAGCGACGAAGGCCTGGATGTCGTCGTCGTCGGCGCCCGCGGCAATGGACGTGCCGGGCGCCGAAGCGCTCTTGGTCGACGCGAGCGCCGAGAACGGGGTCGTCATGCCGACGGCGAGCAGGCCGACGACGCCGAACGCTCCGATCGAGGCCGTCAGCGTCGCGACGCGGCGGACGCCCGAGTGGCGCGTGCGGGGGGTGCTGCTGCGCGGTGCCGCGGGCTTCATCGCGGGACGCGGCTCATCCGATGCGGCGAGAGGGGTCTCGCCCGTGAAGTTGAGGGCGCGAGCGGCCTCGATGAACAGGTCGACGGGCTCGTCCGGCGCGGTCGTCGTCGACGCGGCTTCGATGACCTCGACCACCGGCTCCTCGGCGGCGAGCGGCGCGGCCTCCGCAGACGGCAGGGTGACGTGCAGCACCGGCCCGGCGGGCACCGGCACGGGCGGCACCGACACCGCGCGCGACGACCGACGCGTCGCGTGGACGACGGGCGTCACGACGACGGCCGGAGCGGACTCGGCGAGCACGTCGGGAAGCGGCTCGGGGGCATGCATCGCGTTCTGGGGCGCGAGCGCGCGGCGCTCGCGCCGCGTCAGCGGCGCCTCGGGGGCAGGGCGCACAGCCGCGACGCGGCGTGAGCGGCGCGTGGGCGCGGACTCAGCCGGAGAGACGTCGAAGGGCACAGAAAGGACTTTCGGGTAGGCGCCACGAAGTGCATCGCGGGGGGCGGCGCGTCAGTACGGGAGCCGTCATTCCGTCTCGGGTGACAGAGTAACGATTGGATAAACACTATCCCCTTAGTGCTGAAAACGCCATGTGCGATCTTCCCGCTCGGCGGGAGGAGCTCACCGCGTCCGCGCAGCGAGGCAATCCCTTCTCAGCCGAGGATGCGCTCGCGCAGGCGCTCGTACAGTTCCGGGCCCGCGACGATCGCCATGGAGCGACCGAATTCGTCCGGTTCAAACCATCCCGAGCGGCCGCCCGCCTCGTCCACGAGCAGCCGCCCGGCCGCGATGTCCCAGGGCTGCAGGCCGCGCTCGAAGTACGCGTCGAGGCGGCCGGCCGCGACGAACGCCAGGTCGAGCGACGCGGCGCCGATCCGACGGATGTCGCGCGCCAGCGGCATGACGCGCGACAGCGTCTCGAGGTCGCCCGCGTGCGTGCGGGGGTCGTAGCCGAGTCCCGTGCCGATCAGGGCGCCCGCCGGGGCATCCGTCGTCACCGACAGGCGGCGGTCGTCGAGCCACGCGCCCTCCCCCGTGGCCGCCCGGAAGGTCTCGCCGAACGACGGCGCGCGGACGGCACCGGCCAGCGCGCGCCACTCCCCCGGGTTCCGCGATCCGGTCACGGCCGCGATGCTCACGGCGTAGGAGGGCATGCCGAACGCGTAGTTGACGGTGCCGTCGATCGGATCGACGACCCACGTGATCCCGCTCGTCCCCTCCGCGTCGCCCGACTCCTCGCCGAGGAAGCCGTCATCCGGACGCGCCACGGCAAGGCGAGAGCGGATGAGCGCCTCGACCTCGCGATCGGCCTCCGTGACGATGTCGGCGAGGGTCGACTTCGAGGCCGCGATCGCGACGCCCTCGGTCCGGCGACGGCGGGCGAGCTCGCCCGCCTCCGTCGCGATCTCGACAGCGAGGTCCTGGAGCTCGAGCGGCGACGTCATGCCCTCACGGTACCGGCGACGCGGGTGGAGTCCGCGCCCCAGGGGTCACCGGGGCGGCCTCTGGCCGGGCTCTCCCGGGTACGGCGGCAGCGGGGGCCGCGGCGGCACGGGCGGGTACGCCGGCGCGGGGGCCTCCCGCGGAGGCGCGTACTCGGGCGGCGCCTGGTACCCCGTCGGCACGCCCGTGTAGAACGCGTTCCAGTCCGGCGATCCGTCCGGCAGGACCGGGAGCGGCGTGCGTCCGTCGACGTACGTGGGCCACTGCTGCTGTACAGGCTGCGGCCCTCCGGGGCCGGCCGGCGGCTGCGTGGGACCGACTGGACGCGGTCTCTTGGGCGCAAAGAGGGCGTTCAGCAGCGGGATCATCAGGGTGCCGACCACCACAAGGATCGCGAGCGCCACGACGATCCGCCAGTAGAGCTCGTGGAACTCGAACGTGTCGGTGAACGCCAGGTAGAACAGCAGGAGCAGCACGAGCGCAGCCGTGAGCACGGTGGTCGTGATCGCGATCGCGCGCGTGAACGTCGTGACGTGGCGCTGGTGCGACTTCCAGAGGAAGTGCTGCGTCCACACGGCGAGCTGAACGAGGCCGATCGCGAGGATCAGGTGCCAGATCCGCTCGACGACGTTGAAGTCGGTGTACGCGCCCTCGATCACGGGGAACGGCGTCCAGATCTTGACGGCGCCGACGAGCAGCACCAGCACCCAGCCGATCATGCTCGCCAGCACGAGCCAGCTCGGCCGCCGGTCGGCCATCCCCGCCTCCATCAGGACGCACCCCGAGAAGCCGGCGAGCAGCACGATCGTGAGGAACGCGCGTCCGACGAGCTCGTTGCCCTGCGGGCCGATCAGCACCCACACGACGCACACGACGGCGGCGGCGATCAGCGCCCCGATGGCGATCCAGAGGGCGCCGCGCAGCACCTTCGACATCCGCTCCGGATCGGGTTGCTCGGACAGACCCCCGGCGGGTGTCTGTGGCTGCGGTGGGAACTGGGTCTCCTGATGCGGCGGCACGTGCTGCGGTGCCGGATCGTGCGGTGCGCCGTTCGGAGTCGACATCGAGATCCCCTCTCCTCGCGGACCCCGCGGTCCGCGGGATCATCCTGGCACGCAGGATGCGCCGACCGACAGGATCGCGAGGGGGGAGATGGCGAAGCCCCCAGGGTGATCCTGGGGGCTTCGTCCGGGGTGGCAAGTGAG
>NZ_JBCNUN010000003.1:0-273096 GCF_039605615.1 Microbacterium rhizophilum | reverse complement strand
CAACTTGCCAGGCGCACCCGACTGACTTTTCCAGCCAACCGGAGACGCAAGTGACAATGCTACCCGCACGCGGCCGTGGACCGAAATCGCCCCTCGCCGGGTGTGGCGCCCGTCGTCACGCGGCCTGGGCCAGCACGCGCTCGACGAACTCACGCGTGCGGCGCTTGGTACCGTCGATCTTCATATCGACGCTGCCGCGGTACTCGTTCGGGGCGAGCGGCATCGCGAGACGCACGTTCTCGTGGCAGGAGAGATCCGCGCACATATAGGTGCCGACGCTGTCGCCGTGCTCCCCGGCGCTGCCGGCCTTGCGCGCGGTGAACAGCGCCACCTGGTTGCCCGGCTGCATGGTGCGGCAGATGTTGCAGAACGCCGAACGGGCCTGCGACGCGCCGTCCGCGGCGCGCAGCACGACGCCTGTGACCTCGCCGCCGACCTCGGCCACGATGTAGCCGCGGCTGCGCGAGCGCGGATCGCGCCACGCGAAGAAGTCGAGATGATCCCACTCCGTGAGCAGGAAGTCGTGCGGCAGGGCGATGACGGACGCATCGGTCTTCTCCGCGTTGACGAACGACGCGCGGATCTCTGCTTCCGTAAGTGCGCGCATGCAACCTCCCGGATGTGGCCGGCGATCGCCGACTCCCTCGAAGATTCTACGAATCTCGCGCCCGCACGGGGCCTCGGTCGCCGCGCACCGCGGCACTAGGCTGACGCGCATGGCTGATTCCTCATTCGACATCGTCTCCAAGGTCGACAAGCAGGAGGCGGACAACGCCCTGAACCAGGCGCGCAAGGAGGTCGAGCAGCGCTACGACTTCAAGGGCACCGGTGCGTCGATCGCGTGGAGCGGCGAGCAGATCCTGATCACCGCCAACAGCGAGGAGCGCGCCAACGCGGTGCTGGACGTGTTCCAGTCCAAGCTCATCAAGCGCGGCATCTCGCTGAAGAGCCTCGAGTCGGGCGAGCCGACGGCCAGCGGCAAGGAGTTCAAGCTGGTCTCGAGCCTCAAGGACGGCATCTCGCAGGAGAACGCCAAGAAGATCGGCAAGGTCATCCGCGACGAGGGGCCCAAGGGCGTGAAGTCGCAGATCCAGGGCGACGAGCTGCGCGTCTCGAGCAAGAGCCGCGACGACCTGCAGGAGGTCATCCGGGTGCTCAAGGCCGCGGACCTCGACATCGACCTGCAGTTCATCAACTACCGCTGACGAGGCCCAGCGGGCGGGCCGAGCCCGGCTGTCGCGCCGCGCGCTCGCGTAGCATGGAGCGATCCGATCGCCGCGGGCGTGATCGGCGTGCGCGGCACG
Organism: Microbacterium rhizophilum; assembly: GCF_039605615.1. Lineage (NCBI taxonomy): Bacteria > Bacillati > Actinomycetota > Actinomycetes > Micrococcales > Microbacteriaceae > Microbacterium > Microbacterium rhizophilum. Next base: position 271,792 of record NZ_JBCNUN010000003.1, on the reverse strand, counting down.
CTCCCCCGCGCGATGTCACGAACCTGGCGGGAGTTGAATGAGCGGGCTGACGCCGATCGACAAGGGCAAGCAGCTGCTGGCGGACACGGTCTTCCAGTTCCTGGGCGCCGCCATCATCGATGGCACCCTCGAGCAGGGTGAGCGGATCCGCGATTCCGAGCTGGCCGAGAAGCTGAACGTCTCGCGCATGCCGATCCGCGAGGCCCTGCAGCGCCTGGAGCGCATCGGCCTCATCGAGATGATGCCGAGCCGCTTCACGCGCGTCACGATCGTCACGGACGAGATCGTGCAGGCCTCCCTCGCGTACGCCGGCTACAAGTGCGGCATCGAGATCCGGGCCACGCTGCCGTCGTTCACGGACGAGCAGGCGGATCGCGCACTCGCCCTGCTGGACGACATGGAGGCGGCCCTCGGCGACGCCGAGGCGTCGATCGCCGCGCGCATCGCGTTCTCTCGGTACATCACGTCGAACTCGACCGAGACGGTCTACAGCCGACCCCTGGAGGACCTCGAGCTCGCGCTCGAGCGGAACCTCCGCCACGTCGGCCCGGTCGCCACCGACGGCGAGCTGCGCGAGAACTACGCGCAGCTGCGCGAGGCCATCCGCGTCCGCGACGAGGACGCCGCCGAGCGTCTCGTGCGGGCGCAGTTCGGCCTCTGACGCGGGCGCGTCCGATACGACGAGAGGCGCGGGATCCACGACGGATCCCGCGCCTCTCTCGTGCCGGAGGTCACTTCACGGCGCCGGCGGTGAGCCCGCCCACGATGTACTTCTGCAGGAAGAGGAACAGCGCCACGACGGGCAGGGCGGCGATGACGGCGCCGGCGGAGAACGCGCTCCAGTCGGCGTAGCGCGGATTCGACACCAGCTTCGTGAGGCCGACCGCGAGCGTCTGGTTCTCGGTGTCGATCAGCACGACCGAGGCCACGACGAACTCGTTCACGCTGCCGATGAACGACAGCAGCGCCACGACGGCGAGGATCGGGGCGACCAGGCGCAGGATGATCGTGAAGAACACGCGCACGTGGCTCGCGCCGTCGATCTTGGCTGCCTCGTCGATCGACTGCGGCACGGTGTTGAAGAAGCCGTACATCAGGTACGTGTTCACGCCCAGCGCGCCGCCGAGGTAGACGAGGATCAGGCCGATCCGGCTGTTCAGGCCGATGGCCGGGAACCAGTCGCCGATCGCGCTGAGCAGCAGGAAGATCGCCACCACGGCGAGCAGCTGCGGGAACATCTGCACGACCACGATCGTGATGAGGCCGAAGCGGCGACCCGTGAACCGCATGCGCGAGAAGGCGTACGCGGCGAGCGCGCCGAGGAACACCGTGAGGATCGCCGTGATGCCGGCGATGAGCAGCGTGTTGCCGAACCAGGCGAGGAACGGCACCTTCGGGTCGGAGACGATCCGGATGTAGCTGTCGAAGCCGATCGCGGAGAACAGCGCATTGGATCCGGTCAGCGTGCCGTGGGGGTTCAGCGAGCTCGAGATCACGAACACGATCGGCAGCAGCGCGAATGCCGTGACGATCACGCCCACGACGTGCCGCCAGCCGAGGTCGGCGAACCAGCGGCCGAACGAGCGGCGCCGGACGGGGATGTCTGCGACGGCGGTCATCAGTTCAGCTCCTCGAGCGACTTGGTGCGGCGGAACGCGATCACGGAGATCACCGCGACCACGATGAAGATGATGATCGAGTAGGCGCTCGCGAGACCGTAGTCGCGCGTCTGGCCCGTGAAGGCCACCTTGTAGACCATCGAGATCAGGATGTCGGTGTGCCCGACCGGGATCGGGGCCGCCGAGTCGCGCGGCCCGCCGTCCGTGAGCATGTAGACCACGTTGAAGTTGTTGAAGTTGAACGCGAACGACGCGATCAGCAGCGGCGCGACGCTCACGAGCAGCAGCGGCAGCTTGATCAGGCGGAAGATCGCCCAGGGGCGCGCGCCGTCCACGGTCGCGGCCTCCTGCAGCTCATCCGGGATCGACTGCAGCGCTCCCGTGCACACCAGGAACATGTAGGGGAAGCCCAGCCACAGGTTCACGATCAGGATCGACACCTTCGCCATGATCGGATCCGTCAGCCACGGGATGTCGGCGCCGCCGAAGATCACCTGGTTCAGGAAGCCGAAGCTCTGGTTCATCATGCCCGCCCACACCAGGGCGGACAGGAACGACGGGACCGCGTAGGGCAGGATCATCAGCACGCGGTAGACCGAGCGGCTGCGCATGCGGGCGTTGTTGAACGTGATCGCGAGGAACAGGCCGAGGAAGAACGTCCCCGCGACCGAGATCAGCGCGAACGCGAAGGTCCACAGCGTGACGTAGACGAGCGGGCCGGCGAGCCGCTGATCCGTGACGGCGCGGACGAAGTTGTCGAAGCCGACCGTGATCTGCCAGCCGGGCAGCAGCTGGGTGCCGTCCTCGGCCGTGAACGCGCCGACCCCGGTGTCGCGGTACACCGCGCCCGTCGTGCTGTCCGTGAGCGTGCCGGCGGCCTCGTCGTACTCGAGGGCGGACGTGTAGAGGTAGCCGCTGGTCCCGTCGGGCGTGCGGATCGCGCCGTCGTTCGGATCCTCGGAGAACGGCACCGACAGCTCGGCGACGTCGCCCTGCCGCTGCAGCACCTGCGCGAACTGCAGGCTGTCCCAGCCGGGGGCGGAGACCGCCTTCTCGCCCTCGAACGCCGCGTCCGGCACGGGCTCGAGCGGCTGCTTGGTCGTGCCGACGAGGGCCTCGCCGTCGGGCGTCGTGACGAGCAGGCCGAGCGCGCCGCCCTGCTCCACGACCGTGACGGGGTAGGTGGGAGAGTCGGGCACGCGCTCCAGCGCGGAGGCCATCAGCGAGGCGACGGCCTGATCCTTGGTGCCGTTGTGCCCGGTGCCGTAGTTCGTGAACGCGACGTAGCCGGTGTAGATGAGCACGAACACCTGGAACAGGCACAGGAAGATGACGCCGGGCGTCAGGTACTTCGCCGGCAGAGTGCGGCGCGAGAAGTAGATCCAGTTCACGATCGCCGCGACGGCGACGACCACGCCGATCACGACCCACTGCTGGAAGCCGATCAGGACCAGGACCGCATACACCGCGATCGCGTCCACGATGCCCAGCAGCACGAGCTTCAGGATCAGCGCTCGGATGCCGCCGCCCGCGCGCTCGGCGATGTCCTGCGCCTGCCGCCGACGGCGGATGCGGCGCGGATCGGCGACCGGGTCGGCCGCCGGGGTCTCAGTGTCGATCATGGCTTCCTGCTCGTGCGAAGAGATGGTGCCCGCGGGCGCGCGGGAGGTGGGACCGCCCGGGGCGGGGAGCGCTGCTCACCCGCCCCGGGCGGTCGTCAGGGCTTCGATCAGCCGATGGCCGCCTGCACGTCGGACGCCAGCTTCTGCCACGTCGCGACGGGATCGGCGCCGTTGATGATCTCGGCCTGGGCGATGCCCCAGTACTGCCACACCGAGCCCATGGCCGGGATGGCCGGCATCGGCACGGCCTGCTCGCCCACCTTGGCGAAGCCGCCGATGATCGGGTCGGACGAGGCCGACTCGGCCGCGGCCGAGAGCGCCGGGAGGATGTTGCCCGCCTCGAACAGCGCGAGCTGCGCGTCCTCGGAGCCGAGGTAGTTCACGAGGAAGTCGTTCGCGGCGACCTTGTTGTCGGACTCGGCCGAGACGAAGAAGCCCTTGACGCCGGCGAACGGCGAGGCCGGCTTGTCGGTCGGGCTCGGGACCGGGTCGATCGCGACGTCGATGCCCGCGTCGATCGCGGCGCCGACGTTCCACGGGCCGGTCAGCCAGAAGGCCGCGTCGCCGTCGATGAACGACTGCTTGGCGATGTCGCCGTCGATGTCGGTGTTGAACACGCCCGTGCCGTTCTTGCCCTGGCCGGCGAGCCACGTGGCGAACTCCTCGCCGCCCGCGCTGCCGAGCTGCAGGTCGGTCGGGTCGTAGCCCTGCTCGTTCGTGCCGAAGACGGGGGCCCCGAACGCGGTCTGGAACGGGTACAGGTGGTAGGGGTTGCCCTCGGCGCCCTGCTCGACCACGAACTCGCCCTTGGCGACCATGTCGTCGAAGGAGACGGGCGCGTCGGGGACGAGCGCCTTGTTGCGCAGCACGGCGATGTTCTCGACCGCGTAGGGGAGCATGTAGACGGTGCCCTCGTAGGTCGAGGCGTCCAGCGCGACGGGCAGGAAGCCCTCGGCGGCGTCGCCCAGCTCGAGCGGCGCGACGACGCCGTTCGTGGCGAGCTCGCCCAGCCAGTCGTGGGCGCCCATCGTGATGTCGGGGCCCTCGCCCGTCGGGACCTGCTGGATGAAGTCGTCCTTGATGTCGGCGTTGTCCTTGCCGACGAGCTCGACCTTCACGCCGGTCTTCTCCGTGTAGGCGTCGGCTGCGCCCTGCAGGGCGTCCACGCGCTCGGCATCGACCCAGACGGTCAGCGACGACGCGGCGTCTCCCGAGCCCTCCGCGGGGGCGGATGCCTCGCCCTGCGGGGCGGACGTGGACGAGCAACCGGCGAGACCGAGGGTCGTCGCGATCGCGAAGGCCGCGACCAGGCGGCCCTTGCTGTTCACCTTCATTGGTGTTGTGCCTCTCTGTCATGGAACCAGCAGCTTCGCCGGTTTCTGCAAGCGGTTACAGGTATACATGCTCCATTCGGATCCGCAAAACGCGCCTTCTGGGCGGTTCGACCTTCGATACGCAACCGTGATGCTGATTCTCGGGGGCGCAGGTTGCAAGCGTTTCCAGATCCGGCGCGGATCGCTTAGAGTCTCATCCCATGACTCCCGCCTCCACCCTGAGCCCCACCCGAATCGGGCTCGAGCGAGAGGTCGACGCCTCCGGTACGCCCTGGTACCGCACGGCGGCGATCTACCAGATCTATCCCCGTTCCTTCGCCGACGCGAACGGCGACGGCATCGGCGACCTTCCCGGCATCACGTCGCGCCTCGACGCGCTGCAGGACCTGGGCATCGACGCCATCTGGCTCTCGCCCTTCATGACCTCCCCGCAGAAGGACGCCGGCTACGACGTCTCCGACTACTGCGACGTCGATCCGCTGTTCGGCACGCTCTCCGACTTCGACACGATGCTCGAGTCCGCGCACGAGCGCGGCATCCGCGTGATCGTCGACCTCGTCCCCAACCACTCCTCCGACCAGCACGAGTGGTTCCGGGCCGCCCTGGCCGCCACCCCCGGCAGCCTCGAGCGCGGCCGCTACATGTTCCGCGACGGCAAGGGCGAGCACGGCGAGATCCCGCCGAACAACTGGCAGTCCGTGTTCGGCGGACCGGCGTGGACCCGCGTGACCGAGGCCGACGGCCGCCCCGGCCAGTGGTACCTGCACCTGTTCGACTCGTCGCAGCCCGACTTCGACTGGTCCAACGACGAGGTGCGCGACGAGTTCCGCCGCATCCTGCGCTTCTGGCTCGACCGCGGCGTCGACGGCTTCCGCGTGGACGTCGCCCACGGCCTCGTCAAGCAGGACGGGCTGCCCGACTACGTGCCGGCCGAGAACGCCGACTCGATGGGCGGCCAGGAGCCGGTCCCGTACTGGGGCCAGGACGGCGTGCACGAGGTGTACCGCGACTGGCGCCTGCTGCTCGAGGAGTACGACGGCGACCGCGCGCTGTGCGCGGAGGCCTGGCTCCCGACGGCGGCCGAGTCGGCGCAGTGGGTGCGTCCCGACGAGATGCACCAGGCGTTCAACTTCCCGTACCTGATGTCCGAGTGGAACGCCGGCGTGCTGCGCCACGTGATCGACGAGTCGTTCGCGGCGTTCGGCGGCGTCGGCGCGCCCACCACGTGGGTGCTGTCGAACCACGACGTGATCCGCCACGCCTCCCGCCTCGCGCTCGGCGCCGACGCGCCGCAGGGCCACGGCATCGGGCCGCTCTCCCCCGGCAAGCCCGACGCCGTCGCGGGCCTGCGCCGCGCGCGCGCCGCGACGACGCTGATGCTGGCGCTGCCCGGATCCGCGTACCTGTACCAGGGTGAGGAGCTCGGCCTGCCCGAGGTCGTCGAGCTGCCGGACGACGCGCGCCAGGATCCGACGTGGTTCCGCACGCAGGGCGAGCGGTATGGCCGCGACGGCTGCCGCGTGCCGATCCCGTGGGAGGGCGACGCGCCCGCGTACGGCTTCAACGGCTCCGGCGCCGCGTGGCTGCCGCAGCCGGCCGAGTGGGCCGAGCTCGCGCGCGACCGCCAGCACGGCGACCCCGAGTCGACGCTGAACCTCTACCGCACGCTGCTGCGCCTGCGCCGCGAGCTCGCGCTCGGCGAGGCCGAGCACTCGTGGATCGACGGCTTCGGCGGCGAGACCGTGGCGTTCCGCAGCGGCCCCGTCACCGTGGTCGCGAACACGGGCCCCTGGCCCGTGACGCTCCCGGCGGGACGCGTGCTCGTCTCGAGCGCGCCGCTCGGGGAGGATGGCGACGGAGCGCTGACTCTGCCCGGCGACGCGGCGGTCTGGCTGATCCAGGACTGATCCATCGGACGGGGCCCATCCGGGCCCCGTCTTCAGCTCGCAGAGGAGCGCGCGGGACATGAGCATCGCAGAAGTGGCACGACTGGCAGGCGTGTCCACGGCGACCGTGTCCCGGGCCCTCTCGGGCCGCGGCCACGTCTCGGCCGCGGCCCGCGAGCGCGTGCTGGCGGCCGCGGGCGAGCTCGGCTATGTGGTCTCGCAGGCCGCGTCGAGCCTCGCCAGCGGCCGCACCCGCAACGTCGGCATCGTGCTGCCGTTCCTCAGCCGCTGGTACTTCACGACCGTGCTCGAGGGCGCGCAGCAGAGGCTGATGCGCTCCGGCTACGACGTGACGCTGTACAACCTCGCGGGTGACGGCGGCGAGCGCCGCACGGTCTTCGAGCACTTCCTGCTGCGCCAGCGCGTCGACGCCGTGATCGCGGTGTCGCTCGAGCTGACCGAGCCCGAGGTCGCGCGGCTGCACGAGCTGCGCAAGCCCCTCGTGGGCGTCGGCGGCCCGATCCCGGGCGTGCGCACGCTCGCGATCGACGACGTGGCGGTGGCTGAGCTCGCGACCGAGCACCTGATCGGCCTGGGGCACACGCGGATCGGCCTGATCGGCGGCGACGTCGCCTCGGACGCGGACTTCCACCTGCCCACCAAGCGCCGCCAGGGCTGGGAGGTCGCGATGCGCGACGCGGGGCTGCCGATCTCGGAGCACCGGATCGCGAACGCCGACTTCACGGTGCAGGGCGGCTACCGCGCGGCCAAGCAGCTGCTGGGCGCTCCCCTGCGGGACAGGCCGTCGGCGATCTTCGCGGCTTCCGACGAGATGGCGTTCGGCGCCCTGCTCGCCGCGCGCGACCTCGGCCTGAACGTGCCGCTCGACGTCTCGATCGTGGGCGTCGACGACCACGACATGTCCGACTTCTTCGGCCTCACCACGATCGCGCAGTTCCCCGCCGCGCAGGGCGCGCTGGCCGTGGACATCCTGATGGCGCAGCTCGAGCCGCGGGGCGACGACGCCCCGGTCTCGGACACCCCCCTGCCGTTCGAGCTGCGCGTGCGCTCCTCGACCTCCCGCCCCCGGGACTGAGCAAAGCGCGCGATCCCCGCGCGATCAGGACAGCACGCACGACAAGCCCGTCTGCGAGCCCTGCGCTGTGCGAGCTAGGCGAGCGTGCCGCGCACCCGACCCCCTGTGCGAGCGAAGCGAGCGTGCCGCGCACCCGACCCCCTGTGCGAGCGAAGCGAGCGTGCCGCGCACCCGACCCCCTGTGCGAGCGAAGCGAGCGTGCCGCGCACCCGACCCCCTGTGCGAGCGAAGCGAGCGTGCCGCGCACCCGACTCCCTGTGCGAGCGAAGCGAGCGTGGAGCGAAGCGACCCCGCAGCGCGAAGCGCTGCCGGCGATGGAGCGAAGCGACAGCGCCCTCGCTCGCCGAGCGGCGGCGCGAAGCGCCGCCCGAGCGCGTGCGAGACGTTTCTAGGAAGCCGGCAGCCACTTCATCGGGTCGACGATCTTGCCGGCGACGCGCACCTCGATGTGCAGATGGTCTATGGTGGCGTTGCCGGTCTGGCCGACGTAGCCGATGATCTGCCCGGCGGACACGCGCTGTCCCTTGACGACGGGCGGCGTGTTGATCAGGTGCGCCGAGCGCGTCTCGACCTTCTTGCCGTCGACCACGTGGTTCACCGTGACGAGGTTGCCGTAGGCCCCGCCGGAGGGTCCGGCGAAGTGCACGACGCCATCCGCCACGGCGTACACCGGCGACCAGGCCGCCGCCAGAAGGTCGGCCCCCTCGTGCGTCGCGGTCACCGTGCGGCTCATCCGGTACGGCGGGCGCAGCGGGAACAGGACGGTCGACTTCTTGACCGATGTCGGCTGCGCCATGCCCGCGGGTGCCTGCGGCAGGGCGGGGAGCGCGAGCTTCCACGCGCCGGACGCGGACACGGTCGCGACCGAGGGTCCCGCGAGCAGCTTCCCGCTCGCGGCGCCGGCGGCGAGCGCGGCGCTGCTCCGGTCGGGATACAGGATCGCCTGCGCGCCCTTGGCGGGGACGGTCGAGGCGAGCTGGTCGATCCGCGCTCCGCCGCCGGTCGAGCGCACGGCGCCGCCGGCGCCGCTGTAGAGGTACGCCTCGGCGCCGTCCGCCGCGGCCTCGAGCTCCTCGAGCGAGCTGACCGGGTGGGAGGTGAGGACCCACGACCCGCGCGACGTGACGCGGATGGAGCGGACGTCGCCCTTCGCGGGATCCCCCCACAGCACGGTGCGCGCGCTCGCGAGGCCCGACAGCAGCCGCTGCGTCGAGCCGTCCGCCCGCACGGCGTCGAGCGTGAGGTTGCGGTCGGCCGAGGCGATCGTGATGGCCCCGCGTCGTGCGCGCGACGGCACGGTGACCGTGGCGTTCTTGGAACCCTTCGTGGTGGTCGCGGCGAACGCGCCGTACGTGCCGTCGGCCCAGGATGCGGTCGAGGCGGCGGGCCTGGTGCCGCGCCGCACGCCGAGGGTGTCGGACCCGTCTCCGTTCCAGTCGCCCACGAGCGTCGCGTCGCCCGCGCGCCCGTAGACCAGCCGCCGGTCGGCCTCGCCGCCGCGGAAGTCGTTCTTGATGAAGTACGTCGCGTCGCGGCGCACGCCGATCGTGTCGATGCCGTCGCCGTCCCAGTCGCCGACGTACACACGGTCATCCGCCCGTCCGTAGGGCACGCGCACGTCGGCCTCGCCGCCGGTGAGGCTGTTGCGCAGGTGGAACACGTTGCCCCGACGCACGCCGATCGTGTCCTTGCCGTCGCCGTCCCAGTCGCCGATCAGCACGTCGTCGCCCTCGCGGCCGTAGACGACGATGCTGCTCGCCTCGCCGCCGGCCAGCTTGTCGTTGATGTAATACGTTCGGCCGCGCCGCACCGCGAGCGTGTCCCTGCCGTCGCCGTTCCAGTCGCCGACGAGCGTGACGTCGCCGTCGCGCCCGTAGAGCGCGACGCTCGACGGCGCCTCCGCGCCGTGCTTGTCCGCGAACAGGTAGGCCCGGCCGCGGCGGGCCGCGAGCGTGTCGGCACCGTCGCCGTTCCAGTCGCCCACGAGGGCGCCGTCGCCGGGGAGCCCGTAGTCGTAGGCGCGGTTCGCCGTGCCCGTCCACGTGTCGTTGAGGAAGTAGTCGTCGCCGAAGCCGCCCACCTCGCCGCCGGCGGCGAGCGCGGGGGCGGGGACGAGCAGGATCGCGGCGAGGGCCGCGACCGCGGACGCGAGGGGGGTGACGGCACGCATGACCCTCAGCGTATGGTCAGGACCCCCGAACCCGGCACCCGCTACCGCGGAGCGGGCGCTTCCGCCCCGCGCCGCCGGATGCCCCTCAGCACCCGGCCGACGGCCGAGCCGCGGCGGGACGTGCTCTCCCACTGCGACAGGGCCACGGCGAGCAGCAGTGCGAGTCCGTAGAACAGGTCGTTCACCCAGCGCGGGGATCCCGCCAGCTGCAGACCCTTGATGCCCACCGCGAGCACGTACATCGCGACGATCGTGCCCCACACGTTGAAGCGCCCGCCCTTGAACTGCGTCGAGCCGAGGAACACGGCGGTCAGCGCCGGCAGCAGGAAGCTCGGTCCGACCGTGGGATCGCCCGCGTTGATGCGGCTGGTCAGCAGCGCCCCCGCGAGCGCGGCGATCGCCCCTCCGGCCGTGAGGCTCCAGATCCGCAGGCCCTCCACGCCCACCCCGGCCAGGCGCGCGGCCTCGGGGTTGTACCCGGCCGCGTACATGCGACGACCGGCCGGGGTGCGCTCCAGGACGTACCAGGTGACGGCGGCGACCACGAACAGGATGTACACCGGCACCGTCACGCCGCCCCACTGGGTCGTCGCGATCATCCGGTAGTCCGGCCCCAGATCCAGGATCTGCTGACTGCCCGACACCCACGCCATGCCGGCGAGCAGGATCGAGCTCATGCCGAGCGTCGCGATGATCGGCTCGACCCTGAGACGCGTGATCACGAGCGCCGTGACGAGGCCGATGAGGGCGCCGGACAGGATCACGACCGGCAGCTGGATCGCGATCGGCAGGCCCGCCTTCGACAGGAACCACGCCGACAGGATCGCCGAGAAGCCCACCTGCGCGCCGACGGCGAGGTTGAGGGACCCGGCGACGAGCGGGATCAGCGCCGCGATCGCCGCGAGGCCCGTGAGCGCCTCGGCGTCGAGCAGCGAGCGCCACACGCCGGGCTGCAGGAACCTGTCGGGGATCCAGATCGCGAAGACCGCGAAGATCACGATGAAGATGTAGACCGCGCTGATGTTGCGGAACGACAGGGCGCGCAGGATGTCGCTGCGGCTGGTGCTCACGGGGGCCTCCTCGGCCGGGGATGGTTCGGGTATCGGGTTCGGGTGGTCAGGCGAGGCCGTAGCCCTCGCTGACCAGGCGGTGCTCGGTGAGATCCGCGCCGCTCAGCTCGGCGACGCCCCGGCCCTCGCGCATCACGATCACGCGGTCGCACAGGCGCAGCAGCTCCTTGGCGTCGGACGAGCTCACGAGCACCGCGGTGCCCGCCGCGGCGGCGCGCTCGATCGCCTCGTAGATCGCCGCCTTGGCGCCGATGTCGACGCCCTGGGTGGGTTCGTCGAGCAGCAGCACGGACGGATCGTCGCGCAGCGCGCGGGCCATCACGACCTTCTGCTGGTTGCCGCCGCTGAACAGCGAGAACCTCTGCTCGGGCAGCGCGGGGCGCACGTCGTACTCGGCCATGAGCCCCCGCGCCTCCGCGCGCTCGCGGCGCGCGGAGATCGCGCCGAGCGGTCCCGTGAGGGTGCGCAGCTGAGGCAGCGTGACGTTCTCGCGCGCGGTCATGTCGCGCACCGCGCCCAGGCGCCCGCGGTCGGCCGGGACGAAGGCCACGCCGCTGCGCAGGCTCTTGGCGGGACTGCGCCGCGCGTGCCCGGATCCGGCGACGGAGAACTCGTCGGCCGTCGCGTCGGCCGCGCCGTACAGCAGCGAGGGCACGGCCTCGCGGCCCGAGCCGAGGACGCCGGCGACGCCGACGACCTCGCCGGGGCGCAGCGTGACGTCGAGGTGCTCGACCGTCGCGCCGCGCAGGCCGCGCACCGCGAGCACGGGGTCCGCGTCCTCGCGACCCGTGCCGACGTGGGATCCGGCGACCGCCGAGGCCGCGGATCCGGTGATCAGCTCCACGAGCCGGGCGTGGTCGACCCCCGCGACCGGCTCGTCGGCGACCTTGCGTCCGTCGCGCAGCACGACGATCCGGTGCGCGAGGCTCAGCACCTCGTCGAGGCGGTGCGAGACGAAGATGACGCCCGCGCCGTCGGCCGCGAGGCGCCGCACGGCGTCGAACAGCGTCTCGACCTCGCTGCGGTGCAGCGACTCGGTCGACTCGTCCAGGACGATCACGTTCGCCGGATGCGCCCAGCCGTCGAGCGCGCGGCTGATCGCGACGACCGCACGCTGCGCGGGCGTGAGCGAGCGCACGGGTGCGTCGACGTCGAAGACGGGGCCGAAGCGCGAGATGAGCTCGCGCGTGCGCCCGCGCTCTGCGGCCCGACGCACGGGCGCCGCAGCCGCGGCCCCCTGCCCCTTCACCAGCGCCAGGTTCTCCGCGGCGGACAGCTGCCCGACGAGCGCGAGGTCCTGGTGGATGAAGTGCAGCTCGGTGCCCTCGGCCAGCTCGACCGTGCCGCCGTCGGCCGTGTACGCGCCGGCCAGCACCTTGACGAGCGTCGACTTGCCGGAGCCGTTGTGACCGAGCACGGCGACGATCTCGCCGGGGCCGACGTCAAGGCTCACGCTGTCGAGCGCGATGAGGCTCGGGAAGGCCTTGACGAGGTGGGTGACGCGCAGGAGGGGTGCGACGTCGGACATGGATGCTCCTTGTTCGGGGCCGAAGTTTCGGGTCCGGAGGGAATGGGGAGGCCGCAGGGTCGGGCCTCCCCATTCCGTCACTCGGCCAGCCAGTTCGCGGCGAACCGGTCCTGGTAGTCCTCGATCGCGACATAGCCCGTCACCGGGTCCTCGGGCGCGTTCGCCTGGTCCGTGATCCGGGTCAGCGTGGCGGCGCGGGTCTGGACGTCGGGCCACTCGTAGTCCTGGCCGCCCATCTCGCGCAGCAGCTGGTCGAGCACGGTCCACATCATGAGGTTCAGGTCGACCGACAGCGTCGCGTCCTGGTCGCCCGCCGTGATCTGCTCGTAGTTCGGCGGCGCCGTCCACATCGCGATGCCCTTGGTGTCGAGGCCGGCCAGGCTCAGCTTCTGAGGCAGGCCGATCTGCACCTCGTCCACCGCGGCGATGAAGTACTCGGTGTCCGGGTTCGCCTGCAGGTCGCTGACCACGCGGTCGGCGGCCGTCGAGCCGAGCTCCGCGATCGGGATGTCCACGACGCGCAGCGTGCAGTCGGGGCACAGCTCGGCGAGCTTGTCCTGGGCGCCCTCGAGCTCGAGGGCCGAGAACGGGAACTCGGGCACGTTGTAGAAGACGAACTCCGACGCGCCGCCCGAGCGCGCGACGGCGGCCGCGGCGAGCACGCCGCCGTTGGTCGTCATCCACTCGGGGCCGTTGAACGCCTCGGGCAGCCCGTGTTCGACCGTGTTCATCACGGAGCCGCTCGCGATCGGGATCCCGAGCTCGTTCAGCTGCTCGATCTGCGGCTCGAAGAAGATCGGGTCGAGCGTGATGTTGATCACGCCGTCCGGAGCGAGCTCGACGACCGTGTTCATCGCCGCGTTGATGCTCTGGGCATCGCGACCGACCTCGACGCGCTCGAGCTTCAGGCCCAGGAGCTCGGCGGGAGCCTGGAGGTTCTGCCACATCACCGCGCTGACCGGGGTGCCCACGTCGAGGTAGACGACGTGCGTGCCCTCCTCGACCGGCGCCTCGAGCGGCTCGTCGATCAGCAGGTTCTTGTCGCCCTCGCCCATCCAGGGAGCCAGGAACTCCTCGGCCGCCGCGGTGTCGGCGCCGCCGGCCGCGTCGTCGGGACCCGCTGTCTCGGCCGGGGTCGCCGAGTTCGAGCAGGCCGTGAGGGCGAACGCCCCCGTGGCGATGAGAGCCGCGGCCTGCAGCCCTCGCATTCGTTGTCCGCGCATCGTCGCACGTCCTTTCATTCGGGTGTTGCTGTGTCGGGTGATTCGGGTGGTGAGCCGATCGGCGCAGTGATGCGCCCGCCGACCGGCGGGGCTCAGAACGGGTAGCGCTGGATCTGCGACTGCACCGTGACCCACTGGGTCTCGGTGAAGGCCTCGATGTTGGCCTCGTGCCCGCCGAAGCGCGCGCCGGTGCCGGAGAAGCCGGTGCCGCCGAACGGGGCCTGCGGCTCGTCGTCGACCGTCTGGTCGTTGATGTGCAGGATGCCGCTGGGGATCCGGTCGCCGAGTTCGAACGCGCGGAACGCGTCGCCCGACAGGATCGCGACCGACAGCCCGTACTCGGTGGCGTTGACGAGGTCGACGGCCTCGTCGATGTCCTCGAAGCGCAGCACCGGCGCGACCGGGCCGAAGATCTCGTCGGTGAACGCCCGGTGGCCGGGTCGCACGTCGCCCAGCACGGTCGGCTGGTAGAAGAGGTCGGTGTACTCGCCGCCGGCGAGCAGCTGCGCGCCGGCATCCACCGACTCGCGCACGATCTCGTGCACGTGATCGCGCTGTCGCCGGTCGATGATCGGCCCGAGCGGGGTGCCCGTAGCGGGGTCGCCGGCGGGCAGCGCCCGCGCCTTCTCGGCGAGCAGGCCGACGTACTCGTCGTAGATGTCCGCGTGGACGATGTGGCGTCCGGTCGTCATGCAGATCTGACCCTGGTGCAGGAACGATCCCCACGCGCCGGCCGACGCGGCAGCGGCGACGTCGACGTCCGGCAGAACGATCATGGCGTTGTTGCCGCCGAGCTCGAGATGCGCGCGCTTGAGCAGGCGTCCCGCACGCTCGCCGATCATCCGTCCGGCGGCGGTCGATCCGGTGAACGAGATGACCGGGACGTCCGGGTGGTCGACGAGCGCGGATCCGACGTCCGCAGCGCCCGGGACGACCGCGAACAGGCCGGCGGGGAGGCCCGCCTCCTCCAGCACCGCGGCGAAGAGCAGACCGCCGGCGACGCTCGTGCGGGGATCCGGCTTGAGCACCACGGCATTGCCGAGCGCGAGCGCCGGGAAGATCGACCGCGAGCCCAGGATCGCCGGGAAGTTGAAGGGCGAGATCACGCCGACGACGCCCACCGGACGCTTGCGCGCGAGGCTCAGGCGCGGATGCACCGACTGCAGCAGCTGGCCGTACGGCATGAGCGCGGTCGCGGCGGCGTGGTGCAGCTCGCCGACCACGAGGCCCGCCTCGAACGCGGCCTTGCCCTGACCGGATCCGGCCTCGTCGACGAGCCAGCGCGCGAGCACGTCCGTGTTCGCCTCCAGGACCGCAGCGGCGCGTCGCATCACGGCGGCGCGCTCCTCTGCCGGCCGGGCCGCCCAGTCGCGCTGCGCAGCCGCCGCGCGGCCCACGGCGTCGTCCAGGTCTGCGGCGCTGCCGAAGCCGACGGTCGCGAGCTGCGCGCCGGTCGACGGCGACGTCACGGTCGTGGTGCCGGCGAGCTCGGTCCAGCCGGCGATGTAGCCCCGGCCGTCCCAGTCCTGCTGTGCGAAGAACGTCATCGTCACTCCCTCTTCCACCCGTCGGCTGCGACGGGCTCAGACGAACTGTAGGGGCGCCCGGATCGCGCCGATCCGGCGTTTTGTGCACGCGCCGGGGAGCCGAATTGACCGGGGTGAGGGTGCCGGATACGCTCACGGATCAACGTGGAGGCGAACGTGGAAGTTCTCGAGGCTGAGAGCGCCGACGACTGGGAGTCGGTCGTGAGCGGGTTCTTCGTGCCCCTGCAGTGCGCCGGGTTCGAAGACACATTCCGCGCGCGCATGGAGCACACGGTGGTGGACGACCGCTTCTCGGTCTCCCGCGTCACCGAGTGCGGCCTGATCGCGGAGCACACCGGGCGGCTCGCGCGCCGGGCCGAGACCGACGACGTGCACATCTCGCTGCAGCTCTCGTCGCGCGGAAGCGTGTCGCAGGATGGGCGGTCCGCCGCCATCGTGCCCGGCTCGGTCATCCTCTACGCCACCAACCGCCCGTACCGCCTCGACTACTCCTGGCCGGATCAGCGCCACCTGATCCTGCAGATGTCGCGGACGTCGCTGGATGTGCCGGCCCGCATGCTCGAGACCACCCTCGCGCGTCTCGCGGTGCCGCATGGGCGCAGGGCCGTCGCCGTGCACAACCTCTTCTCGTACGTCGAGAGCATCGTGCCGGACTCCCGGGCCGACGCCGCGCACGTGACGCGCGACCTCGCCCGCACGATGATCCGAGCGTCGTTCGGCGAAGGCGCGGCGGTCCCGCGCACGTCGGGCGGGCTGCGTCACGCCGTGCAGGAGCACCTGCGCGCGAACGCGCACGATCCCGGGCTCGACATGGACCAGGTCGCCCGCCGGCACCTCGTCTCGCGCCGCCGGCTGTACCAGGCCTTCGAGCAGGTCGGGCAGTCACCGGCGTCCTTCCTGCGCCAGCAGCGACTGCAGGCGGCGGCGCGCATGCTGAGAGACCCGGTCGAGCGCCGCACGATCGAGCAGATCGGATACGCCTCGGGCTTCGACGACGCCACGACCTTCACGCGCGCGTTCCGCCGCGGCTACGGCGTCACACCCCGCGAGTGGCGCGCCGACTGCTGACACGGCCCTGGCTCGGCCGGAGGTGCTAGACTGATGGTGCGTCCGAGTCTCGGGCGCATCGTCGTGTCTCGACAGGCCTCTCCGGAGGCCAGGGCTCGCCGGATGCATCCGGCTGACGACCCGTCTTCCTGCCGCGGCGAACGGATCCGGCATCCGCCGAGTTCGCCTCCCACCGGCCCCGCGCTCCCCTGCGCCCGCGCTCATGCGCGCTCCCGGCCGGGTCATCCGAAAGCACAATGCACATGACCTCTGCTCCTGAGCAGACCCCCTCCTTCGCCGACCTCGGCGTCCCCTCGGTTCTCGTCGACGCGCTCGTCGAGATGGAGCGTCCCACCCCGTTCCCGATCCAGCGCGAGACGCTGCCGTCGACGCTCGCCGGCCGCGACGTGCTTGGCCGCGGCAAGACCGGATCGGGCAAGACGCTCGCGTTCGCGATCCCGCTGGTCGCGCGCCTCGCCGCCGCACGCCTCGGCCGCCGCGCCGGCAGCCCCGCCGCGCTCGTGCTCGCACCGACGCGCGAGCTCGCCACGCAGATCACCCGCACGATCGAGCCGCTCGCCAAGGCCGTGGGCCTGACCGTCACCACGGTGTTCGGCGGCGTCTCGCAGAAGCCGCAGGAGGCCGCGTTCGCGCGCGGCGTCGACATCGTCGTGGCGTGCCCCGGCCGCCTCGAGGACCTCATGGGCCAGGGCGTCGTGCGCCTGGACCGCATCGCGGTGACCGTGCTCGACGAGGCCGACCACATGGCCGACCTGGGCTTCCTGCCCGGCGTCACGCGCATCCTGTCGAAGACGCCGGCGGGCGGCCAGCGCATGTTCTTCTCGGCCACGCTCGACAACGGCGTGGACAAGCTCGTGAAGCGCTTCCTGCCGAACCCCGAGAACATCGCGATCGACTCGGCCGAGTCCCCCGTGGCCGACATGACGCACCACGTGTTCGAGATCTCCAGCACCGAGCTGAAGACCGAGGTCATCAAGGCTCTCGCCTCCGGCAGCACGCGTCGCATGCTCTTCACCCGCACGAAGCACCAGGCGAAGAAGCTGGCCCGCCAGCTCACCGCCGCGGGCATCCCCGCGGTCGATCTGCACGGCAACCTGTCGCAGAACGCCCGCGACCGCAACCTCGCCGACTTCTCGTCGGGCGCGGTCAAGGTGCTCGTCGCGACCGATGTCGCCGCCCGCGGCGTGCACGTCGACGGCATCGACCTCGTCGTGCACGTCGACCCGCCGGCCGAGCACAAGGCGTACCTGCACCGCTCGGGCCGCACCGCGCGCGCCGGCGCCGCGGGCGACGTCGTGACGCTCATGGTGCCGTCGCAGCGCAAGGACACCGAGATCCTGCTGCGCCGCGCGGCGATCCAGGTGAAGCCGCAGCACGTCACGGCGAACCACTCCGCGGTCATCGCCCTCGTGGGCGAGGTCGCCCCGCACGTCACCCCGCGCCCGGGCGGCCCCGGCGCGGGCAACGCCCCGGCCGAGGGCTCCACGGGCGGCGGCCAGTCGCAGGGCGCCAACGCCCGCCGTAAGCGCGCGGCTCGCGGCGGCGGCTCCGGCAACGGCGCCGAGGCCCGTCAGGGTCAGGGTCGCGGTCAGTCGCAGCGCGACGGCCAGCGCACCGGCGGCCAGGGCGGTCGCGGCCAGGGCGGCCAGCGCCAGGGTCAGGGCCAGGGCTCGACGCGCAGCGGCTCGGCAGCGATGTACAGCACGTCCGCCGGTCAGCCCGCGCAGCGCCCGGCCCACGGCGGAAGCGCGCACGGCGGCAGCGCCCACGGCGGCTCGGGCAACCCGGCCCCGCAGCGTCGCCGCGGCCCGCGTCGCGCCTCGGCGCCCGGCACCTCCCGCTGACCTCGAGAACACGTCCTCTCAGCGACGCCACGCCTTATCTGCGCAGATTCGGCATGTCCTCGCTGACAGCACGTGTTCTCGCGGAAGAGAGCCCGACCCCCTGAGGGGCCGGGCTCTCCTGCGTCCCCGATCAGAAGTCGAAGTCGCCGATGTTGTCCGCGTCGAACACGAACGGGTCGCCGAGCAGCACGACGCCGTCCTCCTCGACCGTGAACTCGCCGAGATCGCCCGCCTCGAACGAATCGCCGGCCTCGCCGGTGATCGTGCCGTCGACCAGTGCCTGGGCCGCGAACGCGGCGAGGTAGCCGAGGTCCTCCGGGTTCCACAGCGCGAACGCGGTGACGGTGCCGTCCTCGACGTACTCGCGCATCTGGTTCGGCGTGCCGAGACCGGTCAGCGCGACCTCGCCCTTGAACTCCGATGTCGACAGGTAGCGCGCCGCCGCGGCGATGCCGACCGTGGTGGGCGAGACGATGCCCTTTAGATCGGGATGCGACTGCAGCAGCGCCGCGGTCTGGTCGAACGACTTCTGGTCGTCGTCGTCGCCGTAGACCGTGTCGACCAGCTCGATGTCGGGGTGGCTCGCCTCGAGCTCCGCCTCCATCAGGTCGATCCACGCGTTCTGGTTGGTGGCGTTCGCCGACGCGGACAGGATCGCGATCTCGCCCTCGTCGCCGATCTGCTCGGCGATCAGGTCGACCTGCGCCTTGGCGATGCCCTCGGCCGTGGCCTGGTTGATGAACAGGTCGCGGCACTCGGGGTCGGTGTCCGAGTCGAACGTGACGATCTTCGTGCCCGCCGTGCGCGCCTCGTCGAGCGCGTCGCACAGGGCGCTGGGATCGTTGGCCGACACGACGAGCGCGTTCACGCCCTGCTGCGCGGCGGTCTGGATGTACTGCACCTGCGAGGTCGGGCTGGCCTCGGTGGGGCCGACCTCCCCGAACGTGCCGCCGAACGACTCGACGGCCGCCTTGCCGCCCGTGCTGGACG
This sequence comes from Microbacterium rhizophilum, assembly GCF_039605615.1. Taxonomy (NCBI): domain Bacteria; kingdom Bacillati; phylum Actinomycetota; class Actinomycetes; order Micrococcales; family Microbacteriaceae; genus Microbacterium; species Microbacterium rhizophilum. The sequence continues at coordinate 252,795 of NZ_JBCNUN010000003.1, read as the reverse complement.
TGTCGAAGTACGGGTTGCCGAGGTTCTTGGGCAGGAACGTGACGGTGATGGCCTCGCCGCCGCCGTCCCCTTCCCCGGCGCCGGCCGTGCCCTCGGTGGTGCCGCCGCCGGAGCATCCAGTGGCGACCAGCGCGACGCCGATCGTGAGCGCCGCGGCGCCCAGCAGGGCGCGTGACTTGCGGAACGTGAACATCGTTGTTGCCTTCCTTGGTGACTTGCAGGGGGGTGGAACTAGGTGCGTCGCAGGCGCCGCCGTCCGATCGCGGCGACCCGCCGGCCGCGCGCCCACGCCAGCACGGCCGCGGAGACGACCGACAGGATGAGCAGCACGCCCGTGATGATGTTGATGACCTCGCCGCTGACGCCCGCGAGGCGCAGGGCGCTGCCGAGCGTGCCGATCAGCAGCACGCCCGCGATCACGCCGTGCAGGGCGCCGCGGCCGCCGAAGATCGACACGCCGCCGAGCAGCACCGCGGCGATCACCTGCAGCTCGAGCCCGGTGGCGTTGTCGCCGCGGGCGTTGCTGTACAGCAGCGTGAAGTAGACGCCCGCGAAGCCCGACACGGCGCCGCTCAGCACGAACAGCGTGAACTTCGTGCGGGCGACGTCGATGCCGGAGAAGTGCGCGGTCTCCCTGCTCAGCCCGATCGCGTAGAGCGCGCGACCGAACGGCGTGAAGTGCAGCAGGATCGCGAACGCGATCGCGAGCACGGCGAACGGGATCATGATGGCCGGGATGGGAGTCCCCGGGATCAGGGACTTCGCGAGATCGGTCCAGAACTCGGGGAACTCCGTGATGGCGGTCGTGCCGAGCAGGCCCACCGCGATGCCGCGGAACAGCGCGAGCGTGCCGATCGTGACGGCGAGCGAGGGCAGCCCCACGACCGTGACGAGGAATCCGTTGATCACGCCGCACACGGCGCCGGCCACGATGGCGACGAGCGCCGCGACGGGCAACGGCGCGCCCGCGGCGGTCAGCACGCCCGTGAGCACGCTCGACAGGCCGAGGATGCTCGCGACCGACAGGTCGATCTCCTCGGTGACGATGATGAGCGTCATCGGCAGCGCGATGAGCAGGATGGGCGCGATGTCGCGCAGCAGGTACGTGAGCGTGAGCGGGCTGTCGAAGCTGCGCACGGTCGCGAGCGCGACCATCACGACGATCGCGAGCAGGGCGATGATCGCGGCCTCGCGGGTGAGGAGCCACCGGCGCCAGAGCGGATGCGCGTGCGCCGGGGTGCTCGTGGTGACCACGGTGGTGAGGACTCCGGTGGCGGTCATCGTCGCTCCTCTCGCTGGGCGATGAGTCGTCGGTGCCGGCGGACCGCGAGCACGCGATCCAGCACGATCGCGCCGATGATCAGCGCGCCGACCACGGCCTGCTGCCAGAAGTCGTCGATGCCGATGATGGGCAGGGCCCGGTTGATCGTGAGCAGCAGGAACGCCCCGATGGCCGCGCCCCACACCGTGCCGACGCCGCCCGCGATCGCGACGCCGCCGATCACCGCGGCGCCGATCGCCTGCAGCTCCCAGCCGTAGCCCGCATTCGAGGCGACCGTGCCGTACCGCGCGGCGAACAGCACGCCCGCGAAGCCCGACAGCGCACCGGAGACGACGAAAGCGGTCAGGATCCGCCGGGTCACGGGCAGGCCGTAGAGGTGCGCCGCGGCGGGGTCGGATCCGATCGCGTAGAGCTCGCGCCCCGAGCGGCGCGTGCCGAGGTACCACCCGGCGACGACGAGCACGAGCACCGCGATGAGCGTGAGGTAGGGGATCGGCCCGAGCAGCCCGGTCCCGAGCCCGCGGAAGTCGCGCGGCAGATCCGACGCGTTGATCCGGTCGCTGCCGGTCCACCACACGTTGACGCCGCGGTAGACGTACATGGTGCCCAGCGTGATCACGAGCGCCGGCACCCTGGCGTAGGCGACCAGCGCGCCGTTCACGAGGCCCAGCACGGCCCCGAGCGCGAGGCCGGCGAGGAACACCAGGATCGGCGAGATGCCCGGCACGTCGATGAACAGCCGCCCGGTCAGGTAGGCGGTCAGACCGACGACCGACCCGACCGAGAGGTCGACGTTGCGCGTGACGATCACGACCGCCTGGCCCACGGCCACGAGCAGCAGAAGCGACGGCGTGAGCAGCAGGTCGCGCCATCCGTCGCCCGAGAACACGAACGAGCGGTTCGCGGCCGTCGCGACCGCGATCACGATCAGCAGCGCGAGCACGATGCCCGTCTCGCGCGCGGTCAGGATCCGCCCCAGCGCGCCGTTCATCGCACGACCTCCGTCGCCTCGGCGGTGGCCGCGTGCATGACGGCCTCCGGCGTCGCGTCCTGGCGGGCGAACTCTCCCGTGATCCGGCCCTCCCGCATCACGAGCACGCGATCGGCCATGCCGAGCACCTCGGGCAGCTCCGACGAGATCATCAGGATCGCCATGCCCTGCTGGGCGAGCTGAGACAGCAGGCGGTGCACCTCGGCCTTGGTGCCGACGTCGATGCCGCGCGTGGGCTCGTCGATGATGAGCACCTTCGGATCCGTCGCGAGCCACTTGCCGAGCACGACCTTCTGCTGATTGCCGCCCGACAGCGTGCCGGCCTCGGTGTCGAGCGCGGTCGTCTTGACCTCGAGCCGCGTAGCCCACTCGCGGGAGGCGGCGGTCTCGCGGCCCTCCCAGATCAGGCCCCAGCGCGCCAGGCGTCCGCGGATCGCGAGGGCCGTGTTGCGCGTGACGCTCTGGTCGAGCACGAGCCCCTGTCGGCGGCGGTCCTCGGGCACGAGCGCCACGCCGCGCGCCGTCGCGACGCGCGCGTCGCCCTTCGGCAGGGCGCGGCCGAGCAGGCGGACGGATCCGGACTCGTAGCGGTCGACGCCGAACACCGCGCGTGCGACCTCGCTGCGCCCGGCGCCGACCAGGCCGGCGAGGCCCAGGATCTCCCCCGCGCGCAGCGTGAACGAGACGTTGCGGAAGACCCCGGCGCGCGTGAGCCCCTCCACCTCGAGCACCACGTCGCCGATCTCGGCGGGGAGCTTCGGGTAGAGGTCGGTCACGTCGCGCCCCACCATCTGGCGCACGAGGTCGTCGACCGTGGTGTCGGCGATCGGGGTCGTCGCCACGTACGCGCCGTCGCGCATCACCGTGACGGTGTCGCACAGGGCGAACACCTCGTCGAAGCGGTGCGAGATGAACAGCAGCGCGCGACCCTCGTCGCGCAGGCTCCGTGCGACGGCGAACAGCCGCTCGACCTCGACGCCGCTGAGGGCCGCGGTGGGCTCGTCCATGATCAGCACGCGCGCGTCGAGCGAGATGGCCTTGGCGATCTCGATGATCTGCTGGTCGGCGATCGAGAGGCCCTCGGTGACGCGATCCGGATCGATCCGCACGCCCAGGCGATCGAAGATCCGCAGCACCTCCTCGCGCATCGCGCGGCGGTCGATGCCGCCGAGGCGGTTCGTGAGCTGGCGACCCATGAAGACGTTCTCGGCGACCGAGAGGTCGGGGAACAGGGTCGGCTCCTGGTAGATCACGGCGATGCCCGCGGCCTTGGACTGGGCCGTGCCGCCGAAGTCGACGGCCTCGCCGGCGAGCTCGAACGCGCCCGAGTCGCGCTGGTACAGCCCCGCGATGATCTTCACGAGGGTCGACTTGCCCGCGCCGTTCTCGCCGATCAGCGCGTGGATGGACCCCTCGCGCAGCTCAAGGCTGCCGGCGCGCAGGGCGACGACCGCGCCGAACGTCTTCGTGACGTCCGCCAGGCGCAGCAGCGGAGCGGTCACGGGCGAATCGGCAGGTGCGGCGGCCATGTCGCGGGGACTCTCTTCCTCGAGCTTCCGGATCCGATTTGAAACGGTTCAAATGGATGGTAGCGCACACATTCCGCGGCCCGTCAACGTCGCCGGACGACCGTTTCTCGTGAAAGCGGTTCCTCGCGCGGAAGCACGCGGACGCCTCCCCGCGGCGCGCCGGACGGCGAAGCGCCCGCCCTCGTCGGGACGTCTCCTGCGATAGCGTGACCGCGAGATCCGAGACCTCGAGCACGGGGCATCACCGAACGCTCGGGTCGAGGCGGCCGTCTCGCGGCGAGGGGAGCGCAGGGAATGGTGTCGGCCGAGCGATCCAGAGCCGGCAGGCGAGGGCGCTCCGCCCTGCACCTGTTGTGGACCGTCCCCGTCGCGTCGGCGCTCTCGTTCCCCATGCTGGCCCTGGCGGCGTTCAGCCTGTGCGGCGTCGGCTGCTACTCGCCGCAGTACGTCGCCTACGACGAGATCCCGTTCGCGATCTTCCTGTGCGCCGGCGGAGGCCTGCTCCTCCTGCTCGCGGTGCAGCTCGTCCCGTGGGCGCGAAGCGCGTGGGTCCGGCTTCTCGCCGCGATCCCGGCCGGAGCGCTCTGGGGCGGCGGCTGGCTCCTGTTCGGCCTGCGCGCGTTCGACCCGATGTCGCCCCTCTTCGGACGGTGACGCCGAGGGCCGGCGAGACGCATCACCACCATGAGACCTCAGCGGACCGCTGAGGTCTCATGGCCTGGGTGACGTCTCGTCAGCGGAGCGCGAATCAGTCGCGGGAGATGCGGATCATCTCGTCGCGCGGGACGACCTTGATGCGCGCGCGGCCCGTGGGGGCGCCGAGGGCGACCTCGTGCTCGTCGAGGCGATGCCAGCCGTCGAGGTCGGTCCAGGCGACTCCGCGCTCGGCGAGGAGCGCCGGGATGGCGTCCTCCGACGGGTCGGCGGGCTGCCACCAGGAGCCCTGGTCGTTGACCACGTGCTGGATGGTCTCCATCGCGTCGGACTTGGTGTGGCCGATCAGGCCCACGGGCCCGCGCTTGATCCAGCCGGTGGCGTACATGCCGGGGATGCGGTCGTTCGAGTCCTGCGAGAGCACCTGGCCCTCGTGGTTCGGGATGACGCCGTGGCGCTCGTCGAACGGCACGCCCGGGAGCGGCGAGCCGAAGTAGCCGACGGCACGGTAGAGCTGGCCCATCGGCACCTCGCGCAGCTCGCCGGTGCCGACCACGCCGCCCTGTCCGTCCGGCTTCGTGCGCTCGTAGACGAGCGCGGCCACACGGCCCTGCTCGTCCTTCTTCACCTCCACGGGCTTCGCCCAGAAGTGCAGGTGCAGGCGGCGCGAGGCCGTGCCGCCGGCGTTGTTCGCCGAGTCGCGCTGTCGCCACGACTGCAGCACGCGGTCGATGACCTTGACCTGCTTGTTGGTCTCGATCGCCGCCTTGGACGCCTCGTCGTAGTCGAAGTCCTCGTCGTACACGACCATGTCGACGTCGCGCAGCTCGCCGAGCTCGCGCAGCTCGAGCGGCGTGAACTTCACCTGCGCGGGCCCGCGGCGGCCGAACACATGCACGTCGGTGACGGGCGAGGCCTCGAGGATCTCGTACACGTTCTGCGGCACCTCCGTCGGCAGCAGATCGACCGCGTGCTTGGCGAGGATGCGCGAGACGTCGAGCGCGACGTTGCCGTTGCCGATCACGCCGACGGACGGCGCGGTGAGCGGCCACGTGCGCGGCACGTCGGGGTGGCCGTCGAACCAGCTCACGAAGTCGGCCGCGCCGTAGGACCCCTCGGCGTCGATGCCCGGGATCGCGAGGTCGGCGTCGCGCACCGCGCCGGTCGCGAAGATCACGGCGTTGTAGTGCGTGCGGAGATCGTCGAGCGTGATGTCCTCGCCGAAGCGCACGTTGCCGAACAGGCGGATGTCGCCGCGGTCGAGCACCTCCCGCAACGCGCCGATCACGCCCTTGATGCGCGGGTGGTCGGGCGCCACGCCGTAGCGCACGAGCCCGTACGGCGCGGGCAGGTGCTCGAACAGGTCGATCGACACGTCGAACCTGCGCTCGGTCTTCAGCAGGATGTCCGCGGCGTAGATGCCGGCGGGTCCCGCGCCGACGATGGCCAGCCTCAGCTTGGTCATTGGTTCCCTTTCAGGCGGTGCTGTCGGGCCGTCGGGCCCGGATGCATCTCATGAGTCTGCCCGCTGATCCTGGACGGATCCGGGCGAGGATCAGCTGCTGCGGTCGACGAGCGACTCGGCGAAGCGGACGAGCGCCTCGCGCACTCCCCCGCGCGGCAGCGGAGCGAGCGCGTCGATCGCCTCGCGCGTCCACGTCAGCGCGAGCTCGCGCGTGCGCGCGGTCGCCGGATGATCGCGGAGCTCGGCGAGCGGCTCGTCCAGGATCGCGGAGTCCTCGCCCGCGCCGATCCGCGCGACGCCGTCGTCGATGCGCGCGGTCAGCGCCTGCGCCTCGGGGTCGCCGGCGGCGGCGAGCAGCAGGTAGGGCATGGTGGGCACGCCCGCGCGCAGATCGGTGCCCGGCACCTTGCCGGTCTCGGCGGCGTCGGCCGACAGGTCGATCACGTCGTCGAGCAGCTGGAACGCGACGCCGACCTTCTCGCCGTAGACGCGCAGCGGCTCGCGGTAGCGCTCGTCGGCGTCCGAGAAGATCGCGCCCGCCTGCACCGACGCGGCGATGAGCGATCCGGTCTTGTCGGCGAGCACCTGGATGTAGAACGCGATGGGATCCTGGCCCGGCTGCACGCCGACGGTCTCATGCATCTGGCCGAGCACGAGACGCTCGAACGTGTCGGCCTGCAGCGCCATGGCTCGATCGCCGAGACGCGCCATGATCTGGCTCGCGCGCGAGAACAGCAGGTCGCCGGTCAGGATCGCGATGCTGTTGCCCCACACCTGATGGGCGCTCGCGACACCGCGGCGGCGGTCGGCGCCGTCCATGACGTCGTCGTGGTACAGCGATCCGAGGTGGGTGAGCTCGAGCGCCGTGGCCGCGTCGATCACGGCCGGGACCGCGCCGTTGCCGAGCTGCGCGGCGAGCATCGTGAGCATCGGGCGCACGCGCTTGCCGCCCGCCTCGTACAGGTAGCGGCTGGTGGCGTCGACCAGGGCGTCGGTCGAGCGCAGCTCCTCCGCGAGGCGCGCCTCGACGGACACCAGGCCCTCCTCGATCAGGCCGATGAGCCGCTTGGATCCGGGTCCGGCGAACACGCGCTCGCTCAGGCCGAATCGGCTCGCCACGGACGAGCCCGTCGTCGGTCGGGGGGTCACGCGTCCAGCCTACCGGCGGCGCCCGCGCCCCGGTCGTCGCCCGTCTCGGCGTCGAAGGACTTCGGCTCCGCCGGCTTCACGGCGTCCGGCTGCGCCGGCTTCACAGCACGGTGGAGCGCGACGATGCCGAAGCTGAGGTCGCGATACGCGACGTCCCCCCATCCGGCGTCGCGGATCCAGGACGACAGCGTCGGCTGATCCGGCCACTGCTTGATCGACTCGTTGAGGTAGTCGTACGCCTCGGTGTTGGAGGAGACCACGCGGGCGATGCGGGGCAGGACGCGGTCGTTGTAGTAGCGGTAGAGACCGCGGATCGCCGGCACGGGCGGGTGCGAGAACTCGCAGATCACGAGGCGGCCGCCGGGCCGGGTGACGCGCAGCAGCTCGGCGAGGGCCTGCCGCGGCTGCTTGACGTTGCGCAGGCCGAAGGACATCGTCACGGCGTCGAACTCGCCGTCGCCGAAGGGCAGCGCGGTGGCGTCGGCCTCGACGAACTCCAGGTTGCGGACGGCGCCGTGCCGGCGGCGTCCCTCGGCGATCATGCCGGGCGAGAAGTCGGCCGCGACCACGCGCGCGCCGCCGCGGGCGAGCGAGATGGAGGATGCGCCCGTTCCGGCCGCGAGGTCGAGGATGCGCTCCCCCGGCTTCGGCGCGACGGCGCGCGTGGTCGCGACGCGCCACAGGCGGTCGTTGCCGACGCTCAGCACGGTGTTCGTCACGTCGTACTTGGCGGCGACCTGGTCGAACATGCCGCTCACGCGCGCCGGGTCCTTGCCGAGGTCGGCGCGGTTGGGCTCGGGGCTTCCGGCGCGGGGAGTCACGCGTTCGAGTCTAGGCGCGCCAGCGCGCCGAGCCAGCGGTCGGCCGTGGCCTCGTCGAACGGCGGCTCGAGCGCGCGCACGCGGCGCTCGAGGTCGCGTGCGGTGGCCTCGAGGGCCTCGACCACGTCGGGCGGATAGCCGTACAGCACGCGGTGCTCCTGCCACTCGTCCTCGTCGTCGATGTAGACGCCGCGCCCGTCCAGGCGCCGGACGACGTCGAGATCCATGTCGATCGCGGTGGGCAGGCCCCCCTCCGGCCACCGCACATCCCATGCCACGTCGATGTACACGCGCGTGAGCTCGGGCGAGCCGTTGAAGGTCAGCACGTGGTCCTGCCGGCCGGCGGGCAGCATCATGACGCTCGGCGAGCGCAGCGTGACCTCCCGACCGGGACGGAAGCTGTGCGATCCGATCCGCTGGCCGACCCAGTCGCCCCACTCGTCCGATCCGAGGTACACGCACTCGTGCTCCCAGTGCGGGGACCCGTCCCACTTCCGCCAGCGGAAGTCGAGCGGGGTTCCGGGAGCGAGGCGCATGGGCTCGAGCCTAGGCGGGCCGAGGTCGCTCGACGTCGAGCGACCGCCGGGCGAGGGCCCCGACCGGCGGAACTAGGCTGACGGGGTGACCGATTCGCCCGACGTGCCGCGCTTGCTCGTGGAGACCCGGGAGACCGATCCGGTCGAGGATCCGCTGCTGTGGGCCGACCCCGCGTGGCCGACCGCGTGGCAGCGGCGCGGCGATCTGCTGGTGGGCGCGCGGCACGCGCTCTGGAACGCGAGCGCCTCGGGTCCGGAGCAGATCGCGAAGCTCGCCGCGCGGTGGCGCGCGGTGTCCGCGGCCGCGGAGGTCGACGACGAGGTGCGCCTGCCGGGCACGGGACTCGTCGCATTCGGCGCGCTCCCGTTCGACCCGGCATCCGCCCTCCCGGGCACGCTGACCGTGCCGGCGATGATCCTCGGGCGCCGCCGCGGGCGATCCTGGATCACCCGGATCCGCCGGGCCGGCGCCGATCCGGCGCCGGAACCGCCGCCGACGGAGTACGGCTCCCACTGGTCGGCCACGCTCGGGCCCGGGCGCATGGACCCCGCCGCGCACGGCGACGCGGTGCGCGCGGCGCTCGCGGCCATCGAGGCCGGCGAGGTGCAGAAGGTCGTGATCGCGCGCGACGTCGCGGGTACCGTGCCCGCCGACGCGGACCTGCGCCGCCTGGTGCGCGCGCTCGCGAGCGGCTACCCCGACACGTGGACGTTCTCGGTCGGCGGGATCATCGGCGCGAGCCCCGAGACGCTCGTCACGGTGCGCGGCGGCGAGGTCACGGCGCGCGTGCTGGCCGGCACCCGGGCGCGCGGCGCGGACGCCGACGAGGACACCGCGATCATCGCCGAGCTCGCCGCGAGCCCGAAGGACGTCGACGAGCACGAGTACGCCGTGCGGTCGGTGGTCGACGCGCTGCGCCCGCACACGTCGGCGCTGGCCGCGGCCGAGCAGCCCTTCACGCTCAAGCTGCCCAACCTGTGGCACCTCGCGACGGATGTCGAGGGAACGCTGTCGAACGGATCCAGCGCGCTCGACATGGTGCGCGCGCTGCACCCGACGGCGGCTGTCGCCGGCACCCCGCGCGATGCCGCGATGGCCGCGATCCGTCGCATCGAGCCCTTCGACCGCGGCCGCTATGCGGGCCCGGTCGGCTGGATCGACGGCGACGGCGACGGCGAGTGGGCCATCGCGCTGCGCTGCGCGCAGTTCGGCGCGCCCGGCGACGGTACCCGCGCGGTCGTCGCCCACGCGGGCGGCGGCATCGTCGCCGGCAGCATCCCCGAGGCCGAGCTGCTCGAGACGAGGGTGAAGTTCCGCCCGATCGTGGACAGTCTCGCTTAGCCGCGCGTGATCGATCGCTCGGCCGACGCTTCGCGCCGGCGCTCGCGCTCGATGGCTGTCGCTGGCGCTCCATCCACGCGCTGGTCGGCCGCTTCGCGGCACGCTCGCTTCGCTCGCACAGGGACCCGAAGTCTCCAATGGCCTTCGTGCCTGTTACAGCTCGTCCAGGAAGCCCAGGTACGGGTTGCGGAGGCGGCCCTCGGGGTCGAGCTCGCGGCTGAGCGCGGCGAAGTCGGCCAGGCGCGGCCACACCGCGGCGCGGGCGGCGGCGGTCATGGCGGAGAGCTTGCCCCAGTGCGAGCGCACCGCGAACGGCGCGAGCGCGGCCTCGATCTTCGCGACCACGGCCTCGACGGCCGGCTGGTCCGGCAGCCACGTGAAGTGCAGGCCCACCGCGTCGGTCTCGTACGCCGGACTCAGCCACAGGGAGTCGGCGCGCATCGACCGGATCTCCGTGACCTGGATGAGCGGGGCGATGTCGTCCGCCAGCTCCCGGATCGCGCGGATCGCCGCGACCGCGTGACGGCGCGGCACGAGGTGCTCGGACTGCAGCTCGGCGCCGCTGGAGGGAGTGTGGCTCAGCCGGAAGTGCGGCAGCCGGTCGAGCCAGCGTCCCGGCACGCCGAGCTGGGGCGTGCAGGCCTCGGGCGAGACGCCCGCGAGCATGTGCAGCGACTCGGTCGCGGGCGCCGGGTCCCCCGGGATCGCGGGCGCGTCCTCGCCGCGCGACTTCGTCCACACCTGGTCGACGACATCCGGATCCGTCCACCGCAGGAACAGGCTCACGCTGTAGGCGGCGCCCATCAGCGCGTCGAAGTGCGCGAGCGCGGTCTCGAGCGGCAGGCGCTCGTACAGCCTCTGGCGCACCTCGAACGACGGTTCGATGTCGAGCGTCACCGCCGTGACGATGCCGAGGGCGCCGAGCGAGACGACCGCGCCGTCGAACGCGGCGTCGCCGCGGCGCAGCGTCAGGACGTCGCCCGTCGCGGTCACCAGCTCGATCGCCGCGACCGCGGACGAGAGCGTGCCGACGCCGTCGCCGGATCCGTGCGTGCCGGTGGCGATCGCGCCGCCCACGGAGATGTGCGGCAGCGAGGCGAGGTTCGACAGCGCCCAGCCCTGCGCCTCGAGCGCCCGAGCCAGATCGCCGTATCGCACGCCCGCGCCGATCGTGACGGTGCGGGCGTCCGGATCGACACGCGGCTCCGACACGAGACCCGCGGTGGAGACGAGGGTCGCGTCGGTGTCCGCGATCAGGCTGAACGAGTGCCCGGATCCCAGCGCCCGCACTCCGCCGGGGCCGGTCAGGATCTCCCGCACGTCGTCCACGGTCGCCGGGTTCGCGATCCGGCTCGCCCGGAAGCGGACGTTGCCCGCCCAGTTCGTCAGCTCCATGTCAGGCGTCCTTCCGCTCGTCATCGGCGCCGGCGGCGATCCGCGTGCCCGCCTCGCGCAGCCACCTGGGCGGATCCGCCATGGCCGCATCGGGCGAGCCGGCGAGCGCGGTGAGGGAGACCACCTCGAGGCCCGCGGTGTCGGCGTCCCCGGCGATGCGGCCGGCGACGATCGCCGCCCGAGCGCCCGCGTCGCGGGCGAGCCCGGTCACGAAGGCCGGCGTCTTGCCGTCCGCCGACTGCCCGTCGTACGACCCCTCGCCCGTGATCACGAGGTCCGCGCCCGCGATCGCGTCGGGCAGGCCGGTCAGCGCCGCGATCTCCGCCGCGCCACCCGCGAGTCGCGCGCCCCAGGCGAGCAGGCCGAATCCGGTGCCGCCCGCGGCCCCCGCGCCGGGAGCGTCCGGATCCGCGTCCAGCAGGGCCGCGAGGCGCACGAGTCCCGCATCGGCGCGCGCGACGCCATCGGCGTCGAGGCCCTTCTGCGGACCGAAGACCGCCGCGGCACCCCGGCGCCCCGTGAGCGGGTTGGTGACGTCCGTCAGCACGAGCACGTCCGGTGCCGGCCGCAGGCGCGTGAGGTCGGCCTTCACCAGCTCCTCGAGACCGGCCGCGCCGGGCGGGATGGACAGGTCGTACGCGTCCGTGAAGCGGGCGCCGAGCGCCGTGAGGGCGCCGATCCCGCCGTCGGTGGACGCGCTGGATCCGATGCCCAGGACCAGCCGCGAGACGCCGTGATCCACGGCCGCGCGGATCGCCTGCCCGAAGCCGAGCGTGGACGCGTCGCGCCCGCGGAGATCCCCGTGCAGCAGCTCGATGCCCGACGTGGAGGCCAGCTCGACGACACCGGTGCCGCCGGGCGTCCCCTCGCCGGGCGGCAGCAGCAGCCACGACGCGTCGATCGGGAGCCCCGCGGGACCGGTGACCCGCACGGGCATGCGCCGCGCGTCCGGGATGGCGGTCGCGAACGCGTCGAGCGTGCCCTCGCCGCCGTCGGCCATGGGCCGCAGGATGACCTCGTCGCCGGGTCGCGCGCTCGACCACCCATCCGCGAGCGCCCGCGCGGCGTCGGCCGCGGCGCACGTGCCCTTGAAGCTGTCGGGGGCGATGACGACGCGGAGACTCACCCTCTTTATTCTGCCGCTTCGCGGGTAGTGCGTTCTCTTTTCCGCTTCGCGGGTAGTGCATGGGAGCGAGATCGATCGCTCGACCCGCGCAAGCGCGGGCGCTCGCGATCGATGGCTGTCGCAGGGCTCCATCCGGGGCGGACGTCGCGTTGTCGGGATGGTCGGCAGTCGCTGCGCTCCACGCTCACTTCGTTCGCAGGTGGCTGCGACAGCCGCAGCCGCAGCCGCGCCGCGGGACCTCGAGAACTACAGCGTGGCCTTCAGGCGGGCCTTCTCGTGCTCGACGTCGAAGTCGGCCTTCGGCCACTGGGGGTCGATGGCCTCGAGGGTCTCGAGCAGCAGCTCCTGCACGGCCAGGCGCGCGAACCACTTGCGGTTCGCGGGCACGACGTACCAGGGCGCCTCGTCGGTCGAGGTGCGCGTGAGCACGGTCTGGTAAGCGTCCATGTAGGAGCCCCAGCGGGCGCGCTCGTCGACGTCGCCGGGGTTGTACTTCCAGTGCTTGTCGGGGCGCTCGAGGCGGTCCATCAGTCGCTCGCCCTGCTCCTCGGGCGAGATGTGCAGCATGACCTTGATGATCCGGGTGCCGTGGTCGGCGAGGCGGCGCTCGAAGTCGACGATGGCGCCGTACCGCCGCTCGATCTCCCGCGGCTCGGCGAGCCCGCGGACGCGGCCGATCAGCACGTCCTCATAGTGCGAGCGGTCGAACACCCCGATCAGGCCGGGACCGGGCAGTCGCTTCTCGATGCGCCACAGGAAGTCGTGCGCGAGCTCCTCCTCCGTGGGCGCCTTGAACGCCGCCAGCTGGATGCCCTGCGGATCGACGCCTCCCACCACGTGCCGGATGACGCCGCCCTTGCCGGCGGAGTCCATCGCCTGCAGCACGAGCAGCACGGCATCCGTCGCCGTGCCGCCGCGGCTGGCGGCGTACAGCCGCTCCTGGTACTGGGCGAGCTGATCCAGCCCGGCCCGCAGGTCGACCTCGCCGTGGTGCTTGTCGCCGTCGTAGCCGGGGGTCGAGCGGGGATCGACGTCCTCGAGCCGGAAGCCCCTGGTCACGCGCAGGGCCCGCAGCGCGTCTTGGTTCCACTTGACCTGACTCTGGGCGATCATGGCGGACAGTCAACCACTCGGATCCTTCCTCTCGCGAGGGTCGCTGGCTACCGTGCGGGGATGGGGTTCTCGCCGCTCGGGCTGATCGTGAGCGTCGCCGTGCTCGCGCCGAGCCTGCTGCTGATCCGCCATCCGCCGCGCGACGGCCTGCCGGACGCGCGGCCGCCGCGGTGGCTCGGGGTGCTCGAGCGTGCGGGCCAGGCGCTGTGCCTCGTGATGCCGGTCATCGTCGCCCCGGGGCGCATCGCGCCGTGGTGGTCGCTCGCGGTGGCGACCGCCGTCATCCCGTACTGGGCCCTGTGGGCGCGCTATCTGCGCGGCGGCCGCACCGCCGAGCTGCTGTACCGGCCGCTCTGGCGCGTGCCCGTGCCGATGGCCGTGCTGCCGGTGCTGGCGTTCCTGGCCGCCGGGGCGTGGCTCGCGAATCCGTGGATCGCGCTCGCGGCGCTCGTGCTCGCCGCAGGGCACGTCCCGGTGTCCCTGATCGCGGCGCGGGCCGTGCGCGCGTGAGCGCGTCAGCGCTCGAGCGGGACTTCGATGATGCGGCGCGCGCCGGGGGTGATGAGCGCCTGGTCCAGTGCCGAGCGGGTGGTGACGCGCGTGTGCTCCCAGCCGTACGCGGCCGCGAGCCCCGCGATATCCGCGGACTGCGGCGTGTACTGCACGCGATCCATGTCGTCGCGCGAGGCGAGCGCGGCGACCTCGAGGCCGTCGAAGATCGTGCCGCCGCCGTCGTTCGCGACGATCAGCTGGATCCGCGGATGCTCCTCCGAGACCGGCAGCAGCAGCGCGCCGACGTCGTGCAGCAGCGTCAGGTCGCCCAGCAGGACGCGCGTGACGCCCGGGCGGTCGGCGTCCTGGCTCGCGAGAGCGATGCCGAGCGCGGTGGAGATCGTGCCGTCGATGCCGGCGAGCCCGCGGTTGGCGTGCACCGGCACGCGCTTGCCGGGCAGCACCGCGTCGGCGACGCGGACGAGGCGCGACGACCCGAACATCAGCCGGTCGTGCGGCCAGGTCGCGGCCCACACCGCGGCGGCCAGCTGCTCCCGGTCGAGCGGACGCCGGATGGCCGCGAGCTCGGCGCGGGTCGCCTGCGCGCGGGCGAGCGGATCCTTCGACGTCAGCCCGTCGAGATCCGGTGCGGGGGCGTCCAGGTCGACGGCCTGCGCGGCGGACGCGCGCATCCAGGATCCAAGCCACTCGCGATCCGGATCGCCCGGTTCGACGGTGACGGACGGCGCTCCGATCGTCTCGTGGTTGAGATCGAGCAGTTCGCCCGGGCCGGCGACGGCGATCACCTCGACGTCGGCGCGCGACAGGAGCGCCGTCACCTCGCGGGACAGCGTCGGGTGACCGAACACCACGGCGCGCTCGATGCGACCGCCCAGGGCGGGATCGCGCAGCAGCGCGCGGTAGCCGTGGACGATCTGCCGGCCGAAGCGGGCGCCGCTCACGATCTCGGCGATGAGCGGCCAGCCGCCGGCGTGCGCGGTCTCCTCGGCCGCGGGGCCCGCGTCGGCGCCTGCGATCACCACGGTGCGCATGCCCTGTGACAGCGTGAGCGGGTCACCGGGTTCCGGCGCGCGCGCCGGCGCCCCCGCCCGCGACTCGCCCGCCTCGAACCACGCCGGGAGCGATCCGGCGAGCGGTTCGCGATACGGCAGGTTCAGGTGACCGACGCCCTGCTCGGGTCCCCGCGTCACCCGCGCATACGCCTCCGCGGCCGTCTCGCGCACGTGGTCCAGCTCGCCCGCCGTCCCCTCCGGCGTCGGCAGGTCGTCCGCGAAGAGCAGATTGCGGAACATGCCGGGCTGCGTCGTCGTCTGATTCGCGCCCACCCCGCGCAGCTCGGGCGGCCGGTCGGCCGTGAGCAGCAGCAGCGGCACGCCCGCATGAGACGCCTCCAGCGCGGCCGGCATCAGGTTCGCGACCGCCGTGCCGGAGGTGCAGATCACGACGGCGGGCACGCGGGTCTCGCGGCCGATGCCGAGCGCCGTGAAGCCGGCCACGCGCTCGTCGATCCGCACGTGCAGCCGGACGCGTCCCGCCCGCTCGAGCGCCGCCGCCGCGAGCGCGAGCGCCTGGGAGCGCGAGCCGGGGCTGACGACGATGTGACGCACGCCCTGGCCGACGAGCTCGTCGAGCAGCGCGGCCGCCGCGTCGCTCGCCGGCGAGGCGCCGGTGCCGCGGCTCACGTCAGAGCGTCCCGCCGCGGCGTCCGCGGGGGTCGTCATCGCCGTTCGGCTCGTCCGGCTTCTCGTCGTCGCCGGGCTTCGGCTGCTCGTCGGTCTCCGAGTCCAGGCGCGCGAGCTCCTCCTCGAGCAGGCGGATCCGCTCGTCCTGGTCGCTCACGCCCTTGAGGGTGCCGAGGAAGTTCGGGTCGTCGTCCGGGGCGACGACGCGTCCCGGGGGCTGCTTGCGCGCGCGCCCCAGCACGAACCAGAGGATGCCTCCCAGCACCGGGATCAGCACGACGATCGCGATCCACGCGCCCTTCGAGACGCCCCGATGGCGCGACGGCGACTGCACCGCGCAGTCGACGATGCTGAAGACCCAGAACACGACCGCGGCGATGCCGAGAACGATGAGAAGGCGTGCCACCTCCTCATCCTAGGCGCGCCGGACGGGCACGGGATGGGCTTGACGCGGCGGGCGTTCAGGCGGCGAATCTAGGCTGGTCGACGTGAAGAAGTCGGCCGGTGTCTCGCTCCTCGTCTACTCGGTGCTGCGCCTCGCGGCGTTCCTGGTGCCGTTCGGGCTGATGATGCTGCTGCCGGCGTTCCACGACCTGTGGTGGCTGGCCGCGATCTTCTCCGCGCTGATCGGCCTGAGCATCTCGGTGCTGTTCCTCCGCCGCCCGCTGGGCGACGTGTCCCAGTCGCTCGCCGCGCGCCGCGAGGCCGCCGAGACCGCGCCCCGGGCCCGCACCGAGCGCGAAATCGAGGACGAGCTCGAGGACGAGGCCAACGACCGCGCCATGCATTCTCCTCCCGCTTCGCGGGGCCGTGCGGAGAACGTGATCGATCGCTCGCCCGACGCTCCGCGCCGGGACTCGTGATCGAAGGCTGTCGCTGACGCTCCATCCCCTGAATGTCTCGTTCTCGAGATGGTCGGCATTCGCTTCGCTCAACGCTCACTTCGTTCGCACCGGGTCGGATCGCGGCGTCCTGCACGTCGACCGCACCAGATGCCGGGCAACCTCACCCCGCGAAGCTCCAGAACAGGAAGCCCGCATAGCCGAGCGCGGTCAGCGACGTCAGCGCCAGGGCCGTGACGAGCTCGCGCGGCTGCCGGTAGGTCCAGACGATCAGGATCGCCGGGCCCGCCGCGAGCAGCGCCAGCGACGCCATCCACGCGATCGGGTAGAAGAACGCCAGGAACCACGACGTCCCGAACGCGAGCACAATGAACGCCGTGTAGAGGATCTGCGTGCCGCGCCGGCCGATCAGCACGCTGAGCGTGCGCTTGCCGACACGGCGGTCCTGGTCGATGTCGCGCAGGTTGTTGGCGAGCAGCACGGCGCACGCCAGCAGGCCGGCGCCGATCGCGCCGACCCACGCCTCCTGGGGCAGCGCGAGCGCCTGCACCCACGTGGTGCCGAGCGTCGCGACCAGGCCGAAGAAGACGAAGACGAACACCTCGCCGAGCGCGTTGTAGCCGTACGGCCGCCGGCCGCCCGTGTAGAACCACGCCGCGACGATGCACACGAGGCCGACCACGATGAACCACCACTGCTGCGTGCGGATCGTGATCGCGAGCCCCGCGACGGCCGACAGGGCGAAGAACGCGAACGCGGCGATGAGCACGGTGCGCGGCCGCACGCGTCCCGAGGCCGTGAGGCGGGCGGGCCCGACGCGGTGCGCGTCGGTGCCGCGGATGCCGTCGCTGTAGTCGTTGGCGAAGTTCACGCCGATCTGCAGCGTCACCGCGACCGCGAGGCACGCGAGCGCCAGCACCCAGTGGAACAGGCCGCTGACCAGGATGGCCGCGCCCGTGCCGATCACGACCGGGGCGACCGCGAGGGGCAGCGTGCGCAGCCGCGCGGCGCCGATCCAGTCCCCCAGCGTCACGGGCGCCGCGGTCGGCGACGCCGCCGTGCGCGCGGAGCTGCGCTTGGCCGGGTTGCCGCTGATGCCTCGGGTGCTGGTGCGCTTCGCCACGATTCCCGAGTTTACCGAGCGGGATCCCGTCCCCCTCGTCCGCACAGCGCAGGATCCGGATCCGCCCGCCGGCGACCGGTCCCCGGGGTCCCGTGGATGTCACGCCCGGGTGGCGGAATCCGTCCTGCGTTGTGTCCGTGGATGGAGCACCTTCGCTTGCATCGTTGGGGTACTGAGTAATACGCTGGGGCCCTCGCGACGAGCGCGAGCAGGCGATCGAGGGAGATCCCGATGCAGTACTTCCAGCACGGCTACCACCCCGGCGACCCGACCGTCGCGCCCGCGGCCGCCGACCGATGGCAGCCGGGCCTGCCCGACGAGGTCGACGTGCTGATCGTCGGCACCGGTCCCGCCGGGCTCGTTCTGGCGGCGCAGCTCGCGCGGTTCCCGCAGATCCGGACCCGCATCGTCGAGCGCCGCACCGGGCCGCTGCTGCGGGGTCAGGCCGACGGCGTCGCGTGCCGCTCCGTCGAGATGTTCCAGGCGTTCGGCGTGGCGCAGAAGCTGCTCGCCGAGTCGTACTGGGTCAACGAGACGATCATGTGGCAGCCGGATCCGGCCGATCGGCGTGACATCGTGCGCACGAGCCGCGTGCAGGACGTCGAGGACGGCCTGAGCGAGATGCCGCACGTGATCATGAACCAGGCGCGCGTGCACGACTATCTGCTCGAGTCGATGCGGAAGCAGCCCTCGCGTCTCGAGCCCGACTACGGCTGGGCCTTCGAGTCGCTCGAGACGCCGGACGACGACGCCCCGGTGACCGTCACGCTCGCACATCACGACGCCCACGGTGCGACCGGCCGGACCCGCTCGATCCGGGCCCGCTACGTGGTCGGCGCCGACGGCGCCCGCAGCGGCGTGCGCCGGGCGATCGGCCGCTCGCTGTCGGGCGACGCGGCGAACCACGCGTGGGGCGTCATGGACGTCCTCGCCGACACCGACTTCCCCGACCTGCGCTACAAGACCATGATCCAGTCGGACGGGCGGGGCTCGATCCTGATCATCCCCCGCGAGGGCGGACGCCTCGCGCGGCTGTACGTCGACCTCGGCACCGTCACCGACGAGAACCGCGAGCGCCTGCGCGCGATGTCGGCCGCGCAGATCGTCGAGGTCGCGAACGGCGTGATGCATCCGTACTCGCTCGACGTGCGCGAGACCGTGTGGTCCTCGGTGTACGAGGTCGCGCAGCGCATCGCGGACGGCTTCGACGACGCCGCCGGGCGCGACCGCGCGCCCCGCGTGTTCATCGCGGGCGACGCCTGCCACACGCACTCGGCCAAGGCGGGCCAGGGCATGAACGTGTCGATGCAGGACGCGTTCAACCTGGGCTGGAAGCTCGCCGCGGTGCTCACGGGCCGCGCGCCCGAGGCGCTGCTGGAGACCTACGACGCCGAGCGCCGCCCGATCGCGCAGGAGCTGATCGACTTCGACAAGGAGTGGTCGGCCATGCTGGCGCAGCCCGCGAAGGATCCGGATCACCCGGAGCGCGGCGGCGTCTCGCCCGCCGAGCTCGCCGAGTACTGGACGCGGCAGGGTCGCTACACGGCCGGCGTCGCGGCGCGCTACTCGCCCTCGTCGCTCACGGGCGAGGGCACGCACCAGGCCCTCGCCACCGGGTTCGAGATCGGCACGCGCTTCCACTCGGCGCCGGTCGTGCGGGTCGGCGACGGCCGCCTGGTCGAGCTCGGCCACGCGCACGAGGCCGACGGTCGCTGGCGCCTGTACGCGTTCGGGGACCGGGACGAGACCCGGCTGCGCGCGCTCGCGTACTGGCTGGCGACGGATCCGTCCTCCCCCGTCGTGCGGTTCCGTCGCGACGGCGACGACGTCGATGCGGTCTTCGACGTGCGCGGCATCCTGCAGGCGCATCTGCACGACATCGACTTCACGGCGCTCCCCGAGATCCTGCGGCCGCGGAACGGGGCGCTCGGCCTGGTCGACTACGAGAAGGCGTACACGGCCGCGCCGGTCGGGTCGGCGGCGACCGCGGACATCGACGTGTTCCGCGCTCGCGGCGTCGACCGCGAGACGGGCGCCCTCGTGGTCGTGCGCCCCGACCAGTACATCGCGCACGTCCTGCCGCTGGACGGATACGAGGAGCTCGCGGCGTTCTTCGACCGCATCCTCACCCCGGCCGCCGCCGCGATCGCGTGACGGGCGCGGGCCCGCTGCTGAGGCAGGATGAACGGGTGGAACACCCGATCGACGACGCGCCGGAGCCGCTGCGGCACCTCGGGCATCTGCTGCGGCGCGCGCAGCAGATGCACCTGGCGGCATGGCAGCGCGACGTCTCCCGCGACGTCACGAGCGTGCAGTACGCCGTGCTGACGGTGCTCGAGCGCCTGCCCGGTCTCAGCCAGGCGACGCTGGGCGCGGAGCTCGACCTCGATCGCTCCACGATCGCCGATCTCGTGAGCCGGATGACCCGGCGTGGCCTGATCGAGCGCGCCATGGATCCGGCCGACCGCCGCCGCAACGTGCTGCGGCTCACGCGTCTCGGCCGCGCCACGGTGACCGAGCTGCGACCCCGCGTCGACGGCCTCGAGACCGTCATGGCCGGGGACCTCTCCCGCGAGGACCGCGGCGAGCTGCGCCGCATGCTGCGGACGATGCTCGCCGGCGCGCAGCGCCAGGGTCTCCTGTCGGGGGACTGAGCCCGGCGACCCGCCCCTCGCCCCGCCCCGCCCCGCGGCCTACGGTGGCCTCATGACGGCACGGGCGGCGGCAGCGGCGGCGCTCCTCGCCGCGCTCGCGCTCTCGGCTTGCGCGCCGCCTGACCCCGGCCCGACCGCGCTGCCCGTCCCGTCGCCGACTGATCCCGCCGCGACCCCGACGGACGCCGCCGCTCCGCCGCCCGAGCAGTCCGCCCCCCAGGTGGTCGCGCGAGGCCTGCAGGCGCCCTGGTCGATCGCCCGCTCGGGTGACCTCGTGCTCGTGAGCGAGCGCGACTCGGGCCGGATCCTGCGTCTCGCCGACGACGGATCCACGCACGGGATCGGCGTGGTCGACGGCGTCGTGCACGGCGGAGAGGGCGGCCTGCTCGGCCTCGCGTTCGACGAGGAGGGGCGGCTCTACGCGTACTCCACGGGCCCGGACGGCAACCGCATCCAGCGCTTCGCGCTCGAGGGCGGTGCGCTCGGCGCGGCCGAGACGATCCTCGACGGCCTGCCCGCCGGATCGAACCACAATGGCGGCCGGCTCGCGTTCGGTCCCGACGGCATGCTGTACGCGGGCGTGGGCGACGCGGGCGATCCGTCGAACGCGCAGGATCCCGCATCGCTCGGCGGCAAGATCCTGCGCATGACGCCGGACGGCGATCCGGCTCCGGGCAATCCGGATCCGGCATCGCTCGTGTACTCGCTCGGGCACCGCAACGTGCAGGGTCTCGCGTGGTCCTCGGACGGCACGATGTACGCCACCGAGTTCGGGCAGAACACGTGGGACGAGCTGAACCGGATCGTGGCGGGCCGGAACTACGGCTGGCCGGAGGTCGAGGGCGCCGGCGGGCGCGACCGCGGCTTCGAGGATCCGCTGCTGCAGTGGGCGACCTCGGAGGCGAGCCCGAGCGGCATGGCGATCGTGGACGACGCGATCCTGATCGCGAACCTGCGCGGCGAGCGCCTGCGCGCCATGACGGTCGCGGCGCCCGAGCAGGGCATCGAACTGCACACGGGCGAGTTCGGCCGGCTGCGCGACGTCGCCGCGGCGCCGGACGGCGGCATCTGGATCCTCACCAACAACACCGACGGCCGCGGCGACCCCGGGCCGGACGACGACCGCATCATCCGCATCGAGCTGCCCACCGGTCGCTGAGCGAGCCGCAGGCGAGCAGAGACGACCCCGGCCTCAGCCCCCGCGAGCGAGCCGCTCCAGCGCCCGGCGGTCGGGCTTGCCCGAGGACAGGCGCGGGATCTCGTCGACGAGCAGGATCCGGCTGGGTCGCGCGGCCGTGCCGACGTGGGCGCCGACGGCGTCGCGCACCGCGGCGAGCGCGGCATCCGGATCCGTCGCGTCCGCGCGCCGCGCGACGAGCACCGGGGTCTCGCCCCAGCGCTCGTCCGGCGCGCCGACCACCACGGCATCCAGCACCTCGCGCGCCACCCGCTCGACGCGGTCGAGCGAGACGTTGATCCCGCCCGACACGATCACGTTGTCGATCCGCCCCGTCACGCGCACGACGCCGTCCTCGACTGCCCCCGCGTCGCCCGTGCGATACCAGCGGGCGCCGTCCGCGTCGCGCACGAAGATCCGCTCCGTCAGCTCCGCGTCGCCGAGGTAGCCCTCGGCGAGGGTCGGCCCGGCGATCCGCAGCTCGCCGTCCACCGTCGCGACGCGGACGCCGTCGAGCGGCACGCCGTCGTAGACGCAGCCCCCTGAGGTCTCGCTCGATCCGTAGGTCCGGACGATCCGCGCCCCGTGAACCGCGGCGCGCTCGCGCAGCGCGATCGGCAGGGCCTGCCCGCCGATCAGGATCGCCTCGAACGACGCCAGGGCGGCCCGCACGCCCCGGTCCTCGTCCGCCGCGTCGACCAGCGCCTGCAGCTGCGCGGGCACGAGCGAGGTGTACGTCGGCACGCGCTCTCCGCCGTGCGAGGAGTGCATGCCGGAGACGACATGCGCGAAGGCCGCGGCGGAGAACCGCCCGGACAGGATCGCCGGCTCGGTCCCCTGCACGAGCGAGCGCACCAGCACCTGCACGCCCGCGACGTACGAGGCCGGCAGCGCCAGCAGCCACTGGCCGGAGCCGATCCGATCGGCCGTCGCGAGCGCGCTCGAGGTCAGCGCCGAGCGCGACAGGATCACGCTCTTCGGCACGCCGCTGGATCCGGAGGTCGTCACCACCACCGCGGTCCCAGCGGGCACCTCCTCCGGCAGCTCCCCGGCGGCGCCGAGCGCCACCGCGGGTCCCGCGCCGAGCGCCGCGCGCAGCGCCCGCAGCACCGCGCGCGGGTCGTCGCCGTCGAGCCGTTCGAGCCTCATGTGCTCAGTAGTGCCAGGGGAAGGGCGACCAGTCGGGCTCGCGCTTCTCGAGGAACGAGTCGCGGCCCTCGACGGCCTCGTCGGTGCCATAGGCCAGGCGCGTGGTCTCGCCCGCGAACACCTGCAGGCCTGGCAGGCCGTCGTCCACCGCGTTGAAGGCGAACTTCAGCATCCGGATCGCCGTGGGCGACTTCGTGAGGATCACCCGCGCCATCGCGATCGCCTCGCGCTCGAGCTCGGCGTGCGGCACGACCCGGTTGACGGCGCCCATCTCGTACATGCGCTGCGCGGAATGCTCCTCCGCGAGGAAGAACACCTCGCGCGCGAGCTTCTGGCCGATCTGACGCGCGAAGTATGCGGATCCGTATCCGGCGTCGAAGGACCCGACGTCCGCGTCGGTCTGCTTGAAGCGGCCGTGCTCGGCCGACGCGACCGTGAGATCGCACACCACGTGCAGCGAATGCCCGCCGCCCGCCGCCCACCCGGGCACGACCGCGATCACGACCTTCGGCATGAACCGGATGAGCCGCTGCACCTCGAGGATGTGCAGGCGCCCCGCGCGCGCCGAGTCGGTCACGGCGCCCTCGTCGGACGAGTACTTGTAGCCGTCGCGGCCGCGGATCCGCTGGTCGCCGCCCGAGCAGAACGCCCAGCCGCCGTCCTTCGGGCTCGGCCCGTTGCCCGTCAGCAGCACCACGCCGATCCGCGGATCCTGGCGCGCGGTGTCGAGCGCGCGGTACAGCTCGTCGACCGTCGCGGGTCGGAACGCGTTGCGCACCTCGGGGCGGTCGAACGCGATGCGCGCGATCCGGCCGTCCTTCGACACGTGCGCCGTGATGTCCCGGTACGCCTCGGATCCCGGGGCGGCATCCCACTCGGACGCGTCGAACAGGTCGGAGACGAAGGTGTCGGTCACCGCTCCAGACTATTCCCGCCCCTGATATGCAAGCAGGAGCTCGCCGCTCCGGCACCCCCGCGACTGACTCCCGCGAGTCATGTCCCACTTCCCGCCGGTTCCCGCCCGGTCGCGTCCCACTTCGCGCCCGTTCGTCGCGCGGATTCGGGCCGCAGGTGGGACATGACCTACGATGACGGCCCCCCGAGGCGCCGCCGGGCGGCGTGCTGGTGGGCGACGCGGCGCAGGGCGAGCAGCAGCGGCTCGATCAGGATCGTGCCGAGCACGGCATAGCGGACGGCCTCGGCCGCGGAGCCCTCCGGCAGATTGTCGATCTCCGACGCGGCGATCCGCCCGACGCCCTCGAGATACGCGTCGACGTTCGCGCCCGGCATCGCGAAGCCCGCGGCGTCGAGGGCCGCGAGCGCGTCCGCGACCTGCGCGACCTCGGGTCCCGCGGGGTCGACGTCCCAGCCGGCGCGCGCGATCAGCGCGAGCGCCGGCGACGGATCGGCCGCCTCCGTCGCGGGGGCGGTCGCGTGCTGGGCGCGTCCCAGGGTGACGAACAGATCGGGCTCGGGCTCGTCGACCGCCGCCAGCACCCCGCGCACCTGCGCGATCGTGAGCCGCGCCGGGCCGAGCAGGGCGCGCACGAGCCGCAGCCGCGCGACGTGCTCGTCGTCGTACTGCGCCTGCGTGGAGGACGTCAGCCGCCCCGGCGGCACGAGGCCCTCGCGCAGGTAGTACTTGACGGTCGCGACCGGCACGTCCGTCGCGCGCGCGAGTTCGGAGATCCGCATCGTCACCCCTTGACATTGGATAGTGCAACTCCCCATTATTGGAGAGTTCCACTCACCATTATGCGAGGAGACGGCCGGATGATCGCGCACACAGGGCGGATGACCCACGATCACGACGGCGAGCTGGTCGTCTTCCTGATCGGCATGCGCATCAATCGGTGGTCGCGCCCCGACCTGTGGTGGCCGACGTTCACGGCGATGCCGTCGATGATCCGGGAGCTCGCGAGCGACCCTGACTCCGGCATGATCGGGCACCGCCTGTTCGGCTTCCCGCGCACGCCCACCGTGCTGCAGTACTGGACGAGCATCGACAAGCTGTACGCGTACGCGTCGGATCCGCGGGCGCATCACCGCCCCGCGTGGGCCGCCTTCAACCACCGCGCCCGCGGCGCCGAGGGCGCGGTCGGCATCTGGCACGAAACCTTCGCGGTGTCGCGCGCGGAGTCGATCTACGTGGGCATGCCGCCCACGGGCCTCGGCGCCGCGACCGGCCTGAAGCCCGTCACGGCGCGGCTCGATCGCGCGCGGCAGCGCTTCGACGCCGCCTGACCCGCCGATCCGGACCCCCGAGCGGCACCGGCATGCCCGCTCGGCACCGGCATGCCCGCTCGCGTCAGCCGTTGACGGCGTCGCGCCAGTCGAGCCAGCGCCGCACGCCGTCGAAGTCGACCTCCGGGCCGGAGACGCCGAAGGTGAACAGGCGCACACCGGCGTCGAACAGCGCTCGCGCGTCCTGCTCGCCGCGGCCCTTCAGCTCGTTCGAGATCACGAGGGTCGACAGGTCGCGCTGCTCCGTCTCCGCCCAGCGCTTCAGCACGTCGAACTTGCCCGGCAGGCCCTCCGCCGGCACGAAGCTGTGCCAGATGTCCGCGTGCCGCGCGACGAGGCGCAGCGTCTTCTGCTCGCCCTTGCCGCCGATCAGGATCGGGATGTCCCGCGTCGGCTCCGGGTTCAGCTGCGCCCAGCGCGCCTCGATCCGCGGCAGCGCCTCGGCGAGCGCGTCCAGTCGCTGCCCCGCCGTGCCGAAGTCGTACCCGTACTCGTCGTAGTCGCGCTCGAACCAGCCCGATCCGGTCGCGAAGATGAAGCGGCCCGTGTCGCCGCCCTTCTTCGAGATGTGGTCGATCGTGCGGGCCATGTCCGCCTGGAGGTCGGCATTGCGGTAGCTGTTGCAGTTCACGAGCGGGCCGAATTCGACGCGCTCGGTCTGCTCGGCCCACGCGGCGAGCATGCTCCACCCCTCGAAGTGGGTGCCGTCCGGGTCCCCCGACAGCGGATAGAAGTGATCCCAGTTGAACAGGACGTCGACGCCCATGTCCTCGAGTCGCGTCACGGCGTCGCGGATCACCGCGTAGGACGCGTGGTGCTGGGGAGCGAGCTGCACGCCGAGGCGCACGGGGCGGTCGGTGTCGAAGGAGAGGTCTGCCATGGCGCCAGGCTAGGGGCACGGGAGAGCGGCGAGGGCGGATCGCGGGGATCCGCCCTGGATACGCTGGCGGGATGCAGACTCTCGAGGACGGCGCCATCCTGCGCCGCGCGACTCCGGCCGACGTCCCCGGCATCTTCGCCCTGATCGTCGAGCTCGCCGTCTACGAGCGCGAGCCGGATGCCGTCACGTCGACGCCCGAGATGCTGCACGAGACGCTGTTCGGCGAGCACCCGACGGTGTTCGCGCACGTCGTCGAGAACGGCGGCGAGGTCGCGGGCATCGCGATCTGGTTCCTGAACTACTCCACCTGGACGGGCCTGAACGGCATCTACCTCGAGGACCTCGTGGTCGGCGAGGCGCATCGCGGCCGCGGCTACGGGCTCGCGCTGATGCGGGCCCTCGCCCGCGAGTGCACGGAGCGGGGCTGCGGCCGCTTCGAGTGGAGCGTGCTCGACTGGAACGAGCCGTCCATCCGGTTCTACCGGCAGCTCGGCGCCGTCGGCATGGACGGCTGGACCGTGCAGCGCCTCGACGGCGACGCCCTGGCGGCGCTGGCCGCCGGCTGAGCGCGTGCTGCCCTGGATCCAGCTCGCGCTCGCGATCGGCGCGCAGCTCGCGGGGTCGGTGTTCGTCTCGACGCCGGCGTTCCTGATCCCGCTCCTGCACGGCGAGCGCGGCCTCAGTCTGGTCGAGGCCGGTGTGCTCGCGGGCGCCCCGAACCTCGGCCTCGTGCTCACGCTCGTGGCGTGGGGCGCGCTGGCGGACCGGATCGGCGAGCGCGTCACGATCACCGCGGGGCTGGTGCTCGGCTGCGGCGCGGCCCTCGGCGCGCTGTTCGCCGACGGGTACGTGTGGCTCGGCGTGTTCCTGCTGCTCGGCGGCATGGCCGCCGGCAGCGCGAGTTCCGCGAGCGGGCGGCTCGTCGTGGGCTGGTTCGCGCGCGAGCGGCGCGGCCTCGCGATGGGGATCCGGCAGATGGCGCAGCCGCTCGGCGTCACGGTGGCGGCGCTCGCCGTGCCGCCGCTCGCGTCCGCGGCGGGCCTGGGCGGCGCCATCCTGCTGTCGGTGATCCTGACAGGCGTGCTCGCGATCGCGTGCGTCGTCGGGATCCGCGATCCGCGCCGGCCGGCGCGCACCGCCGAGGTTCCGCGCGCCGCCAATCCATACGTCGGGCACGGCTTCCTCTGGCGCATCCACGCGGTGTCCATCCTGCTCGTCGTCCCGCAGTTCGCGCTGTCGACGTTCGGCCTGGTCTGGCTCGTGGCGGAGCTGCGCTGGCCCGCCCTGGCCGCGGGCGCGCTGGTCGGCGGCGCGCAGTTCGCCGGCGCGCTCGGCAGGATCGCCGTGGGCGTCTGGTCGGACAGGATCGGCCGCGTGCAGGTGCTGCGCCGCGTCGCGATCGCCGGCGTCGCCGTGCTGCTGGCGCTGGCCGCCGTCGCCGGGCTGGAGTGGGCCGGGCCCGCCGCCGTGGCGTTCGTCGTGGCGACGTGCGTGTCGGTCGCCGACAACGGCCCGGCCTTCACGTCGGTGGCCGAGTTCGCCGGCCCGGCGTGGTCGGGCCGGGCGCTGGGCATCCAGAACACCGGGCAGTTCGTCGCCGCCGCCGTGGTCGGCCCCGGCATCGGCGCCCTGATCGGCCTGGTCGGCTACCCGCTCGCGTTCGCGCTGCTCGCCCTGGCCCCCGCCGCGTCCTGGCCCCTCATCCCCCGCCACGACCGGGAGCATCCGGACTCCTGACCGGCCCCGGTCTGCACAACGCAGGAGCGGATTCCGCGTCCGCCCGCGACGCGCCGTCATCCGCCCCGCCCGTCACATGCCCTCCTGCGTCGTGCAGACGGTGCAGGCGCCGACGCGGCAGGATGGGCCCATGACGCCGCTGCCCCCGCTGCCGGAGATCCGCTCGACCGTGCGGGTGGTGTCGCTGCCGCTCGCGACGCGGTTCCGCGGGGTGGAGCACCGCGAGGCCGCGCTGATCGAGGGTCCGGAGGGCTGGGCCGAGTTCTCGCCGTTCGTCGAGTACCGCGACGACGAGGCGGCGACCTGGCTGTCGGCCGCGCTCGACTTCGCGTACGTCGCGCAGCCGGCGCCGCTGCGCGCCGAGATCCCCGTGAACGCGACGATGCCGGCCGTGCCCGCCGAGCGCGTGCCCGACGTGCTGGCGCGGTACGACGGGTGCCGCACGGTCAAGGTGAAGGTCGCCGAGGCGGGTCAGTCGCTCGCGGACGAGATCGCCCGCGTCCGCGCGGTGCGCGCCGCCATGGGCCCGGAGGGACGGATCCGGATCGACGCGAACGGCGGCTGGAACGTCGACGAGGCCGAGCACGCGGCGCACGCGCTGGCGGAGTTCGACCTCGAGTATCTCGAGCAGCCGTGCGCCACGGTGGACGAGCTCGCCGAGCTGCGCGAACGCCTGCACCGCTGGGACCTGCCGATCGCGGCGGACGAGAGCGTGCGCAAGGCGCAGGATCCGCTCGCGGTCGCGCGGGCGGAGGCCGCGGACCTGATCGTCGTCAAGGCGCAGCCGCTCGGCGGTGTGCGCCGCGCGCTCGAGATCGTCGCCGAGGCCGGGCTGCCGGCCGTGGTCTCCAGCGCGCTCGACACGTCGATCGGCCTGTCGCAGGGAGCGGCGCTGGCCGCGGCGCTGCCGTCACTGGAGTTCGACTGCGGCCTCGGCACGGCGTCGCTCCTGGCGGCGGACGTGGTGGCGGATCCGCTCGTCCCGCGCGGCGGCGCGATCCCGGTCGGCCGGATCGCCCCGGACCCCGCGCTGCTCGACGCCCACGCCGCGCCGGCGGACCGCCGGGACTGGTGGATGGCCCGCATCCAGCGCTGCCACGCGGTGCTCGAGAGCCGCGGCGCGGTGTAGTCCCGCCCGGTCGAGGACCGGATATGGGCGCTGCCCCCGTGCGAGCGAAGCGAGCGTGCAGCGGATGCGGGCCCGATCCCGCCAGAGCGACCGCTTCTAGAGAGAGGGATGCTCGATGATGAGGTGGGCGATGCGGCCCACCTCCTTGGCACGCGCCTCGAGCAGGGCCTGCTCGGGCAGGCCGGCGGCGATCGCGCGCACGGCGGCGCCCTCCCACGCGGTCAGCACGGTGCGGGCGGCGTCCTCGGCGGGTAGCGCGAGCCGCAGCCCCTTGGCCTGCGCGATCTCCTCGAGCAGCTGCGCGACCTCGCGCAGCATCTGCGCGTCCTGCGCGAGGTAGGCCTCCGCGGTCTTCGCGTCGCGCATGGCGCGGCCCTTGATCTCGCTCATCAGCAGCACGCCCAGGCGCACGTCGCCGGGCACATCGAGCGCCTCGACCAGTCCCACCATGTCGTCCCGGTCGCCGCGCAGGTCGGGGCCGGACTCGATCATGGCGGCCACGCGCTCGCGCACGCCCTCGACCTGCCGGCTGGCGAAGCGCGCCGCGAGCTCGACGAACAGCTGGTCCTTGGACTCGAAGTTCGAGTAGAACGCGCCGCGCGTGAAGCCCGCACGCTCGCAGATCGCCTCCACGGAGGTCTCGCCGAGGCCGACCTCGGCGAACACCTGCGCGGCCGCGTCGAGCAGCCGGGCGCGCGTGTTCTCGCGGCTGCGCGTCTGCGGTCGCAGCGCGGCATCCTGCTCGCTCATCCCGATCCCCCGGTTCATACCGAACGCTCAGCCCGGCTTGCCTGTTTCCCTATTACGATACACACTTGTATCGGATACAGCGCTGTATCGAACTCCCTGCCATTCCTCATCCGGAGGCGCCTGTGTCCACCCTGCTCTACTCGCTCGGCCGCTGGTCGTACCGTCACCCCTGGCGCGTGCTCGTGGGCTGGCTGCTGATCCTCGCGGCGGTCGGCGGCGCGGCCGCGGGCCTGAACAAGGGCTTCGACAACGCCTTCTCCATCCCCGGCACCGAGGCGCAGGAGGGCCTGCAGCAGCTGAGCCGCACGTTCCCCCAGGTCTCCGGCACGAGCGCGCAGTTCATCGTGGTGGCCGCCGACGGCGACAAGGTGACGGATGCCGACTACCGCGACCCGATCGAGGACGCCGTCGCCGCGCTCGAGGACGTCCCGGGCGTGACGAGCGCCACCTCGCCGTTCGACGAGATGGTCACGGGCATGGTCTCGGACGACGACTCGGCCGCGATCGTGCGCCTGCAGTTCGCGGGCACGATGACCGACGTCACGGACGAGGACAAGGAGTCGCTGCACGCGGTCGTCGACGACCTGGTCGAGCAGCTGCCGGAGGAGTCCGAGACCGCCCTCGGCGGCGAGCTGTTCGCGACCGAGCTGCCCACCATCACGCTCACCGAGGCGGTCGGCGTGATCATCGCGCTGCTCGTGCTGATCGTCACGTTCCGCTCGTTCGTGCTCGCCGGCCTGCCGCTCGGCATCGCCCTGATCGGCGTCGGCGTCTCGCTGCTCGGCATCGTCGCGGCCACGCAGTGGGCGACCGTGTCGGCCACGACCCCGATGCTCGCGCTCATGCTGGGGCTCGCGGTGGGCATCGACTACTCGCTGTTCATCGCGGCGCGACATCAGGATCAGGTGCGCGGCGGCATGGATCCGGAGGAGTCCGCCGGGCGTGCCACGGGCACCGCGGGTTCGGCCGTCGTGTTCGCGGGCGTCACGGTGCTGATCGCGCTCATCGGCCTCGGCTTCGCGAACATCCCGTTCCTCACGACCATGGGCATCGCCGCGGCCGTCGCCGTCGCGGTGGCCGTGCTGATCGCCGTCACGCTCACGCCGGCCCTCCTCGGCTTCGCGAAGGGCCGGGTCGTGGGCTGGAGGACGCGGCCGCGGAGGAAGCGCGCCCCGCGCACGGGCTTCGCGACCCGCTGGGTCGGCCTCGTCACGCGCCACCCCGTCGTCACCACGGTCGCGGTCGTCCTGACGCTCGGCCTGATGGCGGCGCCCGTCGGCAGCCTGTCGCTGTCGCTGCCGAACGCGGGCGTGCTGCCCGAGGACAACGAGGCGCGCATCGGCTACGACCTCACGTCCGAGCACTTCGGTCCCGGCTTCAACGGCCCGCTCGTGCTGACCGGCACGATCGTGACGTCCACCGATCCGGTCGGCCTGATGGAGGACCTGCAGGCCGAGGTCGAGGCGATCGACGGCGTGAAGCAGGTCGCGCTCGCGACCCCGAACGAGACCGCCGACACCGGCATCGTGCAGATCGTGCCCGAGACCGGACCGGATGACCCCGCGACGAGCGCGCTCGTGCGCGAGCTCCGCGCGCACCACGACGAGTGGCTCGACGAGTTCGGCATCGACCTGAAGGTCACCGGATCCACGGCCGTCGGCATCGACATCTCCGACCGCCTCGGCGGCGCCCTCGTCCCGTTCGGGATCTTCGTGGTCGGCCTGTCGTTCGTCCTGCTGATGATCGTGTTCCGCTCGATCTGGGTGCCGCTCAAGGCCGCGCTCGGCTACCTGCTGTCGATCCTCGCCGCGTTCGGCGTGGTCGCCGCGGTGTTCTCGTGGGGCTGGGGCGCCGACCTGCTGCACGTCGCGCGCACCGGTCCGATCATCGCGTTCATGCCGATCGTCGTGATGGGCGTGCTGTTCGGCCTCGCGATGGACTACGAGGTGTTCCTGGTGTCCCGGATGCGCGAGGACTACGTGCACGCGGCCCGCAAGAAGGGCTTCACGCGCGAGGTCGCGGTCGACGCCGTCCGCACCGGTTTCGCGGCTTCGGCGCGCGTGGTCACGGCCGCGGCCGTCATCATGTTCGCGGTGTTCGCGGCCTTCGTGCCCGAGGGCGACTCGAACCTGAAGCCCATCGCGCTCGCGCTCGCGGTCGGCATCGCGATCGACGCGTTCCTCGTGCGCATGACGCTCGTGCCGGCCGTGATGACGCTGCTGGGCGACAAGGCGTGGTGGATGCCGCGCTGGCTCGACCGGATCCTGCCGCACTTCGACATCGAGGGCGAGGCCGTCGAGCGCGAGCGCGCGCTGGCCGACTGGCCCGAGCCCGGATCCACCGCGGTCATCGCCGCCGACGATGTCGAGGTCGCGACCGAGGACGTCGTGCTGGCTTCCGGCGTGACGCTGCGCGCCGAGCCGGGCGACGCGGTCGTGCTGACGGCCGCGGATCCCCGCGCGGCGCGCGCCGTCGGCCTCGCGATCGCGGGACGTGCCACACCCTCGAACGGCCTGCTGCGGGTCGCCGGCCATCTGCTGCCCGGCCGGGCCGCGTGGGTGCGCACGCACGTCGGCGTCGCCCTGCTGGCCGGCTCCCCCGCCCCGGCGCGGGAGGTGCGCGACGCCCTCCGCGGCGGCACGCGCCTCGTCGTGATCGACGGCGCCGACGCGCTCGACCCCGCCGCGCGCGACCAGGTGGCGGCGGTGCTCCGCGACGCCCGCCACGCGCTCGCCCCCGTCGACCTCACCGTCGTGGCGACCGGATCCGATCCGCTCGTCTCCCGCCGGCTGCTCGCCGACGCGAGCTGGGACTCCGTGTCGCAGCTCGACGTCGCCTCCCGTCCCACCGCCCCTCTCGAGGTGAACGCATGAACCCCCTCCGCCGTCTCGCCGCCACCGGCATCGAGCGCGCCCGCAGCACCAGGCCCATCAGCTGGCTCACGCTCGTCGGCGTGCTGCTGCTGCCCGCCCTCGTGGGCGGCGTGCTGGTCTCCGCGCTGTACAACCCGACCGAGCGCCTCGGCAACATGACCGCGGCGATCGTCAACAACGACGAGCCCGTGACGATCCAGGATCAGTACACGCCGCTCGGCCGGCAGCTCTCCGCCGGTCTCGTGGAGGGATCCGACGACGCCCCGAGCAACCTCACGTGGGTGCTGTCGAACGACGACGACGCCGCGGAGGGCCTCGCGGACGGCACGTACCAGGCCGTCGTGACGATCCCGGAGGAGTTCTCCGCCGCCGCGACCTCCTCGGGCCAGCGGCTGTCGGGCGAGGACGCCACCCCGGAGCAGGCGCGCATCGAGGTCGTCACGGCGCCGGACGCGCGCCTGGCCGACGAGGCCATCACGAACCAGGTGGCCGCGGTGGCCGCCTCGTCGATGGGCCGGATGCTGTCCCGGGCCACGCTGTCGAACGTCTTCATCGGCTTCAACACGCTCGGCGAGCAGCTGGGCGAGGCCGCGGACGGCGCGTCGCAGCTGGCCGACGGCGCCGGCGCGGCGCAGGACGGGGCGACCGAGCTCGCCGACGGCGCGACGCGGCTCGCGGACGGCGTGACGCGGCTCGGCTCGGGAGCCGGCGACCTCGCCGACGGCGCCGGGCGACTCGCGGGCGGTGCCACGCAGGTCTCGGATGGCGCTGCCGGCGTCTCCGGCGGTGCGAGCGATCTCGCGGACGGCGTGCAGGGCGTGGCGGACGGCGCCACGGGCCTCTCGAACGGCGCGGACGAGCTCGCCGACGGCGCGTCGGGCCTCGCGGACGGCGCGGACGGCGTCGCCGGTGGCGCGAGCGACCTCGCAGACGGCGCGAGCCGCCTGTCGACGGGTGCGCAGGATCTGGCCACGGGGCTCGCCGGCGACGGCACGGCCGCGAACCCGGGACTCGCCCCGGGTCTGCACCAGCTCTCGGACGGCGCGGGTGCGCTCGTCTCGGGGCTCGAGACCGGAGCGACCACGATCGAGCAGAACGGGCTCGTCCCCGCGGAGCTGACCGAGGGCGCCACCGGCGTCAGCGACGGCCTCACGGCGCTGAGTCAGAGCTGCGCAGCATCGGGCGCGGCCCCGGCGTTCTGCGAGCAGCTCGCGACCGTCACGCAGGGCGCGACCGGCGTGTCCGGCGGGCTGACGCAGCTCTCGACCGAGCTTCCGGCCCAGGTCGCCGCGCAGCTGCGAAGCGCGTCCGAGCAGGCGTCGCCGATGGTCGACGGGATCGCACGCCTCGCGGCTGGCGCCGATGACGCCGCAGCCGGCGCCTCTCAGATGGCGACGGGGCTGAGCGGCCTCGCGGACGGCGCCACGCAGCTGTCGGGCGGCGCCGCCCAGCTCGCCGACGGCGCGAACGGCGTCTCGGCCGGCGCCGACGGCCTCGCCGGCGGCGCCTCGCAGCTCGCCGATGGCGCCGGCCAGGCGGCCGACGGCGCGACCGCCCTGTCCGGCGGCGCCGCGCAGCTGGCGACCGGCGCGGACGGCCTGGCGGACGGCACCGCCGAGATCGCCGGCGGCGCGGGTCAGCTGGCGTCCGGAGCGGGCCAGCTGTCGACCGGCGCCGACCAGCTCGCCGACGGATCGTCCGACCTCGGCGACGGGATCGGCGAGCTCGCCGGCGGCACGCGCTCGCTCGCCGACGGCCTCGGCGACGCCACCGAGCAGCTGCCCTCGTACACGGATCGCGAGGCCGACGACCTGGCCGAGGTGATCGCCGACCCGGTGGCGTCGTCCTCGGGCGAGCAGGTCTCGCTGTTCGGCGCGGCGGCCGTGCCGCTGCTCGCGGCGATCGTGCTGTGGTTCGGCGGGCTCGCGTCGTTCGTCGTGATGCGCTCGGTCACGGGCCGCGCCCTCACGTCGCGCCGCGCGTCGGCCGCGCTCGCGGGCGGCGCCCTGCTCCCCGCCGCGGTCGTGGGCGCCGTCCAGGGCGTGCTCGTCGCGACGGTCGTGCAGATCGCGAGCGGCTTCGACGCCGACACGGCCGGCGCGCTGTTCGCGCTGTGCACGCTGATCGGCGTCGCGTTCGCGGCCGTGCACCAGGCGCTCGTCGCGGTGTTCGGCGGCGCCGGCCGCTGGGTCGCCGCCCTGATCGGCGCGATCGCGCTGGCCACGGGCATCGTCTCGACGCTGCCCGGCTGGCTCGGCGACCTCGCGGGCGCCCTGCCCACCGCCCCGGCCTTCCGCGCTCTGCTCGGCACGGTGACCGACGCCGGTGGCGTCGGCGGCGCCGTGGTCGGCCTGCTCGTGTGGGCGGTGCTGGCGTTCGCCGCCACCACCATCGCGGTGGCACGCAAGCGCACGGTCTCGACCCGGGCCCTCCTGGAGGGCGCTCCCGCCTGATCCGGCGCGCAAGAGCGGCCCGACCCCGCCGGGGGTCGGGCCGCTCTGCATTCCGCGCCAGGATCCCGGACTTCGCCCGTAATCCGGATGATCCGAGGCTCAGGATCCGGAGGTCTGGCGTTCTCCGGGATCCTGGTGCGGCCGAGGCCCGAGCGCCGCGGGCGCGTCAGGCCGCGGGCCGCCTCACTTCCGCACCGTCACCGTGAGAGGCCGGCTCTCGGTGGTGCCGGCGGCGTTGCGGAACTCGACGGTGTAGACGTAGCTGCCCTTCGCCCTGCCGGTGACGTCGAGCGTCGCCTTCTGCGCCG
Organism: Microbacterium rhizophilum; assembly: GCF_039605615.1. Classification (NCBI taxonomy): domain Bacteria; kingdom Bacillati; phylum Actinomycetota; class Actinomycetes; order Micrococcales; family Microbacteriaceae; genus Microbacterium; species Microbacterium rhizophilum. Next base: position 217,878 of record NZ_JBCNUN010000003.1, on the reverse strand, counting down.
ACGGCGTCGCGGCCTTCAGCGTGCCCTCACCGACGACCTCGCCGTTCTCGCGGAAGACGTACGACGTCGCGTTCTGTCCCCACCACAGGTTCGCCGTGACCCGATAGGCGCCATCGCCGTCGTGGTTGTCGTGGGAGAGGACGGGCACGCCCGGGTTCGCCTCCGTGACCTTGACCGTGAGCGGCTTGGTGACGCTCGCCCCCTTCGAGTTCACCAGTTCGCCGATGAACGTGTAGGTGCCGTTCGGCAGCCCGCGGACGGGCACCACCGCCTTCTGCGCGGTGGGGCTCGCAGCCTTGAGCTGGCCCGCGTGGACGAGCTCGCCGTCACGGTAGAGCCGGAACAGACTGGCGTTCTCGCCCCACCACAGATTCATCGTGACGTCGAAGTCGCCGTCCGCCAGACCCGTGTCCCAGCCGTTGTCCGACGACAGCACGCCCTGCGCGGGAACCGCTCGCGCGTCGGTGTCGCTGGGCGCGCCGGGCTCATCTGCCGGGTACATGCCTCGGAACAGCGGCGCGACGGAGACCGTCTCGATCTTCGCGGAGCCCTCGGTCGAGAACAGCGACACGGCCGTCTGCGATGCGTCCGGGTAGATGAACTCCGAGAACGCCTGCTCGCCGCCGTTGACGAGCACCTCGACGGAGCCGGTGTCCACCAGGATGTCGAACGAGACCTTTCCGTCGATCAGCCGGACGGGGGTGCGCGACGGCTGAGTGAAGCGATCTGACGGGATCAGCCCGGAGCGCGACCTGTCGATGAAGACCGAATGAGTGGCCGCGTCGTAGCCGATGCGTGTCCCCTTCCCGTCACCGCCGCGCACCGTGATGCCCGACTGCCCGGCCCCGGGCTCGAGCGTGAGCCGGATCCGCTGCAGCGTGCCGCTCGCCTCGGGGAGCGCGACTTCCCCGTCGACGACCACGGCCTTGCGCGACGTCGTGAAGGCGTTCTTCTCGTAGTCGGCGAGCTGGTGCGCGAACGAGTGGACGATCATCGGTGTGCCGTCCACGGTCTTCAAGGCGAGCTCTCGCGGCATCGTGAAGCTGCCGCGCCAGGGCGAGGTCGGCGCGGAGAATGCCTGCCCCATCCAGCCGACGAAGATCCGCTCCCCGTCGGGATTCTCGTTCGGGTTGAAGCTGCTTGCCGCGTAGTTGTCGGCGCCGAAGTCGAGGCGCCGCGTGTCGAGGCGCACCGCCGGCGGCACCCGGTCGTCCCGCAGCGTGAACTGGTCGGCCAGGATGTGGCCCCAGCCGCCGCGGTTGTTGTCTACGACCTCGATCCGCGCCGAGCGTCCGGCGAACTCGGATACGTCCCAGCTCGCCCAGTTCATCGTCTCCGTGTCGGCGCCCGTGCGGCCCTCGCCCGTCGTGCTCCGCACGGTCTCGCCGTCGACGACGAGGCTGACGGTCGTCTCGGTCGAGCGAGGCAGCGCCGGGGAGTCCGCGGCGACCACGTCGTCGATCCAGATCGCCGCCCAATCGCTGGACTTGTCATCGACGACGCGGATCTGCGCCGTCGCTCCCCGATACGCCGAGACGTCCCAGCTGCGCCAGTCGGTGAGGTGGTTGCGCTTTCCCGTCTCGCTCTTGACGACTTCGCCGTCGACGAGCAGCTGCACGGCGAGCTGCGCGCCGTCGCCGCCGCCGACCTTCAGGTCGATGTAGGGCGAGCCGATCTCGAACTCGGGTGACGTCAGCGTGCCGCGCCGCGCGTCGGAGCCGTCCGGGGAGTAGAACGTGCTGAGGAAGCCTGTGCCGCCGAAGCCCCACGCGACGTTGTCGCCGCCGTGGGGACCCGCGGGCTGCTGCCCGGGGTCGAAGTCGCCCGTTCCGGTCCAGCCGTGGTCGGCGAGCGTCTCGCCCTCGGGGAGCTCGAAGTCGAAGATCGGGGTGCTGCCGTCCGGCGCAGCACCGCTGCCCGTGCCCTCCTCGCGGGGGTGATGACCGCCTCCGATGAGGAAGCTCAACGAGTCGGCGTCGATCGTGAAGTCGGGAGAGACGAGCCGGCCGATCGCCCGGTCGGTGCCGAGGTAGCTGTTGACATAGCCGGTGCCCGCGAACTCGGTCACGGGCTGCTGCTGTGGCAGCGTCCCGGTCGCCGGCGCGCTGCCGAACGCACCGCCCGCGTCGCTGACCGGGTCGTTCTCGACCGCCCAGCCCTCGTAGTCCTCGCCGTCGAAGGCGCCCAGCGCCGTGCCCTGAGGGATCGGCGTGCGCGGGGCCGGGTCCTCGGTGAAGGTCGTGCCGTCGAAGTCGCCGACGAGGTACGACTGCCTGGACGCCTGTGTGCTCAGTGCGAGCACCCACTTCTGCTTGGCGGGGTCGCCGTCGAGCGCGATCGGGTACAGGTCGGGGCACTCCCAGAACCCGCCGAGCGATGACGAGGTGAACACGCTCAGCTCGGTCCAGTCGATGAGGTTGTCCGAGCGGTTGATGACGACGCGGCTCGCATCGGCCTCGACGGTGACGCTGACCCAGTACCCCGTGTCCTCGTCGCCGTACCAGAACACCTTCGGGTCGCGATAGTCGCGGCGGCTCCGGTCGTCGACCGGGTTGCCGCTGTACTTCGTCCACGTCATGCCCGCGTCGAGGCTGTAGGCGAGCGACGTCGCCTCCTTCGTGCCGTGAACCGGGTGGTTGCGGTAGTCGCTCGTGTAGATCGCCACCATCGGCGGGTTGTCGGCCGTGCCGAGACCAGATGTGTTCTTCCAGTCCACGACGGTCGACCCCGAGAAGATGAACTCGGTCTCCGTGTTCGGGATGGCGACGGGCTGCTCGGTCCAGCTCACGAGGTCGGTCGACGTGGCATGTCCCCAGGACATGTTGCCCCACTGATCGCCCGAGGGGTTGTGCTGGTAGAAGAGGTGATAGGTGCCCTTGTAGTAGATCATCCCGTTCGGGTCGTTCACCCAGTTCTTCGCGGGCGAGTAGTGCAGGTTCTGCCGGTACGGCTCGCCTCCCGGCTCCTCGGCCGCCGCGGCGGGCGAGTAGGCGGCGAGCACGCCTGCGCCGACCGCGAGAGCGCCCAGCAGGGCCGCTCCCTTTCGTCTTGATACCGTGGTCATCGTCTGGATCGCCCTTCATCGCGCGGTTCTCGACGTCATGTTGACATCGTTGTCAGGTGACGGCCGCGATGCTACGCACTGTCTCGTGGACAATGCAAGAGGCACCGGCGCGAGCGCACTCGCCGGGGGTCAGACCTCGAGCTGCGGTACCACCGGCGGCCGGCGCAGCGCGCCTTCGTGGCGCACCGTCACCGCGGCGAGCTCCATGGCCTCCCGCAGCGCGTCGCGCCACTCGGCCTCGGTGCGCGCGATGCCGTGCGCTGCGATGCTTCGCACCACGGCCACGAGCGTGGCATCGCCCGCCCCCATCGTGTCGACGACCGGCCCAGGGAGCTCGACGATGCCCGATCGCACCGCGAGCGCTCCGTGGTGGACCTCGGCGCCCGCGGCGCCCGCGGTCGCGAGCACCGCGGCCCCGCAGCCCGGCCGCTGCAGTCGCTTCACGAACGCGGAAAGGGGGGCATCCAGCAGCAGGTGCGCGTCTTCGTCGCCGACCTTGACGAGCAGCGCGGTGGCCGCGATCCGCTCGAACCCCTCAAGGAAGGCCTTCCGATCGCGCAGCAGATCGGCACGGGGATTCGGATCGACCACGAGCCGTGCGGACGGCCGGGCGACGGCCTCGGCGAGCCCGCGAGCCTGACCCGCGTCGTCGAACGGGAAGCCGCTCACCACGACGAGATCGGCCGCATCGAGCGCGCGCCGGGCTCGCGTGTCGAAGGCGATGTGGCGCGTCTTCGCGGCATCGTTGAAGGCGTACCGGGGCTCGCCGCCGTCACTGCGATCCGACACCGCACGCGCCGTGCCGGATGCGGACTCGCTCGCGATGAGCGTCACGCCGTGCTCGGCGAGGAAAGCCCGGATGCGATCGCCCGGCTCGTCATCTCCGACCATCGCGATGAGCGTCGCATCGACGCCGCGCAGCGCCAGGCCGGCGGCGACGTTCAGCGCCGCGCCGCCCACGAAGTCGCGGGCGCCGGACGGATCGCGCAGCTCGTCGATGAGCGCATCGCCGATGACCGCGACGCGCGGTGCGCCGGTCATCTCGACACCTCCGGCGGGATCTCGCCGCTGCCCCTCGCGATGAGTCGGGTCGGCACGATCTCCCGCACGGGAGATCCGGTGTCGCCGTCGAGCCGCGCGAACACGCGCTCCGCGGCGATGCGCCCGATGGCGCGGGGGTCCTGCGCCACGACGGTGACGCCGGGCTCGAGCAGGTCCCCCAGCGGCACGTCGTCGAAGCCCACCAGCGCCACTTCCCGGTGCCGGCCCAGTTCGCGCAGCGCCCGCACGACGCCGATCGTCACGAGGTTCTGCGAGCTGAACACCGCCGTCGGCGGCTCCTCGCCCGTCAGCAGCGCGAGCGCCGCGCGCCGCGCGCTCTCCTCGTCATGCAGATCCTCGATGACCGGCACGTCACGAGTGGCGACGCCGTGCCGGCCGAGCTCCTCCAGGAAACCCCGGCGGCGCTCACCGGCCGTCTGGATTCCTCGCCGGTCGCCGAGATAGGCGATGCGTCGATGCCCGCGCTCGAGCAGATGCCGTGTCGCGAGCGCCGCCCCGTCGGCGTTGTCGCTCACGACCGAGTCCGACTCCACCCCTGCGGGCTCCCGGTCGACGAACACGACCGGCGTGCCCCGCCGGAGCTCCGGAGCCAGGTATCCCTGGCTGCCCGAGACCGTCGTGAGGATGAGCCCGTCGACGCGTCGCCGCAGGAACGCCGCGACGGCGACCTGCTCGCGTTCGGGATCGTCGTCGAGGCTCGACGCGAACACCGCGACACCCCGCTCGAGCGCGACGTCCTCGACCGCGCGATGAAGCGCACCGGCGAACGGGTTGTCGACGCTGCCGACGAGAAGCCCCAGCGATCGCGAACGCCCGTCAGCGCGGCGGAGGTTGCCGGCGTGGAGATCGGGTTGGAAGTCGAGAGTCCGGGCGGCATCGAGCACTTTCGCGATCGTCGCGGCCGACACGTTGGGCTCGCCGTTCACGACCCGGGAGACGGTCTTGACGCCGACGCCCGCCAGCGCGGCGACATGGCGCATGGTGGGCCGGGAGCGCGGATTGTCCGCGGCACTGTGGTTTGACAACGGTGTCACGAATTGATCTCCAATGTGCGATAACGACTTGACTATACACAGCGAGGTCGGGTAGACCTCGATCTTGACATCGTTGTCACGGGGTCGTACCCGCACACCTGAGGAGATTCACCGATGAATCACGCAACATCTGCAGCACGTGGCCGCCGGGTCCTGACCGGAGGCTCTCTCGCCACCATCGCAGCACTGGCCATCACCGGCTGCGCCGCCTCCAGCACACCGGGAGGCAGCCCCTCCGACGGCGACGCCGCCGGCTCGGAGATCGGCGTCTCGCTCATCGTCAAGACGACGACCAACCCGTTCTTCGTCGCGATGCAGGAGGGCGCTGAGGCCGCCGCTGACGAGCTCGGAGTCGAGCTCACGATGGCCGCGGGCAAGGAGGACGGCGACGAGGACACCCAGATCCAGGCGATCGAGAACGCCATCTCGAAGGGCGATGCGGGGATCCTCATCACGCCGAACGGTCCGGCGGTCGAGGACGCGCTCATCAAGGCCCGCGACGCGGGCCTCTACGTGATCGCGCTCGACACGCCGCCCGCCGATCCCGAGTCCGTGGACATCACCTTCGCGACCGACAACTTCCTGGCAGGTCAGGAGATCGGCAAGTGGACCGCGGCGAAGCTCGGCGGCGAGAAGGCGACGATCGCGCTCATCGACCTCTTCGACGACAAGGTCGTCTCGGTCGACTTCAATCGCGACCAGGGCTTCCTCGACGGCATGGGGATCGACACGGCGGACGCGGCCAAGAACGGCGACGAGGCGGCGACCGGCAGCTACAGCGGCGGTGACTACGAGATCGTCGGCAACGAGGCCTCGCAGGGCGCCGAGGACGGCGGCCGCACCGCGGCCGAGACGCTGCTGTCGAAGAACCCCGACATCAACGTCGTGTACACGATCAACGAGCCCGCCGCGTACGGCGCCTACGAGGCGTTCAAGGCGGCAGGCAAGACGGACGGTCTCATCGTGGTCTCGATCGACGGCGGCTGCGCCGGCGTGGACGCGGTGAAGGACGGCACCATCGGCGCGACGAGCCAGCAGTACCCGGTGAAGATGGCCGAGTTGGGCGTGCAGGCGATCTTCGATCTCGTCGACAGCGGCAAGGCCCCGGAGGTCACGTCCGGCCTCGACTTCTACAACACCGGTGTCGCGCTCGTCACGGACGACCCCCAGGATGGAGTCGACTCGATCGACACCGCTGCAGGCAGCGAGATCTGCTGGGGCTGATCCCCGCATCCACAGTGCGAGGCGGGACGGACGCCGGGTCGCGACAGGCTCGTCCTCGTGACATCCGGCGTCCGCCCCGCCCCTCCCCCATCGCAGAGACAACGGAGCACCCCACGTGAGTCAGCACATGACCGAGCAGTCGCCCGCCGGCGACCCGCCCCCGGCGGGACCGCCCACATCGGCGCTCGCCCTCGCCGATGAGTTCCTGGACCGCAGCACGCCCCTGAGCCGAGTGCGCAACACCCTGCACCGCTACCCGGCGATCAGTCCGGCCATCGTGCTGGTGCTCGCGGTCGTCGTGTTCGGCGTGCTCAACGACCGCTTCCTGAATCCCGCGAACCTCTCGCTCGTGACGCAGCAGGTGGCGGTGGTGGGAACGCTCGCGGTCGCTCAGACCCTGATCATCCTCACCGCCGGCATCGATCTGTCGGTCGGCGCCGTCATGGTGCTCAGCTCGATGGTGGTCGCCCAGACGGCGTCGCAGGCGGGACTTCCCGCCGTCGTCGCACTGCTGCTCGGGCTGATCGTCGCCCTCGCCGCCGGAGCGTTCAACGGCTTCCTGGTGACGCGGCTGAAGCTGCCGCCGTTCATCGTCACGCTCGGCACGCTCAATGTCTTCTTGGCTCTGACGCTGCTCTACTCGGGCGGCGCGACCGTCCGCGGCGCCGAGATGCCGGAGCTGCTCACCTGGACCGGCGCGACGTTCCCACTGTTCGGCGTGAACATCACTGTCGGCGTCGTCATGATGCTGCTGCTCTACGTCGTGGTGGCGTTCATCCTGCAGAGCACGGCATGGGGGCGGCACGTGTACGCGGTGGGCGACGACCCCGAGTCGGCGCGGCTCGCCGGCATCAGCGTCAATCGCGTGCTCATGAGCGTGTACCTCGCGGCCGGCGCGATCCTCGCGATCGGCGCCTGGATCCAGATCGGCCGCACGAACGCCGCCTCGCCGAACGCCGGCGTCGATCTCAACCTGGACTCGATCACGGCGGTCGTCATCGGCGGCACGAGCCTGTTCGGCGGGCGCGGCACCGTGTGGGGCACCCTGCTCGGAGCGCTCATCGTCGGGCTGTTCCGCAACGGCCTGTCCCTCGCCGGGCTCGATGTGCTCTGGCAGACGTTCGCCGTCGGCGTGCTCATCATCGTCGCGGTCTCCGTCGACCAGTGGATCCGAAAGGTGCGCAAGTGACCGACATCGTCGCCGCGGAGGCCGGCTCCTCCGCCCCGTCTCGCACGCCGCTGCTGCGCGCGCATCGGCTGGTGAAGACCTTCGGCCGCGTCGTCGGGCTCGATGGCGTGAGCCTGGAGCTCTATCCCGGTGAGGTGCTCGCCGTCATCGGAGACAACGGCGCGGGCAAGTCCACGCTCATCAAGTGCCTCACCGGCGCCGAGGTGCCCGACGAGGGCGAGATCTACCTCGATGGCCGGCAGGTGAGCTTCCGGCGGCCGCAGGACGCCCGAGCAGCCGGCATCGAGACCGTCTACCAGAACCTCGCCGTCTCCCCGGCCCTCGACGTCGCGTCGAACCTGTTCCTCGGCCGCGAGGTGCGGAAGAAGGGCCTGCTCGGCTCGGTCTTCCGAATGGTCGATCAGAAGGCCATGCGGAAGATGGCCAAGGACGAGCTGACGTCGCTGGGGATCTCGACGCTGCAGGACGTCACGGTCGCGGTCGAGAACCTCTCCGGCGGGCAGCGGCAGGCGGTCGCCGTGGCTCGTGCGGCGGCGTTCGGATCGAAGGTCGTCGTCCTCGACGAGCCGACGGCCGCGCTCGGCGTGCGCGAGTCGAACCAGGTGCTGGAGCTCATCCGGAATCTCCGCGACCGCGGAATCCCGGTGATCCTCATCTCGCACAACATGCCTCACGTGTTCGACGTCGCCGATCGCATCCACGTGCAGCGGCTCGGCAAGCGGGCCGCGACGATCACGCCCCAGACGCATTCGATGACCGACGCGGTCGCCATCATGACGGGAGCCGCGCAGGCATGACGGGTGGCGTGCAGCTGGTCGCCCGCTTCACCGCGCTGCCGGGGCGCGAGGAGGAGGTCGAGCGCCTCCTCCTCGCGCTTGCCGCGAACGTGCGCGCGGAGCCGGGTTGCCTCGTGTTCGACCCGTTCCGGGTCGGCCACGCGCCCCCGGCATCCGGAGCCCGAGGCGAGGGTCCGGCGTCCGGAACGGGTTTCCTGGTCGTCGAGTCCTATCGCGACGAGGACGCGTTCGCCGCGCACCTCGCCGCGGCCTACGGCGCGGAGTTCAACACGGCGCTGGCCGCCCTCATCGTCGAAGACGGCTCCGAGCTGACGTTCGTCACTCCGCTCGGCTGACCGGAGAGCACTCAGCTCAGACCGCTGTACGCGTGCAGCCCCTCGAAGTACATGTTCACGATTGTGAAGTTGAAGATCACGGCGACGAAGCCGACGATCGACAGCCAGGCCGAGCGCGTGCCGCGCCAGCCGCGCGTCGCGCGGGCGTGGATGTAGCCGGCGTAGAGGACCCAGATGATGAAGGTCCACACTTCCTTGGTGTCGAAGCCCCAGTACCGGCCCCACGCGTCCTGGGCCCAGATGGATCCGGCGATCAGGGTGAAGGTCCAGAAGATGAAGCCGATGATCGCGAACCGGTAGGCGAGGCCCTCGAGCGCCTCGGCGCTGGGCAGTGTCCGCAGGAACGAGCGCTTCGCGCCCTCGGCGGCCACCGCGAGGCGCTCGCGCCGGGCCTGCAGCAGCTGCAGTACAGACAGGCCGAACGCCAGGGCGAGGAACGCGGTCGCGAGCGACGCGACGAACACGTGCACGACGAGCCAGACCGACTTCAGGGGGTCCATCAGCGGCACGACATCGACGTGGAACAGCGTCGCGCCGCCCATCAGCACCGTGACGAGGCCGACCATGAACGTGCCGAGGAACCGCAGGTCGCGCCAGAACAGCACGCCCAGGTACACCGCGGTGATCAGCAGCGTGCCGGTCATGGCGAACTCGTACATGTTCGACCACGGCACGCGACCGGCCGCGATGCCGCGCAGCACGGCGCCGCCGAGGTGGAACAGGAAGCCCAGCACCGTGAGCGACGTGCCGATCCGGCCCATCACGAGGCGCGGCTTCTCCGCCGCCGGCTCCTGCGGCACTCCGTTCACCACGGTCCCGCGCCCGGCGCCGACGAGCTCGCGCGCGGCGTCCTGACGCTCGAGCGAGAGCTGCGAGCGCTTGGCCAGGTCGAACGCGTACGCGATGAACGCGAGCGCATAGATCACGATCGCCGTCCAGATCAGCAGCAGCGAGATCGAGTCGAGCGAGAGGGCGTCGGGATGCATGGGTGGGATCCTACTTCTCGAGGCTGTCGAGGTGCTTGGCCCGCAGCTGCTCGATCGCAGCCGCGAGGGTCGGGTCGTCGCCGCGCGCGAGGGCGGCGTATTCGAGGTCGATCGCGCCGTCGCCGTCCGGCGTCGCCTTCACCCACACGCGCCGGCGCGGCACGAACAGCGCCGTGAGCAGGCCGAGCACCATCAGGATGGCGAAGCCGAGCACGAAGATCGCGGATCCGTCGCGGTGCGTCTGCAGCGACGCGAAGCGCTTGACCGACTCGGTCAGGCCGACCTGCGCTCGGTCGGCGCCTGCGGGCGTCTCGTCCTCGAACGTGACGGTGCCCAGGCCGTTCGGCAGGTCCGCGGTCTCCCCCGGCGCGAGCTCGATCGACTCCGTGCCGGTGTCACCGCCCGTCAGCTGCGTCATGCCCGAGGGGTCGAGCTCGTACACGCTGCGCGGCACCCCCTCGTCGATGCCGAGGTCGCCGGAGTACACGTTGAGCGTCAGCACCGGATTGATCAGGTCGCCGTACACCGAGGTGAACGCGCCGGTGGAGAGCTTCTGCTGCGTGGGATACAGGAAGCCGAGCATGCCGAGCTGCTCGGGCAGCCCGTCGGCGATCTTCACGACGCCGAGCGAGGTGAGGTTCGCGTCCTGCGGCAGGAACGGCACCGACTCGCTGTAGACCGTCGTGCCGTCGGCGTCGCGCACGGTGATGGTCGGCGCGTAGCCGTTGCCGAGCAGGTACACGCGCTCGCCCGCGACCTCCAGCGGGTGGTTCACGCGCACGGCGCCGTCGCTCGTGCCGCCGTCGGGCTCGCGCACCGTGACGTTCGCGGCGAAGTCGCCCGCCTGGCCGGCGCCGCTCGTACCCCAGGGCTGATACGTCACGTCGAACGAGTTCAGCCGCATGGCGTAGGGCGACAGCGCCCCGTCCGAGACGAACCGGCCGCGGTTCATGGACGAGTAGTCCACGAGCGCGTTCACGACGGTCTGGCCCTCGATCACGACGCGCTGGCCCGTGTAGGCGAAGCCGCCGCCGATGCCGACCGCGAGCAGCACGCCCACGAGCGACGCGTGGAAGACGAGGTTGCCGGTCTCGCGCAGGTAGCCGCGCTCGGCCGAGACCGACCAGCCGCGGCGGTCGTCGTAGCGCTCCACCCGGTAGCCGGATGCGCGCAGCTGCGCCTCGGCCAGGTCGATCGCGTGCTTCGCGTCATCCGGGTGCCCGTCGATCCGCTGCGCGAGGTGGTCGTCGAGCCGGGACAGGCGCGCGGGGGTGCGCGGCGGGCGCGAGCGCAGCGCCTTCCAGTGGTGCTTCGTGCGGGGCAGGATGCACCCGACGAGCGACACGAACAGCAGGATGTAGATGGCCGAGAACCACGCCGACATGTACACGTCGAACAGCTGCATGCCGTCGAGGATCGGGAACAGGTCGGGGTTGTCGCGCTGCCACTGCGTCACGCCGTTCGGGTTCGCCATGCGCTGCGGGAAGATCGACCCCGGCACGGCCGCGATCGCGAGCAGCAGCAGGAGGACGAGCGCCGTGCGCATGCTGGTGAGCTGGCGCCAGCCCCAGCGCAGCCACCCGACCACACCGAGCGCCGGCGAGTTCACGCCGGTGTCGGCGGCGCCGTCGACGTGGTCCGAGGGACGCAGCGGCTCGGATCCGTCGCGCTCCGTCACGGGCGCGTCAGAGGAGGGTCGGGACACCGGCGAACACCCCCTGCAGGCGCGACATGATCATGGTCCACACCCCGGTCACCATCAGCAGGCCCAGGATGACCAGCAGCGCGCCGCCGACGATGTTCACGACGCGCACGTGGCGGCGCAGGAAGGTCAGCGACCGCGTGGCCCAGCCGAAGCCGAGCGCGACGAGCAGGAACGGGATGCCGAGGCCGAGCGAGTACGCGAGGCCCAGGAGACCCGCCCGCCCCGCGTCGCCCTGCTGCCAGGCGATCGCGAGGATGGCGCTGAGCGTCGGGCCGATGCAGGGCGCCCAGCCGAGGCCGAGCGCGATGCCGAGCAGCGGCGCGCCGATGAGCCCGAGGTCGGCCTTCAGCTGCAGCTTCGCGGTGCGCTGCGCGAACCCGAAGAAGCCGATGAAGACCAGGCCGAGCAGGATGATCAGCACGCCCAGGATCCGCGTCACGAGGTCGCCGTACTGCAGCGAGAAGCGCTGCATCGCCCCGCCCGCGAGCCCGCCGAGCACGATGATCGTGACGAACACGAGCGTGAACCCGGCGATGAACAGCAGCACTCCGCCGAGGAGGCGTCCGCGGCCGGCGAGCGCGGTCGATCCGGAGTCCCGGGGCGAGACGGCGCCGCTGATGAAGCCGAGGTAGCCCGGCACGAGCGGCAGCACGCAGGGCGAGAGGAATGAGATCAGGCCGGCCAGGAGCGCGATCGGGATCGCGGCCCACAGCGCGCCGTCGAAGACGAGGGCGCCGGGATTCACGCGGCGGCCTCGCGGGTCACGCCTTCTCCTTGAGGGTGTCCCCCACGAGCGTGGACAGGATCGACGCGCTCTCGAGCCGACCGATGATGCGCGCGGCGACGCGACCCTCGCGGTCGAGCACGAGCGTGACCGGGGTCGCCTGGATCGGCGTCGCGGAGGCGAAGGCGAGCTTGGCGGAGCCGTCGTTGGCGTCGATCAGGCTCGGGTACGTCACGCCCCATTTCTCGGCGAAGGAGCGGGCCTGGTCCGCCTGGTCGAACGTGTTCACGCCGACGAACGAGACGTCCTGGTCCTGGTAGTCCTGCCACACCTTCTCGAGGTCGGCGGCCTCCACGCGGCACGGCGCGCACGAGGCGTACCAGAAGTTCACGACGACGACGTCGCCCGCGACGTCCTCGCTCGACAGCTCGTCGCCGGACTGCGTCAGGCCGGCCCACACGACGGGCTCCCCGCGCTGGTCCTCGGGGATCTCGTCGACCTGGAACTCCCTGCTGATGAATCCCTTGTCGCTGCCCTCGCGGTACTGCTCGGTGACCGGATCGGGCGCGCACGCCGCGAGCGTCAGCACCAACGTCGCGGCGCCCACCGCGGCGGTCAGACGGGCGGCGAGGCGGACGGCGGAGGACACGCCCCAATCCTACGTTTCCGCATCTGCGGCGGCTGTGCGCCAGCCGAAAGTGCGGGGGTCACACGGCCCCGACGTCCACCGCGTCGTCCAGCGGCGCGGGCTCGGCGTACGAGACCTCGCGCCAGACGTCGCCGACGCGCTCGAACGACGTCACGCTCGACAGGGCGCAGCGGCGCGTGCGGGGGTCGTGCGGCAGCGGCAGACCCGCGACGGAGAGATGGGTCAGCCAGATGGGCGCCTGGTGCGACACGATCACGACGTCACCCTCGGGGGTGTTGTGCCACGCCTCGTCCAGCGCGGAGCGCATCCGGTCCACGACCTGGCTGTACGGCTCGCCCCAGCTCGGCACGGACGGGCGACGCAGGTGGTGCCAGTTCCAAGGCTTGCGCAGCGCACTGCTCATCCGCATGCCCGCGAACACGTTGGTCGGCTCGATCACGCGCTCCTCGATGCGCGGCTCGAGGCCCAGCAGCTCCGTGAACGGCTCGGACGACTCCTGCGTGCGCTGCAGCGGCGAGCACAGCAGCGTCGTGACGGTGCGTCCGAGGTCGCGCACGTGCTCCGCGGCGGCGCGCGCCATGCGGCGGCCGTCGTCGCTCAGGCGGAAGCCGGGCAGGCGCTCGTACAGCACGCGGTCGGGGTTGTGGACCTCGCCGTGACGTACGAGGTGGATGAGTTCGGCCGGCATGCGCTCCCCTGTGGTCGTCCGCGCGTCCATCCTACGAACGCGGCGGACCCCGCGCGGCAGGATCGCGGAGCGCCGCCGGGGCCACCGTCCGGGCCGCGGTTACCGTGGGCGGGTGAGGACTGCACTGCGCCGGATCGCGGCCGCGACGACGGCGGCGGCCCTGGTGCTGGGGCTCGCCGCGTGCGTCCCCGAGCCGTCCCCGGGCGAGGCACGCCGGGATCCGGTGCCGTCCTTCGCCGATGTCCGCACGACGCAGGTCGACCGCGACGGCGACCACTGGCGCACGGGCGGCGTGACCGTGGACGTCCCGGTGGGCGCGGTCACGGCGAACGTCGCGAACGTGACCGTGGGCCCGCGGATCGGCGTGGCCGACTCGGGGATCGCGACCGAGGTCTTCGGCGCTCCCGTCCGGATCGCCTCTCCCGCCGCATTCGCCGATCCCGTCACGCTGGCGTGGGACGTGTCGGCGCTGCCTCCGGAGGCCGCGGCGGCGGCGGCGCTCGTGCGCTGGGACGACGACCGGCGCGTGTGGGTGCCCGAGCCCGGCATCCCCGCCGTCGACGGCGGCACCCTCACCGCGCAGGTGACCGGCGGCGGCATCGTGACCTGGGCCACGGCGGCCCTGGCCGGCGCGGCCGTCGCCGCGCCGCAGCCCGTGGCGCCGAAGTGCGGCGACGCGACGCTGCCGGACTGGGTCTCGACCACCGCGGATCCGGATCGCGACCGCCCGGCCTCCGCGATCGCCGCGTGCTTCGAGACGCACGAGTCGGATGTGCTGACGGTCCGGACGCGCGGCCGCGAGGGCGTCACGAGGGCGCTCCAGCTCGACGGCCAGGCCGCATTCGACTGGGTCACGCGCGAGGACGGCGGGGACCGGTTCTGGCGGATCGCCGCGGGCCTCGTCGACGACGAGCGCACCGCGCTGCTGGCGCCCGGCGCCGGCATCGACGTGGGCCTCAGCGCCGCCGGCGCCCCCTATCGCGCCGTCGCGCGGGTCGACGCCCGCACCGCGACGGTGGATCTCCTCGCCGCGTTCGCGCGGCACGTCTCGTTCGGCGAGATCCCGGATCCGTCGGTCGCCGACCTGCTCTCCACGCTCTACGCGTGCGGCGCGGCCGCCCCGGGTCCCGTCGAGGACGCGTCGGCGGTCGCCGCGATCGGCGCCGACCTCACGGCATGCGCCGCCGACCTCACGCCTGCGGGCGCGCCCGGCTCCGCCGACGCGGCCGCCGTGCAGGGCGCGCGGGCGACCGCCGCCGCGGCCCGCATCGCCGCCGCGGGCGCGTTCGACTCCCTCGCGACCGCGTCGACCGAGGCCCTCGTGGCGGCGGGCGCGGCCGCGCTCGGCGGCGCGTCGTGGACCGTGCTCGGCGACCGCGAGATCCCGGAGCTCGGCTCCTGGCACCCCACCTGCACCGACGCGGAGGCGGACGCCGCGGCGCTGTTCGGCGAGCTGGCCGCGCAGCCGCAGTTCACGTCGGGGGCGCGCGACGTCGCGACCGATCCGCGCTGGCGGGCGGCGGCGGTCCGGGCCGTCGCGCCGCTGGGCGCCTGCGCGCCTGACGAGCGCGCCCGCTTCGCCGCCCAGCTGCCCGACGAGTGGGCCGATCCGGATGCCGCCCGCGTGGTGGTCGACGCCATCGCGGGCCTCGGCCTGTCGCTGCTGTCGTGCGACGACCTGTTCGCCCTCGCCGCACCGCTGGCGAAGGGCTTCCACGCGCTGCGCGGCGTCACCGCCTCCGCGCCGGGCCGCGTCGCGTGCGGCTGGGCGGCCGAGAAGGGCAAGGCCGCGACCGACAAGGGCGTGACGTCACGCGTGCAGGTGTGGATCTCGCGCGAGACCGCCGACGCCGATGAGGTCCTCCGGCGCCGCACGGAGGCCGAGAAGTCGGAGCTCGGCGGCGTGCGCGACTCCGAGGCCCTCGACGCCGTCGGCGGCTACGTCGCCGGCACCTACGTGCCCGCGGGCCTCGAGCTCGAGTCGTGGATCCCGGGCTACCGCATCGTCGTCACGACGGCGAGCGACGACGACCCGACCCAGTGGCGCCTCCCCGAGGGCATCGCCACGGTCGAGCACATCGCCGAGGCCCTCACCACCGGCTGACCGCCCCGAGTCCGTTTCCCTTTTCTGAAGGGAATTCTCCCGACTGGTGGCATTCACGCCGCGCCGCCGAAGGAGCCCGCGACGGAAAAATCGCCATGAGGCGATAAACATGAGCGACGCACTGCAGGCTCTCCCCCGATAGGACGACCCCAACATGGAATTCACCGAAAGGCTCAATGCTCTTGCGCTGAAGGTTCAGAACCAGAAGCACGCGATCCAGACCGAAGAAGCGACGAAGACGGCATTCATCATGCCGTTCATCTCCTCGGTGCTCGGATACGACGTGTTCGACCCGCTCGAAGTCGTGCCCGAGTTCACCGCCGATGTCGGCATCAAACGGGGCGAGAAGATCGATTACGCGATCATGCGGGACGGGGAGGTGCAGCTTCTCGTCGAATGCAAGCTCTCGAGCCTCAAGATCGAGCACGCATCCCAGCTGTACCGCTACTTCGCTGTGACAAACGCACGCATCGCGGTGCTCACCAATGGCGAGGTCTACCACTTCTACACCGACCTCGATGCTCCGAACCGCATGGACTCGAAGCCGTTCCTGGTCCTGGATCTCGCCGATCTGGATGAGTCGCTGGTGCCGGAGCTGAAGAAGCTGACGAAGGAGAACTTCGATCTCGACTCCATCGTGAGCGCTGCGGAGGAGCTGAAGTACGTCGGTGCGATCAAGCGAGCCCTCGCCGAGGACTTCAAGGCGCCGACCCCGGAGTGGTCGAAGTACCTGACCTCCAAGGTCTATGACGGCTCGTACACGCAGAAGGTCCGAGACCAGTTCGGCCCGCTCGTCCAGAAGGCGCTGAAGCAGTACCTCAGCGACCAGGTGAACGAACGCCTGAAGACGGCCCTGGGAGCGGGCAGCTACACGCCCGCCGAGAGCGCACCCCAGGCAAGCGTGTCCAGCACTCCCGTGGCCGATGCCGACCTCGACCGCGACACGGAGATCGAGACGACCCTCGAGGAGCTCGAGGGATACCAGATCGTCAAGGCGATCGCCTGCAGCGAGGTGAAGCCTCAGCGCATCGCCCATCGAGACGCGAAGTCCTATTTCGCGATCCTGCTGGACGACAACAACCGCAAGCCGATCGCGCGACTGCACTTCAACGGCAAGAGCCAGAAGTACCTGGGTCTGTTCGACGCCGAGAAGAACGAGACACGGCACCCCATCGAGGCTCTCGACGACATCTACTCATTCGCCGACGCCATCCGCGAACGCGTCCGCGGATACAACGACTGACGCCCGACTTCCAGGCACGCTACGAGCTGACCCGCGCCCGACTTGCCCCGAACTGACGCCGAATCGCGCGGAGCGCCGTCAGCTTGCGGCAAGCCTGCGCCCGTTGACCCAAGCGGGGATCACTCGGCGCGCTCGTCCGCGCGGAGCGAGCGGATGCGGGCGACGACGAACCAGACCACAGCGATCACGACGACCGCGATCACGACGTTCTGGGCGACGTCCATGTACTGCTCGACGATGTGCCACGACTCGCCGAGGTACCAGCCGACCAGCACGAAGATCGTGTTCCAGATCAGGCTGCCGGCGGCGGTGAGCAGCACGAACTTCCAGATCGGCATGTGCACGACGCCCGCGGGGATCGAGATGAGGCTGCGGAAGATCGGGATGAACCGGCCGAAGAACACCGCGACGGCGCCGTGGCGGTGGAACCACGCGACCGTGCGGTCGACATCGGCCACGTTCACGAGCGGCAGCCGGTCGGCGACCCGGCGCAGGCGCTCGAGGCCGAACCACGCGCCGATGCCGTACAGCACGAGCGCACCGACGACGGATCCGACCGTCGTCCACAGGATCGCCTCCCACAGCGCGAATGCGCCGCGCGAGGCCGCGAGCCCGGCCAGGGGCAGGATCGCCTCGCTCGGCAGCGGCGGGAACAG
Source organism: Microbacterium rhizophilum (assembly GCF_039605615.1). Classification (NCBI taxonomy): domain Bacteria; kingdom Bacillati; phylum Actinomycetota; class Actinomycetes; order Micrococcales; family Microbacteriaceae; genus Microbacterium; species Microbacterium rhizophilum. The sequence goes on along the minus strand of NZ_JBCNUN010000003.1, from coordinate 200,418 downwards.
GTTCTCGGCCGCGATGCCGATGCCGGCACCGTAGGGGCCGATCACGTCCATGAGTCCGACGACCGCGTCGACGAGCGCGCCGAGCCAGGATCCGTCGGCGGCCGTGGAGGCGGTCGTCGTCATGCGGGCAGGCCCTTCGGTCGTCGGCGCGGTTACCCGTTCGACGGTAGCGACCCGACCTCTCGGGAGCCTGGGTGCTGTCCCCCGGATCCGATTCCGGATATCCCGGCCCGTAGACTTGTCAGGATTTCTTGACATCAGGAGGATTCCTTCGTGCTTCGCACCCACACCGCCGGCTCGCTGCGCGCCGAGCACATCGGTCAGACCGTCACCCTCACGGGCTGGGTCGACCGCCGCCGCGACCACGGTGGGGTGGCGTTCATCGATCTGCGCGACGCATCCGGCATCGCCCAGGTGGTCATCCGCGACGAGGCCGTGGCGCACCCGCTGCGCAGCGAGTTCGTCCTGAAGGTGACCGGCGAGGTGGGCAGGCGCCCCGCGGGCAACGAGAACCCGAACCTCCCGACGGGCGAGATCGAACTGGTCGCGACCGCCGTCGAGGTGCTGAACGAGTCGGCGCCGCTGCCGTTCCCGGTCTCCTCCGGCACCGCCGAGGCCGACCCGATCGGCGAGGAGGCGCGCCTCAAGCACCGCTACCTCGACCTGCGCCGCCAGGGCCCGGCCAACGCGATCCGCCTGCGCTCGCAGGTGTACAAGGCGATCCGCGACGTCCTGCACGAGCGCGAGTTCGTCGAGGTCGAGACCCCGACCCTGACCCGCTCGACGCCCGAGGGCGCGCGCGACTTCCTCGTGCCGGCACGCCTGCACCCGGGCAGCTGGTACGCCCTGCCGCAGAGCCCGCAGCTGTTCAAGCAGCTGCTGATGGTGGGCGGCGTGGAGAAGTACTTCCAGATCGCGCGCTGCTACCGCGACGAGGACTTCCGCGCCGACCGCCAGCCCGAGTTCACGCAGCTCGACATCGAGATGAGCTTCGTGGACCAGGAGGACGTCATCGAGATGATGGAGTCCGTCATCACGGCGATGTGGAAGACGATCGGCGTCGAGGTGCAGACCCCGCTGCCCCGCATGACCTACGCGGACGCCATGGCGCGGTACGGATCGGACAAGCCCGACCTGCGATTCGGCCTCGAGCTCGTCGAGGCGACGGACTACTTCCGCGAGACGCCGTTCCGCGTGTTCCAGTCGGAGTACGTCGGCGCGGTCGTGATGCCCGGCGGCGCGAGCCAGCCGCGCAAGACGCTCGACGCCTGGCAGGACTGGGCCAAGCAGCGCGGCGCCCGCGGCCTCGCCTACGTCCTGTTCAACGAGGACGGCACGCTCGGCGGCCCGGTCGCCAAGAACCTGTCCGAGACCGAGCAGGCGGGCCTGAGGGAGCTCGTGGGCGCGGAGCCCGGCGACTGCGCGTTCTTCGCCGCCGGCGCCACCAAGGCCAGCCGCGCGCTGCTCGGCGCCGCACGCATCGAGATCGGCAAGCGCCTGGGCCTGCTCGACCCCGACACGTTCGCGTTCACGTGGGTCGTCGACGCCCCGATGTTCGAGCCCGCCTCCGACGCGGTCGCCTCGGGCGACGTCGCGGTCGGCGCCGGCGCCTGGACCGCGGTGCACCACGCCTTCACGGGCCCGAAGCCCGAGTTCGAGGACACGTTCGACACGGACCCCGGATCGGCGCTCGCCTACGCGTACGACATCGTCTGCAACGGATCAGAGCTGGGCGGCGGATCCATCCGCATCCACCGCGAGGACGTCCAGAAGCGCGTGTTCGAGATCATGGGCATCGACGAGGAGCAGGCGCAGGAGAAGTTCGGCTTCCTGCTCGAGGCGTTCAAGTTCGGCGCCCCGCCGCACGGCGGCATCGCGCTCGGGATGGACCGCGTGCTGCAGCACCTCACGAAGACCGAGTCGATCCGCGAGGTCATCGCGTTCCCGAAGTCGGGCGGGGGCTTCGACCCGCTGACCGAGGCCCCCGCCCCGATCACGCCGCAGCAGCGCGCCGAGGCCGGCGTCGACGCCGTGCCCGAACAGGAGCCCGAGGTCGTCGAGGCTTGAGCCGGGGCACCGCGTAACGCGCACGAGGGGGGCACCGCAACCAGCTTGCGGTGCCCCCTCGCCGTCTGGGTACCGTGGGCTCTCCCGAAGGAGGCCCATGCTCGACCCCTGGCTCCAGTTCACCGTCGCGGTGCTCGTCTGTGTGCTCGCGGCGGCCGTCGTGTCGACCCTGATCGTCGTCGTGATGCGGCTCGTCTCGCGCTGGCGGTCCTGGCCGCGGGCGCTGATGACGCACGCACGCCTGCCGTTCCGCGCGCTGCTGCTGATCCTGGCGATCTGGATCGCGCTCGTCGCACGCTTCCCCGAGCGCGAGTGGCTGCCCGGGGTCGGCCGCCTGCTGTCGATCGTCGCGATCATCGCGGCGGCCTGGTTCATCGGCGCGCTCGTCTCGTTCGCGACCGATCAGGCGCTCGGCCGATACCGGATCGACGTCCCCGACAACCGGCTGGCGCGGCGGATCCGGACGCAGACGCTCATCCTGCGGCGCCTCGCCTATGCCGTGCTGGTGGTGATCGCCGTGGGCGCCGTGCTGCTGACGTTCCCCGCCGTGCGCGCGGTGGGCGCGAGCCTGCTGGCGTCGGCGGGCATCGCGTCGGTCGTCGCGGGCCTCGCGGCCCAGTCGGTGCTCGCGAACATGTTCGCCGGGATCCAGCTCGTCTTCAGCGACGCGCTGCGCGTCGACGACGTGATCGTGGTGGAGGGCGAGTGGGGCAAGGTCGGCGAGATCACCCTGAGCTACGTCGTCCTCGACCTCTGGGACGACCGCCGGCTCGTCCTGCCGTGCACCTACTTCACGACCAACCCATTCCAGAACTGGACGAGGCAGGGGTCGGAGCTGCTCGGCGCCGTCGAGCTCGATGTCGACTGGCGCGTCTCGACCACGCGCATGCGCGCGCATCTCGACGCCGTGCTGGCCGACACCCCGCTGTGGGACGGCCGCGCGTCCGTGCTGCAGGTCACCGAGGCGGTCGGCGGGCTGGTGCGGATCCGGATCCTCGTGACCGCCCGCGACGCCCCGACGCTGTTCGACCTGCGCTGCATCGTGCGCGAGGCGATGGTGCTTTGGGTACAGGAGCAGAACCCGCAGGCGCTTCCCGTGCAGCGCGTGATGATGACCGACGCCGACGCCGAGGTGACCACGCGCGCTCCGCGCGGTCACGTCGCGCCCACCGACGCGGGTCTGTTCAGCGGCAGCGACGAGGCCGAGGAGCGCGCCAGCCTGTTCACGCAGTCGATGCCGGTCGTCGGGCGCGACGACCGATAGCCTCGCATCCGTGGATGCGGACATCGTCGTCGTCGGAGCGGGACTGGCCGGGCTCGTCGCCGCGGCAGAGGCGGCGGACGCCGGCCGCGCGGTCGTGCTGGTCGATCAGGAGGGCGAGCAGTCGCTCGGCGGCCAGGCGTTCTGGAGCCTCGGCGGCCTGTTCCTCGTGGACAGCCCCGAACAGCGCCGGATGGGCGTGCGCGACTCGCTCGAGCTCGCGCGGCAGGACTGGTTCGGCAGCGCGCAGTTCGACCGCGCCGAGGACCGCTGGCCGCGCGCGTGGGCCGAGGCGTACCTGGACTTCGCGGCGGGCGAGAAGCGCGCGTGGCTGCGCGCCATGGGGCATCGGATCTTCCCGGTGGTCGGGTGGGCGGAGCGCGGCGACGGCCGCGCGGCCGGGCACGGCAACTCGGTGCCGCGCTTCCACATCACGTGGGGCACGGGCCCGGGCGTGGTCGAGCCGTTCGAGCGGCGCGTCCGCGCGCACGCCGAGGCGGGGCGCATCCGGTTCGCGTTCCGCCACCGCGTCGACGGGCTCGTCTTCACGACCGATGCCACCGGACCGCGTGCCGTGACGGGCGTGCGCGGCGCGATCCTGCAGCCGGACGACGCCGATCGCGGCCGCCCGACGAACCGGATCGAGGAGCGCGAGTTCGAGCTGAGCGCGCAGGCGGTGATCGTCACGGCCGGCGGCATCGGCGGCGACCACGACCTCGTGCGCGCCGCGTGGCCCGAGCGCCTCGGCGCTCCGCCGCGCAGCATGGTCAGCGGCGTGCCCGCGCACGTCGACGGCCGGATGCTCCGCATCACGCAGGATGCGGGAGCGAACGTCATCAATCCCGACCGGATGTGGCACTACGTCGAGGGCATCCGGAACTGGGACCCGATCTGGGCGAATCACGGCATCCGGATCCTGCCCGGCCCGTCCTCCCTCTGGCTCGACGCGGCCGGCAACCGCCTGCCCGCGCCGCTGTACCCGGGCTTCGACACGCTCGGCACGCTGAAGCACCTGCGCGGCACGGGGCACGACTACTCGTGGTTCGTGCTGACGCAGAAGATCATCGAGAAGGAGTTCGCGCTCTCCGGATCGGAGCAGAACCCGGATCTCACCGGCCGCGACCTCAAGCTGCTGCTGGGGCGCCTCGGATCGGGCGCGCCGGGGCCGGTCGAGGCGTTCAAGGAGCACGGCGAGGACTTCGTGGTCGCCGACACCCTCACCGAGCTCGTCGCGGGCATGAACCGGCTCGCCGGGGTGAATCCGACCGGTCCCGCCATCGACGAGCGGGGTCTCCGCCGCATCGTCGAGGAGCGCGATCGCGAGGTCGCCAACGCGTTCTCGAAGGACACGCAGGTCACCGCGCTGCGCGGGGCACGCAACTACCTCGGCGACAAGCTCATCCGCGTCGCCGCGCCGCACCGGATCCTGGACCCGAAGGCCGGCCCGCTCATCGCGGTCAAGCTGCACATCCTGTCGCGCAAGACGCTCGGCGGGCTGGAGACGGATCTGCAGGGCCGCTGCCTCGCACCGTCGCCGGATGGATCGGGCGCGCCGATCCCGGGCCTGTACGCGGCGGGCGAGGTCGCGGGCTTCGGCGGCGGCGGGATGATGGGCTACAACGCGCTCGAGGGCACGTTCCTCGGCGGCTGCCTGTTCTCGGGCCGCGCCGCGGGGCGCGCCGCCGCCGCCTTATGACCCGTGTCACTCCCGGATCGGCTCGCCGTCCGGGTCGAGCACCCACCACACGTCGCCCACGCCCTGCCCGGTCGTCTGGCCGGCCTGCGTGTCGCCGGCGTAGTAGTACAGCGGCCAGCCGTTCAGCGTCAGCTGCGGCTGCCCGTCCACGCCGGTGATGGTGCCGAGCTCGCCCGAGATGCCGTCGACCGCGGCGGTCCCGTCGCCGTGCACGGGCGGCCAGGCGTCCAGGCACTGCCCCTCGCACGTCGAGGCGCCCGAGCCCTGCGTGTCGCTGTCGAACTGGTAGACGACCATCCCCTGGCCGTCGACCACGATCGTGCCGAGGTCGCTGTCGGCCGTGGCCAGCGATGCCGCGCCGCCCTCGGGAGCCGCGCTCTCCTCGGCCGGCGCGCTCTCCGCCGGCGTGGTCTCGGCCGTCGTCGGCGCGGCGTCGTCGCCCCCGTCGTCCGCGCTCGAGCAGCCGGTCAGCGCGGCCGCGGCGAGGAGGATCGCCGCGGCGCCCAGCGTGATTCTCGTGTTCATGTCTTCCCCTTCGATCAGCGGGCCGCGGAGGCGGTCCGCTGAGAACACGGGGCGCACGCGTCCGCGGTTCACTCCCCGGCGAGATCGGCCGTCATCAGGGTCTCGCCGGTGCCCGTGAGCACGTGGAGCGCGACGATCCTGTCGAGCGGGAGCGACGTGCCGGCCTCGAGCGTGATCGTCTTCCCCGGCGCCGAGCCCCAGGTGGAGACGTGCTGGCGTCCCCCGTCGTCCCCGATCACCACGAGCTCGTACGTCCACGGCTCGCCCGTGCCGCCCCAGTCGCCGCCGCCGAAGCCGTCCGGATAGTCGCACCGGATGGACAGCCGCGTGCCCCACGCCACCGGATCCAGCCCCACGTCGACCGTCATGTCGGTCTCGGCGAGCGGGCGCATCGCGACCGCGACGTCCGGCCGATCGAGCTGCCGGATCGCCGTGGGCAGGCCGATCGCGAGAGCCACGACCAGCACGGCGGCCGCGGCGATCCCGGCGATCCGGATCCGGATGCCGCGCGCCCGCCGAGCCTCGCGCGCGCGCATCCGTTCGAGCAGGTCCGCCGGAGGGCGCGGCGCCTCGACGGCATCGGGCGCGCCCGCCCGCGCCAGCAGGCCGGGCATCGACGCCAGGTCGGCCACGGCCTCGCGGCAGCGCGGGCAGCGCTCGAGGTGCTCCTCGAACCGGCGGCGGTCGGCGGGCGTCAGCGCGCCGAGCACATAGGCGGCGTCCCACTCGGCGAACTCCGCGTGTTCGCCCTCGTGATCCCCGTTCACCGGGTCACCCCTCTCTCCTGGAACGCGAGCCGCAGGGCCCGAAGTCCGTAGTGCAGCCGCGACTTCACGGTGCCCTCCGCCACGTCGAGCTCGCGCGCGAGCTCCGCCGTGCTGCGCCCGCCGAAGTACGCCCGCACGATCACCTCGCGGTGGTGCGGACCGAGCGAGGCCAGCGCGTCCTGCAGCAGCATCGTGTCCAGCAGCTGCTCTGTGCGGTCGGCCGCGGGCTGATCCGGCTGCTCGTCGCGCGTCTCCTCGTGCCGTCGCCGTGCGCTGCGGGCCTGGTCGATCACGAGGTTCCGCGCCACCGTGAACAGCCACCCGCGCAGCTGCTCGGGATCCTCGTCGAGGATCCCCTCCGTGCGCCACGCGCGCAGCAGCGTCTCCTGGACGATGTCGTCGGCGTCGGCGGGCCGCCCGGTCAGCGACACGACATAGCGCCAGAGCGATCCCGCGTAGCGGTCGTGCAGCTCGCGCAAGGCCGCGTCCCTGCGGTCTCTGGCGCTGCTCTGCGTCACGCGGCGCTCCCCGGGCGGATCGTCCATGCCCCGGACACGGTGCCCGCGTCCGTCCGGTTCATTCTGACCCCGGATGAACCGCCGCGTCCCCTGTGCCGTGTCCGGGGCATGGAGATCTCAGGGCTTCCGCTGCATCCGCTCGTGGTGCACGCCGTCGTGGTGCTGCTGCCGCTGACCGCGATCGCGCTGGTCGTCGCGCAGCTGTCCGCCTCCGTGCGACGTCGGCTGGGGCTGCTGCCCCTCGTCGGCGCCGTCGCGGTCGCGATCCTGGTGCCGGTCACGATCGCCGCGGGCATGGCGCTCGCGCAGCTCGTCGGTCCTCTGCCGGCCGTGCAGGCGCACGGCGAGCGCGGGAGCGGCGTGTTGCCGTGGGCGCTCGCGCTGCCGGTCGTCGCGGCCGGGCAGTGGGCGTGGTTCCGCTGGGGCCGCGATCGCGTGGCCGACCGTCATCGGCGCCGGGCTCGCCTCATGTCGGCGGGCGTCGGCGTGCTCGTCTGCGCGGTATCGGCCGGCGCCGTGGTCGCGGTCGTGCTCGCGGGCGACTCGGGATCGCGCGCCGTGTGGGGCAGCCTCACCGGCTGATCCGCCCGCCCGGTTGCCCGAGCGAGCGCAGCACGCCGAGCCCGAGCCGCTCAGACCTCGACGTCGATCGCGGCGCGCGTGCCGTCCTTGCGGATCGTGGCGATGTAGTCGATCACCTCGACGTGCGCGGGGTGCACGGCGTAGCCCTCGACGGCCGCGAGGTCGTCGAAGTCGCCCACGATCGCGAAGTCGGAGTTGCGCTCGTCGTCGAGGGCGTTGGCGTGCACGTCGAGGCTCCGCACGCCCGGGATGACGCCGACGAGGGCACGGAGCCGGCGGCCCGCCTCGGCGATGTGAGCCTCGCGCTCGGCCGGATCGGCGGAGGCGAGCTGAAACAGGACGATGTGGCGGATCATGCGGGTCTCCTCGGGCGTCAGGCGCGCGCGGTCGCGGCCTCGGTCAGGGCGGCGCGCAGGCGCTCCGGCGACACACGCCAGTGGCCGTGCAGGCTGTCGTCGATCAGGACGACGGGGATCTTCTCCCACCACAGGTCGTACAGCGCCAGGTCGTCCTGGATCGACGCCTCGCGCACCTCGATCGCGTCGGCGACCGGATCCGGCAGCTCGGCGAGCACCTGGTCCACGACCTCGCGCGCGACGTCGCAGAGGTGGCAGTCGGGCTTGCCGATCAGGGTGAGGGTGGTCACGCGCTCAGAGGTCGACGGGGTAGCCGGCCTCGCGCCACGCGCTCGTGCCGCCCGCGACGTTCGTCACCTCGTAGCCCCGCGCGCTGAGCGCCTCGACCACGCGGCCCGAGCGTCCGCCGAGCTCGCAGATCACGTCGAACGGCTCGGCCGGCAGGTCGCCGACGCGCTCGTTCAGCTGCGACATCGGGATGTTCACGGCTCCCGGGACGTGTCCCGCCTCGTACTCGTGCACCTCGCGCACGTCGACGAGCGGGACGCCCTGACGGGCGTGCAGATCCTGGACGGAGATCTCGTTCATACGCCCAGTATCCCGCGTCCGGGGCGCGGTCGGACCACTCATTCCGCCGAGAAGCGGCGGCTGTGCCAGCCCGTGGCGCCATCGGGGGCGGGCGGCGCCGTGTCGGAGGTCTGCGTCGACCCGTCGGCGCTGACCGCGCGGCACCGCACCTCGTGGTCTCCCGGCGCGACCTCCGTGCGCAGCGACCACTGCACCCAGGTGTCGTCCGAGATGGCGGTCGCGAGCGCCGCCGGGCGCCACGGCCCGTCGTCGACCTGCACCTCGACGCCCGTCACACCCACGTGCTGGTGCCAGGCGACGCCCGCGAAGGTCACCTCGCCGGCCGCGACCGTGCCCGCGCGGGGCACGTCGATGCGCGACTGCAGCTTGATCGGGCCGCGCTCGGACCAGCCGCGATCGGTCCAGTACGCGCGAGCCCGGTCGAACCGCGTCACCTCGAGCTCGACGACCCACTTCGTCGCCGAGACGTAGCCGTACAGCCCGGGCACGACCATCCGGACGGGGAAGCCGTGTTCGATGGGCAGCGGCTCGCCGTTCATGCCCACCGCCAGCAGCGCGTCGCGATCGTCGGTCAGCGCCTCGAGCGGCGTGCCGGCCGTGAAGCCGTCCTGCGAGCGAGACAGCACCATGTCTGCCTCCGGCAGAGGCGCCGCGCGCGCCAGCAGATCGCGGATCGGATGCCCGAGCCACACCGCGTTGCCGATAAGGTCTCCGCCGACCTCGTTCGACACGCACGCGAGCGTCACGACGTGCTCGCTCAGCGGCAGCGCGAGCAGCTCGTCCCAGGTGAGCTCGACCTCCCGCTCGACGAGGCCGTGGATGCGCAGCCGCCACGCGGACGGATCGATCTCCGGCACGATCAGCGCGGTGTCGATCCGATAGAACTCGTCGTTCGGCGTGACGACCGGCGCCAGCCCGTCGAGGCCGAGCTCGGCACGCGTCGGCACGGACGCCGTCGCGGCAGGCGCCGGCAGACGCAGCGCGGACCGGATCGCCGCGACCGTGCGTCCGCCGACCTCGCGCGTCGCGGCCCAGGCGGCGGCTCCCGCGCCCACGATCACCGCGACCGCGGTGGTCGTCAGGAACGACCGTCGCGACATCCCCTCCCCGACCCCCTCAGGGACGGCGGGCCTCAGCAGCATCGCCAGCACCACGGCCGCCACGGCGCCCGCCGCGATCGACGGCAGCGGCGACAGCACCCCGGCGTCCGCGCGCGTCAACGCCGCGATCGCGCCCGCGACCCCGAGCGCTCCGGCGAGGACGGCGCCCCACGGCGGCCGGGCCCGTTGCAGGATCCCGGCGCCGGCCGCGAGTCCCAGCAGCACGAGCGCGATCAGCACCAGCAGCGCGACCTTGTCGGCCGTACCGAACAGCGCGATGGCGGCGTCCTTGGCCCAGCTCGGCGCGAGGTCGATGAGGGCCGATCCGATCGCGCCGAACGGGCTCGAGCGCGGCGCGATCAGCACGGCGAGCACCTCGCCGAGGCCGGCGCCGAGCACCGCGGCGGCGACACCCGCGCCGGCGGCGGCAGCCCGCGAGATGGTCATGTGCCGACGCTAACCCTCGGCGGTGCGGATCGGATCCGGATACCAGAAACGCCGGCCCGAAACGGGACCGGCGTCAGTGGTTGCGGCGCTTACTTCTTGTTGCGGCGCTGGTGGCGAGTCTTGCGAAGCAGCTTGCGGTGCTTCTTCTTCGCCATGCGCTTGCGGCGCTTCTTGATGACAGAACCCATGGAAACCTCACGATGTCAGGGGGTTGGACGCCGAGCCTGCGGCGTCCGGGATCGGGCACGGCGGAAGCGTGCCTTCGGAGCAGTTTACCCTATGCGGCGGCTCGCCCTTGCGGGCGACGGTCAGCCGACGTCGGCGATGGGTCGCTGCAGCGCGGCGGTGACCGCCGACTCGGGGACCCGGTAGCTGCGACCGAAGCGCACGGCGGGGAGCTCGCCCGAGTGCACGAGGCGATACACGGTCATCTTGGACACGCGCATGATCTCGGCGACCTCGGCGACGGTCAGGAACCGCACGTCCGGCATCTCGGGCACAGGGCCTCCCCCTCTTCAGATGACGTTCACTCTAGGGGGATTCCGGGTCGGATGTAAACCTGAGTGACCTCTGTTGCCACTGTTACGAGAGTCGATATATCCGCGGGATCACGCGGATCGCCGACGAGCCGGATGACGGCCCGCCCGATATGCCGCGCCCGGCACGCTCGCGCCGGGCTATGCCCCGAGGCGCTTGAGCGCCGACTGCACGACGACCTTGGCCGAGGCCGCGGCGCGGCCGACAGCCTCCGCGGCGCGCACGGCGGGCTCCGGCAGGGCGGCCGGCGTGAGGTCGGCGACCTCCTCGAAGTCGCCGTCCGCGACGAAGAAGGGGACCAGCCAGTCGTCGACCTGCTCGAGCGGCTCGGGAGACAGGCTGTAGTAGCGGTGCTGGCCCTCTTCCCGCACCGACACGAGCTCCGCCTCGCGCAGCACCTTGAGGTGCTTGGAGACGGTCGGCTGGCTCACTCCGAGCGCCGCGACGATCTGCGACACGCTGGTGCCCGTGTCCGCCTCCGACGAACGTCGCAGCAGCAGCTGCAGGATCTCGCGCCTCGTGCCGTCCGCGATCACGTCGAAGATGTCCGCCATGGGGACAGGGTAGCCGGGCGGTCGGCGGAGTACCATGTGTCGGGCCCGGGCCGGAGGCTCGAAGAGGCACGCAGAACTGCATTCGGAGGGGGATCGATGGCGCCGACCGCGTCTTCCGTGCCGCGCGCGGCATGGAGCCGCTTCGGTGGATTCTTCCGCGACATCACGCTGTCGTCCCCGTCGCGGTTCGCGATCCTCGTCTACATCGCGCTGATCCTGATCTTCACCGCGCTGCTGTCGCTGCCGATCTCCAGCGCGGACCGCTCGGTCACCCCTCTGGCGGATGCGCTGTTCACGGCCGTGTCGTCCGTGTGCGTGACGGGTCTGTCGACCGTCGACATGTCGACGCACTGGTCGTTCTTCGGCGAGCTGATGATCTTCATCGGGACGAACATCGGCGGTCTCGGCGCGCTCACGCTCGCGTCGCTGCTCGGCCTCGTGGTGTCCCGCAAGCTCGGCCTGCGCGCCAAGCTGATCGCGGCGGGCGACACGAACCCGCTGCGCTCCCACGGCGGCGCTGTGAACGAGTCGCAGGCCGTGCGCCTGGGCGACGTCGGCCATCTCCTGCGCATCGTCGCGCTGTCGACCATCACGATCGAGGCGGGCGTGGCGATCCTGCTCTATCCGTCGATCGTGATCGCGGGGCACAGCTGGCTCGAGGCGCTGTGGCTGGCTCCCCTGCACTCCGTGATGGCCTTCACGAACACAGGCTTCACGTTCACCGATGGCGGGCTTGCGCTGTTCCAGTACGACTACTACTTCCTCACGGTGCTGATGGTCGGCGTCTTCCTCGGCGGGATCGGCTTCCCGGTGATCCTCGCGCTGACCAAGCAGCTGATGACCCCTCGCCGGTGGAACCTGCACGTCAAGCTCACGCTGATCACGACCGTGATCCTGTTCTTCCTGGGCGCGGGCGCGTTCCTGGCGCTGGAGTACCTGAATCCGGGCACGTTCGGCACGCGCGACGCGTGGGACACCACGTTCCAGGCGTTCTTCCTGTCCGCCATGACGCGATCCGGCGGCTTCTCGGTGGTCGACATCAGCGAGCTCAACGGCTCGTCGCTGCTGGTGGGATCCATGCTGATGTTCATCGGCGGCGGCTCCGCGTCGACCGCGGGCGGCATCAAGGTCACGACCCTCGCGGTGCTGGCCCTCGCCGTCTGGTCGGAGGCCCGCGGCCGCACGAGCGTCGAGGCGTTCGGCCGCCGCATCCCGAGCGACGTGCAGCGCGTGTCGGTCGCGGTCCTCGCGTGGGGCGCGACGATCGTCGCGCTCGCGACGGTGGTGATCGCGCAGATCACGCTGGCCCCGGTCGACAAGGTGCTGTTCGACGTGATCTCCGGCTTCGCCACGGTGGGGCTGTCGTCGGGCATCACGGCGGAGATGCCCGACGTCGCGGTCTACATCATGGCCGTGACGATCTTCATGGGTCGCGTTGGTACAGTCACTCTGGCCGCGGCGGTCGCCGCGACCTCCACCCGGCAGATGTATGCGCTGCCTGTCGAAAGGCCCATCGTTGGTTGAGCAGATCCGCAGCGACGCCCCCGTCCTCGTGATCGGCCTCGGTCGCTTCGGCGCCGCGTGCGCCGGCGAGCTCGACCGGCTCGACCGCGACGTCCTCGCGATCGACGAGGACCTCGGCCTGGTGCAGAAGTGGTCGGAGCGCGTGACGCACACCGTGCAGGCCGACGCCCGCAACGTCGACGCGCTCAAGCAGATCGGCGCGCAGGACTTCCAGGTGGCCGTCGTCGCCGTCGGCTCGAGCATCGAGGCCTCGGTGCTGATCACGGCGAACCTCGTCGACCTCAAGGTGCCGCAGATCTGGGCCAAGGCGGTCTCGCAGTCGCACGGCAAGATCCTCGCCCGCGTCGGCGCGAACCACGTCATCTACCCCGAGCGCGAGGCCGGCGAGCGCGTCGCGCACCTCGTCAGCGGCCGGATGCTCGACTTCATCCGGTTCGACGACGACTTCGTGCTGGCGAAGATGTACCCGCCGAAGTTCGTGCGCGGCGTGGGCCTGAACGAGTCGGGCGTGCGCACCAAGTACAACGTCACGGTGGTGGGCGTGAAGAGCCCCGGCAAGCCGTTCCGCTACGCGGAGGCGAACACCGTCGTGACCAACCACGACCTGATCATCGTGTCCGGCACCAATGTCGACGTGGAGCGCTTCGCGGCCCTCGACAGGTGACGCCTTACCGCTGACCTCTTCTGCGAGCGAAGCGAGCGTGCGGGCGCGAGTGCGCCCGCCACCCCACGCCCCTCGATGGAGCGGAGCGACAGCGCCGCAGACGCGAGCGGCGCCGCGGAGCGGTGCCCGAGCGGATGCGGGAGGCGTGGGCGGGGGACTATGCCTCCCCCGCGAGCTCCTTCGCCCGGGCCAGCGCCGCGGCCGTCGCCTCGCGGAAGATGCCGCCCAGGTCGGCGCGCTCCAGCACGGCGATCGCGCGCTCGGTGGTGCCCTTGGGGCTCGTGACGCGGCGGCGCAGCTCCTCGGGCCGCTCGCCGGTGTGCTCGAGCAGCGCCGTGGCGCCGATGAACGTGCCCTCCGCCATGGTGCGCGCGGCGGCCTCGTCGAAGCCGCGGTCCATGGCGGCCCGCGTCAGCTCCTCGATCAGGAGATAGACGTAGGCGGGGCCGGATCCGGAGATCGTCGACAGCGCGTCGATCCGGTCCTCGGGCACCTCGATCACGGTGCCCACCGTCTCGAACAGGCGGCGGGCGATCCCGACGGCCTCGTCCGACGCGCCCTCGCCGGCGGCGAGGCCCGTGACGCCGCGGCCCACGAGCGACGGGGTGTTCGGCATCGACCGCAGCACGGTGACGCCCTCGCCCAGGATCGACGTGAACGTCCGCACCGTGACGCCGGCGGCGAGGCTGATCACGATCGCGTCCTCACCCACGTGCGGGGCGATCTCGCGCAGCAGGTCGGGCACCATAGCGGGCTTCACGCCGATCAGCAGCACGCGCGCCTCGGCGGCCGCGCGGGCGTTGCCCTCGGGCTCGTCCTCCAACGCGATGCTGCGCACACCCTCGAGCGAGGCCAGCTCGGCGGCCTTCTCGGCCGTGCGGTTGGTCGCGAAGACGCCGCCGTCGACGGGGATGCCGCTCGCGACGACGCCGCGCAGGATCGCGCCGCCCATCGATCCGGCACCGAGGAACGCGAGGGAGGGCAGGGTGTCGACCATGCCCCGAGTCTACGGACGGCGGATGCGAGAGCGCCGGGCACGCACCGTCACAGGACATCGCCCGCGGTCAATAGAGTGGTGCGCATGAGTGCACACGGCGGCGGCAAGGCGATCATCGCGGCGTTCCTGGCGAACCTGGGCATCGCGATCGCGAAGTTCATCGGATGGCTCCTGTCGGGATCCGCATCGATGCTCGCCGAGGCGATCCACTCGGTCGCCGACTCCGGCAACCAGCTGCTGCTCATGCTCGGCGGCCGCAAGGCGCGGCGCTCGGCCGATCGCGCGCACCCGTTCGGCTACGGTCGCGAGCGCTACGTGTACGCGTTCGTGGTGTCGATCATCCTGTTCTCCCTCGGCGGCCTGTTCTCGATCTACGAGGGCGTCGAGAAGCTCACCCACCCCCACGCGCTCGACCCGCAGTGGCAGTACCTGCCGCTGATCATCCTGAGCGTCGCGATCGTGCTCGAGGGGTTCTCGCTGCGCACCGCGGTCCGGGAGTCGAACGCCGTGCGCGCCAAGGGCCAGTCGTGGATCTCGTTCATCCGTCACTCGAAGGCGCCCGAGCTGCCGGTCGTGCTGCTCGAGGACCTCGGCGCCCTCCTCGGCCTCGTGTTCGCGCTGTTCGGCGTCGGCATGACGATCATCACGCACAACTCGTTCTTCGACGCCCTGGGCACCCTGCTGATCGGCGTCCTGCTGATCCTGGTCGCGATCGTGCTCGGGGTGGAGACGAAGAGCCTGCTCGTGGGCGAGGGCGCGACCCCGGCCGATTTCGACAAGATCGTCGCGGCGATCGAGAAGGGCCCCGAGGTCGACAAGCTCATCCACATCAAGACGCTCTACGTCGGTCCCGAGGAGCTGCTGGTGGCCGCCAAGGTCGGAGTGCCGCAGGACAAGCTGCTCGCCGACGTCGCGTCCGACATCAACCGGGTGGAGAAGCGGATCCGCGAGGCCGTCCCGATCGCCCGCATCGTGTACCTCGAACCGGATGTGTACCGTCCGGCCGACGCCGAGCAGCTGCCCACGGAGTCGGTGATCCTGAAGTCCTCGGACTGAGCGGCGCCGCGGACATGGAGTACTGCGTCTTCACCGAGCCCCAGCAGGGCGCGACCTACGACACGCAGCGCGTGTTCGCCCAGGCGGCCGAGCGGCTGGGCTTCCACGGCTTCTTCCGCTCCGACCACTACATGGCGATGAGCGACCGCTCGGGCCTGCCCGGCCCGACCGACGCGTGGACGACGCTCGCCGGCCTCGCGCGCGAGACCGAGCGGATCCGGCTGGGCACGCTGGTCTCCTCGGCGACGCATCGGCATCCGGGCATCCTGGCGATCCAGGTCGCGCAGGTCGACGAGATGTCGGGCGGCCGCGTCGAGCTCGGGCTCGGCACGGGGTGGTTCGAGGCGGAGCACCGGGCCTACGGCATCCCGTTCCCGGCGCGGCGCTTCGACATGCTCGAGGAGCAGCTGCAGGTCGTGACCGGCCTGTGGTCGACGCCCGTGGGCGAGAGGTTCTCGTTCCACGGCGCGCACTACGACCTGACCGACTCGCCCGCGCTGCCGAAGCCCACGCAGCCGCGCCTCCCGGTGATCGTCGGCGGCGGCGGCCCGCGCCGCACCCCGGCGCTCGCGGCGGCGTACGCGGCGGAGTTCAACATCGGATTCCAGCCCGAGACCGTGATCGCGGACAAGTTCGCGGGCGCGATGGCGGCGGCCGAGCGGATCGGGCGCGACCCCGCGACCCTGCGCCTGTCGGTCGCGCTGACGACGCTGGCGGCCGCGAACGAGGTGGAGCTCGCGGGGCGCGCCGCCGCGATCGGGCGGGACCTGTCGTCCTTCCGCGGCGACACCAACATCTGCGGCTCCGCGGCCGAGATCCACGACAAGGTCGAGCGACTCGTCGAGCTGGGCGCCGAGCGCGTGTACTTCCAGATCATGGACATGACCGACCTCGACCAGCTGGCGTACCTCGGCGAAGAGGTGCTCCCCCACCTTCCCGCCTGATATGTGGATCGGCTGGATCGAATTCGACCTGCTGCTCGGTGACGTGCGCTCGCTGAAGGAGAAGCGGTCGGTGATCCGGCCGATCCTGGCGGAGCTCAGCCGCCGCACCGAGGCCGCCGCCGCGGAGGTCGGCGACCACGATCTGCACCGGAGGGCGCGCATCGGGGTGTCCGTCGTGGCGGCGGAGGCGGCGCACGCGCGCGACGTGCTGGAGCGGGCGGACCGGATGCTCGCCGAGCGCCCGGAGATCACGCTGCTGTCCGCGCATCGCGGCCTGGCATCCAGCGACGACTGACCCGCGTCAGCCGCGCCGCCCGCGCACAGGCCGGATGGTGCGGGAGTCGCGTCGCGAGACGCGTGAGCCTGCGTGCGGGCGACTCGGCCTGTTTGCGGGCGGTCAGCGTGCCACGTCGCGCCGCGCCGGCTCCAGCTCGGGCGACGCGAAGGCATATCCGGCGGCCTGCAGCCGCTCCGGCGTGGGATCGTCCCGGGTCACCGCTCCGGAGCGGCCGATCGTGCGGATCTCGTACCCGTCCTCGGCGAGCGCGTTCCGTAGCGCCGTGCCGACGAAACCGCGTGACCCGCGATCACGGCGATCCGGCTCATCCCAGGGCCAGGGCGAGGAGCGTGAAGAGCACCGCGAGCAGCGGGAACAGCCCCTGCGTGGTCGCGGGGCGCAGCTTCGTGCGGTCCGTGGCCGCGAGGTAGAGCGCGGCGCCGAGCATGGAGCCGGTGCCGGCGAGGAGCAGTGCGGTGCCGGCCGCGGGGCTCGGGAACGCCAGGGCGATGCCCGCCGCCGTGACGATCGCGAGCATCAGGTTGTAGACGCCCTGGTTCGCCGCGAGCGGCCTCGTGATGCGGGCGTCCTGCTCGCTCGTGCCGAAGATCTGCCGTGTGCGCGGAGCCTCCCAGCGCAGGGTCTCGAGCACGAAGATGTACACGTGCACCAGGGCCGCGAGGCCGGCGAACACGAGGGCGGCGATGAGCATGCGCTCACGCTATCGCCGGAGGTCCCGCCCGCTAGCGCCGCGCCTCGAAGAACGCGCGCAGCTGCGCCCGCGCCTCGGCCTCGCGCACGCCGCCGACCACCTCGGCCCGGTACGGCAGGCGCCGGTCGCGCACCACGTCGTACATGGATCCGGCCGCGCCGGCCTTCTCGTCCCACGCGCCGAACACGACGCGCGAGATCCGCGCCTGCAGCAGCGTGCCCGCGCACATCAGGCACGGTTCGAGGGTGACGACGAGCGTGCAGCCCTCGAGGTTCCAGGACCCGATCGCGCGCGCGGCCTCGCGCATCGCGACGACCTCGGCGTGGGCGGACGGGTCATGGTCGAGCTCACGCCGGTTGCGCCCCTCGCCGATCACCGCGCCCGCCGCGTCGAGCACGATCGCGCCGACCGGCACCTCGCTCGCGTCGGCGGCCTCCGCGCCCAGTGCGAGCGCGCGGCGCATCGCGGCGTCGTCGCGCTCGTCGGGGGTCATGCCTCGAGCCTAGGGTTTCCCTTGAATGCGCACCCAGCCTCGCCGGTAGCCTTGGGCCATGCGCCTGCACGTTGCCGATCACCCGCTCATCACGCACAAGATCACCGTGCTGCGCGACAAGAACACGTCGTCGCCGGTGTTCCGCCAGCTCACCGAGGAGCTCGTGACGCTGCTCGCCTACGAGGCGACGCGCAACGTCCGCGTCGAGCCGTACGAGATCGAGACGCCGGTCACGGCGACCACGGGCGTGCGCATCAGCGAGCCGAAGCCGCTCGTCGTGCCGATCCTGCGCGCGGGCCTCGGCATGCTCGACGGCATGGTCAAGCTGCTGCCGACCGCGGAGGTCGGCTTCCTCGGCATGGCGCGCAACGAGGAGACCTTCGAGCCCGTCACGTACGCCGAGCGCCTGCCCGACGACCTCAGCGACCGGCAGTGCTTCGTGCTCGACCCCATGCTCGCGACCGGCGGATCGCTGGGCGCGGCCATCGAGTTCCTGTTCCAGCGCGGCGCGCAGGACGTCACGGCGGTGTGCCTGCTCGGCTCCCCCGAGGGCGTGAAGGCGATCGAGAAGCAGGTCGACGGCCGCGACGTCACGCTCGTGCTGGGCGCGCTCGACGAGCGACTCAACGAGAAGGGCTACATCGTGCCCGGCCTCGGCGACGCGGGCGACCGCCTCTACGGAACGGTCTGACCGCGCCGGCTCACCCGACGGGCTGAACCGCCCGCTCGTCCGCACCGACCCCGACGAGCCGCGCGAACGCGCTCATCCGCGCGACGCCGTCCGCGTGGCGTGGCAGGTCGTCGAGCAGCGCGGGCGAGTGAATCAGGTACGCCGCGACCATCGCGCGCGAGACCGCGACGTTGAGTCGGTTCTGCAGCAGCAGGAAGTCGGATCCGCGGGGCGCGTCGCGACCGCTGGACGCGGCGAGCGTCACGATCGACACGGCCGCCTCCTGACCCTGGAAGCGGTCCACCGTGCCGACGCGCACCTCGCCGACCCCGGCGGCGGCGAGCGCTTCTTCGACGCACTGCACCTGCGCGTTGTACGGCGCGACCACGATCACGTCCGCCTGCGTGAGCGGGCGCGGCGGGCACGGCGATCCGGTCCCGCCCTCGCCGATCGTGATGTCGGTGAACGCGCGGCCGATCACGTCGCGCACGATGCGCACGACCTCGGCGGCCTCTTGGGGCGAGTCGGTCGCGTTGCCGTGGTGGCGCACAGGCACGACGCGCAGCCCGGGCTCGAGGCCGTCGATCGCGCGCAGCGCCGCGGGCTCGTGCGACGCGAGCCGGCCGGCATACGAGAGGTCGGACACCGCGGCCGATACCGCGGGGTGCATGCGCCACGACCGCGCGAGGAAGTAGCCGTGCGTGTCGGGGATGACCTGCTCGCCGTCCATGACCCAGCCGAGGGCCGACGTGTCGACGGGTTCGGGATGCGTGCCCTGGCTCACCTGCGGCAGCTGCTGGGGGTCGCCGAGCAGCAGCAGGCGCGCGGCCGCGAGGGACACGGCGATGGTCGAGGCGAGCGAGAACTGCCCCGCCTCGTCGATCACGAGGAGGTCGAGGCTGCCGCGCGGCACTCGCGCCTCGTGCGCGAAGTCCCACGCCGTGCCGCCGATCACGTAGCCGCCCGACCGCTCGGCCGCGAACGACGGGACGCCGTTCTTCGGGATCACCGTGAAGCGCGGCTCGGCCCCGGTCGCGCCCGACTTCAGGGCCTTGCCGACGAGGGACGCGGGCACGCCCGCGTCGACGATCCGGTCGAGCATGTTCTCGATCACGGCGTGCGACTGCGCCACCACCCCGACCTTGAAGCCGTGCCCCTGCACGAGCTTCGCGATCACGTGCGAGCCGACGTAGGTCTTGCCCGTGCCGGGAGGGCCCTGCACCGCGAGGTAGCTGCGGTCGAGATCGCGCACCGCCGCGACGATCGCCGCGACGTCGTCGCCCCGCGAGACCGGCAGGGTCCCGCTGCGGGTGCGCGGCGAGCGTCGTCGCAGGATGTCGGTCGCCGGATCGGAGGGGAACGTCGCGCCGGACGCGAGCAGCGCCTCGGCCCACGCGTCGATCGACTTCTGCTGGTTGCCCGCCTGCGGCGGCGCGGCGGGCGCGACGGCGAGCGGCAGCTCGTCCCACGTCATGCCGCCGATCGAGGTCTCGGAGATCACGACGCCGTCCTCCAGTTCGGACAGCACCTCGACGCTGCGGGCCACGTGGATCCAGCGCGACGATGCGTCGGCCTGGAACGGCGCGGGGCGCGCGTACAGCACGAACGGCTGCGCGCCCTCCTTGAGCCGCGTGCCGGGCGCGACGTCGCCGCGCAGCTCGACGATCCGCCGCACCGCGCGGCCACCCTCGGGCACGTCCCAGTCGTGCAGCACGCGCGTGCGGGCCGCGTCGACCGCGACCACGTCGCGGGTGTCGGCCCACAGCGACAGCGGCTCGCGCAGCCGCTGGAAGTGCCCCTGCCAGAAGCTCTTGCGCTCGCGCGGGTAGTAGTCGATCGCGGCCGCTCCGAGGCGCAGGGCTACGACATCCGGATCGTCCGGATCGCCGTCCGCCGCGCGCGCGGTGAGCGCGAGGGCGAGGGGCGACGGCTCGTACGTGAACGCCTCGAGCTCGTCGGGGCGGGCGGGCAGCATCCGCGTCTCTCGCGCGCGCTCCACGAGCCAGTCGCGCAGCCGGCCGGTCGAGACGCAGTCGTAGCGGTTGTAGTCGGCGAGGTCGTCGAGGATCACGCGGGCTGCGCCGTCGTCCCCCGCCGCGATCAGCTCGCGCGCCTCGACGTAGCGCAGGATCGAGTCGCCGCCCTGCTGCACGTCCTGCGTGCGCACCTCGTCGCCCATGTAGAGCGGCTCGAGCTTCTTGATCGAGTACGACCGCGACCCGACCCGCAGGGCGCGCCGCACGATCGGGTACAGATCGACGAACAGCTCGTCGCGCAGCATGCGGTCGACGTCGGCCTCGCGCACGCCGTGCCGGGCGGCCATCGCCGCGAGGTGCGTGGGCTCGTACGGCGCGTAGTGATAGATGTGCATACCCGGGTGCGCGGCCCGCCGCGCGGCGACGAAGTCGCAGAAGCGCTCGAGCGCCACCCTCTCCTCCGCGAACGTGTGCGCCCACAGCGGCGTGTACTGCTCCTGGAGGTCGGTCCAGCCGAACAGGTAGTCGATGCCCCAGCAGTCGGCGCCCGCGCCCGGCTCGGTGTACAGCGGGTCGCCTTCGAAGTCGAAGAAGATGTCCCCGTCGTCGGGCCTCGGCATCGTGGCGAGCGCCTCGGGCAGCACGACCTCGTACAGCGGCGCGGCCTTCTCGGACACGCGCGACGGGTCGGGCACGCCCGCGGGCGACGCGATCTGCAGCCGCGCCTGGGTGCGCAGGCCCGCGAACGTGTCGGGGTTCATGCCCTGCGGGCCCTGCTCCGCGGCGGCGAGCTCGTCGATCGTGCGGATGCCGGCGGCGCGCAGGCGCTCGCGCTGCACCGGCCGCATGCCGGCGACGAGCAGCACGTCGCGCGTCGCGACGACCTCCTGCTCGCACGTCGCGCAGCGCCCGCACGCCACGACGCCGAGGTCGCCGCGGGGATCGGCCCACGCGATCGGGTCGCCCGCGGCTCCCAGGTCGAGGCGGCGGTCGGCGATCAGCGCGCGCAGTCGCGCGCGGCGCACAAAGAACAGCGGCATGAGGTCGGCGACGAGGTGCGTCGAGGTCGTGCCGTCGCCCAGCAGCAGGTCGACCTCGTCCGCGCGCGGGATGCCGAGCCGGTCGAGCTGGTCGACGTATGCCGCGAGCTGCATCAGCGCGGTGACCTTCGCGCGGCGGGCGAGCTTCGAGTCCTGCACGCGCCAGCGGCCGTCGTCCTGGCGCTTCAGGAAGTCGGCGAAGCCCACGAACTCGGGCGTCGAGAACGCGGCCTGGAAGACGATCCGGGCATCCGGATCCTGCAGCGCCGCCATCGTCGCGTCGAGCGCGGCGGCCATGGCCTCCGCGTCGGACGAGGCCGCCCGCTCGATCCCGACCACGCGGGATCCGAGCTCCTCGCGGTACCGCGCGAGCACCTGCTCCTCGTGCCGGTCGCCCAGGCGCGCGGCCCGCTCGAGCATCTCGTCCTCGGGCTCCACGACCGCCGGGACACGCCCGAGCTTGGCGTCCAGCGCCCGCAGCCACGCGAACTCGCACTCGGCGGCGACCTTCAGGTCGCTCGCACTCCAGACGACGCGGGCTTCGGATTCGATGTAACGCACGTTCCGAGGCTAGACGGGGCCTCCGACATCCGGCCGCCCGTCTGCACAGCCCCGCGGTGATGTCCCACTTCGCGCCCGAATCCGACCGTCGAACCGGCGCGAACTGGGACATGACCGGCACCATTCGGCGCGAACTGGGACACGACCGGCCGGATCGGCTGCCCGGAGTCAGTCGCCCGGCGTCAGTCGCCCGGAGTCAGTCGCCCGGCGTCGGCTCCGCCTCCCGGTCCGCCGCGTGGGTCCCGCGGCGCACGACCCACACCACGCCGAGCGCGATCACGAGCACGCCGAGGGTGAGCGGCACGACCGCGCCGAACCACTCGGGCCGGAGGCTGAACAGGAGGGGCCGGATCCACCCCGCGACCGCGAAGACGTCGGGCACGGCGAGCAGCAGGATCCCCGCGCCCGCGGCGAGCGCGAGGAGCGCACCGCCGATGATCCCGCCCCACCGCACGCCGGGTCGCACTGCCGTCTCGCTCATCGCTCCACTCCCTGCACCTCGATGTAGACCTCGACGACGTCCTGGTCGAGCACGATCGTCCGCTTCCGCGAGGTCTCCTCGTCGTCGCGCGACCACGTGAAGCGGCCGCCGCTCGGCCGGACGTCGAGGTCGCGCAGGTAGCCCGCCTGGTCGCTGTAGTAGGTGACGTGCACGGTGCCGGCGTCCCCCGTCGTCTCGAGCTCGACGTCCACACCGGGGTACACGAGCACGGTCAGTGCCCCGGTCCCCTTCTCGATCCGCGTGATGCCGGGGTCGTCGTAGGGGCCGCCCACATCCAGAGTCAGCCCGCCGAAGGGCTGCGCGATCGACTCCTGCGGGGCGTTCAGCGGCACGTAGCGATCCGGTCCCGTCAGGTCGCGGAGCAGATACGACGTCGATCCGGTCGACACGAACACGAGCAGGACGATCGTCACGGCGGTCAGGAATCCGCTGCGCCGCCGCAGGATGCCGGCCACCACCATCGCGACAGCGGTCACCGCGGCGGCCGCGAAGACCGCCGCCGGCCAGGATCGCTCGGCCGCGTTCGGCTGGAACGCGAGCCAGGTCGCCGTCGCGGCGACGAGCGCGGCGCCGACGGCGATCACCACGAAGGCGACGGAGGTGCGGGGCTTCGCCGCCCGCCGCTCGGCGCGCATCCGCGCGGCCTCGGCGCGGAACGCCGCCCTCTCGGCGGCGCGGCGCGCGCGCTCCTCGGCCACGGCCGATCCGTCCGCCTGCGCCCGGCGCCATGCGTCGTGCTGCTCGCGCCAGGCGGCGTGCTGCACGCGCCAGGCGTCGAGCTCCTCGGTCGTCGCGAGCTCGGACGCGATCGGCTCCGGCGGCTCGGGGGACGGAGTGGGCGGGGCGGCGCTGTTCTCTGACCCGACAGAGAGGGCCGCCCCGCCGAAGACGGCGGCTGTGCCCGACACCCCGCCGTCACCCCCCTGCGGGGGGATCGCGTGCCTGGCCGACCGGCGGCGCAGGAAGAGGATGAGGATCGCGGCGAGCGCGCCGAGTCCGGCCAGCCACAGGCCGGCCTCGACGAACGACCACAGCCAGCGGCCCGGATACGACACGAGCGCCATGGCCTCGAGCACCGAGTTGCCGGCCCACAGCACCAGCACGGCCGCACCGATGGCGACGGCGACGCCCACGAGCGCGGGAGCGGACCCGGCGCGCATCTGCAGCGGGATCCGGCCCGCGCGATCCGGCAGCAGGGCCCACGCGATCGCGTAGAGCCAGAGGCCGGGGAAGCCGAGCACCGTCACCACCACGAGGATCCCGCGCACGATCACCGGGTCGACGCCGGTGCGCTCCGCGATGGCGGCGCACACGCCGCCCAGCCAGCCGCCGTCGCGCACGATCCCGAGCGAGCGCAGCCAGAGGAAGAAGCGTCCCTCGGCGTCGACCGCGGGCGCGGCCGCTCCCCCTGCCGGGGCCGGCGGCGCCTCGGCCGGGGCGACGGGCCCCGGCTCGGCGGACATCGTGTTCTCGGTCATGACTCGATCGTGCCGGGATCGCGGCGCGCTCGGCTATGAGGGACATCCCTGATCCCACCCTCAATCGCGCTCGCGGCGGCGGAGCGCGGTGGTTACATGAACGCATGACGGTTCTCTCGAGCGCGACGCGCGCGCCATCCGGTCCGCTGGTGCGGCCGCGTGAAGCGGTGCTGTCCGGCGTGAGCGCCGGCGTCGCTCGGCATCTCGGCTGGCCGGCGGGCACCGTGCGCGCCCTGTTCGTCGCCACGACCGCGATCTGGGGCGCCGGGGCGCTCCTCTATCTCTGGCTGTGGGCGCTCGCGCCGCTGGAGCCGGGCGCAGCCCGCGTCACGCGACGGGTTCCCGTGGCGGCGACGCTGCTCGGCGCCGCCGCGATCCTG
Source organism: Microbacterium rhizophilum (assembly GCF_039605615.1). NCBI lineage: Bacteria > Bacillati > Actinomycetota > Actinomycetes > Micrococcales > Microbacteriaceae > Microbacterium > Microbacterium rhizophilum. The sequence continues at coordinate 176,146 of NZ_JBCNUN010000003.1, read as the reverse complement.
CTGTTCCTGTCGATCGGTCGCTATCACAACGGCACGCTCCCCGGCTGGGTCCCGCCCGCCACGATGATCCCGGTCTACCTCGCCGTCGCGCTGGCGCTCGCGGCCGGCATCTGGTCGGCCGTCATCGACCGCCGGGATCCCGCCCGCGGGGCGTCGCACGACGTGAGCGTCCGGATCGTCGCGACCGCGCTCGCCCTCGGCGCCGTGCCGATCTTCCTGAGCGCCGCGGGCAACGGCACCTGGACCTTCCAGACGCTCATGCTCGGCAGCGCCCTCGCCGCCATGATCTGCGCCGCCGCGGTGTGGACGCCGAACCTCGTCGCGCGCCTGCGCGAGCTCCAGACCGCCCGCGTGCGCGCGATCCGCGACGAGCACCGCGCCGAGATGGCCGCGCACCTGCACGACTCCGTGCTGCAGACGCTCGCGCTGATCCAGAACCGCGCGGGAGCGTCGAGCGAGGCCGGCCGCCTCGCCCGCGCGCAGGAGCGCGAGCTGCGCGCGTGGCTGTACGACGGAGACACCCCGGCCGACAGCGACCTCGCGACCGACCTGCGCGACTACGGCTCGGCGCTCGAGCTGGACTACGAGGTCGTGATGTCGGTCGTGTCGGCGGGCACGTCGACCGAGCGCGCGAGCGGCGAGGTCGCCGCGGCGGCGCGCGAGGCGATGCTGAACGCCGCGCGTCACGCGGGCGGCGAGGTGTCGGTCTACATCGAGGGCGCGCCCGGATCCGTCGACGTATACGTGCGCGACCGCGGGCCCGGCTTCGATCCGCAGGAGGTCCCGGCGGATCGCCTGGGCGTGCGCGAGTCGATCATCGGCCGGATGCGGCGGATCGGCGGATCCGCGACGGTCTCGTCCGGCGCGGGCGCGGTCGGCACCGAGGTGCACATCCGCTTCCCGGGAGGCGCGCGTGGCTGATCCCTCGTCTTCCGACCTCAGGGTCGTGATCGTCGACGACCACTCGATCTTCCGCTCCGGCCTGCGCCACGACCTCGACCGAGGGATCGAGGTGGTGGGCGAGGCCGCGGACGTGGCGGAGGCCGTGGCCGTGATCGTCGAGCGGCAGCCGGACGTCGTGCTGCTCGACGTCCACCTGCCGGGCGCCGAGGGCGAGGCCACGGGCGGCGAGGCCGTGCTGCGCCGCGCGGCACCGCTCTCCCCCGCCACGCGCTTCCTCGCGCTGAGCGTCTCGGACGCCGCCGCCGACGTCGTGAGCGTGATCCGCGCCGGCGCTCGCGGCTACATCACGAAGGGCGCGTCCGGATCCGAGGTGTCGCGCGCCGTGCGCACGGTCGCGGAGGGCGACGCGGTCTTCTCGCCGCGCCTGGCCGGCTTCGTGATCGATGCGTTCGGCGCCGCCGCGGGCGAGACCGCCGCGACCGATGACGAGCTCGACCGCCTCTCGGCCCGCGAGCAGGAGGTCATGCGCCTAATTGCCCGCGGCTACGCATACAAGGAGGTCGCGACCGACCTCTTCATCTCGATCAAGACGGTCGAGTCGCACGTCTCGGCCGTGCTGCGCAAGCTGCAGCTGTCCTCGCGCCACGAGCTCACCGCCTGGGCCTCCGCCCGCCGCCTGCTGTAGCGGCACGGGTCGCAGCCCCCAGAGGCCCGCACCGGGCCTAGCATCGTGCCGTGACGTCCCTCGCGTGGCAGGCACCCGGGAGCCGTCGCCCGCGCGCGGACGCGGCCGCACGCGACGCCGCGATCGGCGACATCGACTGGACCGTTCCCGCTCCCGGCTCCGTCTCCTCCTTCTTCCCGGCACCCAGCGGTGAGCTCGCAGTCGTCTCGCTCGGCGATCGAGCCCTCCCGCGCGTGGTCCTCGTCCCGGGCGTCACGGGCTCGAAGGAGGACTTCGTGCTGATGCTGCCCCTGCTCGCCGAGGCCGGCTTCCACGTGCAGTCGCTGGATCTCGCCGGGCAGTATCAGTCGCACGCTGCGGGACCGGATCCGGGACAGCCGTTCACGTACGACCTCTTCGCGCGCGACCTCATCGCATTCCTGCAGACGGGACCGCCCGCACACCTGCTCGGCTACTCGTTCGCGGGCCTCGTCGCGCAGCTCGTCACGGTCGAGCGACCGGACCTGGTGCGGTCGCTCGCGCTGCTGTCGACGCCGCCGCTTCCGGGCAACGGCTTCCGCGGCATGAAGTGGCTCGGCCCGGTGACGCCGTTCGCGTCCGGGCCCGTCGGGGCCGCGCTGATGATCTGGGGCATCATGACCAACCGGAACCGCGTGCCACCGGGCCGCCTCGAGTTCGTGAGGTCGCGATTCGCGCTCACCGACCGCCGCAGCGTCGAGGACGTCGTCGCGCTCATGAAGCGCGCGCCCGACCTGCGCGCGCCGTTGCGGCCCCTCGAGATCCCCAAGCTGGTGGCGGCGGGCACCCGCGACCTGTGGCCGGCGCGCCTGCACGGCCGTCTTGCGGACGCGATCGGCGCCGAGCTGCGCGTCTATCGCACCGGTCACAGCCCGAGCGAGACCGCACCGCATCAGCTGACGGCCGACCTGCTCGACCTCTACGCCCGCGCCTGACGCATGCGCATCTCGGTCGTGATCCCCGTCCGCGATGACGCGCTCCTGCTCGGGGCGTGCCTCGCGGCGCTCGCGGCGCAGACGCGCGCGCCGGATGAGGTGATCGTCGTGGACAACGGATCCAGCGACGACAGCGGCGCCCTCGCGACCGCGGCGGGGGCGCGCGTGGTGACGGAGCCGATCCGGGGCATCCCCCGTGCGGCCGCGGCCGGGTACGACGCGGCGGCGGGCGATGTGATCGCGCGGATCGACGCGGATTCCGTGTGTCCGCCGGACTGGCTGGCGCGCGTGGAGACGGCGTTCGCGGAAGATCCGGATCTGGATTTCCTCACGGGTGACGGGCGCTTCTACGGCGCCGGGCCGCTCGTGCGATGGGTGGCCGAGCACTGGTACATCGGGCTGATGTACGCCGTGCTGACACCCGTGCTGGGCCACTCGCCGCTGTTCGGGTCGAACCTCGCCATGCGCGCGGGCGCGTGGCACGAGCTCTCGCCCGAGGTGCACCGCGAGGCCACGGACATCCACGACGACTTCGACCTGTCGCTGCACGTGCGGCCGTGGATGACCGTCCGCCACGATCGCGGTCTCGTCGTCGGCGTCTCGGCCCGACCGTTCGAGAACTGGCCCGCGCTGCGACGCCGCCTGTCGTGGGTGATCCCGACGCTGCGTCTCCACTGGCCCCGTCGACGCCCGGATCGCGGATCGCCGCCCCGCCGCCGCCAGCGTCCGGCCCCCACGTCAACCCCGTTGGACGCCCCGGGCCGCGTGCCAGACTGAGTGCGTGAGCGACTTCGCCAACGCATACCGCCACGGGTTCGCGCGCGTCGCGGCGTGCACGATCCCGCTGTCCATCGCCGATCCGGCCACGAACGCGCAGCACGTGCTCGACAGCGCACGCGAGTGCCACGACGAGGCCGTCGCGGTCGCGGTGTTCCCCGAGCTGTGCCTGTCGGGCTACGCGATCGACGACCTGGTGATGCAGGATGCGCTGCTCGACGCGGTCGACGAGGCGATCGCACGCATCGCGCGGGAGTCCGCGGAGCTGCTGCCCGTGCTCGTGGTGGGAGCCCCGCTCGCGCACCGCAACCGGATCTACAACTGCGCCGTCGTCATCCACCGCGGCCGGATCCTCGGCGTGGCGCCGAAGTCGTACCTGCCGACGTATCGCGAGTTCTACGAGCGCCGCTGGTACGCGCCCGGCGACGACCAGCGCGGCACGATCGCCGTGGCCGGCACCGAGGTGCCCTTCGGGCCCGACCTGCTGTTCGAGGCGACCGACGTGCCGGGCCTCGTGGTGCACGCCGAGGTGTGCGAGGACGTCTGGGTGCCGATCCCGCCGTCCGCGGCCGCGGCGCTGGCGGGCGCGACCGTCCTGCTGAACCTCTCCGGCAGCCCCATCACGATCGCGCGCGCCGAGGACCGCAAGGATCTCTGCAAGTCGCAGTCGCTGCGCTGCCTCGCCGCGTACGTCTATGCCGCCGCGGGCATGGGCGAGTCGACCAACGACCTGTCGTGGGACGGCCAGACCATGATCTACGAGGGCGGCAACCTGCTCGCCGAGACCGAGCGCTTTCCCGACGGGCCGCGCCGCTCGGTCGCGGACGTCGACCTCGATCACCTGCGGCAGGACCGGATCCGGCAGGGCACGTTCGACGACAACCGTCGCACGGTGGATCCGCAGTTCCGTACGATCTCCTTCGAGCTCGAGGCGCCGACCGGCGACATCGGCCTGAAGCGCCACCTCGACCGGTTCCCGTTCGTGCCGGACGACCCGGCCCGACTGGCGCAGGACTGCTACGAGGCGTTCAACATCCAGGTCGCGGGGCTCATGCAGCGCATGCGCGCGATCGGCGATCCGAAGCCCGTGATCGGCGTGAGCGGCGGCCTCGACTCGACCCACGCCCTGCTGGTGATCGCCCGCGCGATGGATCGGATGGGCCGGCCGCGCAGCGACATCCTCGCGTACACGATGCCCGGGTTCGCGACCAGCGACCACACGAAGTCGAACGCGATCCGCCTGGCCGAGTCGGTCGGCGCGTCGATCGAGACCATCGACATCCGCCCCGCCGCGACCGAGATGCTGAAGCAGCTGGGCCACCCGGCCGGCAAGGGCGAGCCCGTGTACGACGTCACGTTCGAGAACGTGCAGGCCGGCATGCGCACGGACTACCTCTTCCGGCTCGCGAACCACCACGGCGGCATCGTCGTCGGCACGTCCGACCTGTCCGAGCTGTCGCTGGGCTGGGCGACGTACGGCGTGGGTGACCACATGAGCCACTACGCCGTGAACTCCGGCGTGCCGAAGACGCTCATGCAGCACCTGATCCGCTGGGTCGTCGCCGAGGGCGAGGCGCAGGGCGTCTCCCCCGAGGAGGCCGAGGTGCTGCAGTCGGTGCTCGACACCGAGATCAGCCCCGAGCTCGTGCCCGTGGGTCAGGACGGCGTGGCGCAGTCGACCGAGTCGACCATCGGCCCGTACGCGCTGCACGACTTCTCGCTGCACCACGTCCTGCGGTTCGGCTACCGCCCCTCGAAGATCGCATTCCTCGCGATGCATGCGTGGTCGGATCCCGAGGCGGGCGAGTGGCCGGCGGGGTTCCCGGCGGACGCGCACTACGGCTACGACCTCGAGACGATCGTGAAGTGGGAGAAGGTGTTCCTGAAGCGGTTCTTCGGCTTCGCGCAGTTCAAGCGCTCGGCGATCCCGAACGGTCCGAAGGTCGCCCCCTCCGGCTCGCTCTCGCCCCGCGGCGACTGGCGCGCGCCGTCGGACGGCAACGCCCGCGCCTGGCTTGCGGAGCTCGACGAGGCCCTCCCGCAGTTCGCGTGACCGCCGCGGGTTGCTGAGCGAGGCGAAGGCGAGCCCAAGCGGCTCGCACGCGCCGTCAACCCCCGCGACAGGCCCGCCGCCGCATCCCTAGCCTGACCCCATGGACGGCTTCGCGGCGCTCGACTTCCAGCTCGCGCGCGAGGTGCTGCAGCGCGGCATCGCGGCGCTGTACCTCGTCGCGTTCGTCTCGACCCTGAACCAGTTCCGCCCGCTGCTCGGCGAACGCGGGCTCCTCCCCGCCCCCGAGCTGCTCGAATGGGCGGCGTCCTCGAAGCGCGCCGCCAAGGCCGTGCGGCCGACGCTGTTCCGCTGGATCCGGTACACGGATCGCCGGCTCGTCGCGCTGTGCGTGGCGGGTATCGTCCTGTCGGTCCTGCTCGTCGCGGGCGTGCCGCAGCTCGGGCCGCCCTGGGTGCCGATGCTCTGCTTCCTCGTGCTGTGGTTCGGGTACATGTCGATCGTGTCGATCGGGCAGACCTTCTACGGCTTCGGCTGGGAGATGCTGCTGCTCGAAGCGGGGTTCCTCGCCGCGTTCCTCGGGTCGGCGCAGCAGCCGCCGACCGTGCACGTCATCGTGCTGTTCTGGTGGCTGGTGTTCCGGCTCGAGTTCGGCGCCGGGATGATCAAGATCCGCGGCGGGCGCGAGTGGCGCGACCTCACGGCGCTGACCTATCACCACGAGACCCAGCCGATGCCTGGCCCGCTCAGCCGGCGGGCGCACCTGCTGCCCCGCTGGGTGCACAAGGGCGAGGTGCTCGGCAACCACTTCGCCCAGCTGATCGTGCCGTGGCTGCTGTTCGCGCCGATCCTGGGTCTGTGGATCCCGGATCCGGTTCCGCAGCTGATCGGCGCGATCGCGGCGGCGATCCTGATCCTGTCGCAGCTGTGGCTCGTCGTGACGGGCAACTTCGCGTGGCTGAACTGGTCGACGATCGTGCTCGCCGCCGCGGCCATCGCCGTGCCGGGCGTCGGCGCGGCGACCGAGGAGATCCCGCTGTACTGGCTGGTCGTCACGCTCGTCGTCACGGCGGGGTATGTCGTGCTCAGCTGGCCGGCGGCGCGCAACCTGTTCTCGCGCAATCAGCTGATGAACGCCGCGTTCAACCGCTGGAACCTCGCCAACGCGTACGGCGCGTTCGGCACCGTGACGAAGCAGCGGATCGAGTGGATCATCCAGGGCACGTCGAGCGAGGATCCAACGCGCGCCGAGTGGCGCGAGTACGAGTTCAAGGGCAAGCCGGGCGACCAGCACCGGGTGCCGGGACAGTTCGCCCCGTATCACCTGCGGCTCGACTGGCTGATGTGGTTCCTGCCGCTGGGGCGCCACCTCGAGGACTGGTTCCGGGTGCTGATCGTGCGGCTGCTGCAGGCGGATCGCCCGACCCTGCGGATGCTGCGGACGGATCCGTTCGACGGCGAGCGTCCGCGGTGGATCCGGGTGGTCTCGTTCCGCTACCGCTTCGCGACGCCCGCGGAGCGCCGCGAGCACGGCGTCGTGTGGATGCGCGACCGTCGCCGCGTGATCCTTGATCCGGTCACGCTGCCGGACCCCACCGGTGGCTGAGCGAGTCGAAGCCGGCTCAGCCGCCGGACCGGGCGTTGTAGACCGTGACGGCGTCGCTGTCGACGGCGTCGCGGTAGGCGCGGAAGACGTCGACGGCCTCCTCGCGGCGCAGCCCCTGCACGACCCGGATGCCGCGCGCCTCGAACGCCTCGGCCCAGTCGTCGATCATCGGGCCCTCGTCGAAGGTCGTGAGCTCCTCGCACTCGGGGCCGGATCCGGCGATCACGAGCGTGCGGATGCCCGACCACATCGCGGCGCCGTAGCACTGCACGCACGGGCGCCAGTTGACGAGCAGCTCGTGCGCGGGCTGCGGACTGCCATCGGCGCGGGTGCCACCGAGGTCCCACGCGCCGAGGCGGGCCTGCGCCATGCCGATGGCGGTGACCTCCGCGTGGCCGAGGGAGATGTTCGAGGCGAGCACGACGTTGACGCCGACCGACACGATGCGCCCGGTCTCGGCCTCGGCGATGAGCGCCGCGAACGGGCCGCCGTTGCCCTCGCGCCAGTTGCGGTCGGCGAGGCGGTTGACGAGCGCCATCCGGTCGTCGAGTTCCGGGATCACGTCGGGCACGTTCGCGAGCTCGTCGCGGATCCAGGCGGGCAGCGAGACCGTGAAGCTCGTCGCGAGAGGGGGGAACTCCATGACCGTCAGTCCCTTCCCGCTCGGTCGAGGAAGCGGTGCAGGAGGACATACACGATCACCGCGACCAGCGCGACGGCGCCGAGCTTCGCGATGACCCACATGATCGAGAACAGCGCCTCGACCAGGAACCACGCGATCGCGACGGCGATCACGACGCCGAGGATCGTCCAGATCGAACCGGTCTTCATGGGGCTCAGCCTACTGAGCACGTGTTGCCGGCTTGTTGCGACGATGCCGCGCATCGGTGTTCGAGCCACGAAGCCGTCGAAACCCCGCGCGTTCCGCCGACTCAGTCCTTCGGCTTCTTCTTCCGGGCGCTCGAGAGCAGCTTCCACACGCCGAGCGCGGCGCCGACGAGGAACGTGGCGTCGTCCGCGATGCCGAGCGGCAGCAGCACGTCCGGGATGAGGTCGATCGGCGAGACGCCGTAGACGAGCGCCGCGGCGCCGAGCAGCACCGCTCCGGTGACCTTCCGCTTGTCCATGGCTCTCCTCGCTCTCAGAGCGCCGCGGCGGCGTGCTGGTGCACACCATCCTGAACCACGCGGCTCCAGCCCTGCGGGGTCTGCTCGACGCGCAACTGGGCCGGGATCTGCTCCTTCATGGCCTCGACGTGGCTGATGATGCCGACCGTGCGGCCACCCTGGCGCAGCTCATCGAGCGTGCGCATGGCGGTGTCGAGAGTCTCGGCGTCGAGCGAGCCGAAGCCCTCGTCGATGAAGAGCGTGTCGAGCCGGATGCCGCCGGCCCGGCTGGTGACGACCTCCGCCAGTCCCAGCGCGAGGGCGAGGGACGCGAGGAATGTCTCGCCGCCGGACAGCGAGTGCGCGGGGCGGGCGCGGCCGGTGAACTGGTCCATGACCTCGAGCCCGAGTCCGGACGCCGCGCCGCGAGCGGCGAGCGCGTCGGTGTGCTGGAGCCGGTAGCGGTCGGCGGACATCTCACCAAGGCGGACGTTCGCCGCCGCGACGATCTCCTCGAGCTCGGCGGCGAGCACGAAGGTCTCGAGCTTCATGCGCTTGCTGTTGTTGGCGCGACCGGCGACGGTGTCAGCGAGGCGCTTGATCTCGGCGGCCTCGGCCGCGAGCTCGGCGATCTGCGTGTGCGCGTCGTCGATGCGCCGCACCGCGTCCTCGAGCCCACGCGCTCGCTCGCTCGCGGTGGTGTGCTCCTTGACCGCGAGCGACCAGGCGGCCTTCGCGTCGTCGACCGCGGCGGCGCTCTGGGCGATGTCGACGAGCTCCTCGGGCAGCACCTCGAGCTCGAGCTCGAGCAGCGTCGACCGCGTGGCGGCGAGCGCGGTGTCGTGGTCCTGGATCCGCGCGTCCAGCGCTGCGCGCTCGGCGGCCCCGCGCAGCGCGGCGATCGCGGCGGAGGCGTCGTCGAACCCGGCCTCGTCGACGGCCACCTGCAGCGCCTCGGTGGCGTCGACGGCGGCCTTCTCGGCGCGGGCGGCCTCGCGCTGCGCCTCGGCGTACGCGCCGGCCAGGACGACCAGGCACTGCTCGGCGTCGATCCGCGCGGCGACCGAGTCCGCGTCACCGCGGGCCTCGGCGACGGCCGCGCGGTCCTTCTCCAGCGCGGCGGAGGCGGCCTGGATGCGCGCGTCGAGGTCGCTGCGCTCGGCGATGACGGTGGCGCGCTCGGCGTCGTGACGCTGCTCCTCGGCGTCGAGCGCTGTGCGCTCGGCCGTGAGCCGCTCCTTCTCGGTCGCAGCGGCCTCGGCGGTCTCGAGCTCGGTGCGCGTGGCGTCGAGGGCCGCGGTGAGGTCGTCGACCGTGCGCCCGCCGGCGTCCTTCTGCGCGTCGGAGTGGGTGCGGTCGGCATCGGTGTAAGCGGCGTTGGCGGCCTCGTACGCGGCGGTCGCTTCGCGGCGCGCGGCGTCGGCGCCGTCGACGTCCTCGACCGTGACGGCGTCGTCGCCGCGCGTGGCGGGCGCGGGGTGGCTGGTGGAACCGCAGACCGCGCAGGCCTCGCCGTCGACGAGTTCGGCGGCGAGCTCGCCCGCCATGCCGGCGAACCGCCGCGCCTGCAGGTCGGCGTGGTGCGTCTCGGCCTCGGCCTTGCGGGTCTTGGCCTGCTGCAGCGCATCGAATGCGGCGCGCTGCGCCTCGGCGAGCGCCGCGACCGAGCGCGCGGCGGCCAGCTGCGTCTCGAGCACGGTCACGGACTGGGTCACCGAGTCGAGCGTCGCGGCGGCGTGCGTGGCACGGTCGAGCGCAGCCTGGATCCGCTCGCGCTCCGCGGGCAGCGCCTTCGCGCGCTCGTCCAGGTCGGTCGCGCGGCGAGCGGCATCCTGGGCCTGCTCGCGCAGGGCCACGAGGGTCTGCTCGTCGAGGTCGAGGCGGGTCTCGACCTCACGCAGCGGAAGCCACCCGCCGATGCGCTGCTGCGCCGCGCCGATGAACTCATCGAGCGCTGCTGCATCGCCGTGGGCCTGGGCGGCGTCGCCCCACGAGGCGCGGGCGTCGTCCAGCGAGTCGTTGGCGGCATTGAGCGCGACCAGCGCGCGGCCGGCGGCGTCCTTCGGGGCGCGGACGGGCTCGGCCCGCTGGGCGGCATCGCGCTCGGCGCGCAGCGCGGCGATCTCCCCCGCGCGCTCCTCGAGCCCGGCGAGGGTCTCCCGCGCGGTGTCGCGTCGCTGCTGCTTGTCGCGCTGCGCGGTGCGCTCGGAGTGCACGGCCTCGGCCGCGGTGAGCGCCCGCATCGCCTGCTGCTGGTGCGCGTCGGCCTCCTCTGCGAGGTGTCGGGCGCGCAGGGCGGCGCGGCCGATCCATCCGATCCGCTCATCGAGCGACGGATCGCCGTCAAGCGGTTCGAGGATGTCGCGGGCGGTGCCCTCGGCGTGATCGAGGCGGGCGGTCAGCGCCTGGCCCTGGCTCTCGACGCGGGCGAGGGCATCCTTGCGGCGCTCGTCGAGCGCCTTCTCGTATTCCTCGAAGCGCTTGGTGCCGAACAGGGTGCGCAGCAGCGCCTGCCGCTCGTCGTTCTTGGCGAGCAGGAAGCGGGCGAAGCGGCCCTGGGCGAGCAGGATCACCTGCAGGAACTGCTGCTGCGTGAGTCCGATGACCTCGTCGATGAGGGTCCCGACGTCCACGGGGCGCGAGGCGCGTCCGATCCACTCGCCGTCGACGCGCTCGAACATGCGCGCCTCGGCCTTCTGCGGGGTGAAGCCCTCGCCGCGCTTCTTGGGCCGGAAGAACTCGGGGCTGCGCTCGATGCGCCAGGTGCGGCCGCCGGTGGTGAACTCGAGGGCGACCTCGGTCGGGTCCTCGGGCTCGGCGTGGTCGCTGCGCAGGCGTTTGTCGCCGCCGTCCTCGTAGCGCGGGGCGGAGCCGTACAGCGCGAAGCAGATGGCGTCGAGGATGCTCGACTTGCCGGCGCCGGTGCGGCCGGAGATGAGGAAGATGCCGTCGTCGGCGTACGCGTCGAGGTCGACGGTCTGGCGCGCGCGGAACGGCCCGAACCCCTCGATCTCGACCCGGTGGATCCTCATGCCGTCACCTCCGCGGCTTCGTTCTCGGCGATCCTGCGGGTGTCGACGATCTCGCGGATGAGCTCGCTCTCGCCGCCGGTCGGCCCCTCGCCCTCGCGCACGTGGGTGAGGAAGGTGTCGATGAGCTCGACGTCGCTGACCGCCTTCTGCACGCGGGCGCGGTAGCTGAGACCGTCGTCCGCGGCGCGGCCCTGCGGGTCGGGCTGGATGGTGGCGCAGAACGGGAAGCGCTGCTGCAGGCGGCGCATCGGGTCGGACTGCGGCGTCGCGTCGGTCAGCACGGCGCAGATCCAGGAGTCGACGTGTGCGTCGTGCTCGGCGAGCGTGAGCAGCTCCTCGAGCGTGCCGCGCAGGGTGACGAGCGGGCGCGGCACGGACAGCGCGAGCCACTCGACGCGCGCGAGCCCGTCGGCGTCGAGGTCGACGAGCCACGAGCCGCGCGGCTTGTCCGCCTCGCTGAAGCTGTAGTGCAGGGGCGCGCCGCTGTACCGGATGTGGTCGGCGAGGCGGCTGCGTCCGTGGATGTGGCCGAGCGCGACATAACTCGGTCGATCAGCACCGTCGGGCCCGTCGAAGCTCGCCAGCGGGACGACGTCGAGCGATCCCTGTCGGATCTCGCGCTCCACGCCCGCGCTCGGCTCGACACCGGCGGCGAAGCAGTGCGACACGACGATCGACCGCCCGCCACGCTCCGCACGATCCGCCCCGATCAGGCCCATCGCGTGTCCGATCGCCTGCTCCTGCGTGCGCAGCTCGGCACTGGCCCACACGCTGCGGACGAGGATCGGCTCGAGGTACGGGATGCCGTAGAAGTGCACGGGTCCGTGCTCATCGGCGAGCGTCACGGGCGTGCCAACGCTCGCGGCGTCGGTGATCACATGGATCCCGTCGCGCAGCAGCGGCGCCATGAACCCGAGGCGCGCGGCGTTGTCGTGGTTGCCGCTCGTCAGGACGATCTGCGCCCCGGTGCCGCTGATCTCGCGCAGCACGTCGGTCAGCAGCGTGTAGCACGCGGCCGCGGGCGTCGCGGAGTCGAACACGTCGCCCGCGATGACCACGACGTCGACCTCGTGCTCGCGCACCTGCGCGGTCAGCTCCGCGAGCACACCGCGCAGCGCCTCGAGCGTGGAGTGCCCGTGGAAGGACCGCCCGATGTGCCAGTCAGAGGTGTGCAGGATCCGCATGCCTCCACGGTAAGGACGGGGTCGGACATTGCCGTGGAGGACCGCCGGGGAGGGGTCGGATGCTCAGCTCGCCCTAGGCTGGCCGCGAACGGAGGGTCATGGTCAAGGAGATCCACGTCGTCGGCGCGGTGATCGTCCGCGATGGGCTGGTGCTGTGCGCCAGGCGCGGACCGGATCAGTCCCTCCCCGGGATGTGGGAGTTCCCCGGCGGGAAGATCGAGGCCGACGAAACACCCGAGGACGCAGTTGTTCGCGAGATTCAGGAAGAGCTCGGCTGCAAGATCCGTGTGGATAGCCCCCTGGGAGTTCACTCGCACGAGTACCCGTTTGGGATCGTGCATCTCACTACGTTTATATGCCGTCTTCTGGCCGGCGAGCCGCGCGCGCGAGAGCACGCGGAATTACGCTGGCTCCCACGTAGCTCACTTCACACCATTCAGTGGGCCCCCGCTGACATTCCATCGCTTCTCTTGCTGAACACGCTCGCCGTATTCAGGTAGCATCGCATCGTGTCCTCGGCTCTCCCGCTCGTCATTGGTGACTACTACACAAGAAGCGACCTCGTCGTTGAATACGGTGGCGCCGTGTCCTCGGGTGGAATCGTCGCGAGCGACACATCCAACACTGTCTTTGTGTTCGCCGATCCGGAGAAGAGTAGCCAGTTCGGCTATGTGTACGACGGCTTCTCGCCCGACGGTTCCATCTTTTACTACACAGGCGCGGGCCCATCCGGGGATCAAACCACGAAGGGCGGGAACTCTTCGATTCTGACCCATGCCACGCGAAACAGAAGGTTGCACGCCTTCCACGCCGTGGGCACAGTGCCAGGCAAGCAGACACGGATTCACGAGTACATCGGCGAGTTCCACCTAGACGCGGTGACGCCCTATGAGCGTCATCCCGGGAGAGGCGAGGACGGCAAGCTCCGCACCGTACTTGTGTTCCGCTTGCGTCCGGTGGATTCGATCCCTGCGAGCGTCATGGAATCGGTTGGCCCCTCGGGAGTTCCGCGCGAGCTTCGCTCATTCGAAGTACCCAGAGAAATCAACTCAACTGAGTTCTTCGAAACTAGCAATCGTTTAGGCGGCCTATCCATCCGACGCGAGTCGACTCTGGTTGATCGCTTCATCTCGTCTCAGCGCGGTCACGAGTTCACCCGGTGGGCGATCGATATCCCAAGTGAGAGAACTCGCCTCCTCACCGATGTCTACGACAAAACCGACAAGGTCCTGTATGAAGCCAAAGCGTTCTCAAATCGCTCGGACATCCGCATGGCGGTGGGTCAGCTTTACGACTACAAGCGTCACGTCGCCGTCGATAACTTGCGGTGCTCCGTACTGCTGCCCGAGCGCCCCACGGCAGACCTGCGAGACTATCTGGAGGGAGTTGGACTCGGGCTTGTATTCCGAGACGGCGAGCAATTTCAGTTCGCTGCGCCAGCGCGGCTGACGTCGATGCCAACGAACCGATAGTAGGAGTCGTCGTCGATTCGCGTTTGCGGCAGGAACCAGCGCCATCAAGCGGCGCTAGCGATCTCGTCTTCGCACGAGTACCACTAGGGTTTCTGCGTGCCCCCGGTGTTGTCTCACTGCTCGCCAGCTGCCTCGGTCATTGCGGAGTGTCTGCGTATCCAGGGGGCAGCCTCTACACGGTCAGTCCTGTCCCGGATGTTCGGCCGCAGCCCACTGTCTACTGACACTCGCCCTTGGTATCTCGGCGCCCTCGGCGAGCTCGAAGTCGCCGGCTATCTCAGCTCCCTCGGCCCGGAGTGGCTCGTCCTGCACTCCGTACCGGTCGGCACACGCGGCAGCGATATCGACCACGTGGCCGTCGGCGCCGCGGGCGTCTTCACGATCAACAGCAAGTTCCACGAGAACGCGAAGGTGTGGGTCGGAAGCCGCCGCATTCTGGTGAACGGACAGAAGACCGAGCACCTTCGAAATTCGCGCTTCGAGGCTAAGCGCGTCCGCCAGATCTTCGCGGATCTCGGAACGGTACCGGTGACGCCGGTCTTGGCCGTCGTCGGCGCCCGCGAGATCACCATTCGTGAGCAACCCGAGGACGTTGTTGTGATGAAGGCCACGAAGATCGCGAGGTGGCTTCAGCGGCAGCCGCTCGTGCTCGACGCGCCAACGCTCACGACCTTGAAGCAGGCCGTTAGCGATGCGACCCGGTGGGGCGCCCTGCCTCTCTATGACCCCGCCGACGTCGAGCGCTTCGCGGCGCTTCAGCGCGAGGTGCACGGGGCGAAGCGCGTGCGCATGGCATGGGGTGGCGCGATCGTCGTCTCCCTCCTCGCGTTCGGTCTGCCGAACGCCATGACGTTGCTGCAGGCCTACGTCGGCTGATCCGCCTCAACCCGCAGCAACCGGAACTCCCGCCGCCTCAGCACCCGCAGCACCCACGCTGCCGGGACCCCGAACGCCCGCATCCCCTCGTCCACGCCGCAGGGCGAGACACCGGTAATCCGGTACCACTCGCCGCGCCACAGCACGCGCCCGCCGCCTGTCACGACGTTTCGGTACCAGTTGACCTGGTCCCCGTACGTCAGCTCGGCGACGAACCCGCCGTCGACCCGGGCGAGGATCAGCGGCGCCTCGAACACCCGCCCGGTCCTCCGCCCGACGTGCTCCACCAGTGAGAACGGCCCGCGCCCCGATCGCGCCGCGCGCAGAGTCAGGGGATTGAGCGTCCGATTCAGCACCCGCAGGAACCACCGCTTGAAGCCACCCATGCGCCAAGCATGGCCACCGCGGAGGTTCATTTCGACCCGCGCCGTCGTGCTCACTCGACGATCGGGGTGTCGGTCGGACTCGCGGGCGCTCCATTACGTTCTATCCATGCCCTCGGATCCGACCCACCATCCGGCGACCCCGTTCACGCACGACGGGGCGACCCTGATCTGGGAGGCGCGCGGATCCGGCGACGTCACGTTCGTGCTCGTCCACGGCATCGGCATGGGGCGGACGGTCTTCACCGGGCTCGCCGAGCTGCTTGCGCCGCACGGCCGCGTCATCGCGATCGACCTGCCCGGCTACGGCGAGGCGCCCGAGCCGCCGCGCACGCCCACGGTCGAACGGCTGGCGGACGTCGTGGCGGCGTTCCTGCGCGCGCAGGACGTGCGCGATCCGGTCCTCATCGGACACTCCATGGGCACGCAGGTGATCGTCGAGGTCTCCGCGAGACATCCGGATCCGGATGCGCGCCTCGTCCTGCTCGGGCCGACCGTCGAGGTCGGGCAGCGCCGCACGTGGATCCAGGTGCGCAAGCTCGCGCGCGACCTGATCGACGAGAGCCCCCGCGTGCTGCTCACGGGAGCGCGCGAGTACCTGCGCTCCGGCCCGCACCTGCACCAGAAGATGCGCGCGATGCTCGTCCACAGGCCCGAGCTCGCGTATCCGCGCGTGACCGGCGACGCGCTGGTGCTGCGCGGCGGGGCCGACACGGTCGCACCCCGCGAGTGGTGCGAGTTCGTCGCCTCATCGCTGCCGCGCGCCCGCTTGGAGGAGGTCCCCGGCAGCGGTCACGAGACCATGATCAAGAACCCGGATCCGGCGGCCGACCTGATCCTGGAGTGGCTCGGGCTCTAGCCTCGCTCCCAGGACGCGATCTCGCCCGGGATCTCGGTGAACAGCGGGTGCAGGATGGGCCCGCCTCGCGAGACCTCGGCATGCACGTCGGGCGATCGCTGCGCCAGCTTGCGCAGCAGATGCTGCCATTCGAACTCGATCTGGCCCGATGTGACGGGGATCTCGACCGGTCCGGCCGCGGCCGTGTCGATGCGTGTCTCGTCGAAGCGGTAGCCGCGGCGCGTGGCGTCTTCGGCGATGGTGGCGAGGTACGCGCCGATCGCCTGGGCGGGGTGCTCCTGTGCGCGGAAGCGCTCGAGCTGCGGATGCCTCGTGTAGCCGCGCGTGCGTCCGAGCAGCACCGCCTGCGCGAGCAGCGCCTCGCGCCACGCGGCGGTGAGACCCTGCCGATCGAGCAGCGACGGATGCAGGGACCACAGCCTCATGCGATCGACCCTATGGCGATGCCTGCGACTGGGGATAAATCACGCGACGGGTCGCGCTTGCGCCCTACCTTGGGGGCATGCTGTCGCGTCGTGCCCCCGCCGGTCTTGTCGCCCTGCTCGCGCTGGGGCTGGCCGGATGCGCCGCCACGCCGGCACCGGATCCGTCGCAGTCGCCTTCGCCGAGTGCGACCGGGTTCGCGAGTGAAGAGGAGGCGTTTGCGGCGGCTGAGGATCGATATCGGGCGTACAACGCAGCAGTGAACGCCTACTACTCAGGGGACAGTTCCGCGGAGCCGTTGGATTTCCTCACTGGAGGTGTTCGGGAAACCGACGCGGAGATTCGTCGACAAGCGGAAGCCGCCGGTTTGCGGTTCGAGGGCGAAACGACACTAAAGAGCATTGACCGCGGTGGCGTCACGATCACCGCCGGACTCGCAGACGTCCTGCTCAATGTCTGCGTGGACGACACGGACCTGCGGCTTATCAACGCGGATGGCAAGGACGTCACGCTTCCTGATGCACCCAAGCTGTATCTGCTGGGCATCACAATGTCCGGACGCCAGCCAGACACCATGAAGGTTGCCGAGAGCAAGCTATTGAGCGAGTCATGCTGAAGACGATCGTGGCGATCGCGGCGGCGCTCACGATCGTGCCGATATCCGCAACCGGCGCAGGTTCGTATTGCACAGCGTTCCAAATCCGCACCGGAACTTGCAGCGCAACCGCCCCGGCTGCGACCAACACCGGCGCCGGAGTCGACATCGGCGCAACGGTCGACCTCGGCAATGACAATCAAGCCACACCGGACTCTGGCCACACCCCAATCGGCTCCTACGCCCCACCCACCGGCCCAGCCCCGTACGTCCCTCCCCCGGACGAGTCCGACGCCCCGATCGTCTGCCTCGACGACACGAACACCGTCGTCGGCACGGAGTGCGCGATCGACGTCCCCGAGCCGGAGGAGACCGACCCCGAGCCCGAGGAGCCCGTCGCCCCGCCCGAGGTGGTGACGATCACCGACCTCGCGAGCTTCGTGCCGACGCCGCCGTCGGTCGCGACCGAGCCCGACGGCGTCGGTGCGAAGAACATGCCGCTCAACAGCATCTCCCGCTCGAGCGCGCAGACGATCGGCGGCGAGCTGTTCGGGTTCCCGGTCGCGGTCACTTTCACCCCGGCCGGCTTCCGGCAGGACTGGGGAGACGGCGCCGTCACCGAGTCCGGCCACGGCGGAGCGGCCTGGCAGACCCTCGGCCAGGCCGAGTTCAGCCCGACCGACACCAGCCACGCCTACGCCGAGAAGGGCACCTACACGCTGACCGTCACGGCGCTCTACACGGCCGTCGTCGACTTCGGCGAGTGGGGAACCCGCACCGTCGAGGGCGTGATCTCCGCGCCGGCGGCGGCCCGCGACATCCGGATCGTCGAGGTCCACACCGCGCTCGTCCAGCAGGACTGCATCGAGGACCCCTCCGGCGCCGGCTGCTCCTAGGCCCCGTGTCTCGCGATCAGGCGGTCGAACGCGGCATCCAGATCCGGATCCACCTTCTGGCGCGACTCGTCGGCGAGGTACCAGGCGACGATCTCACGGGCGCCCTCCGCGAACGGCGTGGTCGCGACCCATCCGGGCACGAGCTGCTTGATCCGCGTGTTGTCGAAGATCACGGAGTGCGCCTTGTCGCCGACGAGGCCCGGCCCCATCGCCGGGATCTCCCGCGCGATCGCCTCCGACGCGATGTGCACGATCTCGGGCTCGCGGCCGAGCGCCCGGCCGAGCTGCCGAGCGATCTCGTCCCACGTCAGGCTCTCGTCGCTCGTGATGTGCACGGCCTGGCCGATCGCGTGCGGGTTGCCGAACAGGCCGACGAACGCGCGCGCGAAGTCGCGGGAGTGCGTGAGCGTCCACCAGCTCGTCCCGTCGCCGTGCACCACGATCGGCCGGCCGTCCAGGATGCGCTGCAGCGCCGTCCACGCGCCCTCGATCGGGATCAGCGACTCGCCGTAGGTGTGGCTCGGGCGCACGATCGTGACCGGGAAGCCGCTCTCGCGATATGCCGCGACCAGCAGGTCCTCGCTCGCGATCTTGTCGCGCGAGTACTGCCAGAACGGGTTGCGCAGCGGCGTCGACTCGACGATCGGCAGCTGCGCGATCGGCTTCTGGTACGCCGACGCGCTCGAGATGTAGAGGTACTGCCCCACGCGCCCGTCGAAGATCCGGATGTCGTCGGCCACCTGCTGCGGCGAGAAGCTGCGGAAGTTCGCCACGACGTCGAAGGTCTCGTCGCCGATCGCGCTCGCGATGGATTCCGGATCGCCCGCGTCACCGATGATTCCCCGCACGCCGTCGGGCAGCGGGCGGTTGCCGCGGTTGAGCAGCGTCACCTCGTGCCCTCGCTCCACCGCCCGAGCGGTGACGTGAGAGCTGATGTTGCCGGTGCCGCCGATGATCAGGATGCGCATGCGCGCCACGCTATCGCGGCTTCCGAGGGTGCGGCTCACTCGAATCTCTCTTCGAAACTCGTTCCACCGAGCTCTTTCCAATGTCGTATCTACGTACTATACTGAGATCATGGACCACACACCCGACTTCGAAGATCCGCTCGACGCGGTCAGTCGAGTCGGGCTCGCCGGGTGGGAGCTGCGCGACCAGCTCGCCAGGATCGGCGGCCTCTCCGACGCGGACGTGCTCGACTTCGCCCGCGAGGTCGAGGCGAGCGGCCGCATCATCGATGCGCTGCGCGTGCGCGCCGCGGGAGAGATCGCGAAGCGCTCCCAGCGCCTCGGGGACGAGAACCTCGCCGCTCGGCACGGCTGTCGGAACGGCGCCGAGCTGGTGGAACGGCTGACGCAGGCGCCGACCGCCGAGGTGTGGCGACGCGTCCGGCTCGATGCCCGGACGTCGCCTCGCGAGTCGCTCACCGGCGAGACCATGCCTCCCCTCCTCCCCGCGCTGGCCGCGGCGGTCGACGCCGGCGGCATCGGCACCGACGCGGCAGGCCTGATCTCGGGCATGCTCCAGAGCGTGGAGCACCGCTCCGACCCCGAGGTGGCCGCCCTGGCGGAGGAGTCGCTCGTCGACCTGGCCACGGGATCCGGCACGGGTGCGCTGCCGGCGACGTTCGCCGAGCTAAAGGTGCACGTCCAGACCTGGAGCATGCTGCTGGATCAAGACGGCACACCGCCCGACCCCGAGCGCGCAGCCGCGCGGCGAGGCATCACGATCGGCCCACTGAGAGACGGCCTGCACCGCATCCACGGGGCCGGAACGCCCGAGCTCGCCGCGCAGCTGCAGCGCCTGAACGACGCCCACGGGAACCCCGCCGTCCGCTTCGGCACCGAACCGGGGCTCAAGGATCCGGATGAGCCCTGGACGGGAGACGACGTCATCCCCGACCTGCGCACCGCCGCGCAGAAGCGGCACGACGTGCTCCTGATCGCGCTCGAGGCCGCCGCGCGCAGCGAGGAGACGCCGTCCCTCGGCGGCGCCGCGCCGACGTTACTGGTGCACGTCGCGCTCGAGGACCTCGTCTCACCGACCGGGGTCGCCACGATCGACGGCATCGATACGCCCGCGCCCGCGGCGCTCGCCCACCGCATCGCATGCACGGGAGCCGTGCAGAAGGTCGTGTTCGACCGCGCCGGCAGGATCGTCCGGCTCGGCACGAAGGAGCGTCTGTTCAACCACCACCAGCGCCGGGCGATCACCGCCCGCGACGGCGGCTGCGTGATCCCGGGGTGCACGATCCCGGCCGCGTGGTGCGAGGTGCACCACGTCGAGGACCATGCCAAGGGCGGACCGACGCATACCGACAACGGAGTGCTCCTGTGCTGGTGGCACCACCACACGATCGACACTGCGGGCTGGGCGATCCGGATGAACCGCGGCGTGCCCGAGATCAAGGCCCCACCGTGGATCGATCCCCGCGGCATCTACCGCGCGGCGCCCTCGGCACTCACCCGGCGCCGAGCCCGCGGTCGAGCGCGCCCCGCGCTGCGGGTCGGATCGAACGACGCCCTGCCCGTCTGACAGCTGCCCCGGATCGGCGGCGGGTCAGCGTGCGCCGGCGCCCTCCAGGACCGCGGCGCGCTCGGGGTGCTCGGCGAACCAGTCGGCGACGTACCAGCAGACGGGCAGCACGGTGCGGTCGCCCGCGGCCTCGATGTCGGCGACGGCGCGGTCGGTGACGACGGCGGCGTACCCGTGGCCGCGGTGGACCGGGTTCGTGAACGCGCGCGTGAGCGCGACCGTCCGGCCGTTGTCGCGGTAGTCGAGCACGCTCACCAGCTCGTCGCCACGGCGCAGCTCGTAGCGCGAGGCGGTCTTGTCATTCGTGAAGCTCAACTCGGTCACGCAGAGAGATTACGTCCGTCCACAGCCCACAGGATCGCTCCGCGCTGGCGATTCGCTGTGGACGACCGGATCCGGGCCCGGGCCGAAACCTAGCGTCGGCATCATGGCGAACCTCCGGATCCCTCCCGCCCTCGTCCTGGTCGCGATCGTCTTCCTCGCGGGCTGCAGCGACGCAGCCGCGCGGCACACGGCACCGACGGAGCGCCCGCCGGCGGGACACGCGACGCCGACGGGGGATGCCGAGCCGACGATCCCGCCGGACGCGGTCGTCGTCGCGTCCGAGACCGACGCCGCACGCGACGCCTATGCCGCGTGGATCGGCGCGCAGGACGACTTCCTCACGGCCCAGTACACCGCGACCTCGCTGCGCACGCTCGCGGATCGCAGCAGCGACGAGGTGTACACCGCGCTGCAGTGGAGGCTGTCCGGCTTCACGGCGGACGGCATCGTGCAGCGCGGCCGCCATGAGATCCCCCGGTTCCGCACGCTCGATCCCAAGGATGTCGAGGTCCCCGCCGACTACGCGATGGCGATCACGCCCGCGACGGCCGACGTGGCCGCCCGCGCGTGCCTCGACGCCTCCGCCGTGGAGTACGTCGACCTCGAGGGCGCCGTCCTCGGTCGCCCGACCGCCCTCCAGGAGATCGACCTGCTGTTCACCGCCGACGGCCCGGGCGGCGCTCTGGTCGTCGCCTATGCCGGATCCGCCGGCGGAGAGGCGTGCGGATGACGCATCACCGCTCCCCGCGCGACAGCTTCGACGGCCACCAGATCGCGCGGCCGACGTCCGTCGCGAGGGCCGGCACGAGCAGCGAGCGCACCACGAACGTGTCCAGCAGAACGCCGAAGGCCACGATGAACGCGATCTGCACGAGGAACAGCACCGGGATCACCGACAGCGCGGTGAACGTCGCCGCGAGCACGAGCCCCGCCGACGTGATGATGCCGCCTGTGAGACGCAGCCCGCGCAGGATCCCCTCCCGCGTGCCGTGCGCGAGCGACTCCTCGCGCACGCGGGACATCAGGAAGATGTTGTAGTCGATGCCCAGCGCGACGAGGAAGACGAAGCCGTACAGCGGCACGGCCGGATCCGCTCCGGGGACGTCCAGCACGTGCTCGAACACGAGCGCCGCGACGCCCATCGCGGTGCCGAAGGACAGCACGGTCGTCAGCGTCAGCAGGATCGGCGCGAGCACCGACCGCAGCAGGAGCATCAGGATCACCAGGATCACGCCGAGCACGATCGGCACGATCAGCGTCCGGTCGCGGATCGACGCCTCGTTCGTATCGAGGTCCGTCGCGGTGGATCCTCCGACGAGCACGCCGGGCGCCGCGTCGGCGAAGGAGGCGCGCAGGTCCCGGATGGTCTGCTCGGCGGCGAGCGAATCCGCGGCGTCCGACAGCGTCGCCTGCAGCAGCACGGCGCCGTCCGAGACCACGGGCTCGGGCGCGGGTGTGCCGGGCGGGCCGAAGGCGCCGACTCCGTCCTCCGTGACGGGTGCGGTCATGCCGCTGCGGTCGACGATCGCGGCCACGTCCGCCACGCCATCGTGCGCGAGCAGGACGTCCACGGCATCCTGCAGGCGGTCTTCGGGCGCGATCACCGAGGCGGGGCTGCCCGATCCGGCCGGGAAGTGCTCTCCGAGCACCCGCTGGCCGTCGCGCGCCTCGGACGATCCGAGCACGAGCTCCGACTGCGGCACACCCGACGCCTGCAGCTGCGTCAATCCGATGCAGCCGAGCGCCAGCACCGCGGCCGTGACGATCCAGATCGTCCGCGGCCTCCGGGCGATCCCGCGGGACAGGCGCGCCCATGGCCCGCCGGCGGCGCCCGCCTCGGGCACGTCCGGGTCGAAGCGCGGCCGGCGCGGCCAGAACGCGGTGCGGCCGAGCGCGAGCAGCACCGACGGCAGCAGCGTCAGGGCCGAGAGGATGGCGAACGCGATGCCGATCGCCGCGACGGGTCCGAGGGCGCTGTTCGAGCGCAGATCGCTCAGCAGCAGGCACAGCAGTCCCGCGATCACGGTGCCGCCCGAAGCGACGATCGGCTCGACCGACCCCCGCAGCGCGCGCACGGTCGCGGTCCACCGGTGCGGCGTGCGCACGAGCTCGTCCCGGTAGCGCGCGACGTACAGCAGCGCGTAGTCGGTGGCCGCGCCGATCACGAGGATGAACAGGATGCCCTGCGTCTGCCCGCTGAGCAGCAGCACGCCGGCCTTGGCGAGCCACCACACGGTCAGCAGCGCCACGCACAGCGCGAACATGCTCGTCGCGAGCACCGCGAGGGGCAGCAGGAGCGACCGGTACACCAGGATCAGGATGAGCAGCACCGCTGCCAGCGCGACGCCGAGGAGCAGACCGTCGATGCCCGCGAACGCTCCGACGAGGTCGCTCGTGAACCCGGCGGGTCCGGTGATGTAGACGTCGATCCCCGCGGGCAGGCCGTCGGCGACGATGTCGCGCAGCTCGACCGTGGCGTCTCCGAGATCCGCGTCGCCGTCGAGCGGCACGAACGCCTGCACCGCGCGCCCGTCCTCCGAGGGGATCGGGGGCGAGGGTTCCCCCACGACGAGGTCGCCCGCGGCCGCGGCGTCGATCCGCGCGGCGATCGTCTCGAGCGCGTCCGCGCCGATCTCGGCGTCCGAGGCGAACACGACCACCGCCGGGATCGCGTCGCCCTCCGTGAACCCGGCCAGCCGATCCTGCACCTCGGTCGCCTCGGCGGTCGTCGGCAGGTAGGCGGTGCGGTCGTTCGACGAGACCTCGTCCACGCGGCCGAAGTAGGGGCCGCCGATCGCGGCGCCGGTCAGCCAGATCAGGATGAGGGCCGCCGGCAGCAGCACCCGCAGCCACATCGGCACTCCGCGGATCGACGAACCCTGGTCGCGACGCGTGCTCATGTCACTAGCCTAGCTAGATACCTTCATGGCTACCTACTTCCCGCGGGAATATCATTCGAGTGTGGCCCGCCCGACACCGCGCATGAGCGACGATCCGTCGCTGTTCGATCCGCGCGTGCTCGACCCGGCGCAGGAGATCGTCTCGCGTTCCGGGCTCGACGACGCCGAGATCGACCAGGTCGTCGAGGTGCTGCGGTCGCTGCGGCTGTGGCGCGAGGCCGACGAGCGGATGAGCGAGGCCTCCCGCCGCTACATGAAGCTCGGCGCCACCGACATGCGCGCGCTCCGGTTCATCATCGTGGGCCTGGAGAACGGGGAGGCCGTCACCCCGGGCGCGATCGCGGCGCACCTCGGGATCTCGACCGCGTCCACGACCAAGCTGCTCGACCGGCTCGCGGCCGCGGGGCACATCCGCAGGCTGCCGCACCCGACCGACCGTCGCAGCGTCGTGGTCGAGGTGCTGGACGAGACGCGCCGCGCCGCGCGCGACAGCATCGGCCGCTCGCACGCCCGCCGCTTCGACCTCGCGGCAGCCCTCACGCGTCAGCAGCGCGACGTGGTGATCCGGTTCCTGCGCGACCTCGCGGCGACCGAGGACGATCCTTCGCGCGATTCAGCAGCCTGACTCGGTTTCTCGCACAATGACGTCCGGGCGCGGACGTCGGATGTCACATTGCGTCATGTGAGGCGGGGAACGCTGAAACGGTTTGACACGCTGCGACACGCCCGGTCACAATTGCCGCATGTCTGACAACGCCACGCTTCTGTCCGCCCAGGAGGCGAACGGGACCACCGGGATGATGATGCCCGGCCGCGTTGTCATGTGCTGTCGAATGTGCCGCTGACCCCACCCCCAGCGCACCAGCCTCGCCCGCCGCTCCGCGGCGGCGAAGCGGAGACTCCGGATCACCGGACCCTCACCCCGGGACCGTCGCCATCTGAGCGCGATCGGTCGACACGACGCACAGCCGCACCGCCACGGTGCATCCCGCAAGGACACATCATCATGACGAACGCTCCCGCCCTCCTCGACCGACCGACCGCCGTCACCGCCCCCGCGCCGGTGCGGCACCTGCGCCCGCTGCCGCAGGTCGCCGACCACCGCCCCGAGGTCGTGGCCGTCCCCAAGCCCGCCGCCGCACCGCGCGGATTCGCCCTGTACGTCGGGCTCGACGAGCTGAAGGCCGCGGCCGACGGCGTCAGCCTGCCGGTGCTGGTCGAGGCGCTGCGCCGCACGATAGCCGACCTCGCGCCCAGCGCCGAGACCTACGCGGCCGTCGCGCTCGCCCCGCAGCAGGCCGGCGGCCGCGACGTCGACGTGGTGCGGCTCGCACTGCACGAGCCCGGCGCGGTCGCACGCACCAAGGCCGAGACCGACGAGCAGGCCGAGGCCGCCCGGGGCGTCGTGGTCGACATCTCCCGCAAGCGCGTCGTGATCGACGGCGAGTCGGCCGGCCTCACCTTCAAGGAGTTCGAGCTGCTGCAGTACCTCGTGCTGCGCGAGGGCCGCACGATCGAGCGCACCGAGCTCGTCTCGTCCCTGTGGGACGCGAACGACGCCGACGCCCCGGGCGAGCGCACGATCGACGTGCACGTGCGCCGCCTGCGCTCGAAGCTCGGCGCATTCCAGGACATCGTGCGCACGGTGCGCGGCGTCGGCTACCGCTTCGACCGCCACGCCGACGTCGCCGTGCGCTACGGCTCGGGAGCGCCCTCGCCCGACCGCTTCTGATCCGGGCGCGGTCATCGAGCGAGCGCCAGCGAGTCGAGATCACCAACCGCAAGCGCGAGAGCGACGTCGACTCGGTCGCTTCGGCTCGCAAGCTCGCTCAGCAACCGGACGGCGATCGGACGTCGCGCGCCGGGATTGTCAGACCCGTCACGTAGCGTGAGCGCATGATCCCGTCCGCCGCGCTCGAGTCGCGCCTCGCCGTCCGCGAGCGCGACCCTCGACCGGATCCAGGGCCCCGCCTCGAGACCGTGTACCGGCCCGCGCGGCCGCTGGACCTGTACGCGACCGTCGCGGTGTTCCAGCGCGGCCCGGGAGATCCGACGCAGGCGTGGAGCGCCGGAGTGATCTGGCGCGCGATCCGCACCCCGCAGGGCGTCGCGAGCCTCGCGCTGCGGCAGATGGGCGACGGATCCGTGCGCGCCGCGTCGTGGGGACCGGGACGCGAGTGGGCGATCGCGCAGGCGCCCACGCTGTGCGGTGCCGAGGACGACGACACCGGCTTCGACCCGTCGCCGCACCCGCTCATCGCGGACTCCCATCGGCGCAACCCCGGCCTGCGCATCGGCCGCGGCGACCTCACGTTCGACCTGCTCGCGCAGTCCATCACCGAGCAGAAGGTGACGGCGATCCAGGCGTTCGCCGCGTGGCGCCGGCTCGTGACGTGGTTCGGCGAGCGCGTGCCCGGCCCGACGCCGAAGCCGATGTTCGCTCCCCCGTCGATCGACGGCTGGCGACGCATCCCGTCGTGGGCGTGGCACCGCGCGGGCCTCGAACCGCCGCAGAGCCGCACGATCGTCGAGGTCGCCCGCCGCGGCGACTCTCTCGTCCGCGCGGTCGAGAGCGCCGCGCCCGACGCGCGCGACGCGATCCTGACGTCCCTCCCCGGCATCGGCCCGTGGACGTCGGCGGAGACCCGGATCCGCGCGTTCGGCGATCCGGACGCGGTCAGCGTCGGCGACTACAACCTCGCGCACGAGGTCGGCTACGCGCTCACCGGCAGCCGGGTGGACGACGACGGCATGCTCGAGCTGCTCGCGCCGTGGGCGGGGCAGCGCCAGCGCGCGATCCGGTACATCTTCGCCTCGGGCGTGAGCGAGCCGCGCCGCGCGCCGCGCCTGCACCCCGAGGACCACCGGAGCCACTGACGTGTGGCTGATCCTGCGCAGCGTCGCCGTGCTGATCGCCGGCGGCGTCCTCGGCGCCGCCTACCTCGGCAGCCCGTGGCTCGGCCTGCTGATCGGTCTGCTCGTGTCTCTCGGTCTGTTCCTCGCGTTCGAGGCGCGGAAGGGGAATCACCCCGGCCGCGACGAGCACGACGACGGCGCGCGGCTCTGAACCCGGGGCCGGTCTTCCGCCCTGCTCTTCCTGACCCCATGATGGGCGCAGAGAGCGGCGAGCCGAGCGCGAGAGGGCACTGCGATGACCGCACCGGCAGGATGGTACGACGACGGATCCGGGTCCCAGCGGTGGTGGGATGGCAGCGCGTGGGGCGCGCTCGACTCGGGTGGCGCTGCCAGGTCACGAAGACACTCGCGGCTGCAGACGCGCTGGAATGTGCTCCACTGGATCGCCGGGAGCTGGGCGCTGCTGGTGTTGAGTCTGGCGGCTTTGGTGCCGAGCCTGGTCGCGGAGGACCCCGTGCGCGATGTGGCCGCATTGCTGGCCGGAGCCGCAGCGTGTCTCCTGGGCGCAGTCGCGACCTCATCCGTCCGTGGAATGCGGCTCTCGGACGACGACTTCATCAGAGGCACCTCCACGATTCGGACGATCGAAGCGGCGTGGCTTCTCATGATCACGCTCGTCGGAGTGAGCGTCTTCGCGGAGATCCCCGCCCTCGAAGACGCGGCCTACGGCATGTTCCTGCAGCTCGTCGGCTGGGGCAGCCTGATCGCTCTCATCGGTCCGGGCTACAGCGAATACCGGTCGGCGCGCGCCGCCTCCGCCGCTCGCGCCTCGGCGGCGGCGAGCAGCCCTCAGCCTTAGGGGTCCCGCGCTGCGATCCCGCGGCGGCGCCGTACTGATCGCCGGCGGCATCCTCGGGCGCCCACCTCGGCACCCCGGCCGCGACGAGTACGACGACGGCGCGCGGCTCTAGCCGTAGTACAGCGCGACCGGGCGGCCGTCGATCTCGCGCACGTCGACCGCCGTGTCGTAGACCGCCTCCAGCACGTCGGGGCGCATGATCTCCGCGCTCGGCGCGTCGGCGACGATCCGTCCGTCTCGCATCGCGACGATCCGGTCCGCATACGTCGCGGCGAAGTTGATGTCGTGCAGCACGACGACGACCTTCAGGCCGAGCTCGTCGGCCATGCGGCGCACGAGCTTCATGATCGAGGTCTGGTGGCGCAGGTCGAGGTTGTTGAGCGGCTCGTCGAGCAGCACGTACTTCGTGTCCTGCGCGAGAACCATGGCGATGAACGCGCGCTGTCGCTGCCCGCCCGAGAGCTCGTCGAGGAACCGGTCGCGGTACTGCCCCAGGTCGAGGTAGGCGATGGCGCGCTCGATGTGCTCGCGGTCGGCGACGGTCAGCCGCCCCCTCGAGTGCGGGAAGCGCCCGAACTCGACGAGGTCGTGCACCGTGAGCCGCGCGGCGATGTGGTTCTCCTGCCGCAGCACGGCCAGCACCTTCGCGAGCTCCGACGAGGACGCCGTGGCGACGTCCTGCCCGTCGACCGTGACGCGCCCCGCATCCGGTTTGATCAGCCGGCCGACGATGCCGAACAGCGTCGACTTGCCGGCCCCGTTCGGTCCGATCAGCGCCGTGATGCCCTCCTCGCCGAACGAGACGGTCACGGAGTCCAGGACCGTGGTCCCGCCGTAGCGCTTGGATGCGCCCTCGAGCGCGATCATCGCGCCCCCTTTCGCAAGACGAGGAACAGAAAGAACAGGCCGCCCGCGAACTCGATCACGGTCGACAGCGTCGCAGTGAAGGCGAAGACGCGCTCGATCAGCAGCTGTCCGCCCAGCAGGCAGACCATGCCCAGCAGCACGGATGTCGGCAGGGTCCACGCGTGCCGGAAGGATCCGGCGTACGAGTACGCGAGGTTCGCCACGATCAGGCCGAAGAACAGGATCGGACCGACCAGCGCGGTCGACGCCGCGACCATGACCGACACGATGGCGAACAGCATCATGACCGTGCGGCGGTGGTTCACCCCGAGCCCGACCGCCGCCGGCTCGCCGAGCGTGAGCACGTCGAGCGTCGCCAGCAGCGGGATCACGGCGGCGCAGCCGAGCACGACCAGGACCGCCGTGAGGACGAGCAGGGTCTCGTCCGGCCGGGTCAGCGACGCGAAACCGGCATCGCTCAGCACCTGGAACGCGACCGGATCGAGCATCCGCTGCATCCACTCGGTGAACGAGCGGAAGAACGTGCCGAGCACGATGCCCACCAGCAGCATCAGGTGGATCGACCGCCGCTTCCCGCCGAACAGCCACGTGAACAGCAGCACGCTGAACGCCACCATGACCGCCACCTGCGCGCCCCACAGGATCAGCGGATCGAGCGTCAGGAACGACGTCGCCCCGAAGAAGAACACGACGATCGTGGAGATCAGCATGTAGAAGGCGTCGAACCCCATGATCGACGGCGTCAGGATCCGGTTCTGCGTGATCGTGTGGAACACCACCGTCGACACGCCCACCGCGGTGGCGACGACCAGCATCGCCGCGACGCTCAGCCCGCGGATCTTCAGCGCGAACGCGAGCGATCCCGGCACGTCCGTGAACAGGAACAGCGCGACGAGCGCCAGCACGACCGCGGCAAGCGCCGCGATCCGGACCGCCGGACGGCGCCATGCGGGAACGGGCGCCGACGCGATCGCCGGCACCGACGGTGTTCCCCCAGCGGCAGCGGCAGATGATTCAGTGAGCACGGCTCCCCCTCCGCAGCAGCAGCCAGAGGAACAGCCCGGCGCCGATGATCCCGACGATCACCGAGAGCGGGATCTCGTACGGGAACCGCAGCACGCGGGCGAGGATGTCGCACCCCACCACGAACACCGCGCCGAGCCCGGCGACCCAGGGGATGGAGCGGCGCACGTTGTCGCCGATGATGAGGCTCACGACGTTGGGCACGACCAGTCCGAGGAACGGGATCATCCCCGCCGTCACGAGGACCGCCGCGGTGGTCACGGCGATGATCATCATCCCGATGGCGACGACGCGGCGATAGTCGAGGCCGAGGTTCGTGGCGAACTCCTCGCCGAGTCCGATCACGCTGAAGCGGTCGGCGGCGACCCACGCGATCGCGCCCATGAGGCCCGCCACCCAGAGGAACTCGTAGCGGCCCTGCATGACGCCGGCGAAGCTGCCCTGCGCCCACTGACCGAGCGACTGCAGCAGGTCGAGGCGGTACGCGAAGAACGTCGTGACGGCCGCGACGATCCCGCCGAGCATGATCCCGACGAGCGGCACGAGCACCAGCTGGCGGACCGGGACCGCGCGGATGATCCGCAGGAACACCCAGGTGCCCGCGAGCCCGAAGAGGGCGGCGACACCCATCTTGCCGACCAGCGCCATGCCGGGCCAGAACACCATCGTGACGAGCATGCCGAGCGTCGCGAACTCGCTCACGCCCGTCGTGCCGGGCTCGACGAAGCGATTGCGCACCAGCATCTGCATGATGAGCCCGGCGATCGCGAGCGACGCCCCCACCAGCAGCAGCGCGAGCGTCCTGGGGATGCGGCTGACCAGCAGCAGGAACGCCGCCCGGCTCTCGGGGCCGCCCGCCAGCAGCGCCAGCGGTGAGACATCCGAGACGCCGATGAACAGGCTCGCGACCGACAGGCCTGCCAGGGCCGCGCCGATCGTCGCCCCCGTCCAGGCGCGCCGGGGGCGGGCCTGGACGGGGGCGACGGTCGTGGCGACGGCGGTCACGGACGGCTCAGCGGCCGGCGATCTGCAGGACGTCGTCGATCATCCGCTGGGTCGTGTCGATCCCGCCGAACACGATGTACCAGGCGGTGGGGTCGAGGTAGAGGATGTCGTCCTCCTGCGCCGCGGTGGTCTGGTTCACGATCTCGTTGTCCAGGACGACCTCGGCCGCCTGGGCACCCTCGGTCGCGATCGCGGCGTCGCGGTCGACGACCCACAGCCACTCGGGGTCGTGCTCGAGAAGGAACTCGAAGCTGATCGGCTCGCCGTGCGTCGCGGCCTGCACATCCTCGACGACCGGCTCGACGCCGAACACGTCGTAGAGGAGCCCGCCGCGCACCGCGGGTGTCTGCGCGTCCTTCGGGGCAGGAGCCAGGGCGCTGAGCTCGCCGCCGGACACCATGATGCCGAGGCCCGAGCCGCCGGCCTCGGCCACCGCGGCCCTGGCGTCGTCGATGCCGCCCTCGAGCGACTCGATCGCGGCCGCGGCCTCGTCCTGCGCGCCCAGCACCTCGCCGAGGAACGTGGTGTTCTCCTCCAGCGTGGCGAGGAACCCGCCGCGCATCGACAGGTCGATCGTCGGCGCGATCTCGTTGAGGTCCTCCCACATGCCGGAGGAGCGACCGCCGATCACGATGAGGTCGGGCTGCTGCGCCTCGATCTCGATCAGGTCCGCCTCGAACAGGGTGCCGGCGTTGAAGGCGTCGTCGGCGAGATAGCCCTCGAGGTAGTCGGGCACCGACTCGAGCGGCGCCCCGGCGATCTCGCCGCCGAGCGCGCCGATCGTGTCGAGCGCGGCCATGTCGAAAACCACGATCTTCTGCGGATCCGCCGGCACCTCCACCGTGGTCTCCTCGAAGACGGGCTCGGCGCCCTCCTCGGTCGCGGTGTTGCGGTCCCACGTGTACGTGAGCGTCTCGTCGGCCGGAGCCTCGGTGGGCGCATCGCTCGCGGCGGGCGTCGAGGCGCACGCGGCGAGCGCGATCGCGGATGCGGTCAGCAGGCCGAGCGCGGCGATCGGCCTGGCGGCGGTACGTCGGATGTCAGACATGGCGGTGCTCCTGTCCAGAGCGCGGTATCAGCCGCGGTCTTTCGGTGAAGAGGGATCAGCGGGGAGCACGCTCAGCGCGCGTACAGATTCAGCTAAGGCGAACCTAACCCCACCGCTGGGTAGGCTAGCCTAACTTCCATGACCGACGCGACCACGATCCCGCACGCCTTCACCCTCGAGCGGGAGCCCCTGGAGCTGAGGTTCCGCTTCGGCGCCCTCGCCTCCCGCGAGTGGATCACCGCGGACTACGTGCGGGTGCGCGTCGAGGGCGCCGACCTCGTCGGGTTCGGATCGAACGGGCACGACGACCACATCCGGATCTTCCTCCCGGACCCCGCGGCATCCGTGCCGACCACAGTCGAGGAGATGCGCGCCGCACCGAGCCGCGAGTTCACTCCGCTGCGGTGGGGCGTCGACGGGGACACCGGATGGCTCGACCTCGAGTTCGCGGTCCACGGCGACGAGGGCGTCGCGGGCGTGTGGGCCGCGACCGCTCCCCTGGGCTCGAGCATCGGCGTCGGCGGCCCGCGCGGCTCGCTGCGCATCGCGGGCGCGCCCGACGCCTGGCTGCTCGCGGGTGACGAGACCGCGATCCCGCAGATCCGGCGCTACGCCGCGCTGATCCCGGCGGGCGCGGCCGCCACGATCCTGATCGAGGTCGCCGACGCCGAGCACGAGGTCGCGATCGACGGTCCCGTGCCGGTCGAGTACATCCACCGCGGCGACCGCCCCGCGGGCAGCGCGCTGAACCTGCGCCTCGAGGCGATCGCGGCCGACGAGCGCCCCGCCGGCGACGTGTTCGCGTTCGTCGCGGCCGAGCAGGCGATCGTGAAGACCGGACGCGCGCTGCTCGTCGAGCGCTGGGCCCTCGAGCCCGACCGCATCGTGGTGAAGGGCTACTGGAAGCGCGGCGAGGCCGAGTACCACGCGCCGCACGGGCCGGGCGCGCGCTGACGGCCCGTCAAGCCCCGTGACACCGGGCGCCGGCGCGGCGCACAATGGCGGCATGACCACGAAGAACATGTCCGCGAAGAAGCCCTCGCCCCTGGGCAAGGTGGTCCTCTCGCTCCTCGGCGTCGTGCAGATCGGACTCGCGCTCGCGGCGTTCTCGGACCTCTGGGCCCGCCCCGCGAAGGAGGTCCGGATGACCAAGCCCGCGTGGATCCCGATCATCCTGATCAACTGGGTCGGCCCGCTGGCGTACTTCGTCGGCGGCGTCAAGCGCTGATCCGAACGGGCGCTGCGCGACGGGCCGTGGCAGGGTGGACAGCATGCGCATCGCTCTCACGGGGTCGTCGGGAAAGCTCGGATCGGTCGTCGCTCGCGAGTTGCGCGAGCTCGGCCACCACGTCGTCGGGCTCGACCGCGTCGGCGAGCGCGGCCGCGACTTCGTGCGGGTGGACCTCACCGACTACGGCCAGGTGGTCGACGCGCTGACCGCGGTCGGCGACACGCACGACGGCGTCGACGCCGTCGTGCACCTCGCGGCGATCCCGGCGCCGGGCCTCGCGCCCGACGTCGCGACGTTCCACAACAACATCGCGACGACCTTCAACGTCTTCTGGGCCGCCGTGCGGCTCGGGATCGACCGGATCGTCTACGCGTCCAGCGAGACCGTGCTGGGCCTGCCGTTCGACGTGCCGCCGCCCTACGTGCCGGTCGACGAGGAGTACCCCGCCCGGCCCGAGTCCGTCTACTCGCTCGTGAAGCACCTCGAGGAGCAGCTCGCGATCGAGCTCGCCCGCTGGAACCCGACCCTGTCGATCACGGCGCTGCGGTTCTCGAACGTGATGTGGCCCGAGGACTACGCGGAGTTCCCGTTCGACGCCGACCCGTCCGCGCGCAAGTGGAACCTGTGGGGCTACATCGACGCGCGCGACGGCGCGCACGCGGTCGAGCGCGCGCTCGAGGTCGCCCCGGCAGGCTTCGACCGGTTCATCATCGCCGCGGCCGACACCGTCACGACCCGGCCGAACCCAGAGCTGCTGGCCGACGTGTTCCCCGATGTCCCCGTGCTCGGCGAGGTCGGCCGGCACACGACGCTGCTCTCGATCGACAAGGCCCGCCGCCTGCTCGGCTACGCGCCGGTCCACAGCTGGCGCGACCACAAGGGCGACTGACCCGCACCCGCGATACGGAGATCCGTGCGCCGCCGAGGCGAGCGCCCCCGGGCCTCCGACACGCGGGCGTCCCGACCCTTGCCAGCGGGTCGGCGGGGCGGGAAGACTGAACCCGATCCCCGCCCAGACAGTGCAGTCAGGAGTCCGCTGTGCCCGTGCTCAAT
The DNA here is from genome assembly GCF_039605615.1 of Microbacterium rhizophilum. NCBI lineage: Bacteria > Bacillati > Actinomycetota > Actinomycetes > Micrococcales > Microbacteriaceae > Microbacterium > Microbacterium rhizophilum. Next base: position 142,684 of record NZ_JBCNUN010000003.1, on the reverse strand, counting down.
CCCTACCTGACCTTCCGCGACAGCGCCCGCGAGGCCATGGAGTTCTACCGCTCGGTGTTCGGCGGCGAGCTCGAGATCGAGACGTTCGGCGACAGCGAGCTCGACCACCACCCGGACGACGCCGACCTCGTGCTGCACGCCGTGCTCGAGACGCCCGAGGGGATGGTGCTGATGGCGAGCGACACACCCTCGGGCGTGCCGTACGAGGGCCCCGGCGGCCACTCGGTGTCGATCAGCGGCGACGAGGAGGAGGACCTCAGCGAGTGGTGGGAGGCCCTCTCGGAGGGCGGCACCATCACGCTGCCGCTGTCCGAGCCGGACTGGGGCGGCCTGTTCGGGATGTGCACCGACCGCTTCGGCGTGAAGTGGATGATCTCGATCCTCGACGAGGAGGACGACGACGAGGACGAGGACGACCTGGACGACGACGTCGAGGAGGACGAGGAGGAGTAGGCCCTAGAACTCCTCGTGCGTGAGGGGGTCGCCGTCCCAGAGGCGGCCCCGCTCGAGCGCCGAGATCGCCTCGACGTGGTCGTCGTCGAGCGCGAAGCCGAAGACGTCCGCGTTCTCGCGCTGGCGGTCCGCATCCGAGGACTTCGGGATGGGCGTGGACCCGAGCTGCACGTGCCAGCGCAGCACGACCTGCGTCGGGCTCACCTGGTACGCCTCGGCGAGGTCGCGGATGAGCGGCTCGGTCAGCAGCTCGGTGCGGCGGGCGAGCGGGCTCCAGCTCTCGGTGCGGATGCCGTGCTCGGCGTGGAACGCGCGCAGCGCGCCCTGCGGGAAGTACGGGTGCAGCTCGACCTGGTTCACGACCGGGACGACGCCCGTCGCGTCGATCAGCTCCTGCAGCATCGCCTCGGTGAAGTTCGAGACGCCGACCGACCGGACGAGGCCCTCCTCGCGCAGCGCGAGCATGCCCTTGAAGGTGTCGAGGTGCTTGCCGACGCTGGGGTTCGGCCAGTGGATCAGCAGCAGGTCGATGCGGCCGAGCCCGAGCGTGGCGTTCGACTCGCGGCCGCTCGCGATGGCCTCGTCGTAGCCGTGGTGTCGCCCGGGGATCTTCGTCGTCACGACGATGTCGTCGCGCTCGACCACGCCCGCGGCGACCGCACGGCGCACGGCCTCGCCCACCTCGTGCTCGTTGCCGTAGTTCACGGCGGTGTCGATCACGCGGTACCCGGTGCGGATGCCCGCCTCGATCGCGGCGATGCCCTCCTCGCCGGTGAGCTTGTACGTGCCGAGACCGAGCTCGGCGAACGTCGTGCCGTCGTTCAGGGTGATCGCGGGGATGTCGATGTCGGCCATGCGAAAGAGCCTATCGGCGCGCCGGACGCAGCGTCCCGGCTCAGAGCGCGGCGAGCCAGTCGGCCCAGTGCGCCTTCCAGCGCTCTGCCTCGTCGGGCCCGACGAGCTTCTCGTGCGTCACGCCGAGCTTCGTGCGCTCGCCCGCCGGCTCGCACGTGAACATCACGACGCCGGCGTCGTGCCCGCCCTCGGTCACCGCGAACCGCAGCCCCTTGGACGTCGCGCGGGAGCGCAGGGCGGTGTCCAGCCCGTCGAGCAGGTCGGCGCGCGCCGCGTCGTCGAGGAGGGCGGATCGGATCCCGTCGGCCTCGCGATCGACCGTGCGGCTGCGCTGCACGGAGAAGGTGCCGTCGGGCATCTGGCCAGGCAGCCGCAGGCCGCGGATCCGCTCGTAGCCGACCGTCACGTTCTGCGCCCACCACGCATCGACGCCCTGGTCGGCGACGAGCCAGCGCGCGATCGCGGTGTGCCCCGCGCCCGCGCCGGGACCGTCGTCGATCGCCGCCGCCCAGTCGTCCCAGCCGCGCCCCGTGCTGGCGCGGATCGTGTCGTCGTCGACGAGGGGCCGCGCCGCCCATCCCGTGCTCATGGCACGAGACTACGACCCCGCCGCTGTCACCCGCGGGCGACGACGCCGCAGCGGTCGTCGCCGGGCGCCGCGCCGGAGGCGGCGTGCTCGAGCAGCCCGCACAGCAGGTCGCGCTGCTCGGGCGCGAGACCCGCCAGCAGCTCGGCCTCGGCCTCGAGCACACGGGCGTCGAGATCGTCCACGACGCGCTGCCCGGCCTCGGTCAGGACGACGCGGCGCGCGCGGCGATCCGACGGATCCAGCCGACGCTCGATCAGGCCCGCGCGCTCGAGGTCGTCGAGCACGTACGTCATCACGGTGCGGTCGATGCCGAGGCGCGCGGCGAGGGCGGCCTGGGTCGGCGGCTCCTCCTGTGCGCTCATCGCGAGCACCTGGTAGCTGCGGTCGCCGTGCGGCAGCTCCTCCGCGACCGCGCTGACGCGCGCCTTCCACTCACGCAGCAGCGCCGTGAGCGACCAGCCGAGCATCGACCGGCTGGGAGCGGTGCGGGGGCGGATCTCGTCGGTGGCGGCCATGCCCCGATCGTACCGGAATAGGATGTGATGCAGATGAGTTGTGAAGCAGACGATCTGCTCGACAGAACTTTCAGGAGACACCGGATGCCCGACTACGGTCAGGACCTGAGCTTCGGCTCGTTCCTCACGCCCGCCAACGCCGACCCGCAGCAGCCCGTGCGGCTCGCGCAGCTCTCGGAGCAGGCGGGGCTCGACCTCGTCACGTTCCAGGACCACCCCTACCAGCCGGCGTTCCACGACACGTGGACGCTGCTGAGCTGGGTCGCGGCGTCCACGAGCACCATCACGGTCTCGGGCAACGTCCTGAACCTCCCGCTGCGCCAGCCCGCCGTGCTCGCGCGCTCGGCGGCGTCGCTCGATCTGCTGTCCGGCGGGCGCTTCGCGCTGGGCCTCGGCGCCGGCGGCTTCTGGGACGCGATCGAGGGCATGGGCGGCACGCGGCTCACGCCCGGCGAGGGCGTCACCGCCCTCGGCGAGGCGATCGAGATCATCCGCGGCATCTGGGACGCCGGCAATCGGCGGCCCCTCAAGGTCGACGGGCGCTTCCACCGCGTCGCGGGCGCGAAGCGCGGCCCCCGACCCGCGCACGACGTGCCGATCTGGCTCGGCGCGTACAAGCCGCGCATGCTGCGCCTGACGGGCACGGCCGCGGACGGCTGGCTGCCGTCGCAGGCGTACATGCAGCCGGGCGACCTGCGCCGCGGCAACGCGACGATCGACGAGGCGGCCGAGAAGGCGGGCCGCAGCCCGTCGGAGATCCGGCGCCTGCTCAACATCGCGCCGCAGCAGCAGTCCGACCGCTGGATCGACGAGCTCACGGGCCTCGCGCTCGAGGACGGCGTCTCGGCGTTCATCCTCGCGAGCGACGACCCGGCGACGCTGCAAGCGTTCGGCGAGGACATCGCGCCGGCCGTGCGCGAGGCCGTGGGGCGCGAGCGCGCGGACCGCGGCACCGTGGCGGCGAACGCCCGCCGCGGTGCGACCGCGCTGGCCCTGCGCCGCGACGGCATCGACTATGACGCCGTGCCCGCCTCGCTGGCCGCGAGCGCGATCGAGCCCGGCGACCGCGGCTACGACGACGTGCGCCACAACTACCTGCGCTCCGGTCGCCCGGGGCTCGTGCTGCTGCCCTCGACGCCGGCGGAGGTGGCCGAGGCGCTGGGCTACGCCCGCGCGCAGGACGTGCCCCTCGGCGTCCGCTCGGGCGGCCACGGCGTCAGCGGCCGCTCGACCAACGACGGCGGCGTGGTGGTGGATCTGCGCCGGCTCGCCGCCATCGAGCCGCTCGAAGCCGGTGAAGGAGCGGGCACCCGGATCCGGATCGGCACGGGCGCGACGTGGGGCGAGGTCGCGCAGGCGCTCGCCCCGCGCGGGCTCGCGATCAGCTCGGGCGACTACGGCGGCGTGGGTGTCGGCGGCCTCGCGACCACGGGCGGCATCGGCCTGCTCGGCCGCACGTTCGGCCTCACGATCGACCACGTGGTGGCGGCCGACGTCGTGACCGCGGACGGACGGATCCTGCGCGCGAGCGCGGACGAGCATCCGGATCTCCTCTGGGGGCTGCGCGGCGCCGGCGGCAACCTCGGCATCGTGACCGCGGTCGAGATCGAGGCCATGCGCCTGGGGAACGTCGTGTACTCGCAGATGGTGTTCGACGCGAGCGACACGACGGGCCTGCTCGAGCGATGGGGCGCCGCGGTCGAGGCGGCGCCGCGCGAGCTGACGAGCTTCCTGATCCTGTCGCCGATCCGGCCCGGCCAGCAGTCCGTCGCGCAGCTCATGACGGTGTTCGCGGGCGACGACACGGATGCCGCCATCACGGCGCTCGAGAGGCTCGCGGACGCGGGACCGCTGCTCGACCACAAGGCGTACGTGATGCCGTACTCCGGCGTCGTCGCGCCGGGCGACCGGCACCATCAGGGCGGCGGCGATCCCGTCTCCCGCACGGGGCTCGTCGACCACCTCGATCCTGCGACGGCGCGCGCGTTCGCCGACCTCGCCGGATCCGGCGCGGCGTACTTCCTGCAGGTACGCGCGACCGGCGGCGCGGCGCACGACGTGGCGCCCGACGCCATGGCCTACCCGCACCGGCACCAGAATTTCCTGCTCACGGCGCTCGGCCGCTCGCACGCCGAGCTCGACCCGTTCTGGGACGGCGTGGTCGCGCCGCACACGAACGGCCTCTACCTGTCGTTCGACACCGACCAGCGCCCGGAGCGCCTCGTCGACGCGTTCGGCGCCAACCTCCCGCGCCTGCGCGAGGTCAAGCGGGCCTGGGACCCCGACAACGTGTTCCGCGCGAACTTCCCGATCACTGTCCCCTAGCCGCGCGCGGATCGATCGCTCGGCCGACGCTTCGCGCCGGCACTCGCGCTCCATGGGTTGTCGCTTCGCTCCATCCGCGCGCTGGTCGGCCGCATCCGCGGCACGGTCGCTTCGCTCCCACAGGGACATGTCGCCCGGGTGAGCTTTTTCGGCCCGCTCAGCGTCGCACGTCGACCACCGCATCCAGCAGGGCGTCGGCGACCTCGCGCTTGGAGCCGGTCGCCTCGGCGACCACCGCGTCGTCCGGGCCGATGACCGCCACGGTGTTGTCGGCACGCTCGAAGCCGGCCTCCCAGCCGACCTCGTTCACCGCGAGCAGGTCGGCGCCCTTGCGGCGGCGCTTGCGGATGCCGCGCTCCAGCACGGTCTCGTCGTCCGTCGGCATCTCGGCCGCGAACCCCACGACGGTCTGGCCCGGCCTGCGCGTGGCGGCCAGGCCCGCGAGGATGTCGGCGTTCTCGACGAGCGCGAGCGTGGGCGCGCCGTCCTCCTTGGCGAGCTTGCGATCCGACACCGTGGCGACGCGGTAGTCCGCGACCGCGGCGGTCATGATCACGACGTCGGCGTCCGCGGCGAGCGCGGTCATCCGCTCCCCCAGCTCGGCGGCCGTGCCGGCGTGATGGATCCGGATCCGGTCGGGCACGGTCGCGAGCACGCCCTCCTCGACGTGCGCCGCGACGAGCGTGACATCGGCGCCGCGCTCGGCCGCGGCCACCGCGATCGCGATGCCCTGCCGTCCGCTGGAGCGGTTGCCGATGAAGCGGACCGGATCGATCGGCTCCCGCGTGCCGCCCGCCGACACCAGGACGCGGATGCCGGCGAGGTCCTGCGCGGCGGCGAGCAGCCGGCCGACCTCGGCGTGGATCGCGTCGGGCTCGCTCATCCGGCCCGGGCCGCTGTCGTCGCCGGTGAGCTGGCCGCTGTCGGGGCCGATCAGCCGGACGCCGCGCGCACGCAGCGTCGCGACGTTCGCCTGAGTCGCGGGGTGCAGCCACATCTCGGTGTGCATCGCCGGGGCGATCAGCACGGGGGCCTGCGTCGCGAGCAGCGTCGTGCCGAGGAGGTCGCCCGCGAGACCGGCCGCCATCCGCGCGATCGTGTTGGCGGTCGCCGGGGCGATCACCACGAGGTCCGCCTCCTGGCCGAGCGCCACGTGCCGCACCCGCGCGACGTCGTCGTGCACCGAGGTCGTGACGGGGTGCCGGCTGATCGCCTCCCACGTCGGCGCCCCGACGAACCGCAGCGCGTCGTCGGTCGGCACGACGTGCACGTCGTGCCCGTCCTTCACGAGCAGCCGCACGAGCTGCACCGTCTTGTACGCGGCGATCCCGCCGGTCACTCCCACGACGATGTTCACGCGCGCCAGTCTGCCGTCTTTCCCGGCCGCGCGTGGTCGAACCCGGCGGGGTCCTGCCGCTGTGCGAGCGAAGCGAGCGTGCCGCGGATGCGGCCCCGCAGCGCGCAGCGCTGCCGGCGATGGAGCGAAGCGACAGCGCCCTCGCTCGCGAGGGCGCCGCTTGCGGCCCCGAGCGTGCGAGACAATGACAAGGATGTGCACCGTCGTGATCCGCGTCCCCGAGCCCGGCTCGTCCGAACCCGTCCGCCTGCTCGCGGTGCGCGACGAGGATCCGCAGCGCCCGTGGAATCCGCTCGGCGAGTGGTGGCCGGATCGCCCGGGTCTGGTGGGCGTGCAGGACCGGGTCGCGGGCGGCGCGTGGCTGGCCGCGCAGGGTCCGCGGCTGGCGGTGCTGCTGAATCGGGCCGGGGAGCCGTCGGGCGTGCGCGCCGAGGAGGTCGAGTCGCGCGGCGGCATCGTGCTCGCGTCGGTCGCGGGCACCTCGCCCGAGGGCGCGCCGCGCACCCTGGGCTTCAATCTCGTCGAGGTGGACGGCACGTCGGCCGGCGCAGAGGTCGCGGTCACGGCGTGGGACGGCGTGGCGCTGCGGCGCGAGACGCTCGCGCCCGGCACCCACATGCTCGCGCACGACGACGTGGACGACGCCACGACGCCGCGCATCGCCGCGTGGCACCACTCGTTCGAGGACACGGCGTTCGCGGACGCCCCGGGCGGCGTCGACGACGAGTGGGGCGACGGGCCGGAGTGGTGGGAGCCGTGGATCCGCGTGCTCGGCGACAGCGCGATGCTGGATCCGTCGGACGACCGCGCCATCATCCGCGACAACCACGCGCACGGCTACCCGACGGTGTCGCTGCTCGCGTGCGTGGCCGAGATCCGGCCGGACGGTTCGGACGTGCACTACGCGCAACTCGAGCGCCCCGGCCATTGGAACGCGCTCAGCTTCGACTGACGGGTTCTCCGGAGATGCCGCGTTCTCAGGTGCGGGCGCGCGGGATCGATCCGGAGAAGCCGTCATCTCCTGAGAACGCGCTCAGCTTCGGGTGACGCCGCCCCGGACCTCGTGGTCGAGGTCGAGGACGGCCGCGGCGACCTCCGCGGGCGCATCGAACGGCTGATTGTGCCCGCCCGGCACGAGCCGGTGATCACGGAGGTCCGCGAAGTGCCGCTCATGATGTGCGCGGCCCTGGGGCACGATCATCGGATCGTCCACGGGGTCCAGCACCATCGCGGGCACGGCGACCGGCGGCAGGGCGGCGAGGCGCGCCTCGTCGGCCGCGTACTCCGGCGCGCCCTCCGCCAGCCCGTAGCGGTGGCGGTACGAGTGGATCACGACGTCGACGAAGTCCGGGTTGTCGAACGCCGGCGCCGTGCGATCGAACTCGGCGGGGTCGATCTCGCGCGTGGGCGACCACTCCCGCCACAGCTGCAACGCGAGCGCGCGCCGGTGGCGCGTGAGCCCCGCCCGGCCCCGCTCGCCGTGGAAGTAGTACTGGTACCACGCGAGCCGCTCGTCGGCCGGCACGCCGGGCTCGCCGGCCGCCGCGATGTCCTGGATCGTGTAGCCGCCGAGCGCGACGACCCCGCCGATGAGATCCGGCCGCAGAGCGCCGGCGACGCTCGCGGCGCGTCCGCCCCAGTCGTAGCCGACCAGGATGGGATGGTCCAGGTCGAGCGCCTCGACCAGCTCGACCGCGTCGCGTCCGATGGCGGCCTGCTGACCGGACCGGGCGATCCGGTCGTCGCGGAATCGCGTGGGGCCGAAGCCGCGCAGGTACGGCACGACGACGTGCATGCCGGCCGCGGCCAGGCGCGAGGCCACGGCCTCGTACGAGAGCGGCCCGTACGGGAAGCCGTGCAGCAGGACCGCCGCGCTGCCGCCCTCCGGCCCCGCGACCTGGGCGGCGATCTCCAGCGCACTGGTGCGGATCGTGACGGAACGGAACGTGATCGCGTCGTCGCTCATCGCCCCACTCTCGCGCCCGGGGCGTCGCCGGGGCGAGCCCCTTGCGGCGCCGGACGAGCTCTGGCAGGCCCGACGGGCATAGCCTGGAGGGACCGAACGTCCCCGGGGGGGTGCCCATGACGGATCCGCGGGAAGCCGCCGCCCGCTACCGGGTCGAGCGTGACGTCGGGCAGGCCGCGGAGGACGAGACGCCCTCGTGGTCGACCCCGGAGGAGCGCGCGGCCGTCGTGGAGCAGGCGATCCAGCACGCGATCCGGCGTGGCGAGTTCGAGAACCTGCCCGGCGCGGGCAAGCCGCTCACCGGGCTCGGGCAGTCGCACGACCCGGACTGGTGGATCCGCCGCAAGATCGAGCAAGAGAACCTGCGCGGTCTCGGCCCGCCCGCGCTCGCGCTGCGGGTCGAGGACGCCGAGCTGGACGACCGCCTCGACCGGATGACGCGCGAGCAGGACGTGCGCGAGACGCTCGAGGACTTCAACCGGCGCGTGAAGCACGCCCGCCTGCAGCTGCTCGGCGGGCCGCCCGTCGTGACGCCGACGCGCGACGTCGAGGCCGAGATCGCCGCGTGGCACGAGCGCCGCGAGGAGCGCGGCCGTGCCGCGCGCGAGGCCGCGGCGGCCGAAGCGCCCGAGCCCCGCCGGCGGCGGTGGCGCCGGCGCGAGCGCGCCTGACCGCGCGGTGGACGAGCCGCGCCATCACGGGCACGTGTCCGCTTACGCTTGCCCGCAAGGAGGTGTCGTCATCGCGAACGAGCAGGCCGCCGCGGCCGCGCAGGACGGTGCGGCGCACGACGCCGAAGACGTCCCGCGCGATGCCCCCGCCGAGCCCGTCAGCCCTCCACGACCGCGACGTCGCACCGGATGGATCGTCGCCCTCGGCATCGGCGTGATCGCGCTGGCGGTCGGGGTGGCGCTCCTGCTGCTCGAGCTCCAGAGCATGAACGCCCGCATGGAGCGGCAGCAGGAGCGGATCGAGCAGCAGGAGCGGCAGATCGAGGAGCAGAAGGGCCTCATCGACCGGAAGGAGACGTTCGGAACCGCCATGGAGGAGCTCACGGCGACCGCCCGGGAGTTCGAGGGAGTGGGGGTGGGCGGCCTCGTACCCTCGTGGCAGCTCAGCTATCTCGCCGAGTCGGCCTGGCGGCACCGCTACGACGCCGCGGCGGTGGAGCGCGGCACCGACGAGGCGATCGCGCTGATGGCGCAGCTCTCGACGCGGCTCATGGACGCGAGGTCGCAGGCATCCGGCAACTCCACCGGCAGCGTCTACGAGGAGGTCGTCGACCGGCTCGGCGACGGGTTCGCCACGACCTCGATCGACGACGCCGACCGTCTCTGCGGCGCGGACGTGCTCGGGTGCGTCGACAGCGCCGGCCCGCGCACCGTGCACATCGACGCCGCCGGCGCGGCGCTGCCCTACATGACCGACTGGCTGAAGACCGGCATCGCGTACCACGAGTACGCGCACGTCCTGCAGCTGACGAACCCCGCGCCGACGGAGAGCGCCCTCGCGGCATTCGACGGCGACCATGAGTGGATGGCCGACTGCTTCGCCCTCACCTACCTCGACGGGTGGAGTCTCGACCACCGCGTGTGGGTCAGCTCGTTCCAGTACTGGGACGTCAGCGTGGGCTATGGGCGCACCTGTGACGCGTCGCAGCAGGAGGTCCTGGGCGACTGGCACTCGCAGCTCGGCTACCGCAGCGAGCCCGTGGCGCAGTAGCCGGGCGGCGTCGGAACGGGCCGATCCTGGCCGTCCGCTATGCCCGGGATATGAGTCACGAAAAAGTAACGACGAACCCTTGTGCGCCGTTACCGCACCGTTATAGAGTCATCTCACCGGCGGACGTTTTGCTGTGGCGGACGTCGGACATGTGATTGCAGGACACTCTTGGTGCAAGGGACAGGGGGCCTGTCGGATGCCTCTCCGACGGGCCCCTCACCATGTCCGGACGCGGCGGCTCACACACCCCCGCCGCCGCCTCCACCCCCGCCACCGCCCGCGGATCCGCCGCCGGACGATCCGCCCGACGAGCTCGAGGCGCTCGACATCGCGCTGATGCTCGCGGCGAACGCGCTGGCGTTCAGCGGCCCCGATCCGACGTACCAGCCGGGCGAATCGCCGGGGTACATCACCGCGAGGCGCTCGGCCCACTGCTTCTCCTGTCCGAACACGACCGCGAACGGCAGCAGCCGCTCGTAGAGCACGAGCATCTCGCGCGGATCGTTCACGTCGACCGGCCGGCGCTCGGCGCCATGCGGCGACTGCAGCATCCGGATACGGTCCTCCTCGGCCCACGCGATGAACTGCTCGAGCCCGCGCAGGTGATCGCGGATCTCCGCACCCTCGCTCGTCAGCGGGTTGCGGGCCAGGATCACGAGCACTCCCACGAAGGCGAGCGACCCGAAGATCAGCAGCAGGATCGGCACGAGCGGCGTGACGTAGGCGAGCAGCGCCGCGACCCCCGCCCCGACCGTGACCACCAATCCGGCGATCGCCAGGATCACGGGCCACGTCCCGAAGCGGAAGCCCGTGCCGCGGCGGTACGACCTGTTCCGCGCGCCCGCCCACGACATCAGGCGGTGCGCCGCGGTCGAGAAGCGCGTGCTGGTCGTGCCGAACACGAAGGTCTCGCCGGGGCGCAGGTCGTCGCCGAACAGGCCCTTCAGGATGATCCGCCCGTTCTCGTCCGCGCGGCGCGGGTCGATCAGCTCGGCGGTGAACTTCGAGGTGCCGAGGAAGCCCTGGGACGCGATGATGCGCAGCGTCCCGTTCACGGCCTGCTCGAGGATCTCGGCGGGCACGATCCTGCCCGCATGTCCCAGGATGGCCGCGGCCGTCGCCGCGTCGATGCCCGACGGCGGGTCGTACTCGGCGATCACGACCGGCCGGCCCGGGTCGTCCCGCAGCCGCCGGCGCCGCACGAGCACGGCCCACACCAGCGCGACCGCGCCGAGCACGCCGCCGCCGATCTGCGCGAGCGCGGCCGGCGACGACGCGACCGAGGCGTCGAACGGCGTGAACGTCCCGGGCTCGAAGCCGATCGCGAACGTCACGGCCTGGTGCGGCCGCACGTCCTCGGCGCGCGCCTCGAACCGGACGGATCCGTCGGGCTGCCGCGCCGGCTCGAGCACCGCCGAGTCGGTGGATCCCGCGTCGCCCGCGTAGGAGCGCGCATCCCCGGTGAGCGCGTCCGCGAGCGAGGCGTCCACCGTCACGGCGACCTCGACCGCGCCGAAGGGCTGCGACCACTCAGCCCCGAGCAGGTTCCAGTAGAACTCGTCGACGCCGCTGTCCTTCGCGCCCGCGACGTTGTCGAGCGTGTACGTGAAGACGTAGGTCTGCCGGCCGTGCACGAACTCGCCCTCGGGGACGGCGGACGTGATGATCAGCTCGCCGTCGTCGGTCTCGGTCTCGGCCGGACGCTGCCCGCCGCGCTCGTCCGTCACGGACACGAGCGTCGGATGCAGCGGCACTCCCTCGTCGTCGAGCGGGAGGCGGCGCTGCATGCCGCGGTTCTGGTCGACGTCCGGGAACACCGCGACGAACGTCTCGGTGATCCGCGCGACGCCCGCGCCGTCCCCGTCGCGCGACAGCGCGACATCCACCGTGAGGCCGTCGAAGGCGAAGTCGTCGACGTCGGCCGCCGCGGGGACCGCGATCGCGATCGCGAGCATCAGCCCCGCGAGCGTTCCGAGTGCCGCGCGTGCGCGCCCCGCTCCGCTGATCCAGGTCATGCCCACACGCTATGGCCAGGGCGCGCGGATACTCTGGAGTCATGGCTGATCGCAGGCTCGCCGTGGAGGCGTGGGAGAGCCTGTTCCGCGCGCAGTACGAGGTCTTCGCGCAGGTCGCCTCCGACTTCAGCGGCACGGATCTGACCCAGCCGGAGTACGACGTCCTGCTCACCGTGACGCGCGCCGAGGGCATGGCCGCCCGGCTGCGCGACGTGACCGCGAACATGCTCATCAGCCAGCCGAGCGTCTCGCGCCTGGTGGACCGGATGGTCACGCGCGGCCTGGTCACGAAGTGCTCGGATCCGTCGGACGGCCGCGGCGCGATCATCACGGCCACGGACAAGGGCGCCCACGCGTTCCGCACCATCGCCACCGCGCACGGCCGCTCGATCGCCGAGCGGATGTCGGTGCTGGACGAGGACGAGCTGCGGCAGCTGCGCGACCTCACGCAGAAGCTCCGCGGCACCCGTCCCAGCGAGTGAGACGGTTGTTCGCTCTGAGCGAACGGGACCGCGTGGTGGCGGCGCGTGGCCGAGCGGTCGGCGCGGCGCACCGAGCAGCGGCCGCCAGCGGGACCGTGGCGTGAGGTCCGCGCCGACGCGGAAATGAGAAACGGCCCGCCGAAGCGAGCCGTTTCGTTACTGTCTCAACACAGTTCCTGCGGTTCCGAAGAACCTGTGCGCCCGAAGGGACTCGAACCCCTAACCTTCTGATTGGTAGTCACGGCCGAGGGCGTCAACGAAGACGCTGAGGGGCTGGCCCGTGAGCCGAGCCCACGTGACCACCTGGGAGAACGACGGCTCGCTCACCCCGTGCTCCCACGCCGCGATCGTCGTGTGGGCGACGCCGAGGCGTTCGCCCATTGCTCGCATTGACAGGCCAAGCAGCCGCCTCGTCGCCGCGAGGAGATCCGGCAGCGTGCTCGCCTCAATCTGGATCATCGTCATGGTCAGCAGGCTAGCGCGCCACGTGGTGCGAAAACGCGACACGCCGTAGGAAATCCCTACCTAATGGTGTGAGTGGTGTTCCCATGCTCGACATGGAACGAAATCACACCATCTGGGCAGCTCGCCCACCACCAGCGGTCCCCTCGTGGATAGGGGACGCCCGCTCGACCGTCGCGACGACGGCCAAGGGCAGCCGCTCACGATCACGTGAGCGAGACACGCGGGAGGCGCTCCGCGAAACAAGATGCCCCCGACCTCACGAGCACGAGGTACCAACCCGAGCGGATCGGGAGCAGCGGTCAAGGCATGACCGGGCGCTGCACCCACACCACGACCCCGATCCGCATATCCCGTCCGTGACGGCCCGAGAGGGCCGTGCCAATACGCGACCGAAGCTCTGGCTCCGTGTACCGCAGGCCCCTCCGAAGCACATCTCTCGTGCGTAGGGGGGCCGTGCTCCCTCAACCCTTCACCATCCCCGCAGGAGCTGCCATGCCTCGACACCACGTCTGGGACGACGCCTCGGGCTGGTGCCTCACGTGCCAGACCTACCCCCACCGAGACGACGGACGACGATCCGCCCCCGGTGGCACCGACCTCGAGCCCGGCCCGAACTACACGCCCGACCAGCTCGCCCAGATCCAGACCCGCATACAGACCGTGCACGACAGGAGATACCCCCGATGATCGATCCCCTCGCTCTCACTGCCGAGGAGCACCGCGAGCGCGTGGCCAAGCTCGTCGCTCGGTGGATCGCATGAGCGAGGGCGCGTGGGACGCCATGCTGCGCCACGAGGAGGCCGAGGGGCTGACCGACCGCATCGGCCTCGCGCACGAGCTGCTCGAGCTTGCGGGCCGCTTCGAGATCGAGGCCGACCACTGGTCCCACGAGGGCATGCGCCTCACTCGTCGTCGGCTGCTCAACTCGGCCCACGTGCTCGAGGCGTTCGGCCGCATCGTCCTCGGCGGCGAGCCCGCCACCCGTGCGGTGGTCGAGGCGTACCGCGACGCGGCCCTCGAGCTGCTCAAGAGCACGATCGCCAAGCGCCGCAAGCTCGAGGCCATGCTCGGCCGCCGCCGCCAGCTCGACGCCGCCCTCGCCGGGACCGTCCGATGATCGACACCACGAGCATTGCCCTCGCCGCCGTCGTCGCGACCGCGCTGTGGCTCGTCGCCGCGATCCACCGGGCACGCTGATGCAGCTCCGCCACGGCCCCGGCAAGTACGCCGAGCCCGACGCCAAGCCCGAGCGATGGGGCGGGCCGAGGGCGCAGGCGTACGTCGTGCGCACGATCGCCGAGTACGGCGACCTGTGCATCATCTGCGGCCGACCCGGATCCGACAGCGCGGACCACATCATCCCTCGAGCGGACGGCGGCGCGGTCTACGACCTCGAGAACCTCGGCCCCGCGCATCGCCGCTGCAACTACGCGCGCGGCAAGCGAGCGCTCAAGCCGATCGGCATCCCGATCGAGAGCGGGCTCGCGTTCTTTAAGCCATGACTCTGAGGACACCCACGCGCAGCCCCGTCTATTTTCTCCCGATCAACCCCACAAAAACCCGCCCGCGACGAAAGGCCCCGAGATGACAACGGACCTCGCCGGATCCTCGCCGTTCATCCCCGGCCTCGAGCCCGCTCCGCTGACTGGCGGCGTCCGTGACGCCTACGCCAAGACGATCGACCGCATGCGCCGCGACGGCGTGCTCGACGACATGCACGAGGGCCTGTGCGTGAACCTGCTGCGCCTCGCCGAGATCATCGACAGCGAACGGAAGGCGTACGCCGTGTCGCAGGCGACGCGCGAGGCCGTCGAGATCATGAAGCTGCTGCACGAGGCCGCAGCCGCGCAGGGCGATGACGAGTTCCGCGCTCTCGTCGCGCAGCTCAGGTCCGATGACTGAGCCGACGTGGGCGGGCTTCACGTACGCGACGAAGCGCAACCCTGCTCGTCGCAGCCGCGGGAACAAGATCGCCGAGATAGCGGGCATGCTCGGCTGGACGCCGATGCCGTGGCAGCAGCACGTGTGGGATGTCGCGACCGAGCTGGACGACGACGGCAACTACGTCTACGAGCGCGTCATGGTCACGGTGCCTCGGCAGTCCGGCAAGACCACGATGTTCGGCCCGGTCGAGATTCACCGCGCGCTCGAGATGGACGGCGCACGGATCTACTTCAGCGCGCAGACCGGCGACGACGCCCGCACCCTCATGAAGACGCTGATCGGCCGCGTCGAGGCGTCGCCGCTGCGCCGCTGGATCGACGGCAAGCGGTCGGCCGCGCAGACGGGCCTCGTGTTCCCGCCCAACAAGTCCGAGGTCTGGGCGTTCCCTCCGACCGCCGACAAGATGCACGGCAAGACGCCGCACCTTGTGGGCCTCGACGAGATCTGGGTATGGAACGAGCTGCAAGGCAAGGAGCTGGTAGACGACGCGATCGTGCCCGCGCAGATCACCCTGCGCGGCAAGCGTCAGATCTGGTTCATGTCCACAGCCGGCACGGCCGAGTCAACCTACATGAAGCGGCTCGTCGCGATGGGTCGGCGCTCGGTCACCGAGCCCGGGTCGCACCCCCGGTTCGCGTACTTCGAGGCGTCGCTGCCCGACGACGCCGACCCCTACGACCCCGCCGCGATCGCGGCGTTCCACCCCGCTGTCGGCTACACGCAGCACATCGACGACCTCATGTCCAAGGTGGACGGCCGCGCGCCCGAGGAGGAGCGCGTCGATCACGCGACGTGGATCCGCGCCTACTGCAACCGCTGGACCGAGGCCAAGGATCCGCTCATCCCGCACTGGGACACGCTGGCAGACCCGACGATCGGCGCGCGCCGCAGCGACATCGCGATCACGTGGGAGGTTGCGCCGGAGAACGCTATGGGCGCGATCGTGGCGACGTGGCGCGACGAGGCGGGCACACCGTGCACGCGCGTGCTGCACGCGGCCCCCGGCACGCAGTGGATGGTGGACCTGCTCGTCGAGCTGCACGACTGGTCCCCCGCGGCGTTCGGCGCTGACGACGGCGGGCCGACGCGGCGGATCACGGCCGAGGTGGATCGCCGTCTGCGCAAGAAGTACAAGCTCGGCGAGGACGACGAGATCCCCGGCCCCGGCCTCGAGATGCTCAGCGGCAAGGACCGCGGCATCGCCGACGAGACATGGCTCACCGCCGCCCGTGACGAGAAGGACCTCATCCACGACGGATCCAAGACGTTCGAGCACGCCGTCGATCACATGGTGCTGCGCAACGCGGGCGAGATCACCAAGATCTCGCGATCGCACTCGACCGGCCCCGTCGCCGCCGTGATCGCCTCGGCAGTCGGCCTCCACCTCTACGACAACCGTCCCGCATCCACGTGGGTGCCCGTCACCAAGTACTGAGGAGCCCCCATGCCTACCTCCCCGATCAAGCTCGACAAGTCGGACTCGAGCATCGTCCTCACGTGCGACCTGTGCCCGTGGTGGAGCGCCCTCGCGATCGGCAAGCCGAACGCCTGGACGAGCGCCGAGCAGCACGAGCGCATCGCTCACCCCGAGCTGCCGCAGGTCTACCGACAGGCGCGCTACGAGCGAGAGAGCTACGCGCGACGCGCCGCCGCGGCACGCGAAATGCCGCGCGAACCTGAGATGTCTCGCTGAGGGTCTACATCGTGCCCAAGATCTTCGACCGCATCCGCGACGCGCTCAGCGCGCAGCCCGTCGCCGTGTCGCTCGGCGACGGCCGTCCGCTCGCGTCGCCGTACAGCGACGCCGCCAGCCTGTCGGTCATCGAGGAGCTGTACGGCCTCGCCGACCGCAGCGACCTGATCGTCACGCGCGGCATGGCGATGGGCCTCTCGCCGCTGGCCAAGGGACGCCGCGTGCTCGCGACCAACCTCGGTCGCATGAGCCTCGTCAACACCAAGGGCAGCGCGTCCGCCCCGACGATGCCCTACCTCGAGCAGCCCGAGGCCGATCGCCCCCTGAGCGCCACGCTCACATGGACGGCGGATGCCCTGTACTTCCAGCCGTGCACGTGGTGGATCGTGCGCAAGCGCGACGCCTACGGCTGGCCCGCTCGAGGCGGGATCAAGCTCCTCGACCGCGCGGACGCGCAGTTCGACAAGGACGGCAAGCTGCGCAGCGCGTGGGGCATGGAGATCGGCGAGGACAACGAGATCAAGCCCCGCGACGTGATCCAGTTCGACGCGCCGGACGGCGGCCTGCTCGCCGATCAGAAGGTGCTCATCCGTCGCGCAGCAGTCCTCAACCGCGCCGCGTCGCTCGCCGAGGCCAACCCGGTCCCGAGCGTCAACCTCGAGTACAGCGGCAACCAGCCGCTCGAGTCCGACCAGATCAAGGATCTGCTCGACTCGTGGGTCAGCGCCCGCAAGAAGTACGGCGTCGCCTACACCGACAAGACGATCAAGGCCGTGCCCATGTCGGCAGCCGAGGCGCAGCTCCTCCTCGGCGGACGCAAGCAGATGGATCTCGAGCTTGCTCGCGTCGCGGGCGCTCCCGCCTGGGCGCTCGACGTCGCGCTCGAGGGCTCGACGCTGAACTACCAGAACCGCGCGAGCCGGGCGTGGGAGCTGATCGACCTGTTCCTCGCCACGTACATGACGCCGATCGCGACCCGCCTGTCGATGCCCGACGCAACGCCGCTCGGCTGGCGCACGACGTTCAACACAGACGACCTCACGCGCCCCGACCAGAAGACCCGCTTCGAGACGTACAAGCTCGGGCTCGACGCGGGATTCATCGATCAGGCGTGGATCGAGGCCCAGGAGGGCCAGCGCATGAAGGGATCCAGCCTGTGAACTTCCTCGAGCAGCTCCGCGCGCGCCTCGCGTTCGCGACCGCGCAGCAGCCCGCCGCCCACTGGGCAGCAGAGGCCAACCCCGAGCAGAAGGTCAGCACGCTCTACGTCTACGGCGCGATCGGTGCCATGTGGGGCGACGTGTCCGCCGCCGCGCTGGTGCCCGCTATCCGCGCCGTGCCCGCTGACCACGAGCTGACTGTGTTCGTCAATAGCCCGGGCGGCGACGTGTACGAGGGCATCGCGATCCGCAACGCGATCAAGCAGCACCCCGGCGCGACTCGCGTCGTGATCGACGGGCTCGCTGCCTCGGCCGCATCGTTCATCGCCACCGCGGGCGATCACGTCGTCATGAGCGACGGCGCCGAGATCATGATCCACGACGCCTGGACCATCGGCATCGGCAACGCCGACGATCTGCGCGAGATCGCCGACGACCTCGACCGGATCAGCGACACGATCGCCACCTTCTACGCCGAGAAGGCGGGCGGTGACTTCACCGACTGGCGCGTCGTCATGAAGGCCGAGCAGTGGTACTCCGCCGAGGAGGCCGTCGAGGTCGGCCTCGCTGACGCGCTCGATCGCGAGACCGCCGCCGCCGCGAACTTCGATCTGTCCATGTACGCCCACGCCGGTCGCGCCAGCGCCCCGGCACCCCGTCCCGCCGCCGCTCTGGCGCACCCCACGAAGGAGAACACCGTGAACCGTGAGCAGCTCGCCGCAGCCCTCGCCGCAGGCACCATCACGCAGGCCCAGCACGACACCGCGATCGCCACGCTCGCGCTGCTCGAGCAGGGCAACGCACCGACGCCGGAGCCCGCCCCGGCAGCGCAGCCCGCCGCGCTCGGCGCGCTGCCGGTCAACGCCGGTCAGCCCGTCGCGCCCGAGTACGCGCAGGGGCCGCAGAACCACGTCGGCCCGCGCGCCCAGGTCGCCGACCGCCCCAAGACGTTCGCCCAGGTGCACGCCGAGATCCTTCCGCACATCGAGGCGCAGAACCTCGGCGCGGCGATCGCCACCATCAACAACGCGCTGTCGATCATCGACGACGCCGACGACGCGGGCGAGGCGAACTTCGGCCGTCCCGAGTGGCTCGGCGAGATCTGGCAGGCCCGCACCGAGGGCCGTCCGTGGATCGACAGCTTCGGCGGCGTCAAGCCCATGCAGGGCATGAAGGTCGAGGGCTGGCGCTGGGCTCGCAAGGAGGAGTACGCGGGCGGTGTCGATGACACCGAGGCGCGCGTCGCGTCCTACGCGGGCAAGGGTGCGGACGTGCCGACCGGCATCCGCAAGACCAAGAAGGTCGAGGCGGACGGCGTGCGCTGGGGCGTCGGCACGGCGGTCGATCGGATCCTCGTGGACCTCGGCTCGCGCGACCTGACCGCCGACCTGTTCGGCCTGCTCGCCGCCGACTTCGACGCCGACAGCGACGCATGGGTGCGCACGCAGGCGCTGGCCTCGGCGACGGCGGGCGGCGAGAAGGCGTCGATCGTCGCCGCCCTCGCCGCCGCCGCGCTCGACCTCAAGGCGATCGGCGCGGCGCTGAACAAGGTGTGGGTCAGCCGCGAGCTGTTCGAGGAGTTCAGCGAGCTCAAGATCGTGGAGCTGCCCGCGTGGCTCGCCAACCAGCTCGGGTTCGTGAACCTCACGGACGGATCCGCGACGGTCGCCTCGGCGCTGAGCTTCGACATCGACTTCGGGCTCACCGGCCGCACGCTCGTCGCGTACGACCGCCGCTCGTTCACGGTGCGCCAGTCGCCCAACGTGCGACTCGAGGCCGACAACATCGGCAAGGGCCTCGTCGAGCTGGGCTTCTACGCCTACGGCGGCGTGCTCGCGAACGACGCCCGCGCGCTGCGCAAGTACACGGTCGCCGTCGCCGAGGAGCCCGCGGCCTGAGCCCGTGGGGCGGGCCTCCCGGCCGAGGCCCGCCCCGCGTCCCCCGTTCACCCCGCAGCTCGAGGAGCATCATGCCCGACCCCCAGCAGCCCACGTGGTACGACGCCCTGACCGCGCACAGCGCGCTCGCGATCTCGGTCACCGACAAGGGCCTCGCCGCCGCACGCGAGCAGTGCCTCCGCGTCAAGGGGCTGCCGCTCGATCTCGCCGCGCCGCCGTCCGAGTCGTTCGCGCAGGGCGTGGTCTACCAGGCGCTCGCCAACCGCAACGCCACCGCTGTCGGTCAGGCGGGGACCGACGAGTGGGGCATCGGCGACAACACCGTGCAGCTCCGCCCGCTCGACGGGAAGATCATGGCGCTGCTCATCATCCCCCGCCCTGACGCGACCGACAGCCCGACCGCCGACCGTGGCCGTGTCGGCTCGATGATCGGCTGATCCGTGAGCGCACGCAACGACCTCGCCGCGCTCATCGCGATCGACGCCCCCGAGTCGTGGGCGATCTACCCCTACCCCGTCAACCTCGGCCCGTTCGAGGATCCGGCCAAGTCGGTCGCCCTCGTCGTCGAGCAGACCAGCATCGCGTCCGGCGTCACGTCGTCGGACGGGGAGCGCATCCCGGTCGAGGCCGAGCTGCACGCATGGATCGTCGTGGACGGCTCGCGCGGCGATCAGCCCGACGTGCTCGAGGCCCGGCTCGAGGAGGCGCTCGAGCACATGATCCGCGCCCTCAACGTCCTGCCCGATCACGTGTGGGACGGCCGCGCCGAGCGCGCCAAGTTCGACCAGTCCAAGCCCGCATACCGAGTGACCGTCAAGGCACCCGGACACATCACCGAGGAGACATCGTGACCGCGATCCAGAACACCGCCCGCGCGACGAAGCGACTCAAGCTCGTCGTCACCAACGCCGAGACCCAGGTCGAGGAGGAGTGGCAGGGCCACGTGCAGGGCGTCGAGCTGCCCGTGCCGCAGCAGACCACCACCCGATTCGGCGACGGCAACAGCGTGAGCGAGGCGGGCGTCGATCAGAAGGCGATCGTCAAGCTCGCGCAGGACACCGACAACGAGGCCAGCCCGTGGCGCTTCATGCGCAAGAACGCGGGCAAGAAGGCCACGCTCATCGTGTGGCCGCACTACGACGGCACGTACGCCGAGACGGTCGTCGTCACCCTCGCCAAGCCGCCGCTCAACACCGACGTGACCGTGGCCGGTCCCATCATCCACACGGTGACGATGGACTGCGACGGCGAGCCCGTCGAGTACACCGGCCCCGCCGAGGGCTGATCGGGAGCCCGCGCCGTGCTGGACGTGATGAAGTCGCGCGAGCTGCAAGCGACGATCTTCGCGCTCCGCACGGCGCGGGCCGAGATCCGCCGCGACATCAACAAGCATGCGCGGCAGCTCATCCGCCCCATGTGGCGGGAGGAGCTGTCCACCCGGGCAGCCAACCAGCTCGAGCGGCAGGTCATCGTGAACCGCGCGTCGGCGACGCCGAGCGATCGCGGGTTCAAGCTGCGCGCCGCGACGGGCGGCGCACTGTCCGGTGGCCTCGTCCCGTCGTTCGAGTGGCAGGCAGCCGAGTTCGGCATGACGCCCCGCCGCGTGACGGTCGAGCAGCGCTCCCGCAAGGGCAAGCGCTTCACCCGCACCACCACCGTGGGCAAGCAGTTCAGATCAAGGAGCAGTGACGGAATGATCGCGTTCGACGCGGCGAGCAAGGTGGGCACGCGCCTCGTGGCGACGTGGGTCCGCACCGTCGTCGAGCAGCTCGCCAAGCTGCCCGGGGCGGAGGTCCGCTAATGCCCATCAACATCGACTTCCTCGCCAACGTCTCGCGCCTGCTGCGCGGCACGGAGGACGTAGAGACGGCGTTCGAGGGCGTCGCCGACAGCCTCGACGACCTCGCGCAGCGCGCCTCCTCGAGCGACCTCGAGGGCAGCCTGCGCGACAGCGAGCGAGCCGCCGACGACCTCGAGTCGGCGCTCGAGTCCGCCGCCCGCGAGGGCGGACAGGTCGGCGACAAGCTCAAGGCCGAGAACCTCCCGGCCGAGCTGCGCGACGGCGAGCAGGCCGCGGGCAAGCTCGAGCGCGGATTCAAGGATCTCGCCGACGCCGCCAAGGACTCGAGCAAGGCCGGTAAGAAGATCGGCGACGACGTAGAGGACGGCACCCGCCGCGCCTCCGAGGGCATCGACGAGATGAAGGGCGAGTCGCAGCAGACCGCCCGCGAAATGGCCGCGTCGTTCTCGGGCGAGCCCGCCGACGCGCTCGAGGCGCTGCAGGAGGTCGCCGCCAACGCGCTCGGCGGATTCGGCCCGCTCGGCGCAGCGGCCGGTATCGCGATCGCCCTCGGCATCGGCCTCGGCATGAAGTCGCTCGACGATCTGTCCACCAAGATCAACGAGGCCAAGGAGCAGGCCGGTCAGCTCGCGATCGAGTGGGAGCAGGCCACCGAGGAGGAGCGCGTCGCCAGCCTCGCCGAGCGCTGGGACGAGCTGTCCACCAAGATCGCCGACAGCCGCGAGTGGTGGGAGGTCTGGCAGGACTCCGCGATCACGGCTATCGAGCAGGTCGCCGACGTGGCCAACAGCAACGCCGACATCGCGGCCCGGTTCACCGACGCATTCAACGTCACGGATCCGATCGAGCGGCAGCGCGAGCTGGCCGACGTGCTCGACACGCTCAACACCCGCGTGAGCGACCTCAACGACGGGCTCGCCGACAACGACGTGGCGGCGCACAACAACGCCGACTCGTGGACCGCCCTGCTCGGCATCAGCGACGAGGCCGCACTCAAGCGCGCCGAGTCCCGCGAGCTGCTCGACGAGGAGCGCGCCGCGCTCGAGAAGCTGCGCCCCGAGATCGAGCAGCAGCTCGAGGTGCAGACGCAGCAGAACCTCATCCAAGAGGCCCGCGCCGAGGCGCTCGGCATGACAACCGAGGCGTACGAGGAGTACCGCAAGAAGGTCGCCGAGACGGCGCAGGCCGAGGAGGCGTACGGCAGCGCGCTCGAACAGCTCGCCGATCCCGTCGCGGTCTACGACGCGCTGCTACAGCAGCAGCAGGACAAGGCCCGTGAGACGGCCGAGGCGATCGCCGAGAGCACCGACGAC
Organism: Microbacterium rhizophilum; assembly: GCF_039605615.1. Lineage (NCBI taxonomy): Bacteria > Bacillati > Actinomycetota > Actinomycetes > Micrococcales > Microbacteriaceae > Microbacterium > Microbacterium rhizophilum. The sequence continues at coordinate 120,131 of NZ_JBCNUN010000003.1, read as the reverse complement.
CAGTCGGATAGCTGGGAGGACTACGCCGAGGACGCCAAGGTCAGCACGCAGCAGCTCATCGACACATGGAACGAGCAGGCCCGGCAGGCCGCGCAGTTCGAGCAGAGCCTCGCGATCATCGCCGCAGCCGGTGGCGACGCGCTCGCCCGCGAGCTGGCTGCCAAGGGACCGGCCGTCGCCGGGGCGGTCGCCGAGGTCATCGCGACCAGCTCGCCCGAGCAGCAGCGCGAGGCGATCCAGGCGCACGCGCGTGCGACGGGCGGGGCCGTCTCCGACAACATCGGCGCGGGTGTCCGGGCCAACAGCGGCGCCGTGCAGCGAGGCGTCAACGACGCGATCGGCAGCGTCTACGCCCCCGACATCCCGGCCCGCTTCCACGTCGAGAACCCGCAGTACGCCGTGGACAGCGCCGCGCGATCCGTCGTCCCGCCGACGATCTGGCTCAACATCGGCGCACGCAAGGTGGAGGTCTTTCAGTGAGCATCACGATCACCGCGACGCCGGACACCGAGCGCCGCGCCGTCTCCCTCGTCGTGGACGCGGGCACGCCCGGCTCGACGCTCGTCTCGCTGCGCCGCACGGACGCGAACGGCGCGGCCGACGTGCGCCTGCCGATCCTGCCCTCGACGTTCGAGGCGTTCACCGTGGACGACCACGAGGCGGCGCTGACCGGGCCCATCGAGTACGAGGCGACGATCGTCACGGGTGCCGAGGAGGTGCTGCGCGAGAACCTCGTGAAGTCCCCGCGTGGCGCGACCACGGCGAACACCGATGGTTACGGCGTGGGTGGGCTCGGCGAGCTGGGGGCATCACCCGCAACCGGGCACGCGGGTACCGACGAGGCCACTATGACATGGACGACCGCGGCGGCAGGCGGTGGCGCGACCTTCGGCTTCGGTCGGCCGGGGCAGCAAGACATCACCGTCGAGTCCGGATCGACCATCACGGCGAGCCTCTACGTGCGAGTAAGTCAGACCCGCGATGTGTTCCCGATCCTGCGTTTCTTCAACGCGTCCGGTCAGGGCGTCGGCCTCGACGTGCAGGGCACGGCGTTCACGGCGATGCCGCCTGACCAGCTGACGCGCATGAGCGTCACAGCCATCGTCCCGGCCGGGGCGACGCGGGTGCGGATCGGTGCGCGAATCCCCAACCTCGCAGGCATCGGATCCGGCTTCTCGCTTCGCATCTCGGCTGCGGTCGCTGAGCGCGGCGATCACCTACTGCCGTACTTCGATGGCTCGACTCCGCTCCCCGGCACGTGGGCGCGTTGGACCGGCGCAGCGAACGCATCGTCCTCGCAGCTGTACATCCCGGCTGGCACCGAGCAGCGAGCGTCCGCCGTGGTGAGCTTCGACGCGCTCGACCCGTTCACGTGGATCCTGCACCCGGCCGTCGTGCCCGAGGATGCCGTGCGCGTGACGTTCGCCGACTGGTCCATGAGCCGCACGTCGCACAGCACGCAGAGCGACGTGATCGACCGCCCCGACCCGATCGTCAACCGCGGCCCGCTCGGCATGCGCTCGGGCTCGCTCGAGGCGTGGTGCGAGGACTACACCGCGGTGCGTGCGCTCGAGGCGATCGCCGCCGCCGAGGAGACGGTCATGCTCCGGCAGATCCCGTTCCCGGGGCTCGACGGCTACTTCGAGATCCGCAGCGTTGCACCCCGCATCGAGCGCGCGACCGCCCGCCCCGGCCGCGTCCGGTGGACGGTCACGCTCGGCCTCGTCGAGGTGCAGCGCCCGTCCGGTCCGCTGCTCGCCGCGCCCCTGTGGACGTACGGCGCGATCCTCGCCGAGCACGGCACGTACCGCGGGATCCGCGACAGCTTCGAGACGTACCGCGACCTGCTGCTCAACCGGGAGACGGCATGAGCACGGCCCCGTGGAACGCCCGCGCGATCGACGACACGCTCGCATCCGCCCTCACGTGCGTCACGCGCCTCGAGGCCGTGCACCCGACGCTCGGCGTGCGCGCGCTCGAGCTGGTCAGCGCGCAGCTCAGCTACGACGAGGCCCGCACGCCGTACGTCGCGCTGAGCGGTGCGATCGCCGCGACGCCCGACGCGCTCGAGGTGCTCGACGAGCGCGCGGCCGTGCGGCTGCGCGTGACGCTCGGGTACGTCTACCCGGGCGGCGAGGAGGACGCGCATGTCGTCGCCGAGCTGCTGCTCGAGGACGCGACCGTGCGCCGGGGCGGGACGCCGAGCATCCAGGTCAACGCCTACAGCGACGAGATCCTCATGGGCGATGCACCGTGGACCGTGCCCGGCCCGTGGACGGCCGCCACGACGTTCGGGACGGCCTATCGGCAGCTCATCGCAGCCATAGCCGGCCAGCCCGCCGCGGACGCCGCCACGGTCGATCCTGCCCTCGAGCACGCCACGTTCCTGCCCGCTGACGAGACGCTCACCGTGCACGCGGACGACAACCTGCGCCAGCTCATGCGCGACCTCGCCGACCGCGTGAGCGGCCGCGCGTACCACGACGGCCTGACCGGCTGGCGCGCCGACCTCGCCGCCGTCGATACGGGCTCGGTCGCCGCGATCACGACCGGCCGTCGCGGGCTCATCCGCTCGACCGAGGCCACGCGCGACCGCGGCGCGTGGGGCAACGCCGTCGTCATCGTCTACCGCTGGCGCGACGCGACCGACACCGAGCACGAGATCGTCGGCCGCGCGCAGCGCCTCACCGGCCCGCTCGGCGTCGAGACGGTCGGCCGCAAGACCCTGCCCCCGATCGTCCGCACGACGCCGACCACGCAGGCCGCAGCGGACAACGCCGCCGCCGCGCTGCTCGGCCGCGCGATCACCCGGCGTCGCGTCGTCGCGCCCGAGGTCGCACGCGCCCTGTGGTGGATCCGCGCCGCGCAGACGGTCACCGTCTCGACGCCCGACGACCTGCCCCATTCCGTCATCGTCTCGTCGGTCACGTTCGACCTGCCTGCCGCGACGATGCAGCTCCGCACCCGCACGCCCGAGGAGGCATGATGCCCGAAACCCCGAACCGCGCCTACCCCTACCCGACGCTCGACGGCCCGGGCAACGTGCCGCTCGACATGCAGAAGCTCGCCGAGAAGGTCGATCTCGACGTGAAGACGCTCGTCGAGGGCATGACGGAGATCGACGAGGAGCTCGCCCAGGCGACGAGCAACGCGACCCCCGGCGCGCTCGTCCGCCGCGACGCCAGCGGGCGCACGATCGCCCCGGCCCCGACCGCTGCCGGGCACACCACGCCGAAGTCCTACGTGGACGCGCAGCGCGACGCGGCCGTGGCGTCGGCGGTCGGCAGCATCTTCCGTGCCCGCGCGTCGGCCGCAGCGGTCCCGGCCAACACGCCGACAACCGTGACGGTCACCTTCCCGCCCGGGTACAGCTCGCCGCCCGCGACGGTCGCGATCGCCATGCGTGCGGGCGTCACGTCCTACGAGTTCCCGTGCCACCTCAGCGAGAACGGCACGACCAGCGCCACGGCCGTCGTGCGCCACAACAACCCGGGCGGCAACCTCTCGATCACCGTCAACTTCATCGCCGTCGCGTTCTGACCACAAGGAGCCAGCATGGATGTCACCTGCACCACCGAGGGATGCCTCAACAAGGGCCGCACGATCAGCGTGCCCGACTCCTCCGACGTCGTGATCTGCGGCCCGTGCGGCGCGCAGCTCGTCGGCCCCGAGGAGCCCGCATGATCCGCACCGACCTCGGGCATGGCCGCGGCTGGCTCAGCCGCCCCGCGGCCGAGAGCGTGCTGCGCATCGACGAGCAGCTCGGCCGACCGGCTGACAGCAACAGCGCGGGGCGCGACCCGCAGGAGCAGCAGCAGATGGTCGATCGGATGAACGCGGGCGGACCGTTCGCGCTGCCGGTCGGCACGAGCGAGCACGAGTCCGGCAACGCATGGGACTCCGACGAGTGGCTCGACCCCGCCGCCGCCGCCGTGCTCGAGGACAACGGCTGGCGGCGCACCGCCCTCGCCCGCGGCGAGTGGTGGCACGCCGAGTACTACCCCTACCTCGACAACCACATCAACGACCAGGAGGACGACATGAACGCAGACCAGGCCGCAGCCCTCAAGCGGATCGACGACGCCGTGAGCAGCGGCAAGAAGGGCGTCCGTAACGACGGCACGATCCTTCAGCTCGTGAAGGGGCTCGACGCCAAGCTCGAGAAGGTGGTCGCCGCGCTGCCGATGATCGAGCGCGTGGACGCCGCGATCCGCAACGGCAAGAAGGGCGTCGTCACGGACGGCACCGTGACGAAGCTCATCAAGGAGGCGGCTGCCGACGATGCCTGAGCTGCCCGTCGCCGTCGTGGTGGCGCTGATCGGTCTGGCAGGCACGGCCCTCGGCGTGATCGTCGCGCAGCAGGCCCGGACCAACAACCGGATCAAGCGCCTCGAGCACCGCGACCGGCTGTCGTGGCTCTACATCCGCCGACTGATCGACCACGCATACCGACACAACGCCGTTCCCCTCCCCGAGCCGCCCGAGGGCTGGCTCGAGGACATCGAGTAGAGGAGCTACCTCATGACCATCATTCCCGCGAACACGAAGCGCGCAGCCGCCCGAGGCTTCATCCGCACGGCCGCGCAGTCCCTCGCCTCGGCGATCCCGACCTCGGCTATCGCGATCAGCACGACGGGCGATTTCTGGCTCGGCGTCGCCCTCGGAGCGGCGGGCGCTGTGGTGACCGCTGCGCTTGCCGGAACTGCGTCCGCGCTCGACATCACCGCCCGGGGCATCCCGGAGGATTACGCGTCAACCGAGGGTTGACAGCAGACAGCCCCGCATCCCAGCTCGAGGGATGCGGGGCTGTCGCGTGTCTGGTCAGGCTCGAGGCGGCAGCAGCTCGCGCACGCCCGCGAGGACGATCGCGCCGACCGGAGCAACCGACCCGATGCCCAGCAGCATGAGCGCGAGCGGCCCGATAGCGACGAGCAGCACGAGGCCGAGCACCCATGCAGCGGCCGCGATCCACCACAGGGCAGCAATCTGCCCGCTTGCCGGTCGCTTCGCCGCCTGCACGGGCGTACCGTACTGCTCGCGCACGCGCGCGATCGCTTCGGGAGAGGGCTCGGTCATGAGGGGGGATCCTTTCGGGTCAGCCAGCCAGGAGCGGCCGGACGTTGTTGGGGACGGGCTGCGCAGCCGCCTCGACGACGCGACGCATCCTCGACTGATCGACCGGGACATACGCCTTGGTCGTGTTGGGCGTCGCGTGACCGAGCAGCTCCTGCACGAGTCCATAGTCGCCGCCCGACTCCTCGAGCGCATCCGTGGCGAACCTCGAGCGGAGCTTGTGCAGCGTCCACGGCTCGGCGAGCACGTCGTCGGCCAGCTCGCCGACGCGACGCGGCGACAGGTGCCCGTTGATCGCGCCGGGGAAGAAGTGGCCCTCGCCGAGCGTGCGCAGCTCGAGCGCGAGGCGAGGCGTGAGCGGCACGAGCCGATCCTTGTTGCCCTTGCCGTGCACGATGATCGACCAGCCGACGAGATCCTCGATGAGATCCCACGAGCCCGCGACGGCGATCTCGCCGCGACGCATCCCGGCCTCCTTGGCCATGCGCAGCACGAGCCGCGTCCGCTCGTCGGCGCGACGCATCGCGGCCTCGTACACCGGCACCGGCACCGGCAGCGCGAGGGGCTTCTTGGGCGGCACGATCGGCAGCCTCGCGCCGATGTTCTTCCGGCAGTAGCCGCGCTTGCGCCCCCACCGCCAGAACAGCACACAGGCGTCCCGACGCCCGCGCCGCGTGTTCTGCGCCCACGTCTGCTCGGCGAAGTACTCCTCGAGCTGCCGGTACTTCAAGTCCCACGGGCTCGCCACGGGCGAGCGCCGCGCGAGGTGCCGGAGCTGGTCGATCCGCGCGCGCTGCGTCGTCGCGGGCTGCCCCTTGGCACGTAGGTGCCGGATGAACTCGTCGATCGCTGCCGCCCACTCTGGCGGCACTGGTCGTGCGTGCATCGCTATGTAGTTTCCATATTCCTTATTCCCCCCAGCGGGAGAGTCTGCTATAGGAGCGCCGGGCGACGTGCCGAGCGTTTGGAGATCGTTACCGCACCAAACTATTAGTGAGCAGGAGACACGCGACGGAGCTTCCATGCCTCGAGCGTCATGGTGCGTCCGTCGTCGAGCTTGACGAGCGCGCGGCCGTTGCGCGGGCTCGTCTTGACGACCTCGCCCTCGAGCGGGATCGCGTGGTGCCGTACGCGGTCGCCGACCGCGAGGCGCTGCACGGCGCTCACCACAGCAGCCCCGCGACCTTGGCACCGTGCATTGTGCTCATGCCGGCCGTGCCAATTTCGGGCATTGTGCTCATCGCGACGTGTACCCGTCCGCGTCGCACGGCCTCGAGTACACGTCGAAGTTGTACGGCGCGAGGAGCCGGGCGATCTGAAACTTAACGTCCTCGGGAACGTCCACGGCGTTGAACACGACGAGCGTGTGATCGAGGCTCACGACGCGACCGCCTCGAGGTGACCCCAGCGCTTGAATGCGGCCTGTCGGCTCGTGCCGGTGGCTCGAGCGATCCCGGCCCACGAGACGCGCGAGCGCTGCCCCTTCACCGCCTCGGCAATCGCGTCGTCGAGCACGTCGCGCAGCGCGAGCAGCTCGGCAAGCTCGGGCTCGTCAGCCTCGGCGACGCGCTTGCCAGCGGCGCGGATGAAGCGCCGGGCAGCAGAGAGGTAGTCGCTCGTCTCGACCTCGCGGCGCGGCATCAGAGCGCCGCCTCGAGCGGAGCGACGATCGCCCAGAACGTGGCATCATCGGATAGCACGAACGGCCCACCCGAAGGGGTAGGCCGTTCGATCGAGGTAACTGTCTCAACACAGTCGTGCGCCCGGAGGGACTCGAACCCCCAACCTTCTGATCCGTAGTCAGATGCTCTATCCATTGAGCTACGGGCGCATCGGGAATTCCTTCCCGACCGTTGCCTTGGCAACCCGTCTACTGTACATCATCCCGGGGGATGTCCGCGAATCGCGGCGGCCCCGGACGACCGCCCGGGCGCGTCGCTCAGGACGCCGCACCGGCCGTCTCGTCGGCCGCGGCGCCGACCTTGCGCTTGCGGCGCGCCTGCGCCGAGAGCTTCTGCAGATCGACCAGGCGCAGCGCCTGCATCCGCGCCTCGCGCATCGACTCGTAGTCCGGATCCTGATCCGGGCGCATCGCCTCGACGCGCAGCCGGCCCTGCAGGTTGCCCTCGACGTCGTGCCACGCGGCCTCGCGCGCGTGCTCGACGAGATCGCGCAGCTGATTGCCGTCCTCGGCCTTGGCGCGCAGCGCCTTCGCGACGCCGGCGTAGAGCTTCGCGCGGCGGCGGAGGTTGCGCACGTCCCGGTCGCGGTAGTCGTGCGTGCCGTGCGGCTGCGTGTGGCGGCCCCAGGCGGCCTTGCGGGCGCGCGACATGGCGTCGGCGGCGGCATCCTGCTCATCCGCGAGCGCGATCAGGGTGGCACGCGCCGTGCCGACGAAATGCTGCGGATCGAACGACTCCCCCAGCGAGATCGTGCCCACCAGGATCGCGTTCTTCACCGACAGCCGCGCGGCGGCGAGCGCGATGGCCACGCCCTCCTCGGTGGCTTCGGCGTTGCGTCCCACGGCATCCCTCCGGCAGCTCGATCCCCTGCGCGTGGGCGTGCGCGCCCACCCCTCCAGGGTAGTCGGCCGCGCGTGGTCAGACCGCGGCGGGCACCGCCTCGGCGGCAGCGGCGGCGACCCGCTCCCGCGACGCGGGCAGCGCGACGACGGGCTCGCGCTCGGGCAGCACGAGGGGATGCGCGCCGGCCATCTTCTCCAGCACCCGCACGACCTGGCACGAGTAGCCGTACTCGTTGTCGTACCAGACGTACAGCACGACGTTCTCGCCGTCGACGATGGTCGCGAGCCCGTCCACGATGCCGGCCTTGTTGCTGCCGACGAAGTCGGTCGAGACCACCTCGGGCGACTCGATGTAGTCGATCTGCTGCCGCAGCGGCGAGGTCAGCGACACCTGCCGCAGGAACCCGTTCAGCTCGTCCTTGGTCGTCGGCCGGCCGAGCTGCAGGTTCAGGATCGCGAGGGACACGTCGGGCGTGGGCACGCGGATCGCGCTGCCCGAGAGCTTCCCCGCGAGCTGGGGCAGCGCCTTGGCCACGGCCTTCGCGGCGCCGGTCTCGGTGATGACCATGTTCAACACGGCCGAGCGGCCGCGGCGGTCGCCCTTGTGGAAGTTGTCGATCAGGTTCTGGTCGTTCGTGAACGAGTGCACGGTCTCGACGTGCCCGCGCACGACGCCGTACGACTCGTCGATCACGCCGAGCACGGGCGTGATCGCGTTCGTCGTGCACGACGCCGCCGAGACGATCGCGTCGTCCGCGGTGATGTCCTCGCTGTTGACCCCGTACACGACGTTCTTCAGGTCGCCCTTGCCGGGCGCGGTCAGCAGCACGCGCGCGACGCCGTTCGCCCGCAGATGCTGCGACAGGCCGGCCTCGTCGCGCCACCGGCCGGTGTTGTCGACGACGATCGCATCCCGGATCCCGTAGCTCTCGTAGTCGACCGTCGCGGGATCATCCGAGTAGATGACCTGGATCAGCGTGCCGTTCGCGAGGATCGTGTCGTTGTCCTCGTCGATCTCGATGGATCCGGCGAAGGGGCCGTGCACGGAGTCGCGGCGCAGCAGGCTGGCGCGCTTCTTCAGGTCCGTGTCGCCGCCCTTGCGCACGACGATCGCGCGCAGGCGCAGCCCGGATCCGTCGCCCGCGTGGGCGAGCAGGATGCGCGCCAGCAGCCGTCCGATGCGGCCGAACCCGTACAGCACGACGTCGGTGGGCTGCGGCGTCGCGGCGTCGATCACCTCGGCGAGCTCGGCGCGCAGGAACGCGTCGATGTGGTCGTCCTCGTACGTGCCGAGCTGCTCGTCGTAGCGCGAGACCAGCCGGGCGACGTCGATCGACGAGGCGCCGGGGCCGATCCGGCCGATCGACTCGAGCACCGCGAGCGTCTTGTTCGGGTTCAGCACGTCGTCGCCGTGCAGACGCGCGAAGCGGTGCGCCTTGATGATCTCGATCGGCGAGCGGTTGATGAGGCGACGACCGTGGATCGAGGGCACGATCCCGTGGGTGCGGTAGAGGCGCCCGATCAGCGGGATCATCCGCTCGGCCAGCTCCTCGCGCGCCGTCCACTCGGCGCGGTGCCGCTCGAATCCGGTCTTCTCGGTACGGGGCGCCTCGGCCATCTCGCTCACGCTCGCTCATCACTCCTTCGTCGATGCCCGGCGGATCGCGCCGGCGCTTGCCCCTCGAGCCTACGAAGCAGAACGGCGCGATTTCCCCGCGCGGAGGGTGCAAGAATCGCCGAATTTTCGGGATCGTCAGGATCGGCGGGTCCGGGCCGCAGAAAGCGGGCAGGTCTTCCCTGGGACGACACAGGGCGCGATCGCTACTGTGGGAGCACGGGATTCCACCCTGACCAGGGGATCCCGCGGGGAGGAGTGACGATGCCCGCTTCCGAGACCGCGACGCTGATCGCGACCGTGCACCCGGACGGATCCGCCGCCGTCGTGGCCGGCGACGTCCGCACCGAGTTCGGCACCACGTCCGTCGAGGACGGCCGCCAGGCGATCATGATGCACGCGATCGCCGCCGCGCAGGATCGCGAGTCCGCGATCCGCCTGCACGTCACCGAGCCCGACGGCGCGTGGCCGCTCATCGTGCACGCCGACGGCAACGTCGAGCCGGACGAGGATGCCCCCGCTGCGGACGAGCCCGATCACGCGGAGGCCCCGTCGGACCCGCAGCACGAGGGGGACGAGACCCCCTCGGAGGCGGCGCCGACGGAGTCGCCCGACTCCTCCGATCCGCTCGAGTCCGGGCACCCCACGACCCGGCTGCCACTGCTGGACATCGCGTACGACGACGATGACGACGACAGCGACGTGGTCGACGACCCGAGCCCCGAGCCGCCCACGCGGCGCCAGCAGCGCGAGGCGCCGGATGCGCGCCCGGCCGACGAGCCCGCGCCGCAGCCGATGTCCGCCTCGGCGACGCCCAAGGCGACCGCCGCGGTCGACCCGGTGATGGCGCCGCAGCCCACCGTCTCGAGGGCGATCCCCGCTCCCGCGCCCGCGCCGGCGCCCGGGCCCGACGCCATCCTCCCGCCGACGCCACGGCGCGGCGAGGTCGGGGCGCCCCCGGCGCCGATGCCGACCACGCCGGGCACGTCGGGCGCCGACGCGATGGACGTGTTCGCGTCTCTGCAGAGCCCGTCACCGCAGGCGCCCGCGACCGATGCCGCCGCGCCGCGCGAGGGGGCTCGGTCGCGCGGCGAGCGGAAGCCGACCTCGCGGCGCGCGGCGAACGGCGACGCCGGCCCCCGGCGCCGCGAGACGGCGACGCCGGACACGCGCCGCTCCTTCCTCACGCCTGAGCACGCGGAGGAGCCGGCCGAGCGCGGCTGGCGCGGCTTCCTCACCAAGGCCGGCATGCGCGTGCCCCCGAGCGCCGAGGAGCGCAGCGAGCGCGCCGACATGTCCACGGTCTCGCAGCACTGGCCGGGCCCGCGCACGATCGCGATCGTGAACGCGAAGGGCGGCAGCGGCAAGACGCCGACCACGATCCTGACCTCGGCCGTGTTCGCCCGCTACGGCGGCGCGGGCGTGCTGGCGTGGGACAACAACCAGACGCGCGGCACGCTCGGCTGGCGCACCGAGCAGGGCCCGCATGACGCGAGCCTGCACGACCTGCTGCCCGAGACCGACCGGCTGCTGGGGACGCAGGCGCAGTCCGCGGATCTCGCGCGCTTCGTGCACCACCAGACGCGCGACCGCTACGACGTGCTCCGCTCGCGCCCCATGCTGCTGGCCGACGAGCAGCGCCTCGAGAAGGAGGACATCGACCGGATCCACTCCGTCGCGGCCAAGTACTACCGGCTGATCATCATGGACTCGGGCAACGACGAGTCCGACCCGATGTGGCGCCGGATGATCGACCTCGCCGACCAGATCGTGCTCGCCACGACCACGCGCGCCGAGACCGCCGAGGCCGGAGCGCTCCTGCTCGAGGCCCTCGCCGACCGCGACGAGCGCTCGGCGCAGCTCGTGCACAACTCGGTCGCGATCGTCAGCCAGGCCGATCCGCACGCGGACCCCGCCGACGTCCGCGGCGTCATCGACGGCTACCGCGAGCTCTCGCGCGAGGCCGCCGCGATCCCCTACGACCCGGCCATGGCGGGCGGCTTCCTGCACTTCAACGCCCTCCGCCCCGCGACCCGCCGCGCCTGGCTCGCCGCCACCGCCGCGATCGCCCGGGGCCTCGGCCCGCAGCAGGCCTGACGCCGGCCGACGCCCAGGCCCGATACCCGGGCGCCCGAGGCCCGGACGCGCCACCATCGACGGCGGGCACCACGTGAACGCCCAGCGCCTCGTCGACAACGAGCACGACGCGCGCCTGCGCCTCATGGGCTGCACCGTGATCCGGATCGGGCACCGGCAGATCCTGGATGACTGGGCCACGGTGCAGGAGCTCATCCTCACGGCCATCGGCCAGGGCCTCCACCTCGTCTGAGCCTCGCGGCCACCCGCCCGCCCGCCCGCGCAGGCCACCGGAATCGCGGAGTCCGCCCGGATCCCGGATCAGGCCGGCCGGATCCATCCGGAATCGTGGCGATCTCCGGGACCCTGGTGCCGGGCCTTCCCCTGGGCCCGCAGATCGTATATCTTTTCAGATACGACCCAGGATGAGCAAAGGAGCTCGGTGTGACCGATCCCCGTTTCGCGGCGTTGCCCGCGGTGCCCGGCAAGATCATCGCGGTGCACCTCGCGTACGAGTCTCGCGCCGCCCAGCGCGGACGCCGCCCCGCCGCCCCGTCCTACTTCTTCAAGCCCTCCAGCTCGGTCGCCGCGACCGGCTTCGAGATCGAGCGGCCCGCGGGCACCGAGCTGCTGGCGTTCGAGGGCGAGGTCGCACTGATCATCGGCACGCCGGCGCGCGACGTCCCGCTCGAGCGCGCGTGGGATCACGTGGGCTGGGTCACGGCGGCGAACGACTGGGGCCTGTACGACCTGCGCGGCAACGACAAGGGCTCGAACGTGCGCAACAAGGGCCGCGACGGCTACACGCCGCTCGGACCGCAGCTGATCGACGCGCGCGCGGTCGACCCGGACGCCCTGCGCGTGCGCACGTGGCGCAACGGCGACCTCGTGCAGGACGACACCACCGCCGACGACCGCCTGATCTTCCCGCTGGCGCAGATCGTCGCGGACCTGGCGCAGCACCTCACGCTCGAGGTGGGCGACATCATCCTGACCGGCACGCCCGCCGGCTCGTCCGTCGCCGTGCCCGGTGACGTGATCGAGGTCGAGGTGGACGCGCCGGATGCCCCCGGCTCGCCCACGAGCGGACGCCTCGTCACGCGCGTGGTCGAGGGTCGTGGCGACTTCGACGCGGCGCTCGGCTCGCTGCCGTCCGTCGACGACCTGCAGCGCGAGGAGGCCTGGGGCACGCGAGAGGCCGCCGGGCTCCCGCCCGAGCCGGGCCCGGTCCTGACCGACCAGCTGCGCGCCAAGCTGCTCGAGGCCCCCGTCGCGGGCCTGTCGCAGGAGCTGCGCAAGCGCGGCATCCGCTCGATCTTCCTCGACGGCCCGAAGACCGACACTCCCGGCGCCAAGCTCGTCGGCACGGCCCGGACGCTGCGGTTCGTGCCGCTGCGCGAGGACCTGTTCCAGGCGCACGGCGGCGGCTACAACGCCCAGAAGCGCGCGTTCGACGCCGTGCAGCCGGGCGAGGTCATCGTGATCGAGGCGCGCGGCAACGCCGGATCCGGCACGCTCGGCGACATCCTGGCCCTGCGCGCGCAGGCCCGCGGCGCCGCCGGCATCGTGACCGACGGCGGCGTGCGCGACTTCGCGCAGGTGGCGTCGTTCGACATCCCCGTGTTCTCGCAGGGCGGCCATCCCGCCGTGCTCGGCCGGTACCACGTGCCGTGGGAGCACGACGTCACGATCGCGTGCGGCGGCGCCACGGTGCAGCCAGGCGACATCATCGTGGGCGACGACGACGGCGTGATCGTGATCCCCCCGGCCCTCGCGGAGGAGGTCGCCGACGCGACGCTCGCGCAGGAGGCCGAGGACGCGTGGATCGCGACCCAGGTCGAGGCGGGGCATCCGGTCGACGGCCTGTTCCCGATGAACGCCGAGTGGCGCGCCCGCTACGAGGCCGAGCGGCGGCACGGATGACCACCGCCCTCAGCGCGAGCAAGTCGCAGCTCGCGTACGAGTGGATCCGGCAGCGGATCTCCGGGCGCGAGTACGGCCCCGGGTACCGCCTGGTGCTCGGATCCATCGCGCAGTCGCTGGACATGAGCGTCGTGCCGGTGCGCGAGGCCATCCGGCGGCTCGAGGCCGAGGGCCTCGTCGAGTTCGAGCGCAACGTCGGCGCGCGCGTGGCGCTCGTCGACCGCGACGAGTACGCGCACTCGATGCAGACGCTGGGCGTGGTCGAGGGCGCCGCAACGGCGCTGTCCGCCCCGCTGCTGACGGCGGCGGATCTCGATCGCGCGGAAGCCGTGAACGCCCGGCTGATCGCGCTCCTCGACGACTTCGACCCGATCGCGTTCACACGCCTGAACCGCGAGTTCCACTCGGTGCTGTACGAGCCGTGCCCGAACCCGCACCTCGTCGACCTCGTGCACCGCGGCTGGTCGCGCCTTCACGGCGTGATCGACTCGACGTTCGCGTACGTGCCCGGCCGCGCGCGCGAGTCGGTGCAGGAGCACGTCGAGATCCTGGATCTCATCCGCGCGGGCGCCGATCCGCTCGAGATCGAGATGGCGGCCCGCCAGCATCGCTGGCGCACCATGAACGCCTATCTCGCCGACCACTAGACCGAACGACGCAGGAGGAACGCATGACCACCCCCGACTACACCCAGCGGCACGTCCCCGCGGACCTGCCCGCCAGGATCCAGCACTACATCGGCGGCACGCACGTCGACTCGCAGGACGGCGACACGTTCGACGTGATCGACCCGGTCTCGAACGAGCCGTACCTGCAGGCCGCGGCGGGCAAGAAGGCCGACGTCGACGCCGCCGTCGCCGCCGCCCGCACCGCGTTCCTCGACGGCCCGTGGCCGAGGATGCTGCCGCGCGAGCGCTCGCGCATCCTGCACCGGATCGCCGACATCGTCGAGTCGCGCGACGCCCGCCTGGCCGAGCTCGAGTCCTTCGACTCGGGCCTGCCGATCACGCAGGCGCTCGGCCAGGCCCGTCGCGCGGCCGAGAACTTCCGCTTCTTCGCGGACCTGATCGTGGCGCAGGCCGACGACACCTTCAAGGTGCCGGGCCGCCAGATCAACTACGTCAACCGCAAGCCCATCGGCGTCGCGGGCCTCATCACGCCCTGGAACACCCCGTTCATGCTCGAGTCGTGGAAGCTCGGCCCCGCGCTCGCGACCGGCAACACGGTCGTGCTGAAGCCCGCCGAGTTCACGCCGCTGTCGGCGTCGCTGTGGGCCGGCATCTTCGAGGAGGCGGGCCTGCCCGAGGGCGTGTTCAACCTCGTGCACGGCTTCGGCGAGGACGCCGGCGACGCGCTCGTGAAGCACCCCGATGTGCCGCTGATCTCCTTCACGGGCGAGAGCCGCACGGGCCAGATCATCTTCGGCAACGCGGCCCCCTACCTGAAGGGCCTGTCGATGGAGCTCGGCGGCAAGTCGCCCGCCGTGGTGTTCGCCGACGCCGACCTCGAGGCCGCCGTGGACGCGACCATCTTCGGCGTGTTCTCGCTGAACGGCGAGCGCTGCACGGCCGGATCCCGGATCCTGGTCCAGCGCGAGATCTACGACGAGTTCGTCGAGCGGTACGCCGCGCAGGCCAAGCGCGTGAGGGTCGGCTACCCGCACGACCCGGCCACGGAGGTCGGCGCGCTCGTGCACCCGGAGCACTACGACAAGGTCATGTCGTACGTCGAGATCGGCAAGACCGAGGCGCGCCTGGTCGCCGGCGGCGGACGCCCCGAGGGCTTCGACGAGGGCAACTTCGTCGCCCCGACCGTGTTCGCCGACGTGAAGCCGGATGCCCGCATCTTCCAGGAGGAGATCTTCGGCCCGGTCGTCGCCATCACGCCGTTCGACACGGACGAGGAGGCGCTCGAGCTGGCCAACAACACCAGGTACGGCCTGGCGGCGTACATATGGACCAACGACCTGAAGCGCGCGCACAACTTCTCGCAGGCCGTCGAGGCCGGCATGGTGTGGCTCAACTCGAACAACGTGCGGGACCTCCGCACCCCGTTCGGCGGTGTGAAGGCCTCGGGCCTCGGCCACGAGGGCGGCTACCGCTCGATCGACTTCTACACCGACCAGCAGGCCGTGCACATCACGCTCGGCAAGGTCCACAACCCGACCTTCGGCAAGGAGGGCGGATCGGCTCACTGAGCGCCCGCCCCGGATCCAGAGAACAAGAAAGCAAGGACGCTGACATGACCACCGAATCCACCGACCGCCGCGGCACGAAGACCTCGTCGGGCTTCTTCGTCTCGCAGGAGGCCCCGATCGAGGCGGCGAACGCCGTCGCGACGCCGCAGGCGCCCGCTCCGGACATCCTGCGCTGCGCGTACATGGACCTCGTCGTGACCGACCTCGCGGCCTCGCGCGAGTTCTACGTCGACATCCTGGGCCTGCACGTGACCGAGGAGGACGACGAGGCGATCTACCTCCGCTCGACGGAGGAGTTCATCCATCACAACCTCGTGCTGCGCAAGGGCCCCGTCGCGGGCGTCGCGGCGTTCTCGTACCGCGTGCGCACGCCCGAGGACCTCGACAAGGCCGTGGCGTTCTACGAGGAGCTCGGCTGCCGCGTCATCCGCAAGCCGGAGGGCTTCACGAAGGGCATCGGCGACTCGGTGCGCGTGGAGGACCCGCTGGGCTTCCCGTACGAGTTCTTCCACCAGAGCGAGCACACCGAGCGCCTCTCGTGGCGATACGACCTGCAGATCCCCGGCGAGCTCGTCCGCCTGGACCACTTCAACCAGGTGACCCCGGATGTGCCCCGCGCCGTGCGGCACTACCAGGACCTCGGCTTCCGCGTCACGGAGGACATCCAGGACGCCGACGGCACGGTGTACGCCGCGTGGATGCGCCGCAAGCCGACCGTGCACGACACCGCCGCGACCGGCGGCGACGGCCCGCGCATGCACCACGTCGCGTTCGCGACGCACGAGAAGCACAACATCCTCGCGATCTGCGACAAGCTCGGCGCTCTGCGCCGCTCGGACGCGATCGAGCGCGGTCCCGGCCGCCACGGCGTCTCGAACGCGTTCTACCTGTACCTGCGCGATCCCGACGGCCACCGCGTCGAGATCTACACGCAGGACTACTACACGGGCGATCCCGACAACCCGGTCGTGACGTGGGACGTGCACGACAACCAGCGCCGCGACTTCTGGGGCAACCCGGTCGTGCCCAGCTGGTACACCGAGGCGTCGCTCGTGCTCGACCTCGACGGCAACCCGCAGCCCGTGATCTCGCGCGAGGACAAGAGCGAGATGGCCGTGACGATCGGCGCCGACGGGTTCTCGTACACGCGCGCCGACGACGCGCAGGAGATGCCGTCGTGGAAGCAGGGCGAGTACAAGCTCGGCCACCAGCTCTGATCATGCTGAGCCAGGATGAGATCGCCCGGATCGCCGCGGAGCTCGCGGAGGCGGATCGCACGCACGGCGTGATCCCGCGCATCACGGCGCGCTTCCCGGACGCGACCATCGAGGACTCCTACGCGATCCAGGGCATCTGGCGCGACTCCCAGGTGGCCGCCGGGCGCCGGCTCGTCGGGCGCAAGATCGGCCTGACGTCGAAGGCGATGCAGCAGGCGACGGGGATCACGGAACCCGACTACGGCGTCATGTTCGACGACACCGTGTACGAGTCGGGTGCGGTGATCCCCGCCGAGGGGTTCTCGAACATCCGGATCGAGGTCGAGCTCGCCTTCGTGCTGAAGGACGCGCTCGAGGGCCCGGCCTGCACGCTGTTCGACGTGCTGCGCGCCACCGAGTACGTCACGCCCGCGCTCGAGGTGCTCAACTCGCACATCGAGATGGAGGGCCGGACCATCGTCGACACCATCAGCGACAACGCCGCGTACGGCGGCATGGTGCTGGGCGGACGGCCGATGCGGCCGGACGACCTGGACCTGCGCTGGGTCGGCGCCATGCTCTACCGCAACGAGACGATCGAGGAGACCGGCGTCTCGGGCGGTGTGCTCGGGCACCCCGGCCACGGCGTCGCGTGGCTCGCGAACAAGATGCACCAGCACGGCGACCGCCTCGAGGCGGGCGAGATCATCCTGGCCGGCTCGTTCACGCGCCCCGTGTGGGCGAAGGCGGGCGACAGCATCCTGGCCGACTACGGACGGATGGGGACCATCGCATGCAGCTTCCGGTGACCCTCCGTGAGCGGATGGCCGGATCGGATCGCGCGCTGTACGGCGGATGGATCTGCTCGGGATCGCCCGTCATGGCCGAGATCATGGCGGGCGCGGGCCTGGACTGGCTCATGATCGACATGGAGCACGGACCGATCGGCCTGAGCGAGACGCAGGCGATGCTGCAGGCCGCGGCCGGGTATCCGGTCACGACGATCGTGCGCGTGCCCGCGAACGACGCCGTGTGGATCAAGCAGGTGCTCGACCTCGGCGCGCAGACGATCATGGTGCCGATGGTGTCGACCGCCGCCGAGGCGGAGGCCGCCGTCGCGCACGCGTCGTACCCGCCCCGCGGGCACCGCGGCGTCGGGAACGCGCTCGCGCGATCCGGCCGCTGGAACCGGATCGGCGACTACCTCGCGAACGCCGCGGCGCACACGTCGGTGATCGTGCAGATCGAGACCGCGGAGGGCGTCGAGAACGCCGAGGCGATCGCGTCCGTGGACGGGGTCGACGGCGTGTTCGTCGGCCCGAGCGACCTCGCCGCCTCGATGGGCCTGATCGGGCAGCAGACGCATCCGGACGTGATCGCGGCGGTGGAGCGGGCCTTCGCGGGCGTGAAGGCGGCGGGAAAGCCCGTGGGCGTGAACGCCTTCGTCGAGTCCGCGGCGCGCGGCTACGTCGAGGCCGGCGCGCGGTTCCTGCTGGTCGGCGCCGACGTGAGCCTGGCCGCCCGCGGCGCAGAGCACCTGGCCGCGACCTTCATCCCGGCGGCGGCGGACGGGACGCAGCGCCCGTCCTACTGACGCCGTTGACCCGATCGGCCCGGATTCCGCGCAGAATTCGGCCGATCGGGCAACTTCCGGGGCAAGTGCCGGGTGCGCGAGCCCCGGATACCCTCGATGGATGATCGATCAGCGCGGACTCGAGCAGATGGCCCGGGCGCTGGCCGCGATCCCCGGCATCGTCGCCGTGTCGCTCGGCGGCAGCCGCGCGCGCGGGACGCACCGGCCCGACTCCGACTTCGACCTCGGCGTGTACTACCGTCCGGGCGAGCTGGACCTCGCCGCGCTCGGCGCGCTGGCCGCCCGCTGGACGGGGCACGCCATCCCGGTCGCCGGCCCCGGAGGCTGGGGCGCCTGGGTGGACGGCGGCGCGTGGCTGGAGGTCGACGGCACCCGGATCGACTGGATCCTGCGCGACGTCGCGCGCGTCGAGGAGCAGTGCGCGCGCGCCGCGCGCGGGGAGTTCGCCTTCCATCCGCAGCCGGGGCATCCGCTCGGGTTCCTGGACGTGTCGTATGCCGGCGAGGTCGCCACGTCCTTCGCCCTGAGCGACTCGGCGGGCGTGCTCGCCGACCTCGCCGCGCGCGTGACGCCGTATCCGGAGCCGCTGCGGAAGGCGATGATCGACGGGCTGTGGCAGGTCGACTTCCTGCTCGACGCCGCGCACAAGGGCGCGCGCCGCGCCGACACGACGTACGTGGCGCTGTGCCTCGCGCACGCGGCGCTGCTCGTGGCGCACGCGTGGCACGCCGCGGCGGGCGCGTGGGTGCTCAACGAGAAGGGCCTCGTGCCGGGCACCGTCCGCCTCGGCGGTTCCGTCTCCGGCTCCGGCGCCCGGCGCTTCGTCGACGTCGCGACCGCCGCCCTGGCGCATCCGGGCGTGACGCCAGAGGAGCTCGCCGTCACGATCGACGCGCTGCGCGCCGCCCCGCGTCCGTCCGCCTGATCCCGGCCCTCGCCCGCCGCCCCGCTCGGTAGCGTGAGGGCATGCGCGCTGTCATCTACTCCGAGACCGGTCCGTCCTCCGTCCTCCGCGTCGTCGACCGCCCCGTGCCCGAGCCGGGCGAGGGCGAGGTGCGCGTGCGCGTCGTGCGGGCGGGCGTGAACCCGACCGACTGGAAGTTCCGCGCCGGCGGCATGGGGCCGCTCGCGTTCGACGAGGTCTCGCCGGGACAGGATGCCGCCGGCGTCGTCGACGCCGTCGGCGCCGGGGTCACGGGGCTCGCGGTCGGCGACCGCGTCTGGACGTACCTGACGCAGTACGGCCGGCGCTACGGATCCGCGACCGAGTACACGGTCGTGCCCGCGCGGCTGGCCGTGCCGCTGCCGGAGGGCGCGTCCTTCGACCTCGGCGCCTCGCTCGGCGTGCCGGCCGTCACGGCGCACCGGCTGCTCACCTCGGGCCCGGTCGCGCGCCTCTCCCCCGGCGCGCTCGAGGGCCGCCCGATCCTCGTGCACGGCGGCGCGGGCGCGGTCGGCAACGCGGCCATCCAGCTCGCGACGTGGGCGGGCGCGACCGTGATCGCCACGATCAGCAGCCCCGAGAAGGCCGAGCTCGCGCGCGCCGCGGGCGCCGCGCACACGGTGGACTACACGACGGGCGACCCCAGGGCTGACATCCTCGCGCTCGCGCCCGACGGCGTCGATCAGATCGTCGAGGTCGCCCCGGCCCGCAACACCGAGCTGGATCGCGAGGTCGCCGCGCTCGGCGCGACCATCGGCGTCTACGCCAACAACAGCGGCGACGAGATGACGCTCTCGGTGCGCGCGACGTTCTCGAAGAACCTGCGGTACCAGTTCGTCCTGCTCTACACCGTCGCCCCCGGGCTGCTCGCCGCGGCGGCCGAGGACCTCACGGCGGCGATCGCGGACGGTGGCTTCCGCGTGGGCGACGAGCGCGGCCTGCCGCTGCACCGCTTCCCGCTCGAGGACACCGCCGCGGCGCACGACGCGGTCGAGGGCGGCGCGATCGGCAAGGTGCTGATCGACGTGGCGGCGGGCTGAGCGCCGGCCCCGCGCGACGGCGACACTGCAGCGCCCCGCCGAGACCGCGTGCGACACGTGCTGTGTCGGCAGGGCGATGCTGTCTCGGCGGGGCAGTGCTGTCTCGGCGGGGCGGTGCTGTCTCGGCGGGGCAGTGCTGTCTCGCGGCTCAGGCGGCCGCGGGGCCGGCCGAGCGGCGCGCGGCCGCGACCAGCAGCACCAGCGACAGCACGAAGCCGGTCGTCATGGACGCGCCCATCAGGACGGTGCTGACGCCGCCGAGCGAGACGAGCGGCGGCACGATCGCTCCCGTGGCGAACTGCAGCGTGCCGAGCAGCGCGGAGGCGGCGCCCGCGCCGCGCGAGAACGGCGCGAGCGCCAGGGCCGTCACGTTCGCGAGCATCGCGCCGTGGATGAAGATCGCGGCGAAGAGCGGCACGAGCAGCGCCGGCAGCGGCAGGTCGAGCGCCGCCAGCAAGGTCAGGATGCCCGCCCCGGCCGCCCCGATCGCGACGCACCCGATCGCCAGCGCGCGCAGCGGGATCCGGCCGACGAGGCGGCGGCTGATCTGGGCGCCCGTCATGATGCCGAGGGCGTTCACTCCCATGACGAGCGCGAACGCCTGCGGCGACAGCCCGTGCTGCTCCTGCAGCGCGATCGGCCCCATCGAGATGTAGCTGAAGATGCCGAGGCCGCCAGATGCCAGGGCCAGTGCGGTCAGCGCGAAGCGTCCGTCGCGCGCGATCCGGCCCATCGCGCGCAGCTGGTCGAGGACGCCGTCGGCGTGCCGGTTCTCGGCCGCGAGCGTGTCGGGCACCACCCGCCACGCGAGCGCGGACAGCAGCGCGCCGATGGCCGCGAGCACGACGAACAGCCCGCGCCAGTCGGTGACGAGCAGCAGCGCGCCG
Organism: Microbacterium rhizophilum; assembly: GCF_039605615.1. Classification (NCBI taxonomy): domain Bacteria; kingdom Bacillati; phylum Actinomycetota; class Actinomycetes; order Micrococcales; family Microbacteriaceae; genus Microbacterium; species Microbacterium rhizophilum. The sequence continues at coordinate 99,063 of NZ_JBCNUN010000003.1, read as the reverse complement.
CCCAGCAGCGGCGCGATCACGGGCATGATCGCCACGATCGCGGCCAGCAGCGCGAACGCCTTCGCGGCGCCCTCGCCGTCGTACAGGTCCCGCACGATCGCGCGGCCGATCACGATGCCCGCGGCCCCCGCGACGCCCTGCAGGACGCGCGCGACCAGCAGGATCTCGATGCTCGGCGCGGCCGCGCACGCGAGCGACAGCAGCGCGAACGCGCCGACGCCGATCAGCATCGGCCTGCGGCGACCGAAGCGGTCGCTCAGCGGCCCGAGCAGCAGCTGACCGCCCGCGAGGCCGATCATGCTCGCGCTCATGGTCGCCTGCCCGAGCGAGTCGGACGTGCCGAAGTCGCGGATGAGCGAGGGCAGCGACGGCAGGTAGAGGTCCATCGAGAGCGGCCCGAAGGCGCTCAGGACGCCGAGCGCGATCAGCAGCCCGCGCGAGGCGCCCCGGCTCACCACTCGTCGTCCTCGTCGCGGAAGCTGTCGACCGCCACGTCGAGCCACGCGCGCGTGCGCGCGTTGGGGCGCATCTCGCGCGACCACGCGAGCGCCACGTACGGCACCGGATCGACCGCCGCCGCGAGCGGCTTGGACACGACGCGCAGCCCCGCGTAGGACAGGTCGAGCTTCGGGCGCTGGAACAGCACCGAGACGCCCATCCCGGCGCCGACCAGCGAGCGCACCGTGGCGTAGCTGCGGGAGCGGTGCCGCACGTCCGGCGTGACGCCGGCGTCGCGGAACAGGTCGAGCACGCGCGTCGAGATCGGCGGCGCGTTGAACAGGATCACCGGGTCGTCCGCGACATCCTGCAGCGTCAGCTCGTCCCTGTCGGCGAGCGGATGATCGTCCGCGAGCAGCAGGTACGGGCGCACGGACAGCAGCGAGACCGTGCGGATGTCGGGCCCGAGACCCGCGTCGTAGAGGAACGCGACATCCAGGGATCCCGCGAGCAGCTGATCCTGCAGGTCGTCGTGATACCCCTCGACGAAGTTCACGTCGACCTCGGGGCACGCCTCGGCGAAGGCGCGCAGCATGTGCGGGATCACGGCGGGCGCGAGCGGCATGTAGCACCCGACCGTGAGCGGGCCGCGGACGCGCGAGCGGTCGTCGCCCGAGAGGTGCACGAGCTCGTCCGTGAGGTCCAGGATCTGCCGCGCCTGCGCGAACGCCGCCTGGCCTGCGGAGGTCAGCGTCAGCCCGTGCGCCTTGCGCTTGACGCACAGCTGCGTGCCTGTGAGCCGCTCGAGCTCGGCCAGCGACATCGAGATCGCCGAGGGCGCCATGTGCAGGCGCCGGGCGGCCTCGCTGATCGTGCCGGCCTCGGCGGCGGTGACGAAGTGCCACAGCTGACGCAGCGTGATGCTGGGGTTTCCGCGGATGTCCATGGTGCCTCCTCGGACCGATCCGATCATTCAGCGCGATTGAAGACTGATCGCGGGTTTCGCCTGTTTACGTGAGCTTAGCCGCGGAGGAGCATGGGAGCATGTCCGCCGACGATGCCGCCCTGGGCCATCAGGAGTTCCTGTCCCGCGCCGCCGAGATCCTGGGCGCCGAGAACGTCCTCCGCCCGGGCGACGCGCACGCCTACCTCGACAAGGGCTACGCCGATCCGTACCCGATGCACCCCGACGCGCCGTCCTCGGCGGGGGTGCGCCCGGGCTCCACCGAGGAGGTCCAGGCGATCGTCCGCCTCGCGAACGAGACCGGCACGGCGCTGTGGACCGTCTCACGCGGCAAGAACCTCGGCTACGGCGGCGCCGCGCCGCGCACGCCCGACCAGGTCGTGCTCGATCTCAGCCGGATGAACGAGATCGAGACGGTCGATCCCGAGCTCGGCTACGCGGTCATCCAGCCCGGTGTGACCTTCTTCGACCTGTTCGAGGACATCCAGCGGAACGGGCATCCGCTGTTCGTCTCCGTTCCCGCCCTGGGCTGGGGATCGGTGCTCGGCAACGCGCTCGACCGCGGCTACGGCATGTCGCCCTACGGCGACCACGTCCAGCAGCTGTGCGGCCTGGAGGTCGTGCTGCCCGACGGCTCGCTGCTGCGCACGGGCATGTGGGGCCTCGAGGACAGCCCGCTCGCCAACGTGTTCAAGGGCGGCTTCGGACCGAACATCGACCAGCTGTTCACGCAGTCGGGCCTCGGCATCGTCGTGCGCGCCGGCATCTGGCTGATGCCCTGGCCCGAGGCGTTCGCCTCCGGCGACATCCGCGTCCAGAACGTCGACGACGTGACCGAGCTGATCGACCGGATCGCCGACCTGCGCCGGCGCGAGATCCTCCAGAACAACTGCCTCGTCGGCAACGTCGTGCGCGCCGGCACCATGAACGGCCCCCGCTCGCGCTGGTACACGGGCGAGGGGTCCATCCCCGACGACGTCGTCGAGGAGATGAAGACCGCCATGGGCATCGGCCACTGGAACGCGCGCTTCGCGCTCTACGGCGACCCCGGGATGATCCGGGAGCGGATCCGGATCATCAAGGAGACCTTCGACCTGCCGGGCTTCGAGGTGGACGTGCGCTTGTACGAGGGCGCCGACGGGGAGCCCGTCACGTACGACGAGATCGATCAGAAGGATCAGACCACGATGGCGGGCGTGCCCACGCTCGCGGGCCTGAAGACGGTCGGCTGGTACGCCGAGGACGGCGGTCACACGGACCTCGCTCCGCTCATGCCCGCGCGCGGCGAGCTGGTCTACGACTTCTACAAGGAGGTCAAGGCGCTCTACGCCGAGTACGGCTTCGACCTGTACATCGGGTACCACGTCTACGCGCGCCACCTCGTGCACGTCACGATGATCTTCTTCGAGAACGGCAACGCCGAGCAGCTCGAGCGCGCGCGGGCGCTGTACCGGGCCGTGTCCGAGGCCGCGCTGCGCCGGGGCTACACCCCGTACCGCGGGCACATCGACAACATGGACGACATCGCCGCGGGCTTCTCCTGGAACGACGGCGCCGCGCTGCGCTTCCAGGAGAGGCTCAAGGACGCGATCGACCCGAACGGCATCCTGTCGCCGGGCAAGCAGGGCGTCTGGCCGGCGCGGCTGCGCTGACGTCCTCGGGTTCCGGGAGACGCGCGGGCCGGGCGGGCGACGCCCGCGCCGCAGGCCCCCGCGGGTCAGTCCCCGAGGCGGATGGCGACCGATGTGAGCTCGGTGTAGGCCTCGACGCCCTCGCGGCCGTTCTCCTTGCCGTAGCCGGAGGCCTTGAATCCGCCGAACGGCATGTTCGGGTCCATCCCGGTGTGGGAGTTGACGCGCACGTTGCCGGCCGCGAGGCGGCGGGCGATCCGGTGCGCGCGGGAGAGGTCCCGCGTCCAGACGTACGACGACAGGCCGTACTCCGATGCGTTGGCGCGGCCGAGGATGCCGTCGAGGTCGTCCGGATCGTCGAAGGTCTGCGTCACGAGGACGGGCCCGAAGATCTCCTCGCGCACCACCGACATCTCGGCGCTCGTGCCGGTCAGCACGGTCGGCTGCACGAAGAAGCCCGGCCGGGCCGGCGCGAAGCCGCCGACCGCGACGCCGGCGCCGGCCTCGCGCCCCTGCTCGATGTAGCCCAGCACCCGGTCGCGCTGCCGCGCCGAGATCAGCGGCCCGGTCGTGACGCCCTCCTCCAGGCCCCCGCCGACGCGCAGCGCGGACGCGCGCTCGACGATCCCGGCGATCACGCGATCGGCGACGGACGCCTCGACGTACAGGCGGGATCCCGCCGCGCACACCTGGCCCGAGTTGTTGTAGATGCTGATCGCCGCGCTGTCGATCGCGCGGTCGAGATCGGCGTCGCCGAAGATCAGCACGGGCGACTTGCCGCCCAGCTCGAGCGAGAGGCGCTTCAGCGTCGCCGCCGTCGTCCGCTGCAGGTGCTGCCCGACCACGGTCGATCCGGTGAAGGAGATCTTGTCGACCAGCGGATGCACGGCGATGGCCTCGCCCGCGACCGTCCCGAGCCCCGGCACGATGTTGACGACGGCGTCGGGGAAGCCGACCTCGCCGACCAGCTCGCCCAGGCGCGCGGCCGTGACGGGAGTGAGCTCGGCGGGCTTCAGCACGGTCGTGCAGCCCGCGGCCAGCGCGGGGCCGAGCTTCGCGGCGGCCATCACGATCGGGTTGTTCCACGGCACGATCAGGCCCGCGACGCCCACCGGGCGGCGCTGCGTGAAGGTGTGCCACTCCCCCGGAAGGGACACGTCGCGCGTCTCGCCGTTGAGCTTCGTGGCCCAGCCCGCGTTGTAGCGCAGGATGTCGACGGCCTGCGGCAGCTCGTACTGCCGCGTGAGGAACAGCGGCTTGCCGGTGTTCAGCGTCTCGAGCAGCGCGAACTCCTCGAGGTGCTCCTCGAGCGCGTCCGCGAGGCGCCACAGCAGCTTCGCCCGCGCGGCGGGCGCGATGCGTCCCCACGGCCCGTCCAGGGCCGCCCGCGCGGCCCGCGCCGCGCGGTCGACGTCGTCCTCTGAGGCGGACGCGAAGGATCCGATCCGCTCGCCCGTGGACGGATCCAGGATCTCGAGCGTCTCGCCGGATCCATCCGTCCACTCGCCGCCGATCAGCAGGCGCAGCGGTCGCGTCAGGAGCTCGGGTGTCGTGCGGGTCGTGAGGGTCTGGGACATCGTCGTCTCCTCTGGTCGTGGTGGGTCGGGATGAGGTCGGGCGCGGCTCAGGGGCGGGCGCCCGCGGCCAGGAGGGCATCGGGCCGGTGTGCGATGAGCCACCACAGCTCGCGCGCGATGTCGTCGCCGCGACGGCGGTCGTCGGCGGAGAGCCACCCGATGACGACCGACACCACGGCGCCCGCGATGTAGTCGTAGTAGGTCTCGTGCGCCACGGGCCACTCCGCGGAACCCGGCAGGCGGTGCATGGACGCACGCACGGCGACGCGCAGCGCGTCGCGCATGCGGTGCAGGAAGGCCATGCTGCCGGTCTCGGCGAGCATCGCGCGGTAGAGCCCGGCGTGCTGCCCGATGATGCGGAACACCTCGACGAGGTCGGCCGGCGGCTCGTCCTCCGCACGGTCGCCGCCCGGGTCGATCGCCGCGGCCGCCTCGCGCACCCGGTCGAGCTCGGCCTCCATCGCGGCCACGAGCAGCGCGTCGATGCTGCCGAAGCGGTCGTAGAACGCCACGCGGCTGACGCCCGCCTTCGCGCACAGCGCCGCGACGGTCAGATCGGCGACGGGTGCGCTCTCGAGCGTCTCGAGCGCGGCGTCCACGAGGGCGGCGCGGGTGCGGGCGACGCGGGGGTCCATGCGGCTCCTCTCGAGACCATTGACATTCGCTTACGCCTGTAAGGTACAGTACCTGACAGCTGTAAGCAACCGGATCGGATCCGGAACGCACTCGAGGGAGAGTCGCCATGGAGTGGGATGTCATCATCGTCGGCGCCGGATCGGCGGGGGCCGTGCTCGCGAACCGCCTGAGCGCGGACCCCACGCGCCGGGTGCTGCTGCTCGAGTCGGGGCTCGACTACCGCGGCGCGGAGATCCCCGAGTTCCTGCGGCACCGCACGCTGCGCACCGGCATGACGATGAAGCCGTCGCACGAGATGGAGCCCGGTCACTACTGGACCGACATCACCGCGCGGCGCCGGCCCGGGCGCGAGGCGATGCTCTACGCCCGCGGACGCGGCATGGGCGGCTCCTCGAGCGTCAACGGCCTGATCGCCGTGCGGCCCGAGGAGAGCGACTGGACTCGGTGGGAGCGCGATCTCGGCGCCGCCGGCTGGGGCGCCGACGAGATGCGCCGGGCGCTCAACCGCCTCGAGACCGACCTCGACTACCCCGACGCCCCGTTCCACGGCGGCGACGGACCGATCCCCGTGCATCGCGAGGAGCGCGAGGGCTGGGGCGACGTCGATGCGGCGCTCGACGCGGCCGGCGAGGCGCTCGGCTACGCCTTCCACGACGACTACAACGCGCCGCACACCACGGGCCGCAGCCGCTACCCCGCGAGCCACACGCGCGACCTGCGCCGAGTGTCCACCAACCACGGCTACCTCGACCCGGCGCGCGGCCGCGAGAACCTGGTGATCCGCGGCGACGCGCACGTCGTGGACGTGACCTTCGAGGGGCGCGCGGCGCGCGGCGTCCGGATGCTCGACGGGTCGACCGAGCGCGTGGCGCCCGGCGGCGAGGTGATCCTGTCCGCGGGAGCCGCGCTCACGCCGGCGCTGCTGCTGCGCAGCGGCATCGGCCCCGCGCACGAGCTCGCGCGACTCGGGATCCCGGTGCGGGCGGATCTGCCGGTGGGCCAGGGCGCGCAGGATCACGCGATCGTGTTCGCGCAGTTCACTCCGCGCGAGGGCCGGACCGTGCCCGAGGGCATGCGACCGACGCACATGTCCATCCGGTTCTCGAGCGAGCTGCCCGGCACCCAGCGCAACGACCTGGTGATCCTGGCGACCAATCACAACTACTGGTTCGGCAACGACACCGCCGGTCTCGCGGTGCAGCTGAACCAGTCGCTGTCGCGCGGCACGCTGTGGCTGCCGTCGGCGGATCCGGCCGTGCAGCCCGTCATCGAGCAGCGCCTGCTGACCGACCCGACCGACTACGCGCGCCTGCTCGACGGACTGGCCCGGGCGGAGGATCTGATGGAGCGCCCGGAGTTCCGCGGGCTGCGGCAGGGCGAGCTGATCGCGCCGCGCACCCGGAGCGAGGTGCTCGGCCAGGTGAAGGACGTGATGCACCTCTGCTCGACCGCCCGCATGGGCGCCGAGACGGACCCGGCGGCGGTCGTGGATCCGCTCTGCCGCGTCAAGGGCGTGACGGGCCTGCGCGTGGTCGACGCGTCGATCTTCCCGGACGTCGTGTCGGCCAACATCAACCTCGCGACGATCGCCGTCGCCGAGCGCGCGGCCGAGCTCATCGGCTGAGTGCGAGGCGCGGCGGGCTACAGCGCCGTGAGGCCCGCCTCGCTGGGGGCCTCGAGGCGGGGCGCTCCGCCATCGAACTCCAGGCGCTTCGGGGCGGCCGGGTCGAACGCCGCGACGGGCTCGCCGTCGACGGCGGGCACGCCCGTGCGGACGAACGCCGTGAACCACTCCTGCAGCGCCGCAGACGTCGCGGAGAACACGGCCTCGTCGATGCCCTCGAGCATCGGTGCGTCGTGCCACTGCGCGCGGTCGCCGAACAGGAACGGCAGCGGGAAGCAGTGCGGGCTGTACGCACCGGGAAGCGGGCTCTGCACCGAGAACCCCGCCACGAAGACCGGGAGCCGCGCCGCCCCGGCGAGCTCGAGGTGAGCCAGCCGGAACTGGTGCAGCGTCATGGCCTCGACCATGCGCTGCTTGGGCGCGGCGCCCGGCCGCTTGGCGTCGATCCACGCCGCCGCGGCGGCCGGATCGGCGAACCGCGCGCCGAGGAACCCCTCGACGGCCGCCGGCGGGAACGCGGCCTCCGGCACCGGGAAGAGGAAGGCCGCGGCCTCCTCGGAGGTCGACAGCAGCAGCAGCTCGCGCACGTGCAGGCGCGGCGCGGATGCGGCGAAGTCGTGCAGGTCGCCCGACAGCGCGCCGGAGACGGCCGGCATGAGCGCCATGCCCTTGCCCGCATACGTGCGTGCGAGCACCGTCTGCGCGTCGAGCAGGGCGTCGGCGGGGGCGTGCGCGAGGGCCTCGGTGCCCAGCGCGCCGAGCAGGACGTCGCGGCGGTCGGCGTACGCCTCGACCGTGAGCGGCGCCTCGCGCGGCAGGCTGATCAGCGCCGTGCGCGCGACGAGACCCTCGGCGTCGGGCATGGTCGACAGGGCGTATGCGTACCAGGCACCGGCGGAGTCGCCCGCGAGGGTGATGTTCGCGGGATCCCCGCCGAAGTCCGCGATGTGCGCGACCACCCAGTCGAGCGCGTGCAGGACGTCGTGCAGCCCGCGCTGCGACTCGGCGGGGTCGCCGCTCGATCCGAGGTGCCCGAGCGCGCCGATGCGGTAGTTGACGGTCACGAGCACGATGCCGGCCCGCTCCACGAGGTCCGGCGACGTGAACCAGCGCGCGTTCCCCGTGCCCGTCATGAAGCCGCCGCCGGGGACGAACAGCATCACGGGCGCGCGCGTCGCGCCCTCCGGCGCCTGCACGCGCAGCTGGAACGCGTCGTCGCTCTGGGGCAGCTCGCCGTTTGCGCCGCCCAGCAGGGGGTTCAGCGATCCGGGTCGCTGCGGGAACGCCAGCGGCCGCTCGGCCGCGACCTCCGGGATCCGATCCGACAGCTCCGAGAAGCGATCGGACGGATCCGTCCGCTCGCCGTAGCGGACGACGATGTCGATCATCACGATCCCCCGTCCTCGATCACGTTCCCGCCCCCAGGGTCCGGTTACTTCAGGAACTCGTAGTCGCCGGGCTCGACGGTCTCGGTGATCCGCCAGTACTCGCTCGTGCGGTACGGCCACACCTGGGACACGCGGTTGAACCGGTTCTTGTACCAGGTGTTGACGTACGGCTGGCCCCACGTCATCCGGTAGTTCTCCTCGTCGACCCACGCGATGTGGCGGTCGAGCGCCTCCTGCCTCAGGTCGAGCGCCTTGGCATCGCGTTCCAGCAGCTCCCGGATGGCCTTGACGGCGTACTCCGCGGCGCGCTCGATCATGAAGTGCAGCGCGCCGCCCACCACGCCGCCGGTGTTCGGGCCGAGCAGCATGAACAGGTTCGGGAAGCCCGGCACGGTGATCCCCGCGAAGCCCTTGGCGTCGCCGCCCCAGTAGTCGTGGATCTCGAGGCCGCCACGGCCGCGGATCTCGATCGGGTCGAGGTAGTCGGACGGCCGGAACCCCGTCGCGTAGATCACGACGTCGGCGTCGAGCTTCTCGCCGTCTCCCGTGATCAGGGCATGCTCGTCGAAGCCCACGAGGCCGCTCGTGATCACGCGCGTCTGCGGCGACTTCAGCGCGCGCGCCCACACGCCGTTGTCGCGCAGCATGCGCTTGGCGGACGGGGGATACGTCGGGATCGCAACCTCGAGCAGGTCGGGACGACCCTCGTACTGCTCCTCGTAGCGCTTGACGACGGCCTGGCGGAACTCCTCGTTCGCGCGCGAGACGCTGTGGGGCACGCCCTCCCAGCCGTCCTCGGCGCGGGCGATGTGCAGCCGGCCGTCGATGCCGCCGGCGGTCACCCAGAGGCGGAACCAGTGTCCGTAGTGCGGCACCTTGGCGTGCAGCCACTGGGCCGCCTCGCTCATCAGCTCGTGGTAGGTCGGCGCGGGCAGCATCCACGGGGCGCTGCGCTGGAACACGTACAGCTGCTCCACGTCGTCCGCGATCGCGGGGACGATCTGGTACGCGCTCGCGCCCGTGCCGATCACGGCGACCTTCTTGCCCTTCAGGTCGACCGAGTGGTCCCACTCCTGCGAGTGCATCTGGGCGCCCGCGAAGGTCTCCTGGCCGGGGAACTCCGGGATGAACGGGTGGTCGAGCTGACCGACGCCCGTCATGATCGCGTGGAACGTGCGGGTGCGCTCCCGGCCGTCGCCCGTGCGGGTCGTCGCGGTCCACGTGCCGGTCTCCTGGTGGAACTCGGCCTTGGTGAGCTTGGTGTTCAGCTCGACCGTGTCCTCGGTCCAGCCCGCCTTCGCGAACGTGTCCTTCAGGTACTCGAGCACCTCGTGGCCCTGCGCGAACTGGTGCGGCCAGTCGGTGCGCTGGGCGAAGGAGAAGCTGTAGCCGTAAGTCGGGGTGTCCAGGCGCACGCCCGGGTAGTGGTTCTTCCACCACGTGCCGCCGAGCGTGTGCGCGCCCTCGATCCACGTGAAGGGGATGCCCGCCTCCTGCAGGCGCCACGCCGCGGCGATGCCGGAGACGCCGGCGCCGACGATGAGCACCTCGAACGCGCGCCCCTTCGCGACGTCCTCGAAGCGCCAGTCCGCGATCCCGTTCTTGTCGGGCGCGATGTCGAGCTCGTGCTTCAGCTGGCCGGCGTACGCCGGGTCCTGCGTGCGGCCGTCCGTGAACCAGTCCAGGATCTCGTCGGCGATCTCCTGCGGCAGCGTGTCGACGGATCGGATCCTCTCGTCGCGCACTCGCTTGAGCGCCTCGAAGCCGATCTCCCGGGCGCGCGCCTGCTGCTCGAGCGTCATGCCGCCGTGCGGGTCGAGATAGGGACCCATCGGCGGGATCGGCGGGCGCACCGCCGTCTCGAGGATGGACGTGTCGCGCAGCGCCGCGGCGAGCGAGGCCAGCAGCACCGGCAGCTCGGACTTCGCGACGTACTCGCGCAGCTGGTCGTCGCTCTCCGTGATCGCCGGGTACTCCTCGATCCAGAAGAGGTCGCCGTGCCTGGGCGTGGTGACCGGTGCGTCGATGGTGCTCATGCCGCCTCCTTGCGGGCCGTGCGGACCGCGCGGGCGCGGTCGTCGATGAATGCGCGCAGCTCGCCGACCACGCGCTGCTCGTCGCCGGGTGCGAACACCGCGGCGACGTAGCGGTCGGGGCGGACCGCGACGAGGGACGGGGCGCTGCGCGCGCCCGCCGTGAGCACGGGCGCGGTCTCCGCGACCTCGCCGGCCGCGGGCGCCGAGCCCGGGGCGAGCACGCGCAGGCGCGTCGCGCCGATCGCCGCCCAGTACGGGTCGACGTCCGCCGGGGCCGCCCCGCCGACCTGCAGCAGCGCCCAGCCGCGGCCGAGGTGGGCGTCCAGCCCGGCTTCGGCTCCCGCGGCGTCGCGCACCACCGGCTGGCTGAGCGCGCGGCCGACCGTCACCGACGGCAGGCCCTCCCCCAGCGGCGCGGCCGCCACACCCTCGGCGTAGTCGGCCGGCGTGATGAAGCGCATGTTGGCGAGGAAGTCGCGCACGCTCGGGATCAGGCTGAGCGCCCGCACGACCGCGTCGCGCACGCGCGTGAGGACGGGGTTGGTCGCCATCACCACGGCGCCGATGCGGCGCGAGACGCCGACCATCCTGGCGCCGTGCGCGCGGCGCTCGATCTCGTACGAGTCCAGCAGCCGCTCGGACGCGCCGCCGGCGATCGCCGCGATCAGCTTCCACGCGAGGTTGGTGGCGTCGCGCACGCCGGCGTTCAGCCCCTGGCCGGCGAACGGCGGCATGAGGTGCGCCGCGTCGCCGATCAGGAACGCCCGGCCGGAGCGGTACGTGCGCGCGATGCGCTGGTGCGCGACGTACACGACCGCGCGGCGCACGTCATCCGGATCCAGGTCGGCCCGGAAGCGGGGCACGACCAGCTCGCGGATCTTCTCCGGGGTCGTCATCGCGTCCGCGTCCTCGCCGTCGAACAGCATGAACTCGATCCGCAGGCGCCCCTTGATGCCGGGCACGAGCACGTACGGCCGCTCGCCGTCGCAGTGGAACTCGGCGAACGGATCCAGCGCGCGCGTCTCGTTCAGCAGGTCCACCACGATCCAGCGCTGCGGCTGCGTCGTTCCGACCAGATCGATCCCGAGCGCGGAGCGCGTGAAGCTGCGACCGCCGTCGGCGCCGATCAGCCAGCTTCCCGTCACGGTGCGCCCGTCGGCCAGCGTGACCGCCACACCGTCGGTGTCGCGCACGACCGCGGTCGCCTCCGCGCCCCTGAGGAACTCGAGGGTCTCGTGCGCCACCGCGCGATCCCACAGCAGCCGCTCCAGGATCGGCTGGTCGAACTGCGTCTTGGCGGGGTGTCCCAGGCGCGAGGCGACGGGCTTCGCCTCGAGCAGCAGCCGCTCCCCCAGGCCGAAGTAGCGGCTGCCGGTGTCGAGCAGCGACTCCGCCTTGAGCGCGTCGGCGATGCCGAGCTGCGCGAACGTGCGCAGCGACTCGTCCTGCAGGCTGATCGCGCGCGGCAGGTCGCCGGGCTCGGTCGCCTTCTCGACCACGGTGGTGCGCACCCCGGCGTCGGCCAGCAGCAGCGCGGCGACGAGCCCGATCGGGCCCGCCCCCACGACGATCACGTCGCGTTCCGCCTGCGTGGACATCCGGCTCACCTCAGCGACGCACCATCTTGTTGACCAGCGTGCCGAGCTCGGTCACCTCGACCTCGACGACGTCGCCGTCCTCCAGGAAGGTCGGCGGATCCATAAACAGGCCCACGCCGCCGGGCGTGCCCGTGACGATGATGTCGCCGGGCTCGAGCCTGGTGAACGTCGTGACGTACTCGATCTGCGCGGGGATGTCGAAGATCAGGTCGGCGAGCGCCGCGTGCTGGCGCACCTCGCCGTTGACACGCGTGGTGATCTCGAGCTTGTCGATGTCCTCGATGTCCGCGGCCGGCACGTAGTACGGGCCGAACGTGCCCGACTCGGGGAAGTTCTTGCCGGGGATCCACTGGCCGGTGTGGCGCTGCCAGTCGCGCGCCGAGAAGTCGTTGAAGGCCGCATAGCCGGCGACGTGGTCGAACGCGTCCTCGCGCGAGACCTTGTACGCGGGCTTGCCGATCACCAGGGCGACCTCGCCCTCGTAGTCGTAGGACGTGCTCTCGGCCGGGATCGTCGCATCGACGCCGTGGGGCCAGAGCGTGTCGGAGAAGCGGGAGAACACCGTGGGGTGCGGCACGTCCGCGCGGCCGGTCTCCTCCTTGTGCGTGCGGTAGTTCACGCCGATGCAGATGACCTTGTTCACGTCGCCGACGACGACGTCGAACGTCGTGCCTTCGACAGGCTGCGCGGGGGCGTCCGCGTGGGCGGGGACATCCGCCAGCGCCCCGGAGAGGATCGCGTCGCGCAGCGTGGGCGCGACGTCCAGGCCGGTCGGACCCAGGTCGTACAGCGCGCCCTGGTCCTCGACACCCCAGGTGTGGCGGCCGTCGACGGTCTCGTAGCTGGCGTATCGCATGTTGTCCTCTCTGACACGTCCGGCCGTGGCCGCGGCAACGGCGCCGGGTGTGAACGTCTGGGGACCTCGACGGAGAGGTCCGCTTCCCAGGGTATCCGGGATTGTGCATCCGTCAAGTGGAAATGCATTATTTGCAGGGGGAGCACAACGTACAAAACCTCGAGCCGCGACCTATATTGCATACATGGCGCGACGCGGCGAATCCGAGACCCTGAGCACCGAGGTGCGTGAGCGACTCCGGCACGACATCCTGGCCGGGCAGTGGGTGCCGGGCGAGAAGCTGCAGCTCGTGGCGCTCTCGTCCCATTACGGCACCAGCAGCACCGTCGTGCGCGAGGCGCTCACGCGGCTGACGGGCGAGCGGCTCGTGGAGCTCAAGCCGAACCGCGGATTCTTCGTGCCGCGCCTGTCGCTCGAGGAGCTCCGCGACTTCAACGAGCTGCGCTGCCTGTCCGAGGAGTTCGGGATCAAGCTGGCGATCGCGCGCGGCGATCTGCAGTGGGAATCGGAGGTGTTCGCGGCGCACCACACGCTCGAGCGGACGCCGCGTCACGCCGAGGACGCCTCCCTCAACCCCGGGTGGGTCACCGCCCACGCCGCCTTCCACGCCAAGCTGCTCTCGTCGTGCGGCCTGCCCGTGCTGATCGACCTCGCCGCGACGCTGTCGGACGAGACCTCGCTCTATCGCCGCTGGGCCGCCCCCACCACGCCCCAGCTCGAACGCGACATCGAGCAGGAGCACCGCGACATCCTGCAGGCCGTGATCGATCGCGATGCCGACCGCGCGGGCGCGCTGCTGCGGCAGCACTACACGCTGACCATGGAGCTCATCCTCGAGTCGGGCCTGCTGCCGGAAGCGGTCTCCTCCTGATCGGAAGCGGTCGCACGGTCGCTGCGACCCTGGCAGTGATTATGCATTCCTGATACCGTTGTGCACTATCGGGCGTCGGCCCGGGCCCACGTCAGCGGCGACAGGAGCACCTCATGGCATTCGGCGTCATCAGCGAGATCGGCTACGTCTCGCTCCAGACCAGCGATATCGAGGCGTCGGTGGCGCATGCGAAGGACATCCTGGGCCTGGTCGAGACCGGTCGATCCGGCAACGCGGTGTATCTGTCGAGCCGGGCGAAGCTGCATCACGAGATGGTGTACCTGGATGCTCCCGAGCACGGCGTCGGACACATCGGTCTGATCGCCGCGGGCAAGGCGGGTCTCGACACCGCCCGCACGCGGGTCCGCGAGGCCGGGTACCCGATCTTCTCGGAGACGGCGCTGCACCCGGGCGTGGCGGACGGGTTCGCGTTCGTCGGCCCGGAGGACTTCGTGTTCGAGATCTATCTCGGTCCCGCGCGCGCGGACATCACCGTGGGCGGGCACACCCCCGACCGGTTCGGGCACGTGAACCTGCACCCGCGGAACCTGCAGGCCATGCTGACGTTCTTCACCGACGTGCTGGACTTCCGGATCTCGGACGTCATCGGCGACGACTTCGCGTACTTCCTGCGCTGCAACGCCGAGCACCACGGCGTCGCCCTGATGAAGGGCAAGGGCTGGATGCACCACCACGCCTGGCAGGTGCAGTCCATCGCGGATCTCGGCAAGGTCGGCGACCGCCTCCACGAGCACGGCCTGCGCCTGCTGATGGGACCGGTCCGCCACGGCGCCGGCCACAACATGGCCGCGTACTACGTCGAGCCCACGGGAGCCGTCGTCGAGCTGTACACCGACATGGAGTGGATCCTCGACGACGACCGTCCGCCGATCCTGTGGCCGCAGGACGACCGCGCCTGGGCCACCAAGTGGTCGATCTACGACTTCAGCGAGTTCCGCTCGCACGGACTCTTCCCTGCCCGCGAGGCGATCACCGCGCAGTAGGCCTCAGCTTCCGGGCTCCGAGGTGGGCACGCCGCGCGGGATGAGGAACGCGAGACCGCACATCACGGCCGCCAGCACGGCCGACGCGGCGAACACCGCGCCGGAGGCGGCGACCGCCGTCGCAGGGGCGTGCTCGTCGCCACCGAGGCGGGCGACGATGCCGTTCGAGATCGCGCCGAGCACGGCCGCGACGACGGCCTGCCCGATCGACCGCGCGAACATCACGGTGCCGGAGGCGACGCCCCGCTCCTCCCACGCGACGGTCGACTGCACCGCCACGAGCGACGGCACGGCGGCGAAGCCGAAGCCGAGCCCCGTGGCGAACAGGATCAGCGCGATCATCCAGATGCTCGGCCAGCGCGACAGCACGGCGATGCCGGCCGCCGTCGCGCACACGAGCGCGGTGCCGGCGATGATCACCCGCCGGAATCCGAAGCGCAGGTACAACCGTCCCGCGAGCGCGGCGGCCACGGGCCAGCCGAGCGTCAGCGTCGCGAGCGCGAGGCCGGCGAGCAGCGGCGTCGCCCCCGCGCTCCCCTCGAGGTAGGTCGGGATGTAGGCGGTGTAGCCGATCAGCACGCCGCCGAGGATGAGGTTGAGCGCGGCGGTCGAGGCCACCACCGGGCGGGTGAAGATCCACAGCGGCAGCACCGGCTCGCGCGCGCGGCGCTCCACGAGGACGAACAGCGCCAGCAGCACCGCTCCCCCGGCGAACACGCCGATCGACGTCGGCGAGCTCCACTCCCACGCGACGCCGCCCTCGAGAACGCCGAGCAGCAGCAGCGTCAGCGCGCCGGTCAGCAGCGCGGCGCCGGCCCAGTCGATCCGATGCCGGCGACGCTCGAGCGTCTCGTGGTAGTTCCGGGACAGCAGCCAGCAGGCGAGCAGGCACAGCGGCACGTTGATGAAGAAGATCCACCGCCACGCGTCGAGCTGCGCGAACAGCCCGCCGAGCGTCGGGCCGATGACCGACGACGCGCCCCACACGCTCGCGATGTAGCCCTGGGCGCGTGCCCGCTCCTCGACCGTGTAGATGTCGCCCACGATCACGACCGTCATCGGCATGATCGCGCCAGCACCGAGACCCTGCACCGCGCGGAACACGATGAGCGAGGACATGTCCCACGCCGCCCCGCACAGGATCGAGCCGAGCAGGAAGACGGCGATGCCGAACAGCAGCACCGGCTTGCGACCCAGCTGATCGGCGAGCTTGGAGTACACCGGCGTCAGCACCGACTGGGTGAGCAGATAGATCGAGAACAGCCAGGGGAAGGCCTCGTAGCCGCCCAGATCGCCCACGATCGACGGCACGGCGGTCGCGACGACGGTCGCATCGATCGCGACCAGCCCGGTCGAGACCATCACGGACAGGAGGATGGGTCCCCGCTCGCTGCGAAGACCCACGGCGGCGGGGGCGGTCACCCGCTCATCGTGCCACCCCGCCGATGGCGCGCGGGCCGTGATGCCGGGATGCATGCCCGCCGTTGACCCGATCGGCCCGAATTCCGGCCGGGATTCGGGCCGATTCGGTCGACGCGCAGGAAGGCCCGCCCCGGGGACAGAGTCGCGCCCGGGACGGACCTTCGCCTGGCGAGCCGTCGGGGGCCGGCCGAGCGGGAGTGCCTACTTGCGCAGGCGGGTCAGGATGCGCCCGCGCGCGTCCTGGAAGCGGGGGTCGGCCTTGGTGGCGACCTGGTCGCGGTGGGTGCCGAACCCCGTCTCGATCACGTCGACGACCGTGGCCGGCTTGTTCGCGATGACGATGACCTTGTCGGCGAGGTAGATCGCCTCGTCCACGTCGTGCGTGACGAGCATGATCGTCACGCCGAGCTTCTCGCGGAGGTCGATCACGAGGTCCTCGAGGTCGAAGCGGGTCTGCGCGTCGACCGATGCGAACGGCTCGTCCATCAGCAGCACCTTCGCGTTGTATGCGAGGGCGCGCGCGATCGCGACGCGCTGCTGCATGCCGCCCGACATCTCCCACGGGAACTTGTCGCCCTGGCCGGCGAGGCCGACGGCCTCGAGCGCCTCCTCGGCGGCCCGATTGCGGGCGCCCTTCGGCTCGCCCTTGCCCTGCAGCGGGAACGCGATGTTCTCGCGCGTCGTCATCCACGGCATGAGCGAGCGCGAGTAGTCCTGGAAGACGACCGCGATGTCCGGGTGCGGCCCGTTGATGACGGATCCGTCGACCGAGACCGTGCCGGCCTTCGGCGCGAGCAGGCCCGACAGGCCCTTGAGCAGCGTCGTCTTGCCGACGCCGGACGGGCCGACGATCGAGACGAACTCGCCCCGCGCGACCTCGAGGCTCAGGTCCTCGAGGATGCGCTTCTCGTTCGCGCCCGAGCCGTAGCCCATGGAGATGGCGTCGATCTTGAGCAGCGCCTGGCCCGACGTGGCGCTGAGCGTTCCGGTGTGGATGGCTCCGGGAGTGGTCATGTCCAGACCTTCCTCTTCGTTGTCGTTGTTGTCGCCGGCGCGCATCACTGCGCGCCCGAGCGGAAGTACCAGGACAGGACGCGCCGTTCGAACAGCCCGAACAGCAGCACCAGGATGTAGCCGATCACGCCCACGAGCAGGGCTCCGCCCCACGTCGCGGGGATCTTGAACGTGCTCGACGACTCGAGGATGTAGAACCCGAGTCCGATGTTCGCGGCGAAGAACTCGCTCACGACCATGACGACGATGCCGATCGGCAGCGCGACGCGCAGCCCGGCGACGATCTGCGGCATCGAGCCCGGCAGCACGACGCGGCGGTAGTACAGCGATCGGGGCACCCCGAACACCTTCGCGACGCGGCGCACGGACGGATCCACGCCCCGCACGCCGTCGATCGTGTTCAGCAGGATCGGCCAGACGCACGCGAAGGCGACGGCGTGGATCTTGGGCTCGCGGCCGATGCCGAGCGCGCCGATGATGAGGGGCACGAGCGCGGTCTGCGGCACGGAGCGCAGGAAGTGGATGAACGGATCCAGCACCTCGCGCAGCCAGCGGACCTCGCCGATGACGAGACCGAGGGCGATGCCCAGGATCGCGGCGATGAGGAAGCCGACGAGCAGGTTCACGAGGCTCGTGCCCATCGCGGCGAGCAGCTCGCCGCTCACGAAGTCGTCGATCGTGCTCTGCACGATCGCGGACAGCGGCGGGATGAACAGGTTCGTGCTCGAGGCGGAGAAGATCCACCACAGCACGACGAGCAGGACCGGCAGCCAGAACCGGATGACGAGAGAGCGCACCACCCCGAGCGCGGGAGGCAGTCC
This sequence comes from Microbacterium rhizophilum, assembly GCF_039605615.1. Classification (NCBI taxonomy): domain Bacteria; kingdom Bacillati; phylum Actinomycetota; class Actinomycetes; order Micrococcales; family Microbacteriaceae; genus Microbacterium; species Microbacterium rhizophilum. The sequence continues at coordinate 81,183 of NZ_JBCNUN010000003.1, read as the reverse complement.
GTCGCCGCCGGTCGCGAGCGGCCGCCAGACGTTGCGGAAGACGCCGACACGCGGCTCGCGGTTCCGCGTGCGGATGGTGGAGGTGGGTGCGTCAGTCATCGCTCTGCCTGTTCCATGCGAGGAGGTGCTTCTCTCCGTACTGCAGGACCGCTGCGACGCCCCACCCGAACATGCCGGCGAAGAAGAGATAGGCGAACGTCTGATCCCAGCGTCCCGCCTCCTGGGCGAGGGTGATCAGGCGCCCGAGACCGGGCACCTGGGTGAGCACCTCGACGCCGACCGCGGTGAGGATCGAGATCGAGGCGGCGATCCGGACGCCGGTCGCGATGAACGGCAGCGCGGAGGGCAGCAGCACCCTGCGGAACCAGAGCACGCGGGGGATGCGGTAGATCTTCACCGTGTCGGCGATGCCGACGTCGAGGCGGCGCGATCCCAGGATCGACTGGACCAGGACCGGCCAGACCGCGCCGAGCACGATCATGGTGACCTTCATGTTGAGCGACTGGCCCAGCAGCAGGATCACGACCGGCATCAGCGCCATGATCGGGAAGGCCCGGCCGAAGTCGACGATCAGCGACGTCGACGCGTCGACGAAGCGGCTGGACCCGAACAGCAGGCCCAGGACCACGCCGATCACGGTGGCGATGAACCAGCCGACCAGGGCGGAGAGGACGGTCTGGCCGAGGCCCTCCCAGAACATCGGGGCGACGAGGACCTGTCCGATCGCGCCGACCACCTCGACGGGCGAGGGCACCATGGACGGTCCCAGGCCGATCGCGGTCCCGAGCTGCCAGAGCCCCAGGATCACGATCAGCGCGATCAGGCGCCACCCGGCGAGCGACCAGGCCGCGCGCCTCTCGGTGCCGATTGCTGCGGTTGTCATGATGTGCGGGTTCCTCTCCGATGAGGGCTCACAGCGCGGATGGATCAGATGGTCCGGGTGCCCGGGCCCGTGCGCAAGACCCGGGGCACCCGGCGGACGTCACTCGCTGCGCGGCGCGTCTTCCCAGAGGATCTCGTCGACCGACTTGGGCTCGTTGTCGATGAAGCCGAACTCCTTGAGCGCCTGCGTCGTCTCCTCGGCGATGCCGGCCGGCGTCTCGAGCGCCGCGGGGGTCAGGGTCTTGGGGACCTCGTCGACCGGCTTGCCGGTGATCTCGGAGCGGATCGCGAGGACGGCGTCGAGGTTGGCCTCGTCGTTGTAGAAGTCGGCCGCCTTCTGCATGGCCTCGTTGAACTTGTCCGCCGTGCCGGGGTTCTGCTGCAGCCAGGGGTCCGTCGCCGCCCACAGCGTGATGGGCAGGCCGCCGCGGAACTCGCGGGACGGGTTGTCGATCACCTTGTACGTCGGGTCGTTCGACAGCTGCGCGTAGAAGGCGTCCGACGGGAAGGCCGCGTCGACCTGCGCGCCCTCGAGAGCGGCCTGCATGCCCGCGAACGGGATCAGCACATCCTCGACCTTCGAGGGATCCACGCCGGCGGCCTCGAACGACTGCTTCACGGCGACGTTGCCGCCCGAGCCGAGGTCGTTGAAGGCGACGGTCTTGCCCTCGAGGTCCTTGAGCGACTCGATGCCGCTGTCGGCGCGGACGACGATGCCCGAGGTGTCGAACTCGGTGCTGACGACCGCGTTGGCCGACACGACCTTGACCGGCAGGTTCTCGGAGGTGGCGGTGACCGCGACGTCCCACGAGATGATCGCGAGGTCGGCGGACCCACCCGAGACCTGCGCGAGGTTGTCCTGCGGCGTGCCGCCCGGCTTGATCGTGACGTTCAGGCCGACCTCGTCGAAGTAGCCCTCCTGCTCGGCGATGTAGACGGGCTCGTAGTTGATCGGCGCGTGGATCACCGTGATGTCGGTCTTGCCGGGCCGCTCGCCGGAGTCCGCGTCGCCGCCGCCCGCTGCGGGAGCGGGGGTGCCGCCGCTGCAGGCCGTCGCGAAGAGCGCGATGGCGGCGATGGCGGCGACGCCGGCCCAGCGTGCCGTGCGCTGAAGGGTGCTGTGCTTCATGGGTCTGCTCTCCTCATCGAGACGGAACCTCTGTCCGCCGGCGGGTCCGGCGGGCTGCCTCCCCCGCGTCGGAGAATGCATTACGGTGACGATAACGCATTACCGCAGGATTGTGGAACCTGTTTCATGAGAAATATTTCAGCATGACGGCGAACCGCCGCCCGGCCCGCAGGCCGGACGGCGGTCGCTCGTCCCCGACGTCGAGCTTCAGGCCGCGGGCCGCGGCAGGCCGAAGTGCTCGCGCAGCGTGGTGCCCTCGTACTCCGTGCGCGCGTAGCCGCGGTTCTGCAGCTCGGGCACCAGCAGCTCGCACATCTGCTTCATCCCGCCGGGGTTGTACGGCGAGTTGAGGTTGAAGCCGTCGCACGCGCCCGCCTCGAACCAGTCGACCATGTTGTCGGCGATCGTCTGCGGCGTGCCGATGATCCACTGGTGCCCGGCGGAGCGGGCCATGTCGATGATCATGTCGCGCAGCGTCATCCCCTGATCGACGATCTTGCGGCGGAACACGTGGTAGCGGCTGCCCAGGCTCGGGTCCTCGCTCAGCCACTCGGCGGGGATGCGGTCGTCGTAGTCGAGGCTCGACAGGTCGAGGCCCGCGAGGCCCGCGGAGACCTGGCGCCGGCCATGGTCGAGGTTCACGTACGAGCCGAGCTCGGCCGCCAGCTCCTCGGCCTCCTTGATCGTCTCGCCGATGATCGGCAGGATGCCCGGCAGCACCTTGGTGTGCTGCGGGTTGCGCCCCTTGGCCTCGAGCATCTTCTTGAAGTCGGCGTAGAACTCCACGGCCCGCTGCTTGACGGGCTGCGCCGTGTAGATCGCGTCGCCGACCGAGCTGCCGAGGTCGAGACCGGGGCCCGACGATCCGGCCTGCACGATCACGGGGTGCCCCTGCGGCGAGCGTGGGCCGGGCATCGGCCCCTCGACCTGGAAGTACTCGCCCTTGTGATTGATCTTGCGCACCTTCGCGGCGTCGATGTAGTCACCCGACGCGCGGTCCGCGATCACGGCGTCGTCGCCCCAGGAGTCCCACAGCGCCTTGACGACGGCGGCGAACTCGGTGGCGCGGCGGTAGCGGTCCTCCGGCGAGGGGATGCCGTCGAAGCCGTAGTTCTGGAAGCCGTCGAACGAGGTCACCAGATTCCAGCCCGCGCGGCCGCCCGACATGTGATCCAGGCCGGCGATCTGGCGCGCGACCGTGTAGGGGCTCTCGAACGACGTCGACATCGTGCCGATCAGGCCGATGTGCGTCGTGCGGCCGGCCAGCGCGGACAGGGTCGAGATCGGCTCGTAGTAGCCGTTGGTCTTGATGTCCCCGCGCAGCGTCGGCTCGGCGTGCGCGATGTCCCCGAAGAAGACGGCGTCGATCTTGGCGTCCTCGGCCATGCGGGTCAGCTCGGTGACGTAGTCGAGGCCCGGCACGTCCTCGATCCGACTCCCCTCCCTGCGCCACGAGTCCTTGTGGTGTCCCGCGGGGATGACGAAGGTCGTCAGCGCCATGCGTCGGGTGGGCTGGGCAGCGGCCATGGATGCACCTTTCTTCCGGGCGGTCGTCGATGACCGGACAGGACCGGATGATCGCCGTGCTGCCATTGTCGTCCGGGGCACACAGTTCACGCCAGACGAAAGATTCGGGCAGATCCTTCAGAAGAACTGAGTATGGTCTTTCCGCGTCAAAGAATATATTCTCAGTCCTGTAGTGCAAAGTTCCCGGGCTTGCCCGGGTCCACCTCACGCGGCGACGAGGCCGCAGACACAAGGAGCAGCAACATGGAGCACAGGATGAGCGACAGCACCGCGATCGCACCTGCCATCGACCCGCGCGCCTTCCGCGACGTGATGGGCCATTACCCGACCGGCGTCGTGGTCGTCACGGCCATGATCGACGGCGCGCCGGTCGGCATGGTGGTCGGCACCTTCAGCTCGGTGTCGCTCGAGCCTCCGCTCGTCTCCTTCATGCCGATGACCACGTCGGCGTCGTACGCCCAGCTGCGCACGGCCGAGTCCGTCACGATCAGCGTCTTCGCGCACGACCAGATCACGGCGTGCCGCACCCTGGCTTCGAAGGACCCGGACAAGTTCCACAAGGTCGAGTGGGAGACGTCGCCGTTCGGCGCCCCGCAGATCTCCGGGGCCGTCGCGCACATCCACGGCAGGATCTCGCAGGAGATCGAGGCCGGCGACCACTTCATCACGATCGTCGCGGTCGACGACCTCGCGGTCGTCCGTCCCACCACGCCGCTGCTGTTCTTCCAGGGCGGCTACGGCGGGTTCTCCACGACCGGACTCGCGGCGCACGTCGACGAGACGCTGATCTCGGCCGTGCGCGTCGCCGAGGCGGCACGGCCGCAGCTGGACCGCCTCGCGAAGCGCTTCGGCTGCACGGCGGCCGCGCTCGTGCAGGTATCGTCGCTCGACCAGACCATCGGCGCGACCTCCTACGGCGGCGACACCGAGGTCGACGAGCGCATCGGCGTGCGCATCCCGCTCATCCCGCCGCTCGGCGAGGCCGCGGTCGCGTGGGACACGGCGCAGGTGGACCAGTGGGTCACGCGCATCTACCCGCCCGACCAGGATGTCATCGACGGCTACCGCGCGGCGGCCGAGAAGGTGCGCCGGCAGGGCTACGCCGTCTCGCGTGTCGACGGCGACCCCGCGGCGTACGACGCCCTGAGCGAGGCCCTCGCGGAGTACGCCGGCAGCGAGCTGACGCCCGCACGCGACCGCGCCGTCCGGGGCACGATCGCCGCCGCCAAGGCCTGCTTCGGCGGCTCGATCGGCGGGGACGAGACGACGGCCGACCTCGCGAGCGTGGTGGTCCCGGTCTTCGATCCCACCGCCGATGAGAAGGCGAACTCGGGCGTCGTGCTGCGCCTGGGCAACCTGCCGCAGGGCGTGTCAGGCACGGAGGCGCGCGCCTGGGTCACGGCCCTGCAGGAGGCCGCCGCCGAGGTCACGGAGACCCTGCGCACCACCGCCCAGCGCGACTACGCGCGCTACACGGCTTCGGATCTGCGCAACAGCTGATCCGCTGGGGAAGCGGGGCGCGCACTCCCGGGGGAGGGGCGCCCCGCTTTCGCGTGTGCGGATGGCCGCGACCGCGCGACCGCGCCGGAGGAGAAGCCGGATCAGCCCGCCAGCGTCTCCGCGATCTCCGATACGTCGGCCAGGTCCTCGATCCCCCCGGCGAGGGCACGCAGCCGCTCCCCCGCCTCCGGGGACAGCCCACCCCACGCGACGTTGTCGCGGAACTTCCGCAGGATCCGCTCCTCGGGGATCGGCGTGAAGCGGATGTCTCCGAGCGCCCGCTCGACGCGGACCCGGTGGAGAGCGCCGGAGCGGAGCGTCACCTCGATCTCGGCGGCGCTGCCGGCCGACGGGTCGAGCGACGGCTCGAGGTCGACGCGGTCGAGCATGCGCGCGAGGCGATCCGACTCCATGTGCGCGCGGGTCTGGTGATCCACGCGCACCGTGCCGTCGAGCAGCGCGGTCGCGACGGCGAACCGGATCGAGAACGCCCCCGACACCTCGGGCGACTCCCCCATCCGGAACTCCTGGCCGACGAACCCGTTCTTCACGCGCGGCGTGAGGTGCACCACGGCGCGCTCGACGTCGTCCGCCCGGATCCCGTGCTCCTCGACGAGCTGGACGGCGGCGGTCAGGGACGGCTGCGATGCGCGGCACGTGGGCCACGGCTTGATGACGGCGTCGGCGTAGAACGCCGATCCGAGATCCGCCCGCAGCACCTCCAGATCCGGATCGCCCGCGGCCCACTGCGACAGGAAGCCGAAGCGGCCGCCGATCGGGTCGTCCGGGCCGCCGAAGCCGGCCTCGGCGAGCTCGGCCGAGAACACCGCGTTGCGCGCCGAGAACGCGATCGGCAGCTTGAACGCCATCGTCTTGTCGTTGATGTTGTCGATGGTGCCGCCGACCTGGTTGATCGCGAGGCCCAGCGCGCGCCGCAGCCCGTCGGCGTCGAGTCCCATCAGCAGCCCGGCCGTCGCGGAGCCGCCGAGGGCGTTGATCGTGCCCGTGTTGTCGCCGCCGCCGTACACGTCGAAGCCCGTGGCGTGCCCGAGCCGGGCTGCCAGGTCGTCGCCGTAGACCATCGCGGTCAGCAGGTCGCGCCCGCTGGCGCCGCGCGCCTCGGCCACCGCGAGCGCGACCGAGGTCGTGGTGCCCGTGATGTGCGAGGGGATCTGCGCGCCGTCGGCGCGATCGGCGCCGACCGGCTCGAAGTCGTACGAGCGCATCAGCACCGCGTTCGCCAGGGCCGCGTGCATCGCCGGGACCTTCGTACGGGTCGTGAGCGCGGTCGCATCCGGCCGTCCGCCCCATGCCTCCACGAGGCGCACCACGTCGGCGCTGCCCTGCGCGCGGAGGCCCGCGGCGATCAGGCCGAGGGCGTCGAGGAGGCGCGTCTTCGCGCGTGAAACCGCCTCTGGCGGCAGCGACTCGAAGGTCGCGGCCGCCAGATGGTCGGTGAGAACGCGGGTGAGGTTCTCAGAGCGCATGGATCAGGCCTCGGCGGGCACGCCCGTCGAGCGGGCCGTCTGCTCGAAGAACGCCTTCAGCGCACCCGAGTCGCCGCTGCGCTGCGCCTTCATGTGCTCGAGCATGCGCGCGCGGCCGATCGAGCCCAGGTAGAAGCGCTCGTACAGCTCGATGCGCGAGCCGAGGGCGGATCCGGCGAAGTCCCAGGCCGTGCGCATGATCTTCGCGCGGTCGCGGGCCGAGATGTCCTTGGCGCCCGGGAGGTACTTCTCCAGCAGGGGGCCGAGCCGCTCGTCGTCGAACGCGGCCTGCGTGGGGGTGGCCAGCAGGTTGTGCGATCCGATGGTCTTGATGATCTCGTTCACGCGGATCATCCACTCGGACATGATGTTGCGCAGCAGCCCGATGTCGTCGTGCACGAAGTACGCTCCGCCGCCCCAGTCGCTCGCGCGGACCTCGGCCGAGTGGATCAGCGCGCGGGTGATGCCGAGATAGGCGTGCACCTCGCCGAGCAGCTGGATGACGTCGGGGCGCGTGTCCTGGCCCGTGGTCTTGGCGACCTCCACGAGCAGGTCGTACGCGAACTCGAGCTTGACGGCCGAGCGGATCGACGTCTGCTGCTGCGTGCAGCCGGTCGCGGTGCCCTGGTTGACGGCGTTGTAGAGGTCGAGCTCGCCGTCGATGAAGACGCGGTCGTGCGGGATGAGCACGTCGTCGAAGATCACGACGCCGTCCTGCTCGTCGAAGCGCGACGAGAACGGGCGGTCCTCGACGGACTCGTCGACGCCGTAGTGGTCGCGGCACACCACGACGACGCCGGGCGCGCTCATCGGGATCGCGAAGGAGATGGCGTACTTCTCGTAGCCGGGCTTGATCGGCGTGGCCGGGTACACGTAGCACTCGTCGGCGATCGGCCCGAGCGTCGCGAGCAGCTTGGCGCCGCGGACGACGATGCCCTCGTCGGTGCGGTCGACGACCTGCAGCGTGAGGTCGGCGTTGGCGCCGTCGAGCTCGCCGATCGACTTGTCGATGTTGGCGTGCACGATCGTGTGCGTGAGCGCGAGATCCTTCTCGGCCACCATCTCCTGGTAGTTCGAGATGCGCTCGTAGTAGACCGGGCTGGAAGCCTTCTCCCACAGGTCGGTGCGCGACACGTGGCCCGCGAGCACGACGTTCACGTAGTCGGGCGTGCGGCCGAGCATGCCGACCGAGTACTTCGCGAACCGCTCGAACGCGACGTGACGCTTCTGGATGTCCTCCTGCGAGCGGGGACGCAGGTGCGCGACGCTGATCAGGTCGCCGGAGTCGGGGCTCGAGAACAGGCAGTCGGCCTCGTGCTCCCACTGATAGTCGAAGTAGGCGGCCATGCCCGCGATGGACCCGGCGAACACCGGGTGCTCGGTCACGTCGATGCGCTCGGCACCGAGCCAGACCTCGCGGTCGTCCTTCAGACCGGCCAGATACTCGTGTCCGCGTCGTGCGCCCACTGCACTCTCCCTTGTCTCCACCACGCTGTGCACCGGCGTCGTCATCGGGCACCGATGGCGTCCATATTACATTCAGCGCCAGATAATGCAATATCTCTCCAAGGATGTTCTGAGTCATCCGTTCGGCCGTGTCTCGCCGGAGCGCCGCGAGGACTTCGTCAGGCTCCCGCCGTTGGGCGCATGGGATCCGTGAGGGACCGCGCGATGGCGTCCCGCCCGGGGCTTCAATCGGGTTCTGCGCCCCGCCGGCGCGCGACGTCCAGCAGGGCGCCGCGGTCCCTCGAAACGGAGACTCCCGTGCTCGATCTGGTCTATCTGGCCTCGACGCTCGCGCTGTTCGCGCTCGTCGCGCTCGTGGTGAAGGGAGCCGAGAGGCTGTGATGGTCTTCGCCGTCGCCGCCGGCGTGCTCGCCGCCGCCGCGATCGTCTACCTCGTGATCGCCCTCGTCCGCCCGGAGCGGTTCTGATGAGCGCGGCCGCCCTCTGGGCCGGGATCGCGCAGGTCGCCGCGCTCGTCCTCGTCCTCGCGCTCGTGCACCGCCCGCTCGGCGACCTCATGGCGCGCATCTACACGACCGATCGCGACTGGCGCATCGAGCGGGGCATCTACCGCGTCATCGGGGTGGACCCGCGCGGCGAGCAGACGTGGCAGGCGTACGCCCGCTCGGTCCTGCTGTTCTCGCTGGTCGGCGTCGTCGCGCTGTACGGACTGCAGCGCCTCCAGGAGCTGGAACCCTGGTCACTCGGCCTGCCCGCCGTGCCCGAGGGCGTCGCCTTCAACACGGCGGTCTCCTTCGTGACGAACACGAACTGGCAGACGTACTACCCCGAGTCGACCCTCGGCTACGCGGTTCAGGCGGTCGGGCTCACCGTGCAGAACTTCGTGTCGGCGTCGGTCGGCATGGCGATCGCGGTCGCGCTGATCCGCGGATTCGCCCGTCGGGGTTCCGCCACGATCGGCAGCTTCTGGGTGGACCTGACGCGCGGCGTGCTCCGCCTGCTCCTGCCGATCTCGGTCGTCGCGGCCGTCGCGTTCATCGCCACGGGCGTCGTCCAGAACCTCGACGGGTTCACCGGGGCGACGACGCTGTCGGGCGCGACCCAGTCGCTGCCGGGCGGTCCGGTGGCCTCGCAGGAGGCCATCAAGCAGCTCGGCACCAACGGCGGCGGATTCTTCAATGCGAACTCGGCGCACCCGTTCGAGAACCCCTCCCCCCTCTCGAACCTGCTCCAGCTGCTGCTGATCCTGATCATCCCGGCGTCGCTGCCGCGCACCTTCGGCCGGATGGTCGGCGATCACCGCCAGGGCTACGCGATCGTCGCGACCATGGGGGCGATCGCCCTCGCCTCGATCGCCGCCGTCACGGCGCTCGAGGCGGCGGCCCGAGGCAGCGCGCCCGAACTCGCCGGCGGCGCCATGGAGGGCAAAGACCAACGCTTCGGGATCTACGGATCCGCCCTGTACGCCGCGGTGACCACGCTCACCTCGACGGGCGCGGTGAACTCGATGCACGACTCCTACTCGGCTCTCGGCGGCATGATCCCGATGATCAACATGATGCTGGGCGAGGTCGCCCCGGGCGGCGTCGGATCCGGCCTGTACGGCATGCTCGTGCTCGCCGTCATCACGGTGTTCATCGGCGGCCTGCTGGTCGGACGCACCCCGGAGTACGTGGGCAAGAAGATCGGGCCGCGAGAGATGAAGCTCGCGAGCCTGTACATCCTCGTCACGCCCACGCTCGCCCTGCTCGGCACGGCGCTGAGCTTCGGGGTACCCGGGATCCGCTCGGACATCGAGGGCACGTCCCTGTGGAACGACGGGCCGCATGGGCTCGGCGAGGTGCTCTACGCCTTCACCTCCGCCGCCAACAACAACGGATCCGCGTTCGCCGGCATCACGTCCGCGACTCCGTGGCTCACGGCCGCGCTCGGGGTGGCGATGCTGCTCGGCCGCTTCGTGCCGATCGTGCTCGTCCTGGCCCTGGCCGGCTCGGTCGCGGCGCAGAAGCCGGTCCCGTCGACCGCGGGCACGCTGCCCACGCACCGCCCGCAGTTCGTCGGGCTCCTATCGGTCGTCACGGTCGTCATCACCGCTCTGACCTACTTCCCCGTTCTCGCGCTGGCTCCGCTGGCGGAAGGGCTGTCGTAACCCATGACCACCACCCAGGTCCCCATCCCCCCGTCCCCCGTCGCGGGGCGCATCGCACCGAAGCCCGCGCGGGCCCGAGCGTTCAGCTGGGCGCAGGTGGCCCAGGCGCTGCCCGGCGCGCTGCGCAAGCTCCACCCCAAGGATCAGTGGCGCAACCCCGTCATGCTGATCGTGTGGGCGGGCGCCGCGCTCACGACCGCCGTCGCGATCGCCGAGCCGTTCCTCGGCGGGCCCGAGGCGTCGGGCGGCACCCCTGGCGCCGCCAGCGCCACAGGGGAACTGCCGGCCGGCTTCTCGTGGGGCATCGCGATCTGGCTGTGGCTCACGGTGCTGTTCGCGAACCTCGCCGAGTCCGTCGCCGAGGGCCGCGGCAAGGCGCAGGCCGCGACGCTCCGCCAGACCCGCAGCACCACGACCGCGCACCGCGTCGCCCGATACGACGAGCGCGCGGACGCCCCGGCGCTGGAGACGACGGATGTCGCCTCGTCCGACCTGAGGCTCGGCGACGTGGTGGTCGTCTCGGCGGGCGAGCTGATCCCCGGCGACGGCGACATCGTCGCGGGCATCGCGACCGTCGACGAGTCGGCCATCACGGGCGAGTCCGCGCCGGTCGTGCGCGAGTCGGGCGGCGACCGCAGCGCCGTGACCGGGGGCACGCGCGTCCTGTCCGACCGCATCGTCGTGAGGATCACGTCGAAGCCCGGAGAGACGTTCGTGGACCGGATGATCGCGCTCGTCGAGGGCGCATCGCGGCAGCGCACGCCCAACGAGATCGCCCTGGGCATCCTGCTCGCGAGCCTGTCGATCGTGTTCGTGGTGGTCGTCGCGACGCTCAACCCGATCGCGATGGCGGTCGACGGCGCCGTGAGCCTGCCCGTGCTGATCGCGCTGCTGGTCACGCTGATCCCGACCACGATCGGCGCGCTGCTGTCCGCGATCGGCATCGCGGGCATGGACCGCCTCGTGCAGCGCAACGTGCTGGCGATGTCGGGCCGCGCGGTCGAGGCCGCGGGCGACGTCACCACCCTGCTGCTCGACAAGACCGGCACCATCACGCACGGCAACCGCCGCGCGAGCGAGTTCGTGCCGCTCCCCGGGCAGACGCAGGCCGAGCTCGCGCGCGCCGCCGCCCTGTCGTCCCTGGCCGACCCGACGCCGGAGGGCGTCTCGGTCGTCGAGCTCGCGACGCTGCAGGGCGTCACGGCGTCGGATGAGAAGGGCATCGCGGTCCCCTTCACGGCCCAGACCCGCATGAGCGGCCTCGACCTGCCCGATGGGCCCGAGATCCGCAAGGGCGCCGGATCGGCCGTGCTCGCCTGGCTCGGGGACGACGCGACCCCGCAGGTCCGCGAGCAGGTGACCGCCATCACCGACCGGATCGCCGCGTCCGGCGGCACCCCGCTGGTGGTCGCCGAGCGCGCGGACGGCCGCGGCCGCATCCTCGGCGTCATCCACCTCAAGGACATCGTCAAGGACGGGCTGAGGCAGCGCTTCTCGGAGCTGCGCGCCATGGGCATCCGGACCGTCATGATCACGGGCGACAACCCGCTCACGGCCCGCGCGATCGCGAAGGAGGCGGGCGTCGACGACTTCCTCGCCGAGGCCACGCCCGAGGACAAGCTCGCGCTGATCCGCAGGGAGCAGGAGGGCGGCCGCCTAGTCGCGATGACGGGCGACGGCACGAACGACGCCCCGGCGCTGGCGCAGGCAGACGTCGGCGTCGCGATGAACACGGGCACGTCGGCCGCGAAGGAGGCCGGCAACATGGTCGACCTCGACTCGGATCCGACCAAGCTGATCGACATCGTCCGGATCGGCAAGCAGCTGCTGATCACGCGCGGCGCGCTCACGACGTTCTCGCTCGCGAACGACATCGCGAAGTACTTCGCGATCATCCCCGCCATGTTCATGGGGCTGTTCCCCGGACTCGCAGCCCTGAACGTGATGCAGCTGCACTCGCCGGCGTCCGCCGTGCTCAGCGCCATCGTGTTCAACGCCGTGGTGATCGTGTTCCTGATCCCGCTCGCGCTGCGCGGCGTGGAGCACCGGCCCCGCAGCGCCTCGCAGATCCTCAGCCGCAACCTGCTCGTCTACGGGCTCGGCGGCGTGATCGCGCCCTTCATCGGCATCAAGCTCATCGACCTCGTCGTGAGCCTCATCCCCGGCTTCTGAACCAGGAGGCAGCCACCATGTCCACCACCTCGCGCACCCTGCTGCGCACCACCCGCACCGCGGTGCTGGCGATCCTGATCCTGACCGCGCTGCTCGGCGTCGCGTACCCCGCCGTCGTCACGGCGATCGGCCGGCTCGCCTTCCCCGCGCAGGCGGACGGATCGCTCGTGCGCGACGCGCGCGGATCCGTCGTCGGCAGCGCGCTGATCGGGCAGCCGTTCACCGATTCCGACGGCGCCGCGCTGCCGCAGTACTTCCAGTCGCGCCCGTCCGCCGCGTTCGTCGACGACCACGGCCACCTCGTGTCCTCCGGATCGAACTACGGGCCTGAGAACGCGGACCTGCTGGCCGAGATCGAGGGCCGCCAGGTCGCGATCGCCGAGCTCGAGGGCGTCGCGGTCTCGGAGATCCCCGCCGATGCGGTCACGGCATCCGGATCCGGGCTCGATCCGCACATCAGCCCCGCCTACGCGCGCCTGCAGGTGCCGCGCGTCGCGGCCGCGCGCGGGCTCGACGAGGCCGAGGTGCGCGAGCTCGTGGAGTCTAGGATCCAGTCGAGGGATCTCGGCTTCCTGGGCGAGCCCCGCGTGAACGTGCTGGAGCTCAACCTGGCGCTGGATGCCCTCGCCGGCTGATGCACGCGATCGGTCAGGCCATCGCGGCGAGCGCGGCACACGGCGGAAGAGGGACGCGCATGAAGAAGGGTCGGCTCCGGGTGCTCCTCGGCGCCGCGCCGGGCGTCGGCAAGACGTACGAGATGCTCGAGGAGGGGCGGCGGCTGCGCAACCTCGGCCGCGACGTCGTGATCGGCATCATGGAGACCCACGGCCGCGCGGCCACGGCCGCACAGGCCGTGGGGCTGCCGGTCGTGCCGCGGCGCACCGTCCGGCACCGCGACGTCGCGCTGACCGAGCTCGACGTCGACGCCGTGCTGGCGCGCGATCCCGACGTCGCGCTGATCGACGAGCTCGCGCACACCAACGCGCCGGGGTCCCGCAACGCGAAGCGCTGGGAGGACGTCAAGGAGCTCCTCGCCGCCGGCATCGACGTCATCACGACCGTGAACGTGCAGCACATCGCCTCGCTCGGCGACGTCGTGGAGCGGATCACGGGCGTCACGCAGCGCGAGACCGTGCCGGACGCGATCGTGCGCAGCGCGGACGAGGTCGAGATCGTCGACCTCGCGCCGCAGTCGCTGCGCGACCGACTGTCGGCGGGCGAGGTGTATCCCGCCGAGCGCATCGACGCCGCGCTGTCGAACTACTTCCGCCTCGGCAACCTCACCGCGCTGCGCGAGCTGACGCTGCTGTGGCTCGCGGACGAGGTCGACAGCGCGCTGCGGCTGTACCGCGAGGAGCACGGCATCGAGGGCACGTGGCAGACGCGCGAGCGCGTCGTCGTGGCTCTCACCGGTGGCGACGAGGGTGAGACGCTGATCCGCCGCGGCGCCCGGATCGCCGCCCGCTCGGCCGGCGGCGAGCTGCTCGCGGTGCACGTCTCCACGCAGGACGGCCTGCGCGCCGGATCCCCCGCGGCCCTGGCCCGCCAGCGCGCGCTCGTCGAGTCGTTCGGCGGCTCGTACCACCAGGTCGTGGGCGAGGATCTGCCGCGCGCGCTCGTCGAGTTCGCCCGTTCGGTCAACGCGACGCAGCTCGTGATCGGCGCGAGCCGCCGCAGCCGCCTGGCCGCCGCGCTCACCGGACCCGGGATCGGCGCGACCGTCGTGCGCGAGTCGGGCGACATCGACGTGCACATGGTCACGCACGACGCCGCCGGCCACGGGCTGCGGATCCCGCGCCTGACGACGGGCGCGCTGAGCTGGAAGCGCCGGATCTTCGGGTTCGCGTTCGCGCTCGTGCTCGGCCCGCTGCTGTCGTGGCTGCTGTCCGCGATCCCGCACGACGACACGCTCGTCGCGCACGTGCTCGCGTACCAGCTGCTCGTGGTCGTGGTGGCGCTGATCGGCGGGATCTGGCCGGCGCTGTTCGCCGCCGTGCTGTCGGGCCTGACGCTGAACTTCCTGTTCGTCGAACCCGTGTTCAGCATCCACATGGCCTCCCCGCAGCACGCCGTCGCCGTGCTGCTGTACGTCATCAGCGCCGCGCTCGTGAGCTGGATCGTGGATCAGTCGGCCCGGCGCACGCGCGCCGCCCACCGTGCCGCGGCGGAGGCCGAGCTGATGGCGACCGTGGCGGGCAGCGTGCTGCGCGGCGAGAACGCGGCGCAGGCGCTGGTCAGCCGTACGCGTGAGGCGTTCCGCGCGACCGGCGCCCGCCTCACGACGCCGGAGGGCGATCCGGTCGTCGCCGACGGCGAGCCCGTGCGCGACGGGCGGTTCGTGTCGGTGCCGGTCGGCTCCCCCGCCGCGCCCCGCGCGATCCTGGAGCTGCACGGCACCGAGCTGGACGCGGCCGAGCGCCGTCTGCTCGACGTGATCGTGGTGCAGCTCACCGCCATGCTCGAGCACGAGGACCTGGCGCGCAGCGCCCGGCAGGCCGACGCGCTCGCCGAGGCCGACACCGTGCGCACGGCGCTGATGTCGGCCGTGAGCCACGACCTGCGGCGCCCGCTCGCGGCCGCCGTCGCGGCGGTCGGCGGCCTGCGCACGGCCGGCGACTCGCTCTCGGATGCGGATCGCCGCGAGCTGCTCGCGACCGCGGACGAGAGCCTCACGACGCTCACGACGCTCGTGACCGACCTGCTCGACGTCAGCCGCGTGCAGGCCGGCGTGCTCGCGATCTCGCTCGCGCCGGTCGATGCCGCCGGCGTCGTGCTCGCCGCGGTCGACGAGCTCGGCCTCGGCCCCGACCGCGTCGACCTGGCGCTCGATCCGGACCTGCCGGCGGTCACCGCCGATCCGGTGCTCCTGCAGCGCGTGATCGTCAACGTCACCGCCAACGCCGACCGCCTGTCGCCGCGCGACCGGCGCGTCCGGATCACGACCAGCCGGATCGGCCGCACCGCGCAGATCCGGATCGTCGATCACGGCCCCGGCGTGCCGATCGACCGGCAGCAGGAGATGTTCGCGCCGTTCCAGCGGATGGGCGACACCGACAACACCACCGGGCTCGGGCTGGGGCTCGCGCTGTCCCGCGGCTTCGCCGAGGGGATGGGCGGCACGCTCTCGCCCGAGGACACCCCGGGCGGCGGGCTCACAATGGTGATCGAGCTGCCGATCGCGGAGGACGCCGCGCCCGACGCCCCCGCACGCGCCGAGGAGGCCGACGCATGAAGATCCTGATCGCCGACGACGACCCGCAGCTGGTGCGGGCGATGCGGATCACGCTCGCCGCGCACGGCTACGACGTGGTCTCGGCCGCCGACGGCGCCGAGGCGATCACGGTCGCCGCGCAGGCCAAGCCCGACGTCGTGCTGCTCGACCTCGGCATGCCCCGCCTCGACGGCGTCGCGGTCATCGAGGCACTGCGCGGCTGGACGGACGTCCCGATCGTCGTGGTCTCGGGGCGGACCGGATCGGGCGACAAGGTCGACGCGCTCGACGCCGGGGCCGACGACTACGTCACGAAGCCGTTCCAGATCGACGAGCTGCTGGCCCGCCTGCGCGCCCTCGCCCGCCGCTCGCTGTCGGCCGCGTCGGATCCCGTCGTCGCGTTCGGCGACGTGCGCGTGGACCTCGCCACCAAGACCGTCACGCGCGCCGGCGCTCCCGTGCACCTCACGCCGACCGAGTGGCGCATGCTCGAGTTCCTCGCCCGCAACCCCGGCGCCCTCGTGACGCGGCAGACGCTGCTGAAGGACATGTGGGGATCCGAGCAGGTCGCCGACACCGGCTACCTGCGCCTGTACATCTCCCAGCTGCGCAAGAAGCTCGAGCCCGACCCTTCGACCCCGGTGCACCTGCTCACGGAGCAGGGCATGGGCTACCGGCTCGTGCTGGGGTGAGTCAGGCCCGCGGTCGTTGAGCGGCCGTCACACCTGACAGAGGGCGGCGCACCTCATCGCGAGTACATCGCCAAGACGCTGCAGGTCGAGATCGAAGGCGAGTCAGCCAGGGGGTCTAGTCCAACGCTGAAAGCGCTGAGGGCCCCACCGCCAACCACTGATGCAAGCCTTACGAGGGCATGTGTGCCGGTCGATACGATCCGCCTGTGCCTGATCTCGGATCCCTATTGCTCGACGCAATCGTGCAGCTCCCCGCACAGTTCGGTGCGATGATCGCTGCGTACCCGGACCGTTGGGCGATCGCCGGGCTCGTGCTCGCCGCCATAGTGATCTTCCGCCTCGTCGTGGAGCGACTCACACAGCGAAATCGCCGACGCTGACGCCTCCACTGAGTCCTCGTCACCGTTACCGAACCGGGCCGCTACTTGAAACCCGCGGATACCAAGGAGGATACGACTGATGCCGGTTGAGATGAGAATGTGGCGGATCGACGGTCAGGACCCGAAGCCACTGGCCGCTGCTGCGCTGCCCACCGAGAGTGAGCTTCACCAGTTTCTTCGGCGGGATCCGTCGTTGCTCGGGGCGGCGCTGCTGGTCATCGGCAGCGAAGTGATCACCCCCTTCGGCAAGCGCCTGGATCTGCTCGCAGTCGATGCCGAGGGGAACCTGCATGTGCTGGAGCTCAAGCGTGACCGCACACCTCGAGAGGTCGTCGCTCAGCTGCTGGATTATGGTTCCTGGGTATCGACACTGTCCCGGGACGACGTCATCGACATCGCCGAGAAGTACCTCGGCCAACCATTCGAGGCCTCGTTCGAAGAGGTGTTCGGCGTCGCACCACCCGACGAACTCAATGGAGAGCTGCAGCTCACTGTCGTGGCCTCATCGCTGGACGCGAGCTCGGAGCGGATCGTCACATATCTGCGCGGCTTCGGCGTACCAGTCAACGCTGTCTTCTTCACCTACATCGAGGACGACGACCGACGCTATCTCGCGCGGTCCTGGCTCGCGACATCCGACGAGCGCCCCGGAGGCAGCGTTGCGAAGTCGACGTCGAAGCGCGCGGCGTGGAACGGGCTCGACTGGTACGTATCGTTCGGTGGAGAGCGATCGTGGGACGATGCCCGCAGGCTCGGCTTCGTCTCCGCCGGTGGTGGCAAGTTCTACACACAGACGATCCGCGCTCTACCGGAAGGCGCGCGCGTGTGGGTCAACATCCCGCAGACCGGCTACGTCGGCGTCGGCACAGTTGTCGGGCCCGCCGTCCGTTTCACCGATGCACGAGTCGATGTGGAGGGTGCGCCCATGTCACTCGCGACGCAGTCCCTCGTCGGGTCATATCCGCACCGAGACGGCGATACGGAGGATGACGCTGAGTGGGTCGTGCCGGTCAAGTGGATCCACACCGTCGCACAGAAAGACTCCTACTGGGAGAAGGGACTGTTCGCGAACCAAAACAGCGCCTGCAAGCTTCGGCAAGAATTCACCCTCGAGCGACTCGCTAATCACTTCGGGATCCACAGCGACAGCGCCTGAGCCGAGCGGCCTGGCCACGAGCGAAACGCGCCCGGCCTGTCACTCCGGAGGTTCGCCGCACACTGCAAGACGAGCGCCCCCCCACTGCCCCATCAAGGTCATCCTGAGCAGCTCGGTATAGACATCAAAGGTCACGCTCGCAGCGGACGGACCATTCGCAGATCACTAACCTGTATAGCGTGACGCTCGATCTATCGTTCCTCGACGTGCGGCTGGGGCAGGTGCCAGCGCCATCGCGGCCAGTCAACGTCTACGACATATTGCGCGAGGGCTGGCGTGAGACGCGAGTCGACATGACGCTCCAGTTCTTTCTCGATCCGAACGAACGGCATGGGTTGGGCTCCCTCGTCATCGACGCGCTGCTACGCGTGCTAGATGGCGCTCACACAATTGGGGCGTTCGGCAAGACCGCTGTGACACTCATGGCGGACGATTACGCGGGTTCCGACGCCTGGGAGATCAGCACGCAGTCCGAGTACATCGACGTACTCGCGGTCAACACCGATCTCGGCCTCGCGATCGTGCTCGAGAACAAGATCGGCCACGAGCTCAACAATCCGCTGGATCGGTACGCCGAACATGCGCTTCGGGGCGAGGGCGTCAACTCGGTGCTCGTGGCCGTACTCGCTCCAGAGCACCGCAGCGCGCCCGTCGAGCAGGAGAACTGGCTGTCGCGCTCGATCACCTATGCGGAGTTGAACGAAGCGATCCGACGGTCACCCGACCTGGTCGATCATCTGCTGAGCCCGGCGGATGCCGACCAGCGTCGGAGCTTGGATCTGCTCCAGCAGTTCTTCGAAGCACGGAATGGAGGGGCCGCGATGAGCGACCTGAACAGCGAGGCCGCGCGAGTGGGTGAGTGGCGGGAGCTGCTGGATCAGCAGGGCCACGCGATCCAGCAGTTCCTTGCGGCTCGAAGTCAGGTGATTCGCGTGCTCAGGGCTCGCGGCAGGCGCCTCGAGCCGCTGATCGCCGACCACCTCGCCGCCGCGAATCTGGTGCCCGGATGGGAAGCCCATGGAGGCTCGAAGTCCGAAGCGTGGAACGCCTACCACTTCCCGGACGCCGATTGGGCGGTCGAGCTGAAGCTCTCCGTGGACCCCACGAAACCGGCCATCTTCGTCTATGACTACATGGGCCGCACCTATCAGAACTCGACCATCGAACCGCTCAGGCTCGACTGGAGCGCAACCGACGACGAGGTCGCCACGGCTTTCGTCGAGCGTGCGAAGGACATCCTCGGTCAGGCGCTACGACGAACTCGCGGAGGCATAGTCTGAGCGAATGGCTCTGAAAGACGTCAACGTCCAGTCTCCGGGCAGCGACGCCGCGCAAGCTCCCCGTTCTCCCCGACTCCGCCGTAACAACATTCTCCTGGCCGGCGGTGTCCTCCTTGTTGTTGCGCTCGTGGCTGTTGCTCTGTGGTACTTCGTGGTCCAGGTTCCTCACAACGAAGCGGCAGCGGCATTCAGCGAAGCTGTCGAGCAGTATGACGCGGCTGTTGACGACCTCAACGCACGCACGCACGAGCTGGATTCGGCGATCGCCGAGCTTCAGGCCGTCATTGACTCGGATGCTCAGCCTCTCGACCCGACCCTGCTGACAAATGCCAGCGCAGCTATCGGTGAGGCTCAGAGCAGCAAGGCGGATGCTCCGGCGTCCCCGGAGCATCCCGAATCGACACAGGACATTCAGAATGCGACCGACGATATGCCCGCGCTAACGGCCGACGTTGAACGCCTCGGAGACTACAGCGCACCGATCGCCAGCCTCAAAGAGTCGCAGGCTGCACTTGAAGCAAGCATCGCGCAGCTTGCGCAAGTGACCAACCCGGACGAGGCGTTCGTCATCGGTCGGATAAAGGGCCTACCCACTATCGCCGGAGTTCAGGCGGTGACGGAGGAACACGATCCGAATGGCAACCTGAATAAACAAGGCGGGTACACAGCGGCCCTCTACCTCGCATCAACCTTGGTAGACCAGGCCAGCGTGCTCGGAAACGACATCGTGGACAAAGGCACCGACGCGGGTGGTGCCGTTGAGGTTTACTCAACTGCTGACGACGCGGGAAAGCGCAATGCATACCTGGGCGCATTCGACGGCAGCATACTCGCCTCGGGCTCCCACGCCGTCGTTGGAACGGTAGTGATCCGCACCTCGAACAAACTGACCGCTTCCCAGCAGACTGAACTCGAAACTGCGATCCGTGAGGCGTTGACGAGGCTCAACTAGCGGAGTCGGGCGTAGCGCGAAGCGCGCGATCAGGAGACGAGCGACACCGTTCCCGACTCCTGCCGTCCGCTGGGACGCAGCTGAGCGAGGTTCGCGCCGGAGTGAGCCGCCGGTGGGCGGGCGTCATACGGTCCACGGCGGCTTCGGCTCGCTTCCCTCACTCAACCAGCCAGATGCCGCAGCCCCTCCACGGCAGGCCCCTCCAGCACGCTCCCATCCGGCGCGAAGCGCGAGGCGTGCAGCGGGCAGTCCCAGGACTGCTCCGCGCGGTTCCACTCGAGGATGCCGCCGAGGTGGGTGCAGACGGCCGAGACTCGGCACACCTCGCCCCCGACGCGCGCTTCCGCGACCGGGTGCAGGCCGTCGCGCACGACGCGGCCCTCGCCCTCCTCCAGCGAGCCCGACCCGGCGACCGCGCGCACCACTCCCGTCACCGCCGAAGCCGCCACGCCCGCCTGGGCGGTGACGAAGTCGGCGCCGTCGCGCAGGTTCAGGTGCGGTGACAGATCCCACGGCACCGGATCCCCGAGGATCTCGCCGGCGATCGTCAGCGCAGCGGCGGGGCCGTTCGTCATGCCCCACTTGTTGAAGCCGGTCGCGACGTAGAGCCGGTCGCCGACGGCGCCGGCGAACGGCACCCGCGTGACGGTCTGGTAGTCCTGCGCCGCCCACCAGCTCACGCGTGACGCCCCGGGGAACGCCGCGGTCGTCCAGGCGTCAAGTTCCCGCAGCAGCGCATCGGTGTCCCGAGAGCGACCGGTCGTCCACGCCGGCCCGCCCACGATCAGCAGCCCCCGAGCGGTGCGCAGCGACCGGCCCTGCGGATCGAGCGACAGGTACATCCCCGACGGCACCGCGCCCGGCACGCGATACGCCGCCGCGAGCGAGCGCGACGGCTTCAGCCGCGCGAAGAATCCGGCCCGGTCGATCACCGGGAAGCCGCTGGTCACGACCACCTGATCCGCCAGCACGGTGCCTCGAGACGTGTGGACGAGCGCGCCCTCGTCCGTGACGTCGGCGCCGAGCACGCGGCATCCGGTCACGACGGATCCGGCGTGATCCCGCACCGACGCGGTCAGGCGGGCGAGCAGGCGCATCGGATGGATCTGCCACTGGTCGCGCATCCGGATCGCACGCGCGACCGGGTACGGGAGGCCGAGGTCCTGCCCCTCGCCCAGCACGTCGACGTCGACGCCGGCCGCGGCGAGCGCCTCGGCCTCCTCCTCCACGGCCTTCACGCCCTCGGGTGTCGTGGCGTACGTGAAGGCGTCGCGCCGCTCGAGCCCCTCGTCGCCGTCGAGCTCGCCGCGCACCCACTCCTCCCCCGCGCGGTTCGCCGCGACGTACGCGTCCAGCGCCTCGTCGCCCGCGTGCGAGCGGATGCCGGAGTACACCGAGCCCTGCAGCAGCGAGAGCTTCGCGGTGGTGTTGCCGGTCGCGACGGCGCCGACCTCGCGCGCCTCCAGCACCGCGACCCTCCGGCCCGCGCGCGCGAGCAGCGTCGCGGTCGCCAGACCCGCGATACCCGCGCCGACGATCACGACGTCGGCGCGCGTGGGCAGGGCCTGGTCGACCTCGATCAGCGGCGAGGTCTCATGCCAGAGGGAGCGCGCGGTGCTCATCCGGCCAGCGGCGCCACCGGACGGCCGCCCGGCGGGAAGTGCGCGATCGGCTTGGGCTTGGCTCGACCGGTCGAGGCCGACGCGGCGACCAGATCCGCCGCCATCGTCAGCACGCTCTGAATCGACGTGTGCCGCGTCGTGCCACGGGTGTACTGCACCCACACGACCTCGTAGCTCAACTCGCTGCTCTCGTCCGCCGGCATCCGCTCGACATAGGCGATCACGCTGGCCGCATCCGACGACGCCACATTGCTGTCGCAGATCCGCCAGGCCCCCTCACCGAGGGGAACGAGCTCGAGCTGGTGAATGGTATCCATGGTGCGTCACCACCTCCGGATCGAGTGTGCGCGCCCGCCGCGCGGATCGATAGAGGCTTGACACCCTCGCGACCCCCAGGTATCTCGTGCACACAGGCCGTTCGCGCGCCCCGCTGGGCATCCCGTTCGCTCGCCCCCGCTGGGCATCCGCCCGCATCGTTAGGCCCGCGATCCCGCCGCGTCAACCCCGTTCAGGTGCCGGATCGGCGAGCGCACCATGGGGGCAGACCACCGATTCCCGACACAGGAGGCGGACATGAGCGGCAACTACGAGGACCCCGACACCCAGGGCGCCGGCCCGGTCGACGCGGAGCTCGGCCCCGACGGCCAGGGGGACCTGGCCCCCGAGGATCTGCCGCGCTCGGGCGTCGACGAGGGCGGCTCCATCCACCTCGAGGACGAGGACCTCGACGACGACCTCGACGAGGTGGGCACGACCTCGTCCGACCGCACGGCGGGCCTCGCCCCCGGACCCGGCGACGTGATCTACGACGGCGACAACGTCGACACCCTGCCGCGCCCGGCCGACGACTTCCGCCGCGACATCGATCCGGATCTGCTGAGCTCGGCGGACGACGACGGCTCGCTCGAAACGCCCACCGGCACGGGACAGCGCGGATCCGGCATCGAGACCATCGCGCCCGGAGCCGACGGCCGCGCCGAGCACGGCGCCGGCACGGTCGAGCAGCAGGAGCCCGTGCACGCCACCTCGAGCACCGCGGGCGTCTCGCCGATCGACGCGGCGCGCGGCGCCACGACCGCGGCGGGCGGCGCGAGCGTGCCCCCGGGCCGCGAGGGCGCCGACTCGGGTGCGGTCGACAGCGTGGGCGTCGAGGGATCATCGAGCCCCGACGTCGAGCGCTCCAGCCAGAACGACATCGCGGGCGTGGGGCCGTCGTCGGCCCGCGACGCCGGCGACATCAACACGGGCGGCGACGCCCCGACGGACGCGGGCGCGTACGAGCCGGGCACCGGCAACGCGGCCGCCGAGCCCGGCGCCGACGACCAGACCACGTCCGACGTGCCGACGGGACACGGATCCGCGGATCGCGACATCCCCGGCGTCCCGGATGCCGTCGGACCGGGAGGCGCGGGCGAGCAGACCGGCACCCGCCAGGACCTCAACACCACGTCGGTCTCCCAGCAGGTGCAGGGCATCGTCGTGCAGATGCAGGGCGACCTCGGCACCGACCGACTCGCGGAGGCGGAGGTGCAGGATGCGCTCGAGCAGCGGCTGACGGACGCCGGCATCACGGCCGACGTCGAGCAGATCGAGCAGCTCGCGCGCGAGGTCGTCTCGGGCAGCGCCCCGACCGACGTCGACGAGGCCCAGCCCGGCGCGTCCGACCGGCTCTGAGATTCCCCCGTCCGGCCGGGAGGGCACCGACCCCGGCCGGACGGGGGCCAACCTGCGCCCCGCCGTAGACTGGAGGGCATGCCCGAAGACGTTCCCGGCGTGCGAGCCACACGCATCACCGCGCTCGATGTGCTGCGATTCCTGACCGAGCTGGTCGCGATCGGCAGCCTCGCGCTGTGGGGCTTCCTGTCCTGGCCGCTGCCGTGGAACTTCGTGTTCGGGCTCGGCGCGCCGGCCCTGGCGATCCTGCTGTGGGCGCTGTTCGTCTCGCCCAAGGCCGTGTTCTCGGTCCACCCGTTCATCCGGATCGTCGTGGAGCTGCTGATCTTCCTGTCCGCGACGCTCGCGTGGTGGGCGCTCGGGCAGCCCTGGGTGGGCCTTGCCGTCGGCGTCGTGAGCGTCGCGGTCGGCGTCGCCGTGGCCCGTCGCAGCGTGCGCTGAGCCATGTCGGTCCTCGATCAGCTGCGCGCCGAGCTCGGCGACCGGGTCGACACGAGCGCCGCGGCGCTGGATGAGGCGCGCGCCGACAAGTCGGGACACCGGGCGTCCGCCGCCCCGCTCGCGGTCGTGCACGCCGAGGCCGTCGAGCACGTGCAGGCGACGCTGCGGATCGCGAGCGCGACCGGCACCCCGGTCGTCACGCGCGGCGCGGGCACCGGTCTCGCGGGCGCGGCCAACGCGGGCGGCGGCGAGATCGCGCTGTCGGTGCGCCGCATGACGCGCATCCTCGAGGTCTCCCCCGACGACCTGCTCGCGGTCGTCGAGCCGGGCATCCTGAACGCCGACCTCAACGCCCAGCTCGCGCCCCACGGACTGTGGTGGGCGCCGGATCCCGCCTCCCGCGCGATCTCGACCGTCGGCGGCAACATCGCCACCGGCGCCGGCGGCCTGCTGTGCGCGAAGTACGGCGTCGTGCGCGACGCGGTGCTCGGCCTGGACGTCGTCCTCGCCGACGGACGCCTGATCCGGATGGGCCACCGCAGCGTCAAGGGCGTCACGGGCCTGGACGTGACCTCGCTCATGATCGGCTCGGAGGGCACGCTCGGCGTGATCGTCGGCGCGACGCTGAAGCTGCGCCGCCTCACGCCGGGCGACGTCTGCACGATCGCGGCGACGTTCCCCACCGTGCGCGACGCGGCGGCCGGATCGTCCGCGGTCACCGCGGCCGGCATCCAGCCCGCGATCATGGAGCTGATGGACGCGACGAGCCTCGCCGCCGCCCACGCCCTGCTCGCCCTCCCCGCCCCGACGCCCGGGGCATCGCAGCTGACGATCCAGACCGACGGACCGGCCGCGCGCACCGAGGCCGACGCGGTGGCCGAGGTGCTCCGCACGGCGGGCGGCACCGTCGTGACCACGTACGACCGCGAGGAGGGCGAGCGCCTGCTCGCGATCCGCCGTGCGATGCATCCGGCGATGGAGTCGCTCGGCACGGCGCTGATCGAGGACGTCTCGGTGCCGCGCTCGCAGATGGTCGCGATGTTCGACGAGATCGCCCGGGTCGAGCGCGAGCACGGCGTGGAGATCCCCACGGTCGCGCATGCGGGCGACGGCAATCTGCACCCGAACTTCATCTTCGAGGGCACGGAGGTGCCGCAGGCGATCTGGGACGCGGCGGACGACCTCTTCCGCGCCGCGATCCGCCTGGGCGGCACGCTCACGGGCGAGCACGGCATCGGCCTGCTCAAGCGCCGCTGGCTCGCCGACGAGCTCGGGGACGACCAGTGGCGCCTGCAGCGCGACATCGCCCGCGTCTTCGACCCCGCCGGCATCCTGAACCCGGGCAAGGTCTTCGAGAGATGACCCGCTACAGCCCCTGCCACTCCGGCTTGCCGGCGAAGGCCTCGCGGTAGTAGTCGGCGTGGGCCAGGCGCGAGGCGGCGGGCTCGTCGATCACCACGGTGACATGCGGGTGCAGCTGGATCGCGGATCCCGGCAGCGACGCGGTCACCGCGCCCTCCACGGCGCCGGCGACGGCGGCGGCCTTGCGCTCTCCGAACGCCAGCAGCACGAGGTGCCGCGCGTCGAGGATCGTGCCCAGGCCCTGCGTGATGCAGTGCCGCGGCACGTCGTCGATCGACGGGAAGAAGCGGGCGTTGTCCGCGCGGGTCTGCCGCGTCAGGGTCTTGACGCGCGTACGCGACGCGAACGACGATCCCGGCTCGTTGAACCCGATGTGCCCGTCGGTGCCGATGCCGAGGATCTGCAGGTCCACGCCCCCGGCCGCGGCGATCGCCGCCTCGTAGTCCTCGCCGTGGTGCTCGATGCCGTCCAACGTGCCGTCGGGCACGCGGATGCGATCCGGATCCAGTCCCAGCGGCTCGACGACCTCTCGCGCGATCACGGACCGGTAGCTCTCCGGATGCGCCGGGTCGAGCCCGACGTACTCGTCCAGCGCGAAGGCGCGCACGCGGGACACGTCCACGCCCGCCAGCCGCGACCGCAGCGCCTCGTACACCGGCAGCGGCGTGGATCCGGTCGCCAGGCCCAGCACCGCGTCCGGACGACGGGCGATCAGCGCGGCGATCTCCTCGGCGATGAGCGCCCCGGCCGCGGCGCGGTCGGGGACGATCACCACCTCAGCCATGCACGACCCCCGCGGCGAGCGCGGCGCCCAGGGCTCCGGCCGCGGCCCCCTCGGGCAGCAGCTCGATGCGCTCGTCGAGGGCGAGGGAGCGCAGGAACGCGGATCGCTCGGAGGTGGTGCGCAGCTCGGCCCGCACGACGTCGAGCAGCCGGCCGCCCAGCCGCGCGACGCCGCCGCCGATCACGACGACCTCGGGATCCGCGGTGAGCACGAGCACGCGCACGGCCGCCGCGACGCCGCGGGCGAGATCCGCGCGCAGCGCGAGGGCGTCCGGATCCCCCGCGTCGGCGGCATCGAACACGTCGCGCACGGGCAGCTCGCCGCCGCGCGCCCAGCGGCGGGCGACGGATCCGCCGCCCGCGAGCGTCTCGATGCAGCCGCGCTGGCCGCACGGGCACTCGGGGCCGCGCGGGTCGATCGAGACGTGGCCGACCTCGCCCGCGGAGCCGCCGGATCCGCCCCAGACGCGGCCGTCGACCACGATGCCCGCCGCGATGCCGGTGCCGAGGTTGAGGTAGGCCATCGAGCCCGCGGCCCGCATCGCGTGCGCGCCGAGGGCGGCGGCGTTGACGTCGTTCTCGACGTGGACGGGCGTGCCGAGCGAAAGCTCCAGCGCTCCCCCGAGGTCCAGGTCGGTCAGGCCGAGGTTGACCGCGTTGCGCACGCGACCGCCGGTGATCTGGCCGGGGATGCCGACGCCGATCGAGGCGGCATCCGTCCCTCCGAGGTCCGCGATCACGGCGCGCGCGGTCGCGAGCACGCCGCCCGGGCCCGTGACGGTGGGGCGCTGCGCGCGGGCGACGATCGCGCCCGCGGGGTCGAGGGCCACGGCCTCGGCCTTGGTGCCGCCGATGTCGACGCCGAGGCGGGTCGCGGTGCCGGGGCCTCCGGTCGGCGTCGACTCGCCTGGGGCTCGCTCGACGACCGAGGGGATCCGATCCACGGTCATCCCTTGACCGCTCCCGCCACCAGGCCGCCGGTCATCCGACCCTGCACGATGAGGAAGAAGATGACCACGGGGATGCAGATGAGCGTCGAGCCGGCGAGCACCGCGCCGTAGTTCGTGGCCTCGGTGGCGGACTGGAACGAGTTGAGCCAGGTCGGCAGCGTCAGGTTCTGGTCCTTCATCAGCAGCAGCGCCATCGTGAACTCGTTCCACGACTGCATGAACGCGAAGATCCCGGTGGCGACGAGGCCCGGCGCGAGCAGCGGGAACGTCACGCGCCAGAACGCGCCCTGCTTCGAGCAGCCGTCGATCTGCGCGGCCTCCTCCAGCTCGGCCGGCACACCCGCGACGAAGCCGCGCAGCGTCCAGATCGTGAACGGGATGACCGCCGCGATGTGCACGAGGCTGAGCCCGAGCAGGGTGTTCATGAGGTGCAGGTCGTCGATCAGGTTGTAGACCGTGAACATCATCCCCTCGCCGGGGATCATCTGCACGACCAGGATCCCGACGATGAACGTCCGCCGCCCGACGAACCGGAACCGCGCGAGCGCGATCGACGCGAGGAACGCGAACAGCAGCGCGCACACCACGACGATCGCCACGACGATCAGGCTGGTCCGCAGCGCGTTCGGGAAGTCGGTCTGCCCGGGGGCCGCCGGCCGCGTCCACGCCGTGACGTAGTTCACGAACGTCGGCTCCCGCGGGATCAGCGACTGATCGCGCCGGATGATCTGGTCGCCCGGCGTGAACGACAGGTTGAGCATCCAGTACACGGGGAACACCGCGCACAGGAACACGATCACGGCCAGCGCGTTGAACAGGATCCGCATGCCGCGGCTGCGGACGCCGGTCGGGGCCGCGGCGCCGCGCGGCATGCGCATCGTCCGCGTCGCGGTCGTCACGGCGGTGGTGATGACGGGCGGCGCCTTGGGCGCGAGGATCGTCACGACTCGTCCTCCTTCAGGAGCTGGCGGAGGTTGACCCAGCTGATCGCGAGCATGATCAGCACGATGAGCATCCCGATGGCGCTGGTCGCGCCGAACTCGCCGATGCCCTGGCGGAAGAGGTAGACGGGCAGCACGTTGGTCTCCGACGCGATGCCGCCGCGGCTCTGCAGGGCGTACACCTGCGTGAACAGCTTCATGTTCCAGATGATCTGCAGGATGAGCAGCCCGCCCAGCACGGGACGCAGGGCGGGGAAGATCACGCCCCACCAGCGGGCCCAGCCGCCGGCGCCGTCGATCTCGGCGGCCTCGATCGTCTCGCGCGGCACCTGCCCGAGCGCGGCGTACGTCGTGAACGCGACGAACGGGATCGCGCCCCACACCACGATGATCGTGAGCACCAGGAAGAACGTCCACGGGTTCAGCAGCCACGAGTGGTTGTGCCACGCCTGCGTGCCGGTGATGCTGTTGAGCGCCCAGTTCACGACGCCGTACTGCGTGTCGAAGATGAAGCCCCACACCACGCTCGCCGTGAGCGGCGGGATCGCCCACGCCAGCAGCAGCCCGACCGACAGCGTGACCCGCATGCCGCGGCCGATCTTGGCCATGAGCAGCGCGACCAGCACGCCGAGCACCATGATCAGCACGGTCGTGACCACCATGATCCCCACCGTGCGCGCGACCACCTCGGGGAAGTCGCTGCGCGTGATGATCTTGATGTAGTTGTCGAGCCCGACGAACTCGGGCGCCGTGCGCTGGATCTTGTGGCGCACCTGGTAGTCGGTGAACGACTGCCACACCATCTGGAACGCCGGGTACCCGACCATCAGCAGGATCAGGATGATCGACGGCGCGAGCAGGATCCAGGACGTGATGGCGTCGCGGCGCGCGCGGCGGCGCTCGCGCTCCTCCCACGAGAGGCGGACTCCCGTGGGAGGAGCAGAGGTGAGAGCGGTCAACGTGTCAGCCGTTGAGGATCGACTCGATCTGGGTGTCGAGCGCCTCGGCGACCGAGGTCACGTCCTCGCCCTGGGCGATCTTCACGAGCGAGTCCTGGATCACCAGGCTCGACTCGACCTCGGCCCAGTTCGGCGAGGTGGGCACGCCCTTCGAGTTGGCGAGCGCCTCGGCCTGCGCCTGCGCGACCGGGGTGTCCGGCAGCGACTCGGCCGACTCCAGCAGCGCCGGGGTCAGGCCGCCCTCGGCCATGAGGTCCTGGTAGCCCTTCGACAGCATGATCTTCACGACCTCCTTCGCCATCGCCTGGTTCTCCGACAGCGCGGCGACGCCGATGTTCGAGCCGCCCGCGAAGATCGGGGCGGTCTCGCCCTCGGTCAGGCCCGGCAGCGGGAACGCGCCGAGGTCCTTGCCGAAGGTGTCGGGGCATCCGGGGTTCTCCGCGTCGGGCTCGGCCAGGATCGACCACTGCATCCACGCGGGAGCCGAGAGGAACGCCGTCTCGCCGGCGCAGAACGGCACGTGCGCGTCGGTCTCGTCGCCGTCGGCGGGGGCGTTGGTCGCATCGCTGTAGACCTTCTGCAGCAGCTCGAGGCCCTGCAGCGACTCGTCGCTGGAGAACTGCGCGTCCCAGGTGTCGCCGTCCTGCACCGCGATCTCGCCGCCGTACGCCCAGACGTACGGGAGCATGTTGTACCAGTCGCGGCCGGGCGCGTAGATGCCGCTCATGGCGTCCGTGCGCATCTCGACGCCCTGGTCGACGTACTCCTCGAGCGTCTTGGGCAGGCTCGCGGCGTCGACGATCTCGGGCGAGTAGAACACCACGCGGCCGCCCGCGTAGTACGGCGCCGCGTAGAACGCGCCGTCGTACGTGCCGGCCTCCTCGAGGCCCGGGTTCAGGTCGCCGAGGTCGCCGCGGATGTCACTGAGGTCCGAGAACAGTCCCTGGTCGATGAAGCCGATGGCCTGCGTGTTGCCGACCTCGACCACGTCGGGGGTGTCGTTGGACTGGAGCGCGGCGACGTACGTCTCCGACACGTCGGCCCAGGTCTTCTCCTCGAGGTTGAGGGTCCAGCCGTCGTTCTCCGACTCGAACGTGTCGACGAGGTACTCGCGTGCGGTGTCGGGGGTGTCGGTGCCGACGACCCAGACGGTGAGCTCGCCGGTCTCGGCCGCCGGGGCGTCGCTCTCGTCACCGGCCGGCGTCGCGCCGCCCGCACAGCCGGCGAGCGCGAGCGCGCCGGCGCCGAGCAGGCCGATGCCCGCCATTGCCTTCTTGTTCATGTGATGCGTCCTTCGGGTGGTGGGGTGGTGGGGGTGGTGGTGCGTCTGGCGCGGGTCTCGCCTATGAGACCCCGAGTTCTCCGTCGAGGATCAGCACGACCGCACCTCGCAGCACGACGTCGTCTCCCTGGGCGGACATCCGCACCCGCACGTCCTCGTGGAGGAAGGTGCGGGCGCGAAGCGTGTGGACGGCGGTGTCCCGCAGGATGCCGTCGAGCCGGTCGGCGGGGCCGGAGAGCACGATCTCCGACAGGTCGAGCGCACCGACGATGGGCGCGACCGCGATCGCGAGGCGCTCGCCGGCGTCGCGCAGCACGTCGTCGCGGTCGGCGCCCTCCGCGATCCGCTGCTCGAGCGAGCGGATCGACAGCCACGACTCGAGGCAGCCGTGCTTGCCGCACACGCACAGCGGCCCGCCGTCCGTGCCGACCGTGACGTGGCCGATCTCGCCGGCCGCGTCGCGGCTGCCGCGCGCGAGCTCGCCGCGCGTGAGCACGCCGGCGCCGACACCGCGCCCGACCTTCACGACCAGGACGTCGCCGCTCGCGCCGCCGAGCGTGTGCTCGGCCAGGGCGGCGACGTTCGCGTCGTTCGCGACGTGCACCGGCACCCCCAGCCGCTCGCGCAGATCCGCCTGCAGCGGCAGGTCGAACCAGCCGAGGTTCGGCGACGACCTCACGACGCCGTCGCGCGAGATCACGCCCGGCGCGCCCACGCCGACGCCGAGGACGCGGCGCGTCGCCGCGGCGAGCAGCTCGGCCGCGAGCGCGCGCACCGCGTCCAGCGCCGCCTCGGCGTCGCCGTCGGCCGGGCGCGGCAGCGCGCGCCGTTCGATCACGGTGCCGCTCAGGTCGATCACGGCGCCGCGATACTCCGCCGCGTCCGAGAGGTCGAGGCCCACGACCTGCAGGCCCTCGCGGTCGAGGTCGACCAGCATGGCGGGCTTGCCGGGCCGGGATCCCTGCCGGGTCCCCTGCTCGACCACGAGGCCGTCGCCGATCAGCTCGCCGACCAGATCCGACGTCGTGACGCGCGTGAGCCCGGTGGCGCGGGCGAGATCCGCGCGGCTCATCGCGCCGTCGTGGAACAGCGTCGCGAGCACGAGCGACCGGTTGTGGCCGCGCGCGTGCTCGGGCAGCACCTTGAGCCGGCCGGTGCGTCCGCGCGGGGACGCCGGGCTGATCGGGCTGCCGGGCTGGGTCATGTTTGTAAGTTGTATTTACGAACCCCGGCGACCGCAAGAGGGTGAATCGGTTTGGAAGGGATGTTTACAAAACCGTAACAACGCCGGTAGCGTGCCACCCATGCCGCTCGCCCTGCTGCCCTGGCCCGCGTCCGTCACACCGCTGGACCAGCCCGCCGTGCGCCCCGATGCCGAGCCCGTCTTCTCGCCCGTGGACGACTGCGGGCCCGAGGGCTACCGGCTGCGCGTCGACGCCGCCGGCATCCGGATCGAGGCGTCCACCCCGGCGGGACGGTTCTACGCGCTGCGGACGCTCGCGCAGCTCGCCGACGCGACCGGCGCGGTGCCCGCGGTCGACATCAGCGACGAGCCGCGCTTCGCGCACCGCGGCCTGATGCTCGACGTCGCGCGCCACTTCCACCCCGTCGAGACCGTCGAGGCCGTCATCGAGCGGGCCTCCTCGCTCAAGCTCAACGCGCTGCACCTGCACCTGACCGACGACCACGGCTGGCGCCTGCAGCTGCGCTCGTATCCCGAGCTCACGGAGCACGGATCCGGATCCGCCGTGGACGGCGACCCGGGCGGCTTCTACACGCGCGACGATTACGCGCGGATCGTGGCGCACGCCGCCGCGCACCACATGATCGTGATCCCCGAGTTCGACCTGCCCGGCCACACGCACGCGCTCGGCCTCAGCCACCCCGAGCTCGTGGCGGATCCGGTCATCAGCGACCACCTCCGCGAGGTCACGGAGTCGTACGGCGGCGCGCTGCCCGAGCGCGGCGTGCCGTACACGGCGCTCGGCGTCGGGTTCTCGTCGCTGCGCGCCGACGCGGAGGGTCTCGAGCCGCTGCTGCGCGACGTGTTCTCCGAGCTCGCCGAGCTGACCCCCGGGCCGTACCTGCATTTCGGCGGGGACGAGGCGCTCGGCACCGCGCCCGAGGACTACCGCCGGATGGCCGCGCTCGCCGCGCGGCTCATCGCCGAGACCGGCAAGACCCCGATCTCGTGGCACGAGGCCGGCGTCGCCGACCTGCCCGCCGGATCCATCGGCCAGTACTGGGGCTTCCGCACCCCGCGCGAGGGTCATGACGAGCGCGCCCGGGCCTTCGTCGCGGGCGGCGGACGGCTCATCCTGTCCCCCGCCGACGCGATCTACCTCGATATGAAGTACGACGCGCAGACCCCGCTCGGCCTCGTCTGGGCCGACGGGCCCACCAGCGTCGAGCGCTCGTACGCGTGGGATCCGGACGCCGTGATCCCGGATGTCCCCGAGTCGGCGATCCTGGGCGTCGAGGCGTGCCTGTGGAGCGAGACCGTCCGCACGCTCGCCGACATCGACGCCCTGATGTTCCCCCGCATCGCCTCCGCCGCGGAGCTCGGGTGGTCGCGCTCGCCCGCGCGCGACTCGTTCACGGAGCGGATCGCGGGGCTGGCGGACGCGTGGACGGCGGCGGGCATCGGGTTCCACCGCGCGGAGGGCGTGCCCTGGCGCTGATTCCCACCCGCTGGGACCCCCATGGGATGCCCAGCGCATCGTAGTCAGTTCGTAACCCCTCCACGGGCGTCGGCGCCGCTTGCGGCCGTACTCTATGGTCACGGGATCTCTGCGACACGCCCCCGCGCGTCGCGCGAGATCGAGCCATCCAGGGGGGTTTCGTGACGGACGTGGCGACCAGGCCCGAGGGCATGAGCGACGAGAGCGGGGCGGGCGCGCAGGCGACCGCCGTCATCGGCGCGCCCGGCACCGCGAATCCCGACGTGCAGTGGGCCCAGGTGGATCCCCCCAGGAAGCGGCACCTCGGCGCGTGGCTCGGCATCGGCATCCCGGCCGGACTCGTCGGCGCCGGCGCGATCGTGGCCTCGCTCGTGCTGATCGCGCCCGGCGTCACCGCCGCGGGCGCCCCCGTGGGCTTCACGACCTCCGGCGCCGCGGCCGAGACCATCGCGAACCACCTGGCCGACACCGAGTTCGCGATCGGCGACGCCACCCTGACGGGCGATCAGCTCGGCCTGTCGATCGACGCGCAGGCTCTCGCCGACGACGCGTTCGAGGCCTACCCCGCGTGGAACCTCGGCAGCTGGGGCATGGGCGAGGTCAGCGGGACCGTCACGATCGACGCCGAGAAGGCCGCCGAGACGCTCCGCGGCGCGCTGCCCGACCTGTACACCGACTCCGTCGACGCGCAGGTCGTGTTCGACGACGACGCCCGCCGCTTCACGGTCGAGGGGTCCGAGCCCGGCCGAGGCATCGACATCGACGCGCTCGCCACCGGCATCACCGAGGCCCTCGCCGCCGGTCCGTCCGAGGACGGACCCATCGCGATCGAGCCGCAGCAGACCGAGGTCGAGGCGGCCGCCACGACCGCCGAGGCGAAGGCGTACGCCAAGGACCTCAACGCCCAGGCCGACACCGCCGGCTTCTACCTGCAGGACGAGCGCGCGCACGGCGTGCCGCTCGCCGAGGTGCAGAAGTGGATGGACATCCAGGCCGACCCCGAATCGGGCGACTTCGTCGTGACCCCCGACATGGGCGCGATCGAGGAGGCCATCAAGGACCTGCCCGAGAAGGTCAACCAGGACGTGGTCGAGGAGCAGGTCGTCACCAACTCGGCCGGCGACCCGCTGCGCGTGATCCAGGAGGGCCAGGACGGCTTCGGCATCTCGTCGACCGACGGCGTCGCGACCTCGATCGCCGACTCGCTCAAGAGCGGCGACATGCAGTTCGAGCTGCAGGGCGAGGTCGTGAAGTTCCCGACGCAGAACATCTTCCGCCGCGTCGAGGTCGACAAGAGCGCCGGCATGACCTACATGTACGAGGGCCCCGCCTCCGGCCAGGAGAAGCTCGTCGCCTCCTACGCGATCGCGCTCGGCAAGCCCGGCCACGACACCCGCACGGGCCACTTCACCGTGTACGGCCAGCTCACCAAGCAGAACATGGGCTCCTGCACGCCCGACGGCAAGTACAAGCCGAGCAAGACGTACGACTACTGCACCGCGAACGTGCCGTGGGTGTCGTACTTCAACGGCGACCAGGGCTTCCACGGCACCTACTGGCACAACAACTTCGGCGCCGGCGCCTACATGAGCCACGGCTGCGTGAACATGACCCAGTCGGCCGCCGAGCACATGTACCGCTTCGCCCAGGTCGGCACCGAGGTCTGGGTCCACGATTAACTGAAGAGCGCTGCGAGGTCGGTCGTCGGAGCCAGGTGAACATCTCCACCCCGGGCAGATCTGCTTGCCCCCGCTCCACGGGGAGCGGTTAGCCTGACCGTATGACGCTGAACCTGGTGGAGCTCTCGGCCGCGACGATCGTCGCGGTGAACACGCTGTCGTTGAAGCCCGGCCAGGAGCAGTTCCTCGCGCCCGTCTCGTACGGCATCGCGGCGACCGTCATCAACCCGGCGAAGGCCTGGCAGCGCGTCGTCCTCGACGGCGACGACGTCGTCGGCTTCGTCAGCGCGAGCTTCGACGAGGAGGCCCCGTCCGAGCACTTCCGCTCCGTCCTGCTGCGCATCAACGTCGACGCCGACGACCAGGGCCGCGGCATCGGCCGCTTCGCGGTCGAGGCGCTCGTCGCCGAGGTGCGCCAGCGCGGGCTCGACCACCTCACGGTCATCTACGAGGCCGGCGAGGACGGCCCCGAGGCCTTCTTCCGCCGGGTCGGCTTCACACCTGTGGGCGAGACGGAGTACGGTGAGGTGGTCGCCGAGATCCGCGTCTAGGGTCTCGCGGCGACAGGGGGGATCTCACCCGACGTGACTCGTCAGCACGGCCATCGCCGTCCGCGCTGAGACCATGCCGGCGGCGGGGTCTCGAATCCCCCTCCCCCATCGAGACCCCGTCGCCCACTCTTCTCAGGTCCTAGACGAGGGACTCGCGCCAGGCCTGGTGCAGCTGGGCGAACCTGCCCGTGCCGGCGATCAGGGTGTCCGGAGCGTCGTCCTCGATCACGCGGCCGTGCTCCATGACGAGCACCCGATCCGCGATCGCGACGGTCGACAGGCGGTGCGCGATGATGATCGCCGTGCGGTCGGCGAGCAGCGTCTGCAGCGCATCCTGGATCATCCGCTCCGAGGGGATGTCGAGCGAGGCCGTCGCCTCGTCCAGGATCAGCACCGCCGGGTTCGCCAGGAACGCGCGCGCGAACGAGATCAGCTGACGCTGGCCCGCCGAGACGCGGCCGCCGCGCTTGTTGACGTCGGTGTGGTAGCCGTCGGGCAGGGTCCGGATGAACGTGTCCGCCCCCACGGCGCGGGCCGCATCCTGGATCTCGTCGAACGTCGCGTCGGGACGGCCCAGCGCGATGTTGTCGGCGACCGTGCCGCTGAACAGGTAGGCCTCCTGCGTGACCATCACGATCGCGCGGCGCAGATCGCGCGGGTGCAGGTCGCGCAGGTCCACGCCGTCCAGCGTGACGCGGCCCTCGCTCGGGTCGTAGAAGCGCGAGACGAGCTTGGCGAGCGTCGACTTGCCGGCGCCCGTCGTGCCGACCAGCGCGACCGTCTGGCCGGCGGGGATGTCCAGCGCGAACTCCGGCAGGATCGTCCGGCCCGTCGCGTACGCGAACGTGACGTCCTCGAACCGGATGCCGCCGCGCGCCTCCGGAAGCGCGACCGGACGCGTCGGATCCGGCACCGTCGGCACCTCCTCGAGCACGCCCGACACCTTCTCCAGCGCCGCGGACGCCGCCTGGAAGGAGTTCAGGAACATCGCGACCTCCTGCAGCGGCGTGAAGAAGTTGCGCACGTACAGCACGGCCGCCAGCAGCAGGCCGACCGAGAACTCGCCCCACGTGATCCGCACGCCGCCCCACAGCACCACGATGCCGATCGAGAACGCCGAGATCGCCATCAGGCCGGGCTCGAAGACGCCGAACAGGCGGATCGAGCGCATGTTGACGTCGCGGTACTGCATCGCCAGGCCGCCGAACTCGTCCTCGTTGCGGGGCTCGGTGCGGAACGCCTTGCCCGCGCGGATGCCCGTCATGGTCTCGACGAACTTCACGATGACCTTCGCGCTGATCACGCGCGAGTCGCGGTAGGTGCGCTGCGAGGACAGGTAGAACCAGCGCATCAGGATCGTCAGCGGGATCGCCGCGATCACGAGCACGAGACCCGACTGCCAGTCGATGATCACGAGCGCGATGAACGTGAAGGCGCCGTAGAGCACGCCGCTGACCAGCTGGGTCAGGCCGCCGTTCAGCAGCTCGCGGATCGTGTCGAGGTCGCTCGTCTGGCGCGAGATGATCCGGCCCGACGTGTAGCTCTCGTGGAACTCGAGGCTGAGGATCTGCGTGTGCCGGAAGACGCGCGTGCGCAGGTCGAGCAGCACGTTCTGCGTGACGCGCGCCGCCAGGATGTCGTACCAGGCGAGCAGCGCCGCGCCGCCCACGGCCGTCGCCACGTACGCGCCGCCCACGAACCACGCGGGGCCCCAGTCGGCGCGGTCGACCACGGCCGGCAGCGCCTCCTTGAGCCCGAGGCCGAGCAGCGCCGGTCCCAGCACGCGCACGGCGGTCTGCGCCACGACCACGACGGCGACCAGGGTCACCTGGGCCTTCAGCGGGCGCAGCAGCGACACGAGCAGCCGCAGCGAGCGCTGCCGGATCGCGCGGCTCTCCTCGCGCGTGTAGTCGGAGCGGTCCTCGCCCGCAGTGCCCTGGACCGAGCTGCTCATCGCGCGCCCTCCTCATCCTGTGCCGTGATGACGTCGAGCTCCGACGTGGGGTTGGGGTCGTTGCGCCAGGCGCGCTCCTCGGCCTCCTCGCGCTCGAAGCTCGAGATCACCGAGCGGTAGTGCGAGGAGGAGGCCATCAGCTCGGAGTGCGTGCCGACGGCCGTGATGCGGCCGCCCTCGAGCAGCGCGACGCGATCGGCGAGCGCCACGGTGGACGGGCGGTGGGCGACGATCAGCGCCGTGGTGCCGGCGAGCACGCGGCGCAGCTCGTGCTGCACGCGCTCCTCGGTGTCGACGTCGAGCGCCGACAGCGGGTCGTCCATCACCAGCACGGCGGGGCGCGCCGCGACCGCGCGGGCGAGGGCGAGGCGCTGGCGCTGGCCGCCCGAGAGCGACAGACCCTCCTCGCCGATCATGGTGTCGACTCCGTCGGGCAGGTCCTCGACGAACGCGGCCTGCGCGACGTCCAGCGCCTCGCGCAGCACGCGATCGGCCTCCGCCGAGCCGGGATCGAGGTCGTCGCGGCCCAGCAGCACGTTGTCGCGGACGGACGCCGAGAACAGCGTCGCGTCCTCGAACGCGGTCGCGATGATCCGGCGCAGCTCGACCAGGCTGAGGTCGCGCACGTCGACGCCGTCGATCGCCACCCGGCCGCCCGTCACGTCGTACAGGCGCGTAGGCAGCGTGGTCAGCGTCGTCTTGCCCGATCCGGTCAGCCCGACGAGCGCCATGGTCTCGCCCGGTCGCACGTCCAGGTCGATGCCGTTCAGCAGGTCCGGCTCGGCGGCGCCCGCGTCCTGGTAGCGGAAGTGCGTGTCCTCGAAGGTGAGCGCGCCCCGCGGATCCGGGATCGTGACCGGCCGCTCGGGATCCGTGATCGCGTTGTGCGCGTCGAACACCTCGAACACGCGGTCGGTCGCGGTGCGGGCGTCCATCGTGAAGGCGAAGAAGAACCCGATGGACTCGATCGGCCAGCGCAGGATGGTGGCCATCGCGAAGTACGCGATGAGCTGCGGCACGCCGATCTGGCCCGTGGAGGCCAGCCAGATGCCCAGCACGAGCGAGACCGCGAACGCCAGCTCGGGCATGAACACGAGCCAGAAGTCGATGCGCGCGATGGACCCGGCCTTGCGCATCTCGGTGTCGCGCAGGGTCTCGGCCTGCCGCGTGAAGCGGCGGAGGGCATGCGGGCCGCGGCCGAAGGCCTTCAGCACGCGGATGCCGTGCACGCTCTCCTCGACGCTCGTCGCGAGGTCGCCCTGCTGATCCTGGCTGAGGCGCGTGAGGGTGCCGTACTCCTTCTCGAACAGGAAGCCCTGGATCCACAGCGGCAGGCCCGACGCCACGAACACGGCCGCGAGCGCCCAGTGCCACTGGAACAGCAGCACCGCGCCGATGACCACGGTGAGGATGTTCACCACGAGCAGGATCAGGCCGAAGGCCATCCAGCGGCGGATCAGGCCGATGTCCTGCATCATGCGGCTGAGCAGCTGGCCCGACTGCCACCGGTCGTGGAACGCGACGGGCAGGTGCTGCAGGCGGTTGTAGAACGACCGGCGGATGTCGTACTCGACGAGCGTCGCGGGGCCCAGCACGAGCCAGCGCCGCAGGTACACCATGAGCGCCTCGAGCAGGCCGAGCGCGAGCACGGCGAGCGCGCCCCACACCACGGCCGTGGTATCGCCGGACGCGATGGG
The DNA here is from genome assembly GCF_039605615.1 of Microbacterium rhizophilum. Taxonomy (NCBI): domain Bacteria; kingdom Bacillati; phylum Actinomycetota; class Actinomycetes; order Micrococcales; family Microbacteriaceae; genus Microbacterium; species Microbacterium rhizophilum. Next base: position 42,623 of record NZ_JBCNUN010000003.1, on the reverse strand, counting down.
GCCGCCGACCACCCACTCGAGGGCGATCGGGATCATCAGGGACAGCACCGCGGCGGCGAGCGCGCTGAGCGCGCCGAAGCCGAGGCGCGGCAGCACCGGACGGGCGAATTCGAGCAGGCGCAGCAGCGCCCGGGGCGTGGACAGGCGCGGAGAAGGACTGGTCATGATCCTCGAAGGGGGAGTCTGTGCCCGAAGGGGCGGAGCCTTTCAGCCTATTGCCAGAATCGTCCCCGCCGCAACGCTTCGCCGGCGGTTCCGCCTAGAGCAGCGTCCCGCCCTCGCGGGCGAGCAGCGCGCGCTTGACGTCGAGGCCCCACGCGAAGCCGCCGAGGGTGCCGTCGCCGCGCAGCACGCGGTGGCACGGCACGAACAGCGCCGGGGCGTTGCGCGCGCAGATCGACGCGGCGGCGCGCACGGCGCGCGGCGAGCCGAGCCGCGCGGCGAACCCCGTGTACGTCAGGGGCGCGCCGGGTGCGATCCGGCGCAGCGCCTTCCAGCCGGCGAGCTGCAGATCGGTGCCGCGCTGGCGCACCGGCACGTCGTCGATCGCGGCGAGGTCGCCGTCGTAGTAGGCGCGCACGGCGTCGGCCGCGGCGGTCTCGCCCTCGCGGACGCCCTCGGGACGCAGGCCCGGATGGATCCGGTTCCGCATCGCCTCGACGTCGGACGTCCAGCCGGACGCGAGCACGGCTCCATCCGCATCGGCGATGAGCGTGAACGGCCCGTCGGTGGTGTCGAGGGTCTGGATGATGGCGGTCATTGCGCCTCCTTCGGGGACGGGGCGGGGTCGGCAACGGCGGGGCCGGCGGCCAGGCGCCACAGGTGCATGGACAGGTAGGAGCGCCACGGCGCGGTGCGGGCGGCCCACGCCGCGAGCTCGCGCGGCTCGGCCGGGATCCCTGCGCGCGCGGCCCCCGTGCGCAGGGCGACGTCGCCCGTGAGCACGACGTCCGGGTCGCCGATCACGCGCATCCGCACGTAGTCGGCGGTCCAGGCGCCGATGCCCGGCATGGCCATCAGCGCGGCGCGCTGCTCGGCGGCGGCGTCGCCGGTCGTGAGCGACAGCTCGCCCGAGGCGAGGGCCGCGGCGGCGCCGGTGATCGCCCGGACGCGGGCGGCGGGCCCGCGCAGGATCTCGGGCCCCCGCTCGGCGATGGCCGCCATGGTCGGGAACAGGAGTCGCTCCTCGCCCGCGAGCGCGACCCGCTCCCCGAGCGCCTCGGCGAGGCGCGTGAGGTGCGTGCGGGCGGCGGCGACGGAGATCTGCTGGCCGACCATCGCGCGGATCAGCAGCTCGTGCGGGTCGGCGGTGCCGGGGAGGCGGATGCCCGGGTTCTCGGCGACGTGCCGGGCGAGCTCGGGATGCCGCGACAGGGCCTCGTCGATCGCGAGCGGATCGGCGTCGAGATCGAACAGCCGCCGGGCCCGGGCGACGAGGGTCGACAGGTCGGCGAGGCTCTCGAGCTTCGCCTGCAGCCGCAGGCGGCCGCGCTCGTGCGACAGCCGGAACCACGCGGGTCCGTGCGGCAGGCGCAGCGTGCGAGAGAAGGAGAGCGCGTCGCCCTCCTCGACCCCGGCGAGCGCGCGCACGCCCATCCAGGCGAACAGGCCCGCGGGATCGAACGGCTCGCGGTACGGCAGCGCGAGGTCGATGCCGGTCGGCACGCGCGAGGCGAGTTGTTGACCCGATCGGCCCGAGCTGCCGCCGGAATTCGGGCCGATCGGGTCGACTGCCGCGCCGCGGCGGCGCGCGCGGAGCTCGGTCGGCGTGAGGCCGAAGACCTCGCGCACGGTGTCGTTGAACTGCCGCACGCTCGCGAACCCGGCCGAGAACGCCACGTCGGCGGCGGGGAGGTCGGTGCCGACCAGCAGCAGCCGCGCGGTGTGGGCGCGGTGCGCGCGGGCGAGGGCGAGGGGACCCGCGCCGAGCTCCGCCGCGAGCACGCGCGTGAGGTGGCGGCTCGAGTAGCCCAGACGGGCGGCCAGGCCGGAGACGCCCTCGCGCTCGACCACGCCGTCGGCGATCAGCCGCATCGCGCGCCCGGCGACGTCCCCGCGAAGATTCCAGTCGGGCGATCCGGGAGCCGCCTCCGGCAGGCACCGCTTGCATGCCCGGTACCCCGCCTCGTGCGCCGCGGCGCTCGTCGGGTAGAACGCGACGTTGGCCTCCTTGGGCGTGCGCGCGGGGCACGACGGCCGGCAGTAGATGCCCGTCGAGCGCACCGCCGTCACGAACTGGCCGTCGAATCGCACGTCGCGCGCGCTGATCGCCGCGTACCGCTGGTCGAAGGTCATGTTCGGGCTCATGCGTCCAGCCTGTCACGCCCGGATGACCCCGGCTGGCGGTTTTCGGACACGGCAGTGGGGCTCTCCGGCGCGGGCGCGCTCGGTCGTCGGCGACGGCGCTCGGTCGTCGGACCGGTGGTGCGGATGTCGCGTCCTGAGCCTCACGGGCCTCACCGGCCCCACCGATCCGACAGATGAGCGCGCCATCCGACGACCGGGCGCAGGATCCGACGACCGCACGTCGCCACGGCCGTCACCCCGCCGGCCACCCGATGTCGGCGACGAGCGGATAGTGATCCGACGGCGGCAGACCGCCCGGCTCGCTGCGCACGATGAACGCGTTCGCCGCTCGCGCTCCGGCGCGCCCCTGCCGGAAGAGGACGTGGTCGATGCGGCGGTCGTACTGCGCCTCCGCCTCGGGCGGGGCGAACCGGTTGGTCGAGCTGAGGGTGCGCTCGTCTGCGCCGGCGTCCGCGGCATCCCACGCGTCCTCCAGCCGCAACGCGGCAAGCGGCGCCTGGGATCGGTCGTAGTTGAGATCGGCGAGGAGGAGGCTGGGAGGGTCGCGGTCGTCGGCTCCCGCGACGACGAGGCGCTGGAGCTCGGCGACCTGCGCGGCCGTCTCCGGCTCCCGCTCGGGCTCCCAGCTCGTCACGCCCACCACGACGCGAACCGCGCCGAGCGGATGAGCGACCGTGGCGACCAGGGCGGAGAGGTCTCGCCCCGCCGAGGGCATGGGAGCGGCCACGACCTCGGCGATCGGCCAGCGGCTGACGAGCCCGAGGCCCATCACGACGCCCTCCTGATCGGGCGTCTCCCTCGGTTCCGGCTCGGGCGGAAGGCCCACCTTCACGAACGCGGCGTGCGCGCCCAGCACCTCGGCGAACGCATCCGCCTGCGTGCCTCCGGCGGTGCCCCAGCACTCCTGGATGCCGACGAGGTCCGGGCGGACCTCTTCGAGCAGGCGGAGCTGACCCCGGTGCCGCGCCCTCCAGTCCCCGCCGAACCGCCACCAGACGTTCCAGCTCATCGCCCGCGCTCGTCCGCTCATCGCACCACGTGCCCGTTCGCGACCGCAGCCTCAGCGGGTCACGATGGCGAAGCCTCCCGGGGGCAGGACGGTCGCGCTGCGCACCGGGGCGCCGTTCGCGTCGTACACGTCGACCCTCGCGCCGCGGGCGATGCGGATCGGCTGCGGGGTGTCCGCCGCCGAGTGCAGCAGCCGGGTCGTGCCGCCCGTGCCCGTGAGTGTCAGGCGCGACACCAGCGGCCGCACGAGCAGCCCGTCGAGCGCGAGCGTGCCGTGTCTCACCTCGACGCGCGCCTGGTCGCCCCGCGCGGGCGAGCGCAGCGACCACGGCAGCAGCACTCCCGGGGTGGGCGATATTCCCTGATCCGGGCCCGCGGTGCGGAGCGTGCCGAGCGCGCCCCACGTGGAGGTCGTGCGCTCCCCCGGCTCGGTCCAGACCACGGGTTCCACCCGGACCCGGCCGGCTCCGAGGTCGAACACGGCGTGCTGCCCGCGTTCGAGCGTGAGCGCCTGTCCGGACCAGCTCGACTCGCCCGTCCACGACTCGGGCGTCGACAGCGTGCCGTCGGTCTCCGTCGCGCTCTCCGCCTCGACCAGGCGCAGGCCGTCCTGCTCCTCGATCGTGGCGACGGACGCGGCGCGCGCGGCGAGATCCGGATGCGCGTCCAGCGCGAGCATCGTGAGCAGGCCGTGGATCGTGCTCTCGGCGCCGCTGTTGCGATTGACCGAGCCGTCGGGCTGCAGGCCGTCGTACGCGATGCCGGTCGCGGGGTCGTACATCTGCACGCCCGCGCGGTTCGCGCCGAAGAACCACGCGGCCTGGATCGCCGCCAGCTGCTCGAACCCGCGCGATCCGGTCGCGTCCGCGACGGCGAGCAGCGACTGCACGCGCGAGTCGGCGCCGTACGCGAGCTGGACGCGGTCGGTCGGGCTCGGGTACCAGCCGTTGTCCGGGCCGCCGGCGGTGATGAGCGTTGGGGTGAACACCGCCGCGTCCCGGATCGCCGGCTTCGCGAGCGAGCGGTCGTGCAGCGTCATGGAGGCCTCGGCGAGCGCCGCCGGCGCCTGCCCGCCCCACGCGTGCCACATGCTGCGCGACTCGGTCCACGGCAGGATCGCGCCGTAGGGCCAGGAGCCGACGTCGCCCTCCGCCATCGCCGCGATCCCCCGCGCGAGCTTGCGCAGCGCGTCGGCGGCGTCGCGGTCGCGCGGCTGCGCCTCGACGCGCGCCGCCAGTCCGAGCACCGCCTCACCCGAGGCGTCCGCGCCGTTCGCGATCAGCCACGCCGGCACGCGCTTGCCGTCGCTCTCGGTCCATTCGCCGTAGCGGACGAGCACCTGGCGCTGCACGGCGTCCACGGCCAGCGCGAGCCGGTCCTCCAGGAAGGCGGCGAACGCCGGATCCTCCCGCTCGAACGCCGCGTACCCTTCGCCGAACGCCCAGATCGTGCGCGCGAGCCAGTAGCTCGCGCCGGAGTCGGACGGATCCGGCAGCTCGACCGGATCCGCGGAGGGATTTAGTGTGCCGTCCGGCTGCATCCACAGCACGACGTTGCCGGCGTTCGGCCCATCGACCGTCTGCAGGTAGGCCAGCCCCCGGAGCAGCTGGTAGGCCGTGTCACGGCTGTCGTCGTCGCCCGTCTGCCGCCAGTGGCGCAGGTACACGACCGCGGCGCGCGAGATGTCGTCGGCGTTGAACGCCCCCTGGCCCCATTCCCCCGTCGCGGGGTCGAACGCGCCGCCGCCGACGCGCTCGAACGTGCCGCCATCCCGGGCATCGGCGTAGGTCCATGGCAGCACGAACGCCGGCTCCCCCGCGAAGCGATAGGTCGTGTGACCGTCCTCCCCGGGCGGCCGCACCTCGTCGAGCAGGAAGTCGAGGTGGGCGAGGTTCGTCAGCGGAGCGGCCGCTGACCTGGCGGCCTCGACCTCTCCGGGCGCGGCCGTCGCGGGCTGCGCGAGGCCCAGGGTGAGCGCGAGCGCGGCGGCCGCGGCGAGAGCCGTGGCACGTGCGCGCCGTCGTGCGATCGTGAACATCTTCGTTCCTTCGTCGCGGATCCGGGTGGTGCGGATCCGGGTGGTGCGGATCAGTCGGTGCGCTCGAGCAGAGCGGCGCCGATCTTGGAGTCGGCCATGCCGTAGAACACGAACAGCCGTCCGTCGATCTCCTCGATCGCGGTGGGGAAGACGACGTTCGGCACGATGCCGCTGCGCTCGTCGTCCGTCTCGGGGGCGAGCAGGGGCTCCGGCGTGCGCGCGAGCACGCGACTCGGATCCTCGGCGTCCAGCAGCAGCGCGCCGGCGGCGTAGTTGACCTTCTGCTGCTGCGAGAACGCGCTGTCGATCACGCCCGTCACGCCGTGGTGCAGCACGAGCCAGCCCTCGGGCACGCGCAGGGGCGGCGGGCCGCCGCCGATCTTCAGCTCCTCGAACGGGAACTCGGGGCCCGCGACGAAGCGGTGCTGCTCCCACAGCGCGAGGTTCGCGAGGTCGGCGCGGACCGCGCCGAGCGGCACGTAGCTGATCCAGATCGACTGCCGCTCGTCGGTGATCCCCGCGGGGACCCGCACGCCCTGGCCGGGCTTGGTCTCCCCCAGGTCCCACATCGGGCGGTGCAGCACCGCGAGCGCCTTGGTGCCGTCGGGCGCCGTGACGGGCTCGGGGAAGAACACCGTGTCCTTGTTGTGGAACAGGTTGAGGTCCATGTCGAGCGCCTCGTCGTACCGGAACAGCGCCGGCCCGAGCCGCCGCCATGCGCGCAGGTCCTCCGACACGGCGAGCGCGGTGCGCGGTCCGAGCGGCCCGTACGCGACGTACGTCATGACGTGCAGGCCGAGCGCGTCGATCCAGGTGGTGCGCGGATCCTCGACGCCGGCGTTGCCGACGCCGCGCTCCCAGCCGCGATCCGGCTCCAGCACGACGCCCTCGCGCTCGACGCCGACCGGCACGCCGTCCTCCACGATGACGCGCGCGAGGCCGACGCGCGAGACGTTGCCCTCCGCGACGAGGCGCGGCAGCAGGTAGAGCTCGCCGTCGGGCCCGCGCCCGGAGGCGGGGTTGAGCACGCCCTCCGCCTCGAGCGGATCGCCGGGCTCGGGGGTCATCACGATGCCGGCGCGGGTCAGCCGATAGGGGATGTGAGGCATTGTCATCCTTTCACTCCGGATCCGAGGTCGTTCGTGGTGAAGTACCGCTGGAACACGATGAACAGCGTCACGGCGGGCACCGCGAGCACCACGGCGCCGGCCATCATCGCCCCGAACGGGTTGGACGTGGACGCGGCGACGTTCGAGATGAAGTTGGCCAGCGACACCGCCAGCGGCTGCATCGAGGCCTCCTTCGTGATGAGGAACGGCCACAGGAACTCGTTCCACGGGCCGATCACGGTCAGCAGCACGGCAGTGAGCAGCGCGGGCCGCACGAGCGGCAGCGCGATGCTCCACAGCAGGCGGAACTCCCCCGCGCCGTCGATGCGCGCGGCGGAGAACAGATCGGCCGGCAGCTGCAGGAAGTACTGCCGGAAGATGACCACCGCCGTCGAGTTGATGAAGAACGGCAGGATCATGCCGAGGTAGTTGTCGGACAGCCCGTAGTCGCGCGCGATCAGCACGTACAGCGGGATCATCAGCAGCTGGAACGGGATCACCTGCACGAGCAGTGCGATCCCGAACAGCGTCCCCCGACCCCGCCACTGCAGCACCGCGAGCGCGTAGCCCGCGAGCACCCCGAACACGATGGTGCCGAGCAGGACACCGCCGGTGAAGATGCCCGAGTTCGCGAGCCCCTGCAGCAGCGAGATGCGCTCGTTGATCGCGACGTAGTTGTCGAACGACAGGTTCGCCGGATCCGGGAACGCGCCCCGCACGGACGTGTCGACGTCCGTCTGCAGCGATCCGATCACCATGTAGTAGAAGGGGAAGAGGAACACCAGCGCGCCCACCGCGAGGATGACGTACAGGGCGGCCCTGCTCCCGAGCGCGCGCCTCATGACTCCTCCCCGCCCACGAACCGGCGCTGCAGCGCCGCGATGATCAGCACGAACACGATCAGGATCACTCCGATCGCCGCGGCGACATCCGGATTCCCCTGCTCGATGCCGCGCTGGTAGATCAGCAGCACGGGCGAGGTCGACGCCCCGTTCGGGCCGCCGCCGCCGGTGAGCAGGTACGGCTCGGTGAAGAGGTTCGCGCCCGTGATGGTCGCGAGCAGCACCACCAGCAGGGTGGCCGGGCGGACGCCGGGCACGGTCACGGAGAAGAACTGCCGCAGCCGCCCGCCGCCGTCGACCGACACCGACTCGTACAGCTCCTTCTGCACGTTCTGCAGCGCCGCGAGGTACAGCAGGATGTAGAACCCGAGTCCCTTCCACGTCACGAACAGCGCGATGACCGGCATCGCGAGCGCGCTGTTGACGAACCACGACGGATCCGGTGCGAGGGGGCCGAGCACGTTGTTCACGAGCCCGCCGCGCGAGAACAGGAACAGCCACACCGCGACGACCGCGACGGACGCCGTGACGTACGGCACGTAGTAGCTGACGCGGAAGAACGTGCGGGCGTGCACGACGCGATCCAGCGCGGTCGCGAGCACGATCGAGAGCACCACGGTCAGCGGCACGTTGATGAGCAGGAACACCCCGACGTTGCGGAACGACTGCCACACGGCGGGATCCTGGATGACCGCGGCGTAGTTGTCGAGGCCGACGAACGGCCGGTCGACGACCGCGCCGGGGGCGGCGAAGAAGTAGTCCTGGAACGACATCCACACCGCGAACACGATCGGCCACGCGAACACGAGCGCGATGAACACGACGTACGGCGCCGAGAACAGCATGCCGAGCGGCTGCTGTCCCCGGCCCGTCCGACCGCGCCGGCGCCGCGGCGGCGAGGTCCCGGGTGCACCGGGATCGCTCCCGGTGCGCTCCGGGGCGAGGGCGGTCATGTCAGCTTCCCCCGGCCAGGCCGTCGATCTCCGCCGCGGTGTCGGTCAGGAAGTCGTCCACGCTGCCCTCGCCGAAGATGACCGCGGACGAGTAGCCGTCGCGGAACGCCTGCCAGATCTCGACCGAGTTCGGCACGTTCGGCACCTCGACGGTGCGCGACGCCTGGTCGCCGAACTGCTCGTAGGCGGGGTTGTCCGCGAAGTAGTCCGGGTACGTCTCGGTCAGGTTCTGGCGCAGCGGCATCTGCCCGGTCTCCTCGAGCCACACGCCGTCCTGCTCCTCGCTCGTGGCGAACTTCAGCACGTCCCACGCGGTGGCCTTGTTGTCGCACGCCGTGAACAGGCCGACGTTCTTGGCATCGCTGAACGTCCAGGTCTCCTCGGGCGCGGTGCCCTCGGCCGTCGGCACGGGCACGGCGCCCCACTCGACGTCCTCGCCGTACACCGAGATCGCCCACGGTCCGACGATCGCCATGGCGGCGTGGCCGTCGGCGAACGCGTCGCCCTGGTACTGCTCCTGGCCGGCGAGCTGCTCCTCGTAGAGCGTGCGCCAGAACTCGGCCACCGCGCGGCCGTCGTCGCTGTCGAAGGTGGCCTTGCCGTCCTCCACCAGCTGCGTGCCGCCGGTCTGCGCGGCGTACAGCGGGTAGAAGTCGAACCACGGCTGGAAGAACTCGCTGGTGGGCGCGGGGTTGATCGCGTAGGGCGCGACATCCGCCTCCTTCAGCGCCCGCGCCGTGTCGAGGAACTCGTCGTACGTCGACAGCTCCGGGTTCTCGGGATCCAGGCCCGCCTGCTCGAACAGGGCCTTGTTGTAGAAGATCATCACGGGGTTCGACTTCCACGGCATCTGGTAGAGCCCGCCGTCGTCGGAGCGGTACTGCTCGGCCAGGTCGCCGCTGCGCTCGGTGATGTAGTCGTCGCCGTCCTCGAACTCCGAGAGGTTCACGAGGCCGCCCTGCTTCTGGAACTGCGGCACGGCCGCGGGCGAGGTGTTGAACACCAGGCACGGCGCGTTGCCGGCCGTGATGGCGGCGCCGATGACCTCCTCGCTCGAGGCGCCGGCGGGGATCTCCTGCGCCTTGACCTGCTCGTCGGGGTGGTCGGCGTTCCAGGCCTCGACCATCTGCTCGCCCCAGGCGATCTCGGCCTCGTTGTTGGAGTACCAGATGGTGATCTCGCCGCGGCTGTCCATGTCCCCACCGCCGCCGCCACCACCGCCTCCCCCGCCGGTGCAGGCGGTGAGGGTGAGGGCACCGGCGGCCGCTGCGGCCGCGAGGATGATGCGTCGTTGCATTGTTCCGGCTCCTTGCTGTGGTGCGGCGTCAGCCGCGTCGAGGTGATGAGGGTGCGGGTCCGGTCGACTCGCGGATGATGAGGGTGGGCTCGGCGAGGTCGGCGTGCGTGGGCGCCGCACCCGAGAGCGCGTCGAGCAGCGCGCGGCCGGCGGCCGAGCCCCAGGCGCGTGCGTCGGTGGCGACCGACGTCAGCGACGGATGGATGTAGCGTCCGAGATCCGTGTCGTCGAATCCGGTGATCGACAGGTCGTCGGGCACGCGCAGGCCGAGCCGCTGGGCGACGCCCAGCCCCGCGACGGCCATGTGGTCGTTCGAGTAGACGATGGCGGTGGGCCGGTCGCCGCCGCTCAGCAGCCGCTGGGTCGCCTCCGCGCCCTCGGCGGCGCTGAAGTCGGTGGCCACCACGACCGGATCCAGGCCCGCGTCGGCGGCCGCGGCCAGGAACGCGTCGGCGCGGCGCTGGCCGTGCATCATGCTCGGGGGGCCCGCCACGTGCGCGACCCGGCGGTGGCCGAGCGCCGCGAGGTGCGCGACCGCGCTGCGGATGCCGGCGCCGTCGTCGACCGACACCGACGAGAACGGGCTCTCGACGTCGGGGCGCCCGAGCGTCACGGCCTGCAGCCCGAGGCGCTGGACGAGCGCGATGCGCTGGTCGCCCGCGCGCAGGTCGGTGAGCACGACGCCGTCGACGCGGCGGTCGTCCGCGAGGCCGCGGTACGTCTCGGCCTCCTTGCGCCCGGGCGTCGCGACGGCGAGCACGAGCACCTGGCCCGAGACGGCGAACACGTCCTCGAGCCCCGCGATGAGCGAGTGGAAGAAGGGGTCGGCCGCGATCACGTCGGGGCTGCGTCCCACGACGACGCCGCACGCGAAGGACCGCCCGGTGCTGAGCGACCGCGCGCGCAGGCTGGGTGTCCATCCGAGGTCGCTCGCGGCCTCCAGGATCCGCTTCCGACTGTCGCTCGAGACTCCCGGCCGGTCGTTCAGCGCGTAGGACACCAGCCCCTTGCTGACGCCCGCGTGGCGCGCGACATCCGCGATCGTGGGACGTCGCTGCACGGTCATGGAGCCCCTTCGCTTGAACCGGTTCAGTCCATTTGAACCGGTTCAGGCGACGAAGCCGAGGGGGTTGCCAGACGCGATCCGCGAGCGTATAAGCTGCGTCAGTCGTCGGATCCGGCGCTCAGTCGTCGGATCCGTGGGGCGGATGTGCACCGGTGAGCCTCCCGCACCTCACCAGCCCCGTCGCTCCGACGACCGAGCCGAGTTCCCGACGACTGAGATGCTGCGAGCCTGCACCCCGAGCGCGCTCCGGATCGCCGAAGCACACGGATGGGGACAGCGCACGCGCGGAACCCACGCCGTGGACGACCACCGCGCCGTTTCCGATGCTGCGTTTCGCTCCGCTCGACGCCCGGGCGGCCAGGGACTCAGTGGAAGAAGTGGCGCTCGCCCGTGAAGTACATCGCGACGCCGCGCTCCTTCGCCAGGGCGATGGTCTCCTCGTCGCGGACGGATCCGCCGGGCTGGATGATGACCTTCACGCCCGCGTTCATCAGCACCTCGGGCCCGTCCGAGAACGGGAAGAAGGCGTCCGAAGCCGCGACGGATCCGCTCGCGCGGTCGCCCGCGCGCTCGACCGCGAGGCGGCACGAGTCGACGCGGTTCACCTGGCCCATGCCGACGCCGACCGTGGCGCCGTTCTTCGCCAGCACGATGGCGTTCGACTTCACGGCGCGGCACGACTTCCACGCGAACACGAGATCCTGGATCGACACGTCCTCGGGCTGCTCGCCGGCCACCAGCTGCCAGTTCGCGGCGACCGACTCGAAGTCGTCCTCGGGGAAGCGGTCGGCGTCCTGCAGCAGCAGGCCGCCCGAGACGAGGCGCACGTCCATGCCCTCCTGGCGCCAGTCGGCCGGCAGCTTCAGCAGGCGCAGGTTCTTCTTCTCGGCGAACACCTCCAGCGCGGCGGGCTCGAAGTCGGGCGCCACGATCACCTCGGTGAAGATGTCGCGCAGATTCTCGGCCATCTTCAGCGTCACGGGGCGGTTCGCCGCGATCACGCCGCCGAACGCGGAGACCGGATCGCACTCGTGCGCGCGCAGGTGCGCGCTCGCGATCGGGTCGAGCGCGTTGGGCGCGGCGACCGCGAGGCCGCACGGGTTGGCGTGCTTGATGATCGCCACGGCGGGCAGCACCATGTCGTACGCGGCGCGCAGGGCGGCATCCGCGTCGACGTAGTTGTTGTACGACATCTCCTTGCCCTGGATCTGCGTGGCCTGGGCGATGCCGTGCCCGCCGACGCGGGAGTAGATCGCGGCGCGCTGGTGCGAGTTCTCGCCGTAGCGCAGGTTGGACAGCTTCTCGGCCTGGATCGTGAGGTGGTCGGGCAGGTCGATCTCGCCGGCGAGGGTCTCCTCGGCGAACCACTGCGCCACAGCGGTGTCGTACGCGGCGGTGTGCGCGAACGCGCGCGCGGCGAGCTCGCGGCGCTGCGACAGCGACGTGCCGCCGTCCGCCACGGCCTGGATGATCGCGGGGTACGACTCGGGCGAGACGACGATCGCGACGTTGGCGAAGTTCTTCGCGGACGCGCGCACCATCGCGGGCCCCCCGATGTCGATCTGCTCGACGACGTCGTCGCCCTGCGCGCCCGACTTCACGGTCTCGACGAACGGGTACAGGTTCACGACCACGAGCTCGAACGGCGCGATGTCGAAGTCGGCGAGCTGCGCCTCGTGGCTCTCGAGGCGCAGGTCGGCGAGCAGGCCGCCGTGCACGTTCGGGTGCAGTGTCTTGACGCGGCCGTCGAGCATCTCCGGGACACCCGTGACCGACGCCACGTCCGTGACCTCGTAACCGGCGTCGCGGATGGTCGCGGCCGTCGATCCGGTCGACACGATCTCCACGCCCGCTCCCGCGAGCGCCTCCGCGATCCGCAGCAGGTCGGTCTTGTCGCTGACCGACACGAGCGCGCGCCGGATCGGCACCAGGTCGCGGTCGCGGTAGAGCGAGGGGTCGTGACGAGGGCCGGCCATAGGGTGCTCCTTCGGGTGAGGCGGATCGCCGATCCGGTCGCGGATCGGCGGGCGGGGTCAGGATGTCGCGGTGAGGGCGAGCTCGCCGGTCGCGATGCGGCGCACGACGTCGATCAGCAGGCGGCGCTCGACGGGCTTGATGCGCTCGTGCAGGGTGTCCTCGGTGTCGCCGGGCAGCACGGGGATGCGCTCCTGCGCCAGGATCGGGCCGGTGTCGACGCCGTCGTCCACGACGATCACGCTGGCGCCGGTCTGCTCGGCCGCGGCGGCGAGCGCGTCGCGCACGCCGTGCGCGCCGGGGAACTCGGGCAGGTACGCCGGGTGGGTGTTGATGATGCGCGGCTGCCAGCGCGCGACGAGCGCGGACGGCAGCAGGCGCATCAGGCCGCTGAGCACGATCAGGTCGGGCTGGATCTCGTCGAGGCGGCGCCCGAGCTCCTCGGCCCACTCCTCGCGGCTCGCGTACTCGCGGAACGGCACCACGAAGGCGGGGATCCCCTGCGCCTCGGCGTGCGCGAGGCCGGCGGCGGCGCGGTCGGCGCCCACGGCGACGATGCGAGCCGGGTATCCGGGGTCGTCCGCCGCCTCGAGGAGGGCCCGGAGATTCGAGCCCGCGCCCGAGATGAGGACGACGACCGACAGCACTCGGTCAGTCTACCGGCGCGGCAGTATTCCGCCGATCCGCGGGCTCGTCCTCGTCCTCGCCGCGCACCCAGCGGTCGAGGCGCTGCTCGTAGGCGCGGGGGGCGAGCAGCAGGATGGCCGCGCCCAGCATCACCTCGAGCCCGGTCGCCAGCGCGATCGCGCCCGGCTCGGGGCCGGCCTGCGCGAGGCGGCCCGGTCCCAGCGATCCGGACGTCAGCGCCGCGATCAGCGCCGCGCCGGCGCCGGCGATCACGGCGATCCCGGCTGCGAGCATGACGCGCGGAACGACCGGCTCGTGGTCCGATCCCTCCGCGTGCGCCTCGGCGCGGAACGCGATGCGCACGCCCCATCCGGCGATCGCCCCGGCGACGACGGGCGCGAGCACGGCGAGCAGCAGCAGGGGCGAGCCGTGCTCGGGGATCAGGCCCAGCATCGGCACGCCCGGCAGCACGCCGAGCTGCGTCGCGGCGGGCGACACCCCGGTGCCGGCGCCGAACATGAAGCCGGGCCCGGCGATCCACGCCACGGCCCAGCCGATCAGGGTCGGCAGATACGCGAACTGCGCGATCGTGAGCAGGATGGATCCGGTCAGGTCGACCTGCGACGCCTCGTACAGGGCGATCACCCGGCCCCCGCTGAACGGCACCGCCACGGCGATCGCGAGCGCCGCGAAGCCGATCACGCCCGCGAGCGCCATCCCGCCGCCGCGCATCATCAGCGCGGGGAACTCGCGCCAGCCCGCCGGGAGACGATCGGCCGCGTCATGCAGCCGGTCGACGACGCCGTCGTCGCCCTCGCTCCACGCGCCGGTGACGGCGCCGAGCAGCATCGGGATCGCGTACAGCAGCGTCGGCAGCAGGATCGCCTGCCACGGCTCGACGGACGTCACGGGGTTGCTGCCGGCGGTGAGATTGCCGACCGTGGCGGCGATCGCCGTCGTGGCCGTGCCCGCGACGACGCCCGTGAACCAGCGCCCGGAGCGCAGCGCCCGGCGTCCGGATCGCGCCGCGAACACCGCGATCAGCACGGCGAACGCGAGCGGCGCGATCGAGAGGACGAAGGATCCGGCCTCCTCCGGCAGCCCCGTCGCGACCAGGAAGTCGCCGTCGAGCGTGAGCACGAGGGGCACGAAGTTGCCGAGCTGCCAGATGCGCACGGACGCGGGCCACAGCGCCGACCAGTCGGCGAGCCCGCCGAACGCGAACACCCACATCACCATCAGCGGCGCGAGGACGGCGGCCCATCCCACGATCGCCGACACGGCGGCATCCAGGGCTGCGAGCAGGGCGACGAGGAAGCGATGCATGACGCATCGACTCTACGTGCGCACGCCCGCGTCGCCGGGGCGGCGCTCCGCCCCCGGCATGTCCCGCGTGCGGCCCTTATCCGGTCGCGCGTGTCCCAGTTCCGGCCCGTTTGCGCCCGCAGAGCGGCGCGAAGTGGAACATCGGGTCAGGCGTCCTGCGGCTCCAGCACGAACACGGCGATCCGGCGGTCCGTCTTCTTCTGGTACTCGGCGTAGTCGGGCCAGACCGCCACGGCGCGCTGCCACCACTCGTCGTACTCGGCGCCGTCCAGCTCCCGCGCCGTGTAGTCGCGCCTGTCCGCGCCGTCCTGCAGCTCGACGTGCGGGTTCGCGCGGACGTTGTGGTACCACTGCGGCGGCTGCGGCGCACCGCCCTTCGAGGCGACGACGGCGTAGCGGCCGTCGTGCTCGACGCGCATCAGTGCGGTCTTGCGCAGGCCGCCGCTCTTCGCGCCGACGGTCGTCAGGACGATCACCGGCACGCCGCGCAGCAGATTCGCCTCGGCGCCGTTCGTCGCCTCGTACGTCTCGGCCTGCGTGCGGGCCCATTCGGCGGTCGACGGCAGGTACTCCCCGGTCAATGGCATGGTCCCAGGCTATGGGCATCCGGACCGGTCGGGCCTACCCTGTCCGCATGACGGACACGTACAACGGCACACCCGTGCGGCGTCGCATCGACCGGATCATGGCGGCGCTCGCTCGCCGCGGCATCGCGCCGGGCGGGATCACGTCGCTCACGGTCGCCGGGCGCCGCAGCGGCGAGCCGCGCACCGTGCCGGTGACGCCCGTCGTGGTCGGCGGCCGCCGCTACCTCGTGGCCCCGTACGGCCCGGTCGGCTGGGTGCGGAACCTGCGCGTGGTCGGCGAGGCGACGCTGCAGCGCGGAGCGGATGCCGAGCGGATCCGCGCGGAGGAGCTCGGTCCGGAGGCCGCGGCGCCGGTCCTCAAGCACTACGTGCAGCAGATCCCGATCGTCCGCTCGCGCTTCCCCACCGCGCCGCCGGACGCCGACCTCGCGGCCTTCGCCGCCGTCGCGCACGATCATCCGGTCTTCGCGATCACCGTCGTGAGCTGACCGCCGCCTCAGCTCGTGCGGGCGATCCGGGTGTTGGAGACCTGCGCGCGGGGCCGGATGATCATCGTGTCGACGTTCACATGGTGCGGACGTGACAGCGCCCAGGCGATCGCATCGGCCACGTCCTCGGCGACCAGGGGGTCGTAGCCCGCGTACACGGCCGCGGCCCGCTCGGCGTCTCCGTCGAAGCGGACGAGCGAGAACTCGGTCTCGACGTTGCCGGGAGCGATCTCGATCACGCGGATCGGCTCGCCCGCGAGCTCGAGCCGGAGCGTGTTCACCATCATGCGCTCGGCGTGCTTCACGCCCGTGTAGCCGGCGCCGCCCGGGTAGGCTCCGTGGGCCGCGGTGGAGGTGACCGTCAGCAGATCGCCGCGGCCGGATGCGCGCAGCGCGGGCAGGAGCGCCTGCGTCACCCGCAGGGTGCCGAGCACGTTGAGCTCGTACATCGCGCGCCACTTCTCGAGCGCTCCGGTCTCGACCGGCTCGAGGCCGTACGCGTTGCCGGCGTTGTTCACCAGCGCGTGCAGCGGGCCCGTCGCGAGCACGGCGTCGCGCAGGGCGTCGATCGACCCCGGGTCGGTCTGGTCGGCGACGACGATCCGGGCCCCCGTCTCGGCGGCGAGCGCCTCGAGGCGGTCGCGGCGCCGCGCGGACGCGACCACGTCCCAGCCCTCGGCGCGCAGTCGGCGCACCGTGGCGGCGCCGATGCCGCTCGATGCCCCGGTGACGAGGGCGCGCAGGGGCTGCTCGGCAGAGATCATGCGGCTGCTCCCTCCGCTCAGAGCGCCGACAGCGCGGCGTCGATCGCCGCGAGGCCGAGCACGACCTCGGCGGGGGTGATGATGCAGGGCGGCACGACGTGCAGCCGGTTGTCCGCGGTAAACGGCAGGACGCCCTCCGCGAGCATGGTGGCCTTGATCCGCGCGATGTCGGCCGCGGGCAGCGGCTGGCGGGTGTCCCGATCGGCGACCAGGTCGAGGGCCCAGAAGACGCCGAGCCCGCGCACCTCGCCGATCACGTCGTGCTTCGCCGCGAGGGCGGCGAGTCCGGGGCCGAGGTCGTCCCGGCCGATGAGCGCGGCATGCTCGACGATCCCCTCCTCGGTCATGGCGTCGAGCGCGGCCACGATCGACGCGGCGGCGAGCGGATGGCCGGAGTACGTCAGGCCGCCGGGGAACACGCGGTCGTCGAAGTGGCGCGCGATGTCGCCCCGGGGCAGGACGCCGCCCACCGGCACGTACCCGGAGTTGACGCCCTTGGCGAAGGTCACGATGTCGGGGACGACGCCGGTCGGGTTGGTGCGCTCGCTCTGCCACGAGAACCACGTGCCGGTGCGGCCGAAGCCGGACATCACCTCGTCCAGGATCAGGAGGATCCCGTACCGATCGCAGAGCTCCCGGACCCCCGCGAGGTAGCCGGCGGGCGGCACGAGCACGCCCGCCGTGCCGGGGATGCCCTCGAGCAGCACGGCCGCGATGGACTCGGGCCCCTCGGCCTGGATCGTGCGGTGCAGGTGCCGCAGGGCGCGCTCGCACTCCTGCTCCTCGGTCTCGGCCCAGAACTCCGTGCGGTACAGGAACGGCCCGAAGAAGTGGACGTGGCCGCGCGCGTACTCGTTCGGCACGCGGCGCCAGTCCCCCGTCGACGCGATCGCGGAGCCGGTGTTGCCGTGGTAGCTGCGGTAGTGGCTGAGCACCTTGTCGCGCCCCGTGTACAGCCGTGCCATCCGGATCGCGTTCTCGTTCGCGTCCGCGCCTCCGTTGGTGAAGAACACCTTCTCGAAGCCGGGCCCGGCCTTCTCGACGATGCGTCGGGCCGCCTCGCCGCGGGTCAGGTTCGCCGCGGCGGGGCCCACGGTCGCGAGCGTCGCGGCCTGATCCTGGATCGCCCGGACGACACGCGGATGCCCGTAGCCGATGTTGACGTTGACGAGCTGGCTCGACAGGTCGAGGTAACGGTTTCCCTCGAAGTCCCAGACCTCGGACCCCATGCCGCCTGCGATCGCGAGGGGGTTCAGCGCCGCCTGTGCGGACCAGGAGTGGAAGACGTGGGCGCGGTCGAGGTCGAGGGTGCGCTGGGTGTCGCTCAAGATGTGTCCTTCGGTGGGTCGGTGCGAGGGCGGTGGCCCGGCCGGGGAACGGCTCCCCGGCCGGGCGCCGGTTCTTACTGACCGCCCTCGGTGAGCTCGACGTCGATCGGCGCGAAGTCCGCGCCCGTGACATCGACGCCCTCCTCCTCGAGCGAGGCGACGGCCTCCTCGATGTACTCGTTCGAGTACGCGGTCGCGGGCGGCTCCTCCGTGATCAGGTGCGCGCCCTGCTCGTTGACGGCGGCGAGCGCGCCCGCGACCGTCTTGTCCCACGCGGCCTCGTCGATCACGCCGATGCCGTTCTCGGCCGGCCAGATGAGCTTGTTCGTCTCGTTGGCCATCCACAGCTCGTGGCTGGGACCCCAGCTGGAGCCGTTCTCGATCGTCAGCGCGGCGGCCGCCTCGGCGTCGTCGCGGGCGAAGACCCAGCCCTTGATGACCGCGCGCAGGAACTTCACCGTGGTCTCGGCGTACTCCGCGTCGCTCTCGAGCCGCTCGGTGTCGGCCCACAGGGCGTCCTGCAGCATGGCGCCCTCGGTGTCCTCGTACGAGATGACCGAGAAGTCGTCCTCGGTGTACAGCTCACCGGTCTCGGGGTCCGGGGTCTCGAGCAGCTGCGCCCACTCGTTGTAGGTCATCGCCTGCGCCGCGTCGATGTCGCCGGCGAGGAAGCCGTTCATGTCGAACGACTGCGTGATGATCTCGACGCTCGTCGCGTCGAGGCCCTCGGCCGCCATCGCGGCGAAGATCTCCCACTCGTTGCCGAAGCCCCACGAGCCGATCTTCTTGCCCTCGAAGTCGTCCACCGACTCGATCCCCGAGTCCGCCCAGGCGACCTGGAGGGTGCCGGAGCGCTGGAAGATCTGCGCGATGTTCGTCAGGTTCGCGCCGGCCTCGATCGAGCCGAGCACCTTGGGCACCCATGCCACGGCGTAGTCGACGTCGCCGTTCGCGAGCGCGTCCTGCGGCACGATGTCGCCGCCGGACGGGATGATCTCGACCTCGAGGCCCTCCTCCTCGAAGTACCCCTGCGAGAGCGCGGCGTAGTAGCCGGCGAACTGCGCCTGGGGCAGCCACTGCAGCTGCAGCTTGATGGGCGTGAGCTCGGCCGCTCCCTCGCTGGGGGCGGCGTCACCGCCGCCGTCCGTCGGGGCGGATGCCGCGCAGGACGTCAGGGCGATGGCGGCGGCGAGTCCCGCCGCGGAGATGGCCGCGATCCGGCCGAAACGGTGCCTCATGGGTTCTCCTCGGAGATGTCGGGTGGTGCGGGTCGGGTGAGACGGGATGGTGGAGCGGTCGGGGGACGGATCCGTCAGACGGACGTCGCGTGCCGGGACGCGAGCCTCTCGACGACGGATGCGACGACGTAGAACACGACGCCGAGCGCGACCGCGCCGACGACGAAGGCCCAGCTGCGCGCGTACGCGCTCTGAGCGGCGTAGGTCGAGATCAGCCCGCCGAGGCCGCCGCGGGGGCCGCCGAAGTACTCCGCGACGAGCGCGGAGATGACCGCGAGCGAGCTCGCGATCCGGATGCCGGTGAACACGTGCGGCGTCGCGGTCGGCAGGGTCACGGCGCGGAACGCCTGCCACGGCGTCGCGGCGAACACGCGCATCAGGTCGCGGTGCACGGGGCGCGCCTGGCGCAGGCCGCGCAGCGTGTTCAGGAACACCGGCGTGAAGGCGGCGATCCCGGCGATCGCCTGGCGCCCGACCTGGCTGTCGGCCCCGAACATCGTGTTGAGCACCGGGGCGAGCGCCACGATCGGGATGACCGCGAGCGCGGCGACGATCGGGGCGAGCATGCCGGCGGCCGGCTTCGCGGCGGCGGCGACCGCCGCGAGCGCGATGCCGACCAGCGTTCCCGCGATCAGCCCGAGGAGGGCGTTGAGGCCGGTCACGCCCGCGCCCTCGATGATCGCCGGCAGGAAGGCCGCCGTCTCGGTCGCGATGGCGGCGGGACTCGGCAGCACGTAGTCGTCGACGGCGCCGACGCCGACGAGCAGCTGCCACGCTCCCAGCGCGACCAGGCCGATCGCGAGCGGGGCGGCGATCGTGCCCCATCCGGACACCCCGTCGCGCCGCGGCTCCAGGAGCCGCCGCGGGGCCGTGATGACGGTGGCAGCGGTCGCCATCAGCGCGTCTCCACGCCGCGCGCGACGACGGACGCGTGCCCGTGCAGCGCCTCGCGGACGGCGGTGATCATGTCGAAGTAGGAGGCGTCCTCGCGCAGCTCCTCGGTGCGGGCGGCCGTGCCCTGCAGACGCATCGGCACGATCTCGCTGATGCGGCCCGGGCGTGGCGACATCACGACGACGCGGTCGGACAGGTAGACCGCCTCCGGGATGGAGTGCGTCACGAACACGACGGCCGCCCCGGTCTCGGCGCTGATCCGCAGCAGCTCGGTCTGCATCCGCTCGCGCGTCATCTCGTCGAGCGCGCCGAACGGCTCGTCCATCAGCAGCAGGCGGGGGCTCTCGGCGAGGGCCCGCGCGATCGCGACGCGCTGCTGCATGCCACCCGACAGCTGGTCGGGATGCCGGTCGGCGAAGTCGCTCAGGCCGACCATCTCGAGCAGCTCGGCCACCCGCGCGCGCCGCTCGGGCGCCGCCGTCCCGTGCAGCTGCAGCGGCAGGGCGACGTTCTCGGCAACGGTCCGCCAGGGCAGGAGCCCGGCCTGCTGGAACGCCATGCCGTAGTCGTGGTCGAGCCTGGCCCGGCGGGTCGGCTTGCCGAACACCTCGATCGTTCCCGCCGAGGGCTGGTCGAGATCGGCGATGAGACGCAGCAGCGTCGACTTGCCGCAGCCGGACGGCCCGATGAGCGACACGAACTCGCCCGCGGCGACCTCGAGGTCCACCGCGTGCAGCGCGTGCACCTCGCCGCCCCTGGTCGCGAACGCCTTGTCGACGCCGCTCACCGCGACGGCCGGCGCGTCCTGCCCTGTCACCTCCGTCATCACGACGTCACCTCCACGCGTCGGTAGTCCTTCAGCAGCCACCCGAGCAGCGCCACGGATCCGGCGCCGATGAGGCCCAGCGCGATCGCGCCGAAGATCGGCGCCCAGGCCTTCGCGGGGTCACCGGACGCCTGCCCGGCGAACTGGATGATCATCCGGCCGATGCCGCCCTGCATGCCCGTGGAGACCTCCGCCACCACGGCGCCCACGATCGCGTTCGCCGCGGCGAGCCGCAGCGCCGTGAGCAGATACGGGACGGATGCCGGCAGCCGCAGGGCGAGGAGCGTGCGCCACCATCCGGCGCCGTAGGTGCGCATCAGCTCGAGATGGATGCGGTCGGGGGCGTCGAGGCCGGCGAGCGCGCCGACCGCGACGGGGAAGAACGCGAGGTAGCTCGCGATCAGCGCCACGCTCATCCAGTCCTGCCACTCGAACGCGCCGATCTCGATCTGCGAGCCCCACGATCGCACCAGCGGCGCGAACGCGATGAGCGGAACCGTCTGGCTCAGGATGATCCACGGCAGCAGGCCCCAGCGCACCGGTCGGAGCGACAGCATCGCGAGAGCCAGCGCGAATCCCAGGGCGAGGCCGGCGACGAGCCCCGCTGCGGCGATCCCGAGGGTGACCAGAGACGCCTGGACCACGACCAGCCAGAGCGGCTCGGCGGTCGTCGCGCGCGTCTCGCCGGCGAAGAAGCGGATCACCATGTCCCACACGTGCGGCATCGCGAGATCGCTCGTGCGCGGCAGCACGCGGGTGTCGCCCAGCATCAGGCCGTCTGCGGGGCCGGCGGCCTTGTACAGCTCCCACGCCGCCGCGAGCGCGACGATCCCCAGCGCGCCCCACAGCCAGGCCGTGGCGGGGCGGCGTCCACCGCGGGCGGGGAGGGCGGTCATGCCTTCGCCGTCACCTTCTCGCGCAACGCGGGGATGACCGTCTCGCCGTAGACGCGGAGGGTCTCCTCCTTGGCGTCGTGCTGCAGGTAGCCGGCGAACTGGTCGACGCCGATCGACTTGAGCTCCTCGAGCTTCGCGATGTGGTCGGACGCCGTGCCGAGCACGCAGAACCGGTCGACGATCTCGTCCGGCACGAAGTCGACGTGATCGTTTCCCGCCCGGCCGTGCGAGTTGTAGTCGTAGCCCGTGCGGCCCTCGATGTAGTCGGTGAGGGCCTTCGGCACGGCTCCGGATGCGCCATAGCGCCGGACGATCTCGGCCACGTGGTTGCCGACCATGCCGCCGAACCACCGCGTCTGCGCGCGCATGTGCTCGAGGTCGTCGCCCACGTAGAACGGTGCGGCCACGCAGAACGTGATCGCATCCGGATCGCGCCCCGCCCGCTCGGCGGCCTCGCGCACGCTCGCGATCATCCACTTGGCGACGTCCACGTCGGCCAGCTGCAGGATGTATCCGTCGGCGACCTCGCCCGTCAGGGCGAGCGCCTGGGGGCCGTAGGCGGCGACCCACACCTCCAGCTCGCTGCCCTGCGACCACGGGAAGCGCAGCATCGATCCGTTGATCTCGACCGCGCGCGAGTTGCCGAGCTCCCGGATGACGTGGATCGCCTGCCGGAGCTCCGCGAGCGACGACGGCCGGCCGTTCAGCACGCGCACGGCGGAGTCGCCGCGGCCGATGCCGCACACCGTGCGGTTGCCGTACATCTCGTTGAGGGTCGCGTACATCGACGCGGTGACGGTCCAGTCGCGCGTCGCCGGATTGGTGACGAACGGACCGACCTTGATCCTGCGCGTCTCCGCGAGGATCTGGCTGAAGATCACGTACGGCTCCTGCCAGAGCAGGTGCGAGTCGAACGTCCAGACGTGGCTGAAGCCGTGCTGCTCGGCGAGCTTGGCGAGGTGCACCACGCGCGAGGCGGGCGGGTCGTTCTGCAGGACGGCGCCGAATTCCATGTCGTCTCCAGGTAGATGGGGGCGGTTGCTGAGCGATGCCTCGGCTCGCCTCGCTCGCTCGGTGCGGGTCTTCGCGAGTCGAGGCGACGGCCGCGCGGGTCAGGAGAGGTACTGGCTGAGACCGCGCTTGATGTAGCGGCCGTGGCCCTTGCGGCCGATGTATCCGGTCTCGTCGACGACGACCTGTCCGCGCGACATCACGACGTCCACGTGGCCGTCGATCTCGTAGCCCTCCCACGCGGAGTAGTCCATGTTCATGTGGTGCGTCTCGTTCAGCCCGATGGACGTGTGGCCGTTCGGGTCGTACACGACGATGTCGGCGTCGGCGCCGGGCTGGATCACGCCCTTCCTGCCGTACATCCCGAACATCCGCGCCGGTGTGGTCGAGGTGATCTCGACCCAGCGCTCCAGGGTGATGAAGCCGTCGACGACGCCCTGGTACATGAGATCCATGCGGTGCTCGACGCTGCCGATGCCGTTCGGGATCTTCGCGAAGTTCCCGCGCCCCATCTCCTTCTGGTCCTTCATGCAGAACGGGCAGTGATCCGTCGACACCATCTGGATGTCGTTCGTCCGCAGGCTCTGCCACATGGCGTGCTGGTGGCCCTCGTGGCGCGAGCGGACCGGGGTCGAGCACACCCACTTGGCGCCCTCGAGCTCGCCCCACTCCTCGCTGCGCGCGGCCAGCTGCTCCTCGAGCGAGAGGTAGAGGTACTGCGGGCAGGTCTCGCCGAAGACGTTGAAGCCCTCGTCCCGCGCCGCCGCGATCTGCTGCACCGCCTGCTTCGCGCTCACGTGGACGACGTAGAGGGGCGCGCCCGTGAGGCGCGAGATCATGATGACCCGGTGGGTCGCCTCCTCCTCGGTCTCCCACGGCCGGGTGAGCGCGTGCCACTCGGGGCCGGTGTGCCCCGCCTCGAGCGCCTGCTGCTGCAGGACGTCGATGATGGATCCGTTCTCGGCGTGCATCATCATCATCGCGCCGGTCTGCGCGCCCTTCTGGAACGCGCGGAAGATCTGGCCGTCGTCCGAGAGGAACACGCCCTTGTAGGCGGTGAACAGCTTGAAGCTCGTGACGCCCTCGCTGATCAGCTCGTCCATCGCCGTCAGCGAGGAGTCCTGCACGTCCGACAGGATCTGGTGGAAGCCGTAGTCGATCGCGCACTCCCCCGCGGCCTTCTCCTGCCACAGGCCGTACTGCTCGAGGATGTTCTGGTCGGGGTACTGCACGACGAAGTCGACGATCGACGTGGTGCCTCCCCACGCGGCGGCCCGGGTGCCGGTCTCGAAGGTGTCCGAGGCGAATGTGCCGCCGAAGGGCATCTCCATGTGGGTGTGCGCGTCGATGCCGCCGGGGATCACGTACTTTCCGGTCGCGTCGATCACGCGGTCGACGGTCCCCGTCAGGTCCGATCCCAGCAGCACCGATCCGGGGGCGAGCACGGCGACGATCTTCTCGCCGTCGACCAGGACGTCGGCGGGCGCGCGGCCGGTGGCGCTGACGACCGTGCCGCCGGTGATGAGGGTGGTGGCCATGTTCTCGCTTCCTGCACTGCTTCGGGATCGGACGGGGATCGGATCGGATCGCGCCGCGTCAGGGCGCGGTGGTCGCGGCGTACGAGTCGGGCCGGCGGTCGCGGTAGAACTGCCAGCTGTCGCGGGCCTCCCGGATGAGGCCCAGATCGAGGTCGCGGAGGAGGAGCTCCTCGTCCGTCGCCGAGCCGTAGTCGCCCACGAGGTTGCCGCGCGGGTCGACGAACTGGCTCTTGCCGTAGAAGTCGACCGCGAGGTCGCCGTACTCGTTGTCCTCGCGCCCGACGCGGTTGGGAGCCGCCACGAAGTAGCCGTTCGCCGCCGCCGCGGCGGGCTGCTCGATCTCCCACAGGCGGTTCGACAGGCCGGGCTTCGTGGCGTTCGGGTTGAACACGATCTCCGCGCCGTTCAGGCCCAGCTCGCGCCATCCCTCCGGGAAGTGACGGTCGTAGCAGATGTAGGCGCCGATCTTCCCGACGGCGGTCTCGAACACGGGGTAGCCGAGGTTGCCGGGGCGGAAGTAGAACTTCTCCCAGAACCGGTCGACGTGCGGGATGTGGTGCTTGCGGTAGGTGCCCAGGATGGATCCGTCCGCGTCGACGACGACCGCCGAGTTGTAGTAGACCCCGGCCATCGCCTCCTCGTAGATGGGCAGGACGGCGACGAGCCCGAGCTCCTTCGCGAGCGCCGCGAAGCGCTGCACGATCGGGCCGTCGGCGGGCTCGGCGTAGGAGTAGTACGTCGCGTCCTGGGTGATGCCGAAGTAGGGGCCGTAGAACAGCTCCTGGAAGCAGATGACCTGCGCGCCCTGCGCCGCGGCATCGCGCGCGAAGCCCTCGTGCTTGTCGAGCATCGACGCCTTGTCGCCGGTCCACGTGGTCTGACTGATGGCTGCGCGGACGATCGTCATGAGGCCTCCCTGCGGTCTGGTGTTGTGTTACTTTCCCGCTTGAACATTTCCCGGCCATTACTCCGCTTGTCCCCGCCGTAAAACCTCGGGAGGTCCCGGACGTGCTGCAGATCCCTCCCGCGACGGTGGCCTCGGCTGTCGACGATCCGACACCGGTCGGCATCGCCGGCGCGCTGTCGCGGCTGATCGCGGAGGGCACGGTCGCCCCCGGCGAGCGCCTGCCGACCGTGCGCGATCTCGCCTCGACGCTCGGCGTGAGCCCTGGGACCGTGTCGGCCGCGTGGCAGGCGCTCGCCGGCGCCGGCCGCATCGTCACGCGCGGTCGGGCGGGCAGCTACGTCGCCGACGTCGGCGACACCCGGCTCGCCCCGCACACGCGGCGCCTGGCGGGGCACGTGCCGACGACGAAGCTCGACCTCTCGCGCGGCACGCCCGATCCGGATCTCCTGCCGCCGCTCATGCGCGCGTTCGAGCACGCCGCGCCGCACGCCGCGACCGCGAGCTACCACGACGAGCCGGTGCTGCCACGGCTCGCGCGCCTGCTGCAGGAGCGCTGGCCCACGACCGGACATCGGATCACCGTGGTCGACGGGGCGCTGGATGCGATCGATCGCACGCTGCAGCAGGTCGCGCGCTTCGGCGACCGCGTCGTGGTCGAGCAGCCGTCGTTCCCGCCCCTGCTCGACCTCGCGGCTCACCTGCGGCTCGAGGTCCTGCCGGTGCCGGTGGACCGCGAGGGCATCGTGCCCGCCGCGCTGACCCAGGCGCTGAGCCGGTCGCCGCGCGCGCTGCTGATGCAGCCGCGCGCCCACAACCCCACGGGCGTCTCGACGTCGCCCGAGCGCATCGCGGCGCTCGCCACCGCCATCCGCCGCTCCCCCGCGGGGCGCCGGATGATCGTGATCGAGGACGACCACTCGGGCGAGATCGCGCGCGGCGAGCTCACCTCGCTCGCCGCGCTGCTGCCCGAGCAGGTGGTGCACGTGCGCTCGTTCTCGAAGTCCCACGGTCCGGATCTGCGCATCGCGGCGCTGGGCGGGCCCGCCGAGCTGATCCAGGCGGTCGAGGCGCGGCGCACGCTGGGGCCGTGGTGGACGCCGCGCCTCATCCAGCACGCGCTCGCCGAGCTGCTCACCGACGGCGAGGCCGTGGCCAGCGTCGCGCGCGCCCGGGCGACCTACGCCGGCCGCCAGCGGCGCTTCGCCGAGGCGCTCCGGCGGGCCGGCGCGGGCGAGCCGCTCCCCGCGGACGGCATCAACGCCTGGGTGCCCGTCGACGACGAGCGCGCGGCCATCCTGCAGCTCGCGACCGACGGCGTCCGCGTCGCCGCCGGCAGCGCGTTCTACCGCGACGACCGCACGATCACGGTCGACGGGCGCGACCGGATCCGCGTCACGGTCGGCGCCATCCCGGGCGACGTCGAGGCCGTCGCCGCGGCGATCGCCGTCGCCTCCCGCGCCCGCCCGTGAGGCGCCGGGCGCGCGGTCGGCCCAGCCGCTCTTCACGTGCGCGCGATAGGTTCGGTGAGGAGGACTCCCCATGACTACTGCCCCCGGCACCACGACGACGAGCACCCCGGAGAACGCCCTCGACCGCTTCTTCTCCGTGACCGCCCGAGGCTCCACGATCGGCGCCGAGATCCGAGGCGGCCTCGTGACGTTCGTCACGATGGCCTACATCGTGATCCTGAACCCGATCATCCTGTCGAGCTCCGCCGACGTCGAGGGGAACACGCTGCCGTTCCCGGCGGTGGGTGCCGCGACCGCGCTGGCCGCCGGCGTCATGACGATCGCGTTCGGCCTCGTCACGCGCCTGCCCTTCGGCTTCGCGGCGGGCCTCGGCATCAACGCGTACCTCGCGTTCTCGGTCGTGGGCCAGGTGACCTGGCGCGAGGCCATGGCGCTCGTCGTGATCAACGGCATCGTGATCGTGCTGCTCGCCGCGACCGGGCTGCGGAAGATGATCTTCGACGCCGTGCCGCTGCAGCTCAAGCTCGCGATCACGGTCGGCATCGGCCTGTTCGTCGCGTTCATCGGCTTCGTGAACTCCGGCTTCGTCACCGCGACCGGCGAGGCGTCTCCCCCGGTCGGCCTGGGCATCGGCGGATCCGTCGCCACGGTCCCGACGCTGCTTTTCGTCATCACGCTCGTGCTCACGGGCATCCTGGTCGCGCTGCGCGTGAAGGGCGGCCTGCTGATCGGCCTCGTCACCGGCACGGTGCTCGCGGTCATCGCCGAGGCGATCTGGCACCTCGGCGCGGCCGCCGACGGCGGCGCGGGCGGCTGGAGCCTGACCGTCCCGGCCCTCACGGGCTCGCCCTTCGCCCTGCCCGATCTCAGCCTCATCGGCGCCGTGGACTTCGGCTTCGACCTCGGCCGCGTCAGCGCGGTGTCGCTCGTGATGATCGTCTTCACCCTGGTGTTCTCGAACTTCTTCGACGCCATGGGCACCATGACGGGCCTCGCGAAGGAGGCGGACCTCGCGGACGAGAGGGGCGACTTCCCGCGCATCCGCTCGGCGCTGATCGTCGAGGGCCTCGGCGCCGTGGTCGGCGGCGCGACGTCGTCGTCCTCCAACACGGTGTTCATCGAGTCGGGCGCCGGCATCGGCGAGGGCGCCCGCACGGGACTCGCGAACGTGGTCACGGGCGCGATGTTCCTGCTGGCGATGTTCCTGACGCCGCTCACGTCGATCGTGCCCACCGAGATCGCGGCCGCCGCGCTCGTGATCGTCGGCGCGATGATGATGGCCCAGATCGCGCACATCGACCTCGGCGACTTCCGCGTGCTGCTGCCCGTGTTCCTCACGGTCACCGTCATGCCGCTCACCTACTCGATCGCGAACGGCATCGGCGCGGGTTTCGTCAGCTGGGTCGTGATCCAGGCGTTCTCGGGGCGCGCGCGCCGGATCAGCCCGCTGCTGTGGGTCGTGGGCGTCGGCTTCGTGATCTACTTCGCGCGCGGTCCGATCCAGGCGCTCATCGGGGGCTGAGCCCCGCGCGCGCCTCCCTCGTCGAGCCCGGCCGCGGGTCCGGCGATTTGGCTTTTCGCGGGCGCCCGACCATGCTTGCAGAGGTAAGCCTCACCTAACTCGCAAGCCTCCGAAGGGCCACTTCCGCATGTCCTCAGCACGCCCGGGCCGGATCGCCGGCGCCTCGCTCCTGTCCCTGCTCGCCCTCACGACCGCCGGCTGCGGCGCGACCCCGGCGGCGTCCTCCGAGGCCCCGGAGGCGACCGGCGAGGCGATCACCGTGACCGACCAGCGCGGCGCCGACGTGACGCTCGACGCCCCCGCCGAGCACATCGCCTCGGCCGTGATCCCGGCCCCCGCGATCATCGCGGCCGTCGACGGATCCTGGGACCGCATCGCCGGCATCAACCAGTCGCTGCTCGACGCGAACAAGCTCGGCATCATCAGCAGGATCTTCCCCGAGTCGGTCGAGACGCCGGTGATCGCGGGCCGCGACTTCGTCCCGAACATGGAGCAGATCCTGTCGCTGAGCCCCGACCTCGTCGTGCAGTGGGGCGACATGGGCGCGGATGTGATCGCGCCGATCGAGCAGGCCGGACTCCCGGTCGTCGGCCTCGAGTACGGCACGCAGGAGGACCTGGAGACCTGGCTCACGCTGTTCGGCGACGCGATCGGCAAGCCCGACCGCGCGGCGGAGATCGTCGAGGGCATGCACGCCTCGGCCGACGAGGTCGCGGAGAAGGTCGCCGCGCTCGATGCGCCGGCACCGCGCGGCCTCAGCCTGTCGTACACCGAGGAGGGCATGAAGGCCTCGACCGGCACGGACTACGCGCAGTACGTGTTCGACCTGACGGGCGTCGAGAACGTGGCGGAGGACGTCGCGGGCCAGAGCGCCGTGGTCAGCCCCGAGCAGATCATCGAGTGGGACCCCGAGTTCATCGTGCTGTCGGCCTTCGACCCGGCCACGCCCGAGGAGGTCATGGCCGACCCGCAGCTGGCCGGCGTCTCGGCGATCGAGGACAAGCGCGTCTACCGCGCGCCGCTGGGCGTGTACCGCTGGCAGGTGCCGAGCGCCGAGTCGCCCCTGTTCTGGAACTGGATCGCGGCGCTCGCCTACCCCGGCGAGTACGACGTGGATCTGCCCGCGCTCATGACCGAGCAGATCTCGCACCTCTACGACTACGAGCTCACGCGCGAGGACATCGACCTCGTCCTGCGCACCGACCTCAACGCGGACAGCGCCGATTACGGTGCCGTCGCCGAGTGACGTGATCGAGGCGGCGCCCCTCGCGGCCGTCGCCTCGGCACGATCCGCGGACACCGTGCGCCGCCGGGCGCGACGCGACCGGATCACGGTGGTCGCGCTGGCCGCCGTCGTCGTGCTGCTCGCGCTGGTCGCGGTCGGCGCGGGGCAGCTCGCCGTGCCGATCGGCCGTGTCGTCGAGATCCTGACGCACGACGCCGCGGCGCTCCTCGGGCTGGACTCCGGCATCCCCGCGTCGTGGACGCGCGGCGAGCAGGCGGCCGTCTCGCTCATCCGGGCGCCGCGCGCGCTGCTCGCGATCCTCGTCGGCGCCGCGCTCGCGGTGTCCGGCGCCGTGCTGCAGGCGCTGTTCCGCAACCCGCTCGTGTCGCCCGACGTGATCGGCGTCTCCTCCGCCGCGTCGTTCGGCGGCGTGCTCGCGATCGCGGTCGGCGCGGGCGGCGTCGCCCTGATGAGCGGGGCGTTCGTCACGGGCCTGCTGGCGGCGCTCCTGGTGATGCTGCTCGGCCGGCTGCGCACCAGCTCGCCCGTGCTCACGATCGTGCTCGGCGGCATCGTCGTGTCGGCCTTCTTCAACGCGCTCGTCTCGCTCGTCACGTACGTGGCCGATCCGTACACCACGCTGCCGTCCATCACGTTCTGGCTGATGGGCTCGTTCGTGGCGGCGACGTGGGACAAGGTGCTGCTCGCCGCCGTGCCGATCGCGATCGGCCTGATCGTCGTGCTGGCCCTGCGGTGGCGGATCAACGTGCTCGCGCTCGGCGACGACGAGGCGCTCGCGCTCGGCGTGCGACCCGCGCGGCTGCGCGGCATCCTGATCATCGCCGTCTCGCTGCTGACCGCCGCGACGGTCGCGGTGTGCGGCGTGATCGGCTGGGTCGGTCTCGTGATCCCCCACCTGGTGCGCCTCGTGATCGGGCCGGATCACCGCGTGCTGCTGCCGGCGTCCGCGCTGCTCGGCGGTGCCTACGTCCTGGCCGTCGACACGCTCGCGCGCACCGTCACGACGGCCGAGCTGCCCGTCGGCATCCTCACCGCCATCATCGGGGCGCCCGTGTTCGTGATCGTCCTCGTCCGCCGCACGCGAGAGGGGCGCGCCCTTGCTTGACGCCACCGGCCTCGGCCACCACCACGGGGGCGGCGACTGGCTGTTCCGCGGCCTCGACCTGCGCGTCGACCCCGGCGACGTGGTCGCGGTGCTCGGCCCCAACGCGCGCGGCAAGACCACGCTGCTCACGTGCCTCGCCGGCGTCCGGACGCCGCGCCGTGGTCCACGACGGCGCGATCGGCTACGTGCCGCAGAACCACGACGTGGACCACCCGTTCAGCGTGCACGAGATGGTCGTGATGGGCCGCGCCCGGCGCCTGCGCCCATGGCAGGCGCCGACGCGCGACGACGTCGACGCGGCGTGGCAGGCGCTGGATCGCGTCGGCCTGGCCGACATCGGCGACCGCCCGTTCGCGGCGCTGTCGGGCGGCCAGCGACAGCTCACGCTCATGGCGCGCGCGCTCGTCAGCTCGCCGACCATCGTGATCCTGGACGAGCCGACCTCGGCGCTCGACCTGCGCAATCAGCGCCGGGTGCTCACGACGCTGCACAACCTCGCCGCCGACGGCGTGGGCGTGATCTTCACCACGCACGACCCGACCCACGCGCTGCATGTCTCGCAGCGCACGGTGCTGATGGACGAGGACGTGCACGTCGGGCGGACCGGCGACCTGCTCACGGCCGACACCCTCAGCCGCGTGTACCGCACGCCGGTACACACGACCGAGTTCGCGTTCGGCGACGCCTCGACGCGCACCGTCGTGATCCCCGACCTGCTGATCCGGAGGCCGTGATGGCGCGCATCCTGACCCTCGCCGCCCAGCCGCCCGCCGCGGGCGCCGGCTCCGCGCGCGTCGACGTGCGCGACGCGTACGACCTGGGCGAGATCGACCTCGGCGCCTACGCCGGGCTCGCGATCGACGCCGGCTGCGACCAGCGTCTCCTCGCCCGGCACGCCGAGCGCCTCACGGCGTGGGTGCGGGCGGGCGGGCGCCTGTTCGCGAACGGCCATCTGCTCACGGGCTTCGTGGAGGGCCTGCCGGCGCACCGCAAGCTCGACTTCCACTCCACGCGCGACCTCTGGCTGACCGAGACGGGATCGCACCCGATCTGGGACGGGATCGACCGGCGCGACCTGCTGTTCCACACGGGCGTGCCCGGCCCGCACACGTTCGAGGACCTCGAGCGCGTGGGCGTCGCCGGGTTCTACGCGCATGCGTACTTCGTCGACCTCCCGGACGGCGCCGTCGCGATCACCGGGATCGGTCACGGTGCGCTGCCCGTGGACGTCGCGTATCCGCTCGGGGCGGGCGAGGTGATCCTGCACATCGGCAACGACGTCATGGGGTTCACCCGGCCCGGCACCACGGCCCACGATCTCGGCGAGCGCGTGCTCGCGCACCTCGAGCAGGGGAAGGCCGACCGATGAGCCGCGTCGCGTTCGTGCACACGGGCGGCTTCTACCACCTGGCGGATCTGCGCGATCCGGCCGTCCGCGCCATGGACGTCGCCGACGTGTACGCGCCCGAACTGGAGCCCGGCGGCCTGGACGGGTTCGATGCCGTGTACGTCGGTGCGCGCCTGCACCGCGGCGTGGCGGCGCGCATCGGGCCGATCCTGCGGGGCTTCCTGGATCGCCCGGGCGCGAGGATGTACGTGGACGGCGAGAACCCCGTCGACTGGATCCCGGGCACCGAGCTCACGCCCCGCGGCACGAACTTCTGGGCGTGGCGGATCGGCGAGGACGTCGGCCGGCGATCCGTGAACACCGACCATCCGTTCTGGCACAGGCTCGCCGACGACGCCGTGCACTGGCACTACCACGGCGTGCTCTCGCACCCGGCGTCGGCGGTGCCGCTCGTGCGGCTCGAGCCCCTCCCGGGCCGCGCAGAGGCGACCGATCCGTGGGGCACCGGCTACCTGGCGATCCCGGATCACCCGAACACGCTGATGTACCACGACGCGGAATCCTTCGCGGCCGAGCTCGTCGTCAGCACGATGGACGCGTCGTTCCACCACGGCTCGGGATTCATGCCGGGCGCGACCCAGCTGATGTACCGCATGCTGCACTGGCTGCGCGGCTGATCCGACCCGGGAGGACACCATGACCCTGACCGTCCGCGAAGCCGGCACCGAGCTGGCGTTCGGCATCGACGACCTGAACCGCTATCACGGCCCCGGCTTCCCCGGCGGGGTCGCCCACGCGTACAAGGTGCTCGAGCGCACGCTGCCGCTGCTCGACGGCGGCGCGCCGCCCGAGCGCCGCGAGATCCGGATCGACACCGCCTTCGGCGGGCCCGGGGCGCGCGACGCCTTCGAGCTCGTGACCCGCGGCGTCACCGACGGCCGCTACACCGTCGACCCCTCCCTCGCGCTGCCCGAGCGCGACTTCCTCGCCCGGTACGTCTTCCGGCTGTCCTACCGCGGCGCCGTGGTGACCGCGGTCGTCCGCGAGGGGTTCGTGGTCCGCGAGTTCATCGACCTCGGCGCGAAGCCCGACAAGACCGACGCCGAGCACGCACACCTCGAGGTGCTCAAGCGCGAGATGGCGGATCGGCTGCTCTCCGCCCCGGCCGACGAGGCGTACGACGTGGTCTGAGGCGGCCCGCCGCCCTCGCCTCCCCCGCCCGGCCGCCATCCGGCCCCGTCTGCCATCCGGCCCCTCGTGTCCCGCCTGCGGCCCCTATCCGGCGCCTGGTCTCCCACTTGCGGTCCATCTGCGGTGCCAGAACGGCCGGAAGTGGGACATCAGCGCCGCGGCCTGCCGCGACGACGAACGCCCCGTCCGGCCGGACGGGGCGTTCGCGTGAAGCGGGTGCTTACAGCGCCGAGATGATCTCGCGCATCAGGGCAGCGGTCTCGCTCGGGGTCTTGCCGACCTTGACGCCGGCGGCCTCGAGGGCCTCCTTCTTCGCCTGAGCGGTGCCGGCCGAGCCGGACACGATCGCGCCGGCGTGACCCATGGTCTTGCCCTCGGGGGCCGTGAAGCCCGCGACGTAGCCGACGACCGGCTTGGTGACGTTGGCCTTGATGAAGTCGGCCGCGCGCTCCTCGGCGTCGCCGCCGATCTCGCCGATCATCACGATCGCCTTGGTCTCGGGGTCGGCCTCGAACGCCGCGAGGGCGTCGATGTGCGTCGTGCCGATGACCGGGTCGCCGCCGATGCCGATGGCGGTCGAGAAGCCGAGGTCGCGCAGCTCGTACATCATCTGGTACGTCAGCGTGCCCGACTTCGACACGAGGCCGATCGGGCCCTTGCCCGTGATGTTCGCGGGCGTGATGCCCACGAGCGCCTCGCCCGGCGTGATGATGCCGGGGCAGTTCGGGCCGATGATGCGGGTCTTGTTGCCCTTCGACTGCGCGTACGCCCACGCCTCGGCGGTGTCGCCGACCGGCACGCCCTCGGTGATCACGACGAGCAGCGGGATCTCGGCGTCGATGGCCTCGATCATCGCGTCCTTCGTGAAGGCCGGGGGCACGAACGCGATCGACACGTCGGCGCCGGTCTTCTCGATGGCCTCGGCGACCGTCCCGAACACGGGAAGGTCCACCTCGCCCTCGTGCGCCGTCTCGTGCGTCACGGTCGTGCCGGCCTTGCGCGCGTTCACGCCGCCGACGACCTTCGTGCCGGCCTTGAGCATCAGCGCGGTGTGCTTGGTGCCCTCGCCGCCGGTGATGCCCTGGACGATGACCTTGGAGTCCTTGTTGAGGTAGATCGACATCTCTTCTAGTCCCTTATCCGATCCGTACGGCTCAGGCGTTCGCCAGCTCGGCGGCCTTGTCGGCGCCCTCGTCCATGCCCGAGGCGAGCGTGACGAGCGGGTGGTTCGCCGCGGCGAGGATCGCGCGGCCCTCCTCGACCTGGTTGCCGTCGAGGCGCACGACCAGGGGCTTGGTGGCGTGGTCGCCCAGGATCTCGAGGGCCTTCACGATGCCCTCCGCGACCGCGACGCACGACGTGATGCCGCCGAAGACGTTGACGAACACGCTCTTGACCTGCTCGTCGCCGAGGATCACGTCGAGGCCGTTGGCCATGACCTGCGCGTTCGCGCCGCCGCCGATGTCGAGGAAGTTCGCCGGCTTCACGCCGCCGTGCTTCTCGCCCGCGTAGGCGACGACGTCCAGCGTGGACATGACGAGGCCCGCGCCGTTGCCGATGATGCCGACCTGGCCGTCGAGCTTGACGTAGTTGAGGCCGTTGGCCTTCGCCTTCGCCTCGAGCGGGTCGGCGGCGTCCTTGTCCTCGAGCTCCTCGTGCTCGGGGTGACGCACCTCGCTGGCGTTGTCGTCGAGCGACACCTTGCCGTCGAGGGCCACGATGTCGCCGGCGCCCGTGAGGACGAGCGGGTTCACCTCGACGAGGGTCGCGCCCTCGCTCTTGTAGACGTTGTACAGCTTGACGAAGACCGCGGCCACCTTGGGCGCGAGCTCCTCGTCCCAGCCGCCGGCCTTGGCGATCTCGAGCGCCTTGGCCTCGTCGATGCCGGTCAGCGGGTCGACCTCGATGCGCGCGAGCGCCTCGGGCTTCTCGACCGCGAGCTGCTCGATCTCCATGCCGCCCTCGACGGACGCGAGCGACAGGTACGAGCGGTTGGAGCGGTCCAGCAGCACCGAGAAGTAGAACTCGCGGGCGATGTCGGCGCCCTGCGCGACCATGACGCGCTTGACGACGTGGCCCTTGATGTCGAGACCGAGGATGGCCTTGGCCGCCTCGTACGCCTCGTCGGGGGTCTTCGCGACCTTCACGCCGCCGGCCTTGCCGCGCCCGCCGGTCTTGACCTGGGCCTTGACGACCACGACGCCGCCGATCTTCTCGGCCGCTGCCTTCACCTCCTCGGGGGTGTCGGCGACGATGCCGGCGAGCACCGGCACCTCGTACTTCTCAAAAAGGTCTCGAGCCTGGTACTCGTACAGGTCCACGTTGCATTCCTTCGGTGGGGCCACGGGAGGAGACTGATTGTCTCGACGTCGAGAGATCTCGACCGAGATCCCAGCCTACTATCCCGCGGTGTCCGGGCCGATTCAGGATCCGCTCAGCGGTCACCGGCTCCCCACCCGCCGCACACAGAGGAACGCGGCCCCGGATGATCCGGAGCCGCGTTCGGGAGGTGCGTGGGCGTCAGCGAGACGTCTTGCTGAAGTGCATCGGCAGGGCCATCGCGAGGCACACCGCGATGATGCCCGCCGCGAAGACGAGACCCTGCAGCACGTCGATGTTGAAGGCGAGGCCGAACAGCGCGAAGCCGCCGAGGAACAGCAGCAGCGAGATGATGAACATGAGAGACCTCCGTAAGGCGTCGCCTGAAACCTCGCTCAGTCTATGGCACGCGTTCCGCGGCTCCCGCTGGCGGACACCTCCAAACGAGGCGGGTCGCGGCGGGCGACTCTCGTAGCCTGGCGGCATGGCATCCCCGCTCTTTCCGGGAGAGAAGGTCCTCTCCTACGACGTGACGTCCCCCCTCGACACCGACTACTACGCGGTGTTCGCCGATGTGGAGGGAGCCGACCGCGCGCAGTGGTCGCGCGCCCGCGAGGTCGGCGAGGCGCTGGCGCCGCGCATGGCCGAGGCGTGGGACAAGGCGGAGTACCCGCTGCAGGCGCTCGCCGCCCTCGGCGACGCCGACCTCTACGTCGACGGCATCGAGCACGCGGAGCTGACCCCGATGTCGCCCCTGGCGGCCGGCCTGGTGAACATGGAGATCTCGCGCGCCGACGGATCGCTCGGCACCGTGATCGCCGTGCAGGGCGGGCTGGCCCTGCGCACGCTCGCGCTGTTCGGCAGCCCCGAGCAGCAGGCGCGCTGGCTCGGGCCGATCGCGCGCGGCGAGGTGCCCGGCGCGTTCGCGCTCACGGAGCCGGATCACGGATCCGACTCGACATCTCTCGAGACGGTCGCGCGCTGGGACGGGGACGGATGGATCCTGCGCGGCGCGAAGAAGTGGATCGGCAACGGCGCCTCGGGCAGTCGTTGGGACAGCGCCGTGACGTTCGTGTGGGCGCGCGTGGACCGCGACGGCGACGCGGATCACGGCCAGGTGCGGTGCTTCCTCGTCGAGCAGGAGACGCCGGGCTACGTCGGCACCGTGATCACGGGCAAGCTGTCGCTGCGCGGCATCCATCAGGCCCACATCCGACTGGACGACGTGCGCCTCCCCGAGGACGCCGTGCTGCCCGGCGCGCACTCCTTCCGCGACACGTCGACCGTGCTGTTCGCGACCCGCTCGGGCGTCGCCTGGTCGGCGCTCGGCCACGCGACCGCCTGCTACGAGGCGGCGCTGGCGTACTCGACCCAGCGGATCCAGTTCGGCAAGCCGCTCGCGAGGTTCCAGATGGTGCAGGAGCGCCTGACGCAGATGCTGTCGCAGCTGACCGCCATGCAGCTCTACTGCCGACGCCTCGCCGACCTGGAGGCGGCCGGCTCCCTCCGCCCGACGCAGGCGTCGCTGGCGAAGTTCCACAACACCCGCACGGCGCGCGACGTCGCCCGCACGGCCCGCGACCTGCTCGGCGGCAACGGCATCCTGCTCGAGAACCGCGTGATGCAGCACCTCGCCGACATCGAGGCCATCCACACATACGAGGGCACGGAGAGCGTCCAGGCCCTCATCATCGGCCGCGACATCACCGGAGTGAGCGCGTTCGTCTGACCGCCGAGCCCGACTCGTGCGAGCAAAGCGAGCGTGCCCCGGATGGGGCCCGCAGCGCGAAGCGCTGCCGGCGATGGAGCGAAGCGACAGCGCCCTCGCTCGCAAGGGTGCCGCTCGCGGCCCCGCAGCGTGCGAGATACTGGGAAGATGACGCGCGCCACCGTGGTGGGAAGCGGGCCCAATGGCCTGGCCGCTGCGGTGAGCCTCGCGCGGGCGGGGTACGCGGTCACCGTGCTGGAGGCGTCCGGCACCGTCGGCGGCGGCTCCCGGACCGCGGAGCTGACGCTGCCCGGCTTCCGGCACGACGTGTGCTCGGCGATCCATCCGGCGGCCGTGACGTCACCGTTCTTCCGCGCCTTCGGCATCGAGGAGCGGATCGGATGGATCGTGCCCGACGCGTCGTACGCGCAGCCGCTCGACGGCGGGCGCGCGGCGGTCGCCTGGCGCGACCTCGACCGGACGGCCGCGGAGCTCGGGCCGGACGGCCGCGCGTGGCTCGCGCTGACGCGTCCCCTCGCGCACCGCATCGACGGCGTCCTGGACTTCACGGGCAACCAGCTGCTGCGGATCCCACGCGACCCGCTCGCGACCGTCCGCTTCGGCCTGCGCGTCCTCGAGGCGGGATCCGCGCTCGGGCGCCGCACGTTCCGCACGGCGGAGGCGACGGCGCTGCTGGGCGGGGTGCTGGCGCACGCCAACACGGCGCTCCCGTCGCTCGCGTCGGCGGCGTCCGGCGTGCTGCTCGCCGCGCTGGCGCACACCGAGCGCGGCTGGGCGTATCCGGTCGGAGGCGCGCAGGCGCTGCCGGATGCGCTCGCCGACGACCTCCGCGCGCACGGCGGGCTGATCGAGACCGACCGGCACGTCACCGATCTCGCGACGCTCGACTGGGGCGATCCGGCCGCCGGCGATCTGCTGCTGCTGGACACGTCCCCGCGCCTGCTGCTGTCGCATCCGGACGTCCCCGCCTCCTATGCCCGGGCGATCCGGGCGTATCGCTACGGCGCCGCGGCGGCGAAGGTCGACTTCGCGCTCGACGGCCCCGTGCCGTGGACCAACCCGGACGTCGCGCGCGCCCCCACCGTGCACCTGGGCGGCACGCGCGCCGAGGTGGAGGCCAGTGAGAACGCCGTGTCCCGCGGGCGCGTGTCGGAGCGCCCGTACGTGCTGGCCGTGCAGCCGTCCGTGCTGGATCCGTCGCGCGCGCCCGAGGGCAAGGCCGTGCTGTGGGCGTACATGCACGTGCCGAACGGATCCCCGCTCGACCCGACCGAGCACGTCACGCGCCAGGTCGAGCGCTTCGCGCCCGGCTTCCGCGACCGGATCCTCGCGTCGCACGCCGTGCCCGCCTCCGGGCGGGAGGCGCTGAACCCGGCCGAGGTCGGCGGCGACATCCTGGGCGGCGCGTTCTCGATGACGCAGGCGTTCCGCCGTCCGGTCGTGTCGACCGCGCCGTGGCGCACGCCCATGAAGGGCGTCTACCTCGCGTCGGCCTCGACCCCGCCCGGCCCGGGCGTGAACGGCATGGCCGGCTGGCACGCGGCCCGCACGGCCCTCGCCGACGCCCGCGAGCCCGCGAAGCTGAGCGACCTGTTCTGACAGCGAGAACCGGGCAGGATGGGCGCATGCCCCATGACCTGCCCGCCCCGATGCTCGCCAAGGCCGTGGCCGGGATCCCGGATCCCGCCAAGCACCCCGGCGGGCTCGTGTTCGAGCCGAAGTGGGACGGGTTCCGCGTGCTCGCGTCCTGGGACGGCGAGAGCGTCGAGCTCGGATCGCGCGGCGCCAAGCCGCTGACGCCGTACTTCCCCGAGCTGGTCGACGCGCTCGCGCGCATCCTGCCCGAACCGTGCGTCCTCGACGGCGAGATCGTGATCGCGGCCGGCGAGCCCGGATCCCAGCGCCTGTCGTGGGACACGCTGTCGCAGCGGATCCACCCCGCCGCCTCCCGCATCGCGAAGCTGTCGACCGAGACGCCCGCCATGCTGATCGCGTTCGACCTGCTGTCGGTCGGCGGCGAGTCGCTCCTGGATCTGCCGTTCCGCGAGCGCCGCGCGCGGCTCGAGAACCTGCTGCGGGATGCGCCGCACCCGCTGCACCTGACGCGCACGACCGAGGACCACGCGCTCGCGGAGCGCTGGCTCGAGGAGTTCGAGGGGGCGGGCCTCGACGGCGTCGTCGCCAAGCCCGCCGATCAGCCATACGCCGCGGGCAAGCGCACGATGCTCAAGATCAAGCACGCCCGCACGGCCGATGTCGTGGCGGTCGGCTACCGGATCCACAAGAGCGGCCGCGGCGTCGGTTCGATCCTGGTGGGCCTGTACGACGAGCACGGCGAGCTGCACAACGTCGGCGGCGTGTCGGCGTTCAGCGACAAGCGCCGCCTCGAGCT
This sequence comes from Microbacterium rhizophilum, assembly GCF_039605615.1. Classification (NCBI taxonomy): domain Bacteria; kingdom Bacillati; phylum Actinomycetota; class Actinomycetes; order Micrococcales; family Microbacteriaceae; genus Microbacterium; species Microbacterium rhizophilum. The sequence continues at coordinate 3,278 of NZ_JBCNUN010000003.1, read as the reverse complement.
GATCGACGAGCTCGAGCCGCTGGTGAGCGGCGTGGGCGAGGGCGAGCGCAGCCGGTTCTCCGCGAAGAAGGACGTCTCGTTCGTGGCACTGCGCCCCGAGCGCGTGCTCGAGGTGCGCTACGACCAGCTGGAGGGCGATCCGGCGTTCCGGATGCGTTTCCGCCACACGGTGCAGTTCGAGCGCTGGCGTCCCGACCGCGACACGGCATCCTGCCGCTTCGACCAGCTCGACGTCCCCGCGAAGTACGACCTCGCCGACGTCATCGACTAGTCAGTCCTCGTCGGGGATCGGCACCTTCGGGAGCTTCTTGACGCGGGGGCGCCGCTTGGGGCGCTCGGGGATCATCGAGCGCATCTCCTCGAGCTTGCCCCAGCACAGCAGGCGGTCCTCGGCCTCGAGCACCCAGCTGCCCTTCGGGTTCGGGATGACCGACGCGCCGCGGTGCAGCGTGAGCACCGTGATGTCGCGCTCGCGCAGGCCCGACTCGGCGAGCCTGGTGCCGACGAGCTCGGCGTCGCCGTGCACGACCAGCTCGGCCACGCCGTAGCCGGTCGAGACCGACAGTCGCTCGCGCACGTCGATCTGCGGGAACGCCACCTGGTTGCCGATGTAGTCGACGATCGCGCCGGCGACGTCGAGCTTTGTCGCCTCCTCGATGCCCTGCAGGCCCGGCGACGAGTTGACCTCCATCACGAGCGGCCCCTCGTCCGACTCCAGCATGTCGACGCCCGCGACCTTCAGACCCATGATCTGCGCGGCGCGCACGGCGGTGCGCTCGTACTCCTCGCTGAGCTCCACCCGCTCGACGGACCCGCCGCGATGCACGTTCGAGCGGAACTCGTCGCCCTTCGCCGAGCGGCGCATGGCCGCGACGACGCGGTCGCCGACGACCAGGGCACGGATGTCCTTGCCCTTCGACTCCTTCACGAAGTGCTGGATCAGCACGTTCTGCCGCGCCGACTGCAGGGTCTCCACGATCGCCTCGGCGACCTTGATCTCGGGCGCGAGGATCACGCCGATCCCCTGCGTGCCCTCGAGGAGCTTCAGGACGACCGGCGCGCCGCCGACGCGCTCGATCGCCGGCACCACGTCCGCGCGATCGCGCACGAACGCGGTGGCGGGCATCGCGATCCCGTGCCGGGACAGGATCTGGTTCGCCCGCAGCTTGTCCCGCGAGTTCGCGATGCCGTTGGCGGTGTTGGGCGTGTAGACGTCCATCTGCTCGAACTGCCGCACGACGGCCGTGCCGTAGTACGTGATCGAGTTGCCGATGCGCGGGATGACGGCGTCGTACTCCGACAGCCGCCGCCCCCGGAACTGCAGATCGGGTTCGTCCCCGGCCAGGTCGATCGCGAATCGGAGGGTGTTGAGCACCTTCACGTCGTGGCCGCGATCGAGCGCGGCGGCACGGAGTCGCTGGGTGCTGTAGGCGCGCGGCGCGCGCGACAAGATGGCGATCTTCACTGAGCGGTCCTGTGTTCCTGATTGGATAAGAGACGTGCCCACCCATCTTCCCCCGTCCGAGAGCGTGCCGAGTCACGCGCTCGTGGGGTGGCGCGAATGGGTGGGGCTGCCCGGGGTGGGCGTGGAGTGGCTCAAGGCCAAGGTGGACACGGGCGCCCGCACGTCGTCGCTGCACGCGTTCGGGCTGAAGGAGTTCTCGCGCGATGGCGAGTCATGGGTCCGCTTCGAGGTGCACCCGTGGCAGCGCAGCGCCGACGATGCGGTCACGGTCGAGCTGCCCGTGCACGACCACCGGCGCGTCCGCAGCTCGTCGGGGCACACCGAGCGGCGCGTGGTCGTGATGCTGGACGTCCGCGTGCTCGACCGGGTGATCCCGGCGGAGGTCACGCTGACCCGCCGCGACGCCATGGGCTTCCGGATGCTCGTCGGCCGCGAGCTGCTGGCGGGCGCGTTCCTCGTCGACTCCGAGGCCTCGTACCTCGGCGGCAAGCCGCCGCGCGCCGTCCGCCGCGCCAACAAGCGCCCGGCCGAGCGCGAGCACCGACGGACGTTCCGCCACCCGCGCGACTGACTCAATCGATCCGGTTGCCGGCGGCGTCCCAGTTCTCGGCATTCTTCTTGCTGGGCTGCACGCGCGGCGGCTCACCCGGCATCTTGGGGAACTCGGGCGGGAACGGCATCTCGCCCTGGCCGTTCTCGACGTCGCGACGCCACCACTCCAGCAGCGTGTCGATCCGGCCCGGTCGATCCTGGATCCCGGCCCACGGATCGCCCTGCGCGAGCCGCTCGGGGATCGTCCGGACGGTGAAGCGCTTCGGATCGACGTCGTCGACCTCGTCCCAGTGCAGCGGCGTGGCCACGGACGCGTGCGGCAGCGCGCGCGGGCTGTAGGCGCCGGCCATCGTGCGGTCGCGATTGGCCTGGTTGAAGTCGACGAAGATGCGCTGCCCGCGCTCCTCCTTCCACCAGGCCGTGGTGACCTTGTCGGGCATCCGGCGCTCCAGCTCGCGGCCCGCGGCGATCACGGCGTGCCGCGCGTCGAGGAACTCCCACTCGGGCACGATCGGCGCGAACACGTGCAGACCGCGGTTGCCGCTGGTCTTGATCCAGGCCTCCAGGCCCGCCTCGCGCAGCACCTCGCGCAGCGCGTGCGCCGCGGGGATCGCGTCGGTCACATCCGTGCCGGGCTGCGGGTCCAGATCGATGCGCAGCTCGACGGGGTTGTCGGTGACGGGCACACGCGACGCCCACGGGTGGAAGACCACGGTGTTCATCTGCACGGCCCACACGATCGCGGCGGGCTCGGTGAGGACGATCTGCGGATGCCGCCGCCCGCTGTTGTACGTGACGGTCTCGGACTCGACGAACGCCGGCGCGCCCTTGGGCGGGTTCTTCGAGAAGAACATCTCGCCGCCGACGGCGTCGGGGTAGCGCTCGAGCGACACGGGCCGGTGCCCGTTGTGCGCGAGGAACGCGTCGGCGACGGCGATGACGTACTCCGCGAGCTCGTGCTTCGTGATGCCCACCTCGGGCCACAGCACCCGGTTGGGGCTCGACAGGCCGACCTCGCGGTCGCCGTCCGGTCCGGGGATGGTCAGGGTGATGCGTTCCGACGCCATAGCCGCAACCCTACGGAGCCGCGCGATCCGACGACAGGGCTTGCGGATCCGGCCCCCTCCCCTCATCGAGAACACGTCCTCTCAGCGGCGACATGCCTTTTCCGCGCGAATTCGGCGTGTCATGTCGCAGGACATTGGTGACAGTTCTGTATCAGGACATCGGTGACACTTCGGGTGTGTTTGGTGGTGACACT